>CAVDSY010000018.1:0-40374 GCA_963611815.1 bacterium
GGCAAGTAAGGCCGAAGACGAAGAAAGCCCCGTCGAAACGATGGGGCTTTTTCTTAAAAGAGGCATCGCGCCTCACTTTTTCTTGATGCGGAATATCCCCTTGTCGACGAGCTCAGGGTATTCGTTCTTATTGATCGACCTATCGAAGATGGAGACGCTGCCGAGGAAGAGAGCAAGAAGTGACAAGGGGAGGTAGATAAGAGGGAAGAGGGAGATCGTTACCAGGACGACGTAGAAATTCCCCAGCATCAAAAGGAAAAGAGGGGCGATGGAAAGGAAAGCGAAAAGGAAAGCCTGCAGCAGGGAGCCAAGATAAAGCTTGAAGCCGTTTTTTAGGCTCAGCGAGAAGGGGTTGTTGTAGAAAGGGATCTGGCAGTAGACGAGGGTGAAGGAAGGGAAAAAGAGAACGAAGAAGACGAATATCGGGGCGAAGAAGACGATGGTCTGCCAGAAATCCTTGCTGCCGGAAACCATGAAATAAGAGGAAAGCACCGAAGAGAGGCAAAAAAGAAGCGAGGCGATGAAGAAGAGGGCGAAGACGTGCGAGGCGTTCTCTTTGAGCCCCCTGGCGAAATCCGATTTGAATTCGAGAGGCTCATAATGGACGAGGAGACGGTATACCCTTCCAAGCCCGGCGAACGGGATTGAAAGAAGCAAAAGGCAAAGGAACTCAACGAGAAGGAAAAGGCATTTTTCGGCGAAGAGCTGGCTTTGGTATGCGCCGGCTTCGATCTCGCCGTTTTTATAGGAAGCGTACAAAGAGGATGAATAGAGATTCTCCGCGGCCAAAGAGCCGATAAGAGGAAGGAAGAAAAGGAAAAGGATCGCTCCGATCAAGAGGAAAAGGCGCCAGCGCGTCTTGACTAGGTCGGCGAAGACCTCGAAGCGGTTATGGGGAAGGGAGGCTTCGGAGAACTCCGTCTCCGAATAGCCCCACGGCTTCCTTCTCTTGTTTTTGCTCTTGCCTTTATTTCCCATAATCCAGAAGCGCCTTCGCGGCCCTCACCGCATTGTCGTTGACCCCTCCCCTATCCTGCAGAAGGGTGTTGAGGTTCTCCGACTCCCTATTGAAGAGGAGGAGATAGTCTTTCGAGCTCTCATCATCGTAGCTCAAGAAAGAAGAAAGGTAACGCCTCTCCCCTTTGTAGAGCTTGATCCCGTAGGTCCTGCCTTCGATGGAGAAATAGTCGAAGCCCTCCCCGAAGCAAGAAGAAAGGTCCTCCTGCTTGAGAGGCGCGCACAAAGACTGGACCAAAGAATCCTCGAATGAGCCTTCGGGAAGCAAAAAGAAATCGCAGGAGTATTTCCCTTTGCTTCCAATTACGGTCCCGTAATAGGAGTCGCTGGGGTCGCAGCTATAGACGTCGACTTGCTTAACCTCTTCTACATTAGAGAGGATGACGCTTGAGAAAAGCGATTCATCGCCGCTTTTGCATCCGGCGAATATGCCGATTTTCTCAGCTTTTGTATAAGCGACTTTTGAAGGGATGAGCCACGTCCAAAGAAGGATGGAGACAATCAATGCGGCCCCATAAAGGGGGAAGAAGCGCCTGAAATGATTTTTGACCGCCTTATTCATCGCTTACCCCCACCACGACATCGATGCAGAGCAAGATTCGCTTAGCCCCTTTTAGCTCATCTAGCTTGGCTCTCTCGACGAGGAAGATCTTCTTGGCTTCGCCGTTAGTGACGCTGAGCTCGGCAAACTCAAGCTCATGCGCGTAAAGGGAATAGGCGGAAGGCTCAAACGAGGTAAGCTCCTCTTTCTTCAAAGGCACGTTTCGGAGCGATTTGAGGAAGGCCTTTCTGCCGATAAGAGGCATCAGGAAATAGAATCCGACGAAAAGGAGGGAGGAAAGGTAAACGAAGAAGAAAACGCAGAGGAACACCTCCGTGAATATGTAATTCGCTCTATTGGTAAGAAAATATACAAGCAAGGTGATTCCTAGCCCAACAAGCAGGATAGTAAAGAAAACAATGAGGTATTTTTTGAGAAGGGAGGCGACCCTTGCCTCCTCTTTTTTGCCATAGAAACGCTTTTCCATACGCTACTTATCTAGATTGGATCCTTCAAGCCCGTCGACAAGGAAGTTGCTTTCTTCTTTCGCTATTTCATAAGGCGCGCCGATCCTGGTCACTTTGCCTTCCTCTAGCACGATGACCCGATCGGCGACGGCGCTAGCCTCTTGAAGGTCGTGGGTCACGAAGAAAAAGGTCGCTCCGCTTAGCGAGGAAACGAGATTCAAAGAATCCCATATCTCCTTCTTCGCGCTTTGGGGAAGGTTGGAAAATGGCTCATCGAAAAGATATAGCGAGGCCCCCGAGCAGAGGGCTTTCGCGAGGGCGACCTTCTGCTGCTGCCCCAGCGAGAGCTGCCCTATTCTCCTTGGCAAAAGGAGCTCGATGCCGAGGGTCTTCGCGACCTCGCGCACTTTCCTTTTTATAGCCTCCCCATCCATGCGTTTCCTTTTCAAAGGGAAAGCGATGTTGTCGTAGACGCTGAGAAAAGGATAAAGGACTCTGCGCTGGGCGATGTAGGCGAGGTGGCGGTCTCTGAGGGGCACGCTTTCGATGTCCCTGCCATCGAGCAGGATCTGACCGCCGTAATCCTGGATGTCGAGGATGGTTTTAAGGAGCGTCGTCTTGCCTGAGCCAGAAGGCCCGACAAGAGCCACCTTCTCTCCCTCGCGCACCTTGAAAGAGACGTGGCGCAGAACGATCGTGTGCTGCTTTCTCTTCACGTATTCCGAGCTCACGTCGATGAACTCGAGCTTGGTTAGCCGTTTAGAGGCGCTTGACGAAGTACTCATCTAGGTCGTAGCCCTCACGCGAGGTCCTCTTATTGGCCATCTCCGCGAAGCGGACGAGGAGATAATGGTCGTTTGCTGTGCTCACGGCGCCGAGGATATTGGAGTCGTGGCTCAAAGACGAAAGGATGATCAAGGCGGTGTTGAAATTGGCGTCGTAAAGCCTGAAGTATTTGAGGATCGAGTCGAAATACGGCTTCCCGAAGTCGAAGATCCTGCCCTCAAGACAAATACAGTCCGGATCGAGGAGGTTCGCGATGAAAAGCAGCTTCAAAGCGTTGACTCTGGCCGAATAATCGAGAGCCTTGAGGACGATCTTGTCTTTCTGCTTATAACGTTCGATGACCTCGCTAAGATGGAAGATGTCCTTCTTGTAGAAAGGATCGCCTTCCTCTTTCCCAAGCTCCTTTATCTTAAGGTAGAGGTCGGTGAGGGTGAAGAAACGGTCGTTGCAGGTCGCGGAGACCTCGTCGACGGGATTGATGTTCGGCATCTCCCCCGCGTAGCCATTGCTTCCCCGGTACATATGCCCGTCGATCATGAGGCTGGAGCCCGAGGTGATGTCGATGAAGGCGAAATAAACATTTCTCGCTTCTTTGGGGATGGATCCGAACCTCGCCTCCCCCACCAAGCCCATGTCGATGTCGTTATGCACCTCGACCGGGACATGCAGGCGCGATTCGAAGAACTCTTTAAGGTTCACCTGACGGTAATTGACGAAGCGCGGCGCAGCGATGAAAAAAGAAGTTTGCTGGTCGATTTTGCCAGGGGAGGATATGCATACGCCAAGCAGCTTTTTCCCGTTGACGGCAGGCGATTTCAGCAATCCCTCTATCTTCGCGGCGACTTGCTCCAAAGCGTCGTTGTCGATGAGAAGGACGTTCTTGACTTCGTCCCTGGCGAGGATCCTGTTGTTGGCGTCCCCGATGCAGACGCTCAGGTCGCGGCCTGAAAGATCAGCGGCCGCGAAGACGCCGACCCCGTCGTTGATGCCATATATCGTCTTAGCCCTCCCGCGGCTTTTCTTTTTTTCGCTGGCGGGGGCGAACTGAAGGATGAGCCCTTCTTTGAGGAGCTCGTCCGTGATGTTCTTGAGGGCGGGATTGGAAAGCCCAAGGGACTCGGAAAGCTCGCTGCAGCTAGAAGGCCTTACGCGAATGGCCTCCATGACGCTCCGCTGATTGGCGACGCGCAAATTAGACGGGGTTTTGAAAAGCGAGTCCTCGTTCTTCATGTTCAACTGCGCCCGTTGGAGAAGATGCGAAGATAGAGGTTGTACACAATCGGCTCTTTCTCATCTTCCTCGTTTTGGCATATGGGGAGGATTTTCTCCTCTAGTTCTGGGATTGCCTCGTCTTCAGAAAGATAGGCCACCACCGCTCTTTTGGCTTCGCAGAGCCTCTCTTTCAGCGCGCCATTGCGCGCCTGGACGACCTCTAGTCCCTGCGGTTTCCTCTCTTTTCTCCAATAGGAGCGGAATTCCAAGGAGAAAGCGTCCAGCCTAAAGATGCATTCGTCGATGAGAGGGAGAATGGAGGAGAGGGCTTCCTTGTCTTTGTTTTGGTAAGCTTCCCGCAATTTCGCGCCGAGCCCGAGCTTCACGGAAAGAAGGGAGCAAAGGGAAGAGAGATTAGCGAAAAGATAGCCGAACTCACCGACGCGCTTCGAGGCTTCTTCAAGTTCTTTCGCGCAGCTTGCATAAAGCGCCTCATCGTCAAGGTTGACGCGGCTGTCGAAGAGTCCAAGCAAGGGATCGTTGTAAAGGAAGTATTTGGAGGGATTTACGAGCAACGAGCCGTCTTTTCTGGCGTGGCTCAAAGCATTGGGCTTTTCCAATAATTTGAAGTCGGACCATTCGCAGCCGAACATCGCCTTGAAATCCTCTTCAATCTTCTTTTTGTCTTCGATCCCCAAAGCGTATTCCCTGATATAGAAAAGCGAGGTGAGAGCGGAGAATATCGAGCATTCCGCCCCATCGTCGCCCCAAGCGGTGACTATTACTTTCTTGACGCCTTTCTCCCTGCAGGCCTCCAGGGCTGGGGCACTGACCTGCTCGGCGTAGGTGAGCAAAGGCGCGAAGCCCGCCCAGGTCCAAACGCCCCCAGCGAAGATGACGTCGTCGTTTATCTCGCGGTGGAGGTCGATCATCCTTTCGTAGGTGGCCTTGTCTTTATGGTAATAATCCCAATAGACCTGCTTGACAGGCGGCATGCCAGCCAGTTTAGCGAGATCGAGTTTCGCGTCTAGGTCGTAATATTCTCCCCCGCTGGCGAGGCGGAAGAACATATCCGACCACATCATCGGCTCGAAGCCGTGCTTTATTGCGATCTCATACACTCTCTTGAGGTGTCTGACGAAGATGTCCACGCGATTCTCGACGCCATGTTTGTCCTTGAATTTCCCTAGGCCAAGCATATGCGCCTCGTCCATCCCGAGATGGACTTTGCGCGAGATGAAGGATTTCTCGAGCGAGGCGAACATATTCTCGATGAGCTCGTAGGTCCTGGGCTCATCGACGAGGAGGATGTCATTGGTGTCGTTGATCCCCGCGTAAGCCTCGTGCTTGAAGATGCAGTCGAGGTGGGCGAGGGTCTGGATGCAAGGGATGAGCTCGACGTTATGGGCTTTCCCATACTCGCAGATCTCCTTGAGCTCAGAAGATGTGTATCTGCCGCGGAGATAGCCAAAATAAGGCTCCCCATCCACTTCGTAGGTGTCCTCGGTGTAGAGCATCAAAGAGTCGTAGCCCATCTTCTCAAGCAAGTCGATCAGCCTCTTCAAAGAAGGGAGGCTCAAGACCGCGTTGCGCGAGCAGTCGAGCATCAAGGTGAACATCTCGTAATTCTTCATATTCATTTCTCTCCAGGGAGCTGCAAAGAGGCGTCGCTTTGCTTTTTATCTTGCCTCTTGATCTCCCTTTCGCCATCCTCTTGGTAGACAAGGATGTTCTTCAGGGAGAGACAGGCTTCGCCTTTGGTCTCAGAATGGAATTCGAACTCGATCGAGGGCAAGGAGGATATGGCTTCTTCATCTATGCGGCAATATCCTTCAGAACCATCTTGTATTTTATCAAGAAGGAGGGTGAAAGTCTCGTATTTACCGCTAATTTGCTGCTTGTCCGAAGGAAAGCGGTAGATGCCTCCGTTCAGCCTGAAGAGGCCTCCCAAAAAAGCGATGGGGCGATCCGATTTTAGCTCGATGCTCAAACGGTTGTGGCTGCCCAGGCGGTGGATGAGGCCAGAAAGCCCGAGATTGAATCCGATCGAGGCGTAATAATAGGAAGAGGCGTCGAAAGAAAGGCTTGCCTCAATCTCATCTTCCGCGCTTTTCCTTAGCCTAACCTCATTTGACCTGAGGCACCTGCCCGCCTCAAATAAAGGCATCTCCAGCCCCCCTCCTACGGAGGCGCCGAAATTGTTCTCCCTCAAAGAGATGAAGCGGCAGCTATTCGCGATGAATCCGAGGTCGAAGCGCTTCGGATCGACGCTCGAAGCGAAGTTCCGGCACGGGCTTAAGGGGTAGCCTTTTTCGCTATGGCAAGAGCAAAGGTAGGAATAATGGGTGAAAGCGAAGGCGAAGCGCGCGGGGCGAGCGCCTGCTTTGATGAAAATATCGTTTGGGACAGAAACTGTGAGAGAGGCTTTCCTTTAGCGATTGGATTCGGCCGCCTGCAACCTCCCTTTCCTGGTTTTGCGGCAAGGGCGCCCCAAGGCCCAAGCGAGCAATGCCGCCAAATCAGCGTTTATCGTCCCTGATGAAAAGGTAATCGCATTTGCCTCCTCCCTCGCCGATCCTCTCGCTATAAGAGAACCTCGTCTTCGGGAGATCACCATAAAGGAGATTGTCCACCTGGCAGAAGCCGCGCGTCAGCTCGTCCCGACCATACTTGGAGAAAATGTCGAAGAATATGCAGCGATGCGTGGTCATCGCGAAAGTGCCTTTGGGGGCTTTGGGGAATTCCAGCTCCCAGCCATATCCTGCGACGCGGGCGAATTTGAGGGGCATGAGTTTCTTCAAAAGAGGCACGAAGAAGCGATGCCTCGCAAGCGCCTTCATCTTCGGCACTTGAGGAGCGAGGTAGTCATGCATCGCCTTTATCACGATGTCTTCGCTTTCCTTTCTCCCCTTCCCCCGCTCCTCGAGCATCATCGCCAAAGCGAGGCAAGAGAAGAGGTTGCAGAGATAGCCATAATTCTTTTTGTCGCAATAGGATGCATTCTCTTTGATAAGGGTTCCCATGATGGACAATGTCATCGCGAGCTGCTCATCGTTTAGGCTTTCCGCAAAATCGACGAAGCGTGATTTTTTTATCATTTTCCTTGGGGAGTATCTCATGGCCGGCGTTCCTTCTGGCAGAAGAATGATAGCAAAGATTAAGGTTTCTTAACATATTTTGCCGTCAAAAGAAAAGCCCCGCCCGGGGGCGGAGCGAGTTGTCTAGCGGTTCTGTATCGCGTCGATCGGCTTCTTGCAGGCAAGGCGCGTCACCGGGAGGATCGAGGAGATTATGCTCGCCCCGATGGAGACCCCGAAGAGCAAGAGGACGGTGAGGAAGTTCGCGTTCATTACCGCGAAGGGCATGTGGAGCTCGCCTTGGAATGACATGTTGACGCTCGAGGCGATCCAGAAGGTGATGATGGTGGAGAGGATGAAGTTAGCGATCGCGATGAGGAAGGCTTCGCTGTAGAAGACCTTGAAGACGTCGATCTTCTTCGCCCCCACCGCTCGCAAGATGCCTATCTCCCTCTTCTTGTTGTTGATGGAGACCGACATGAAATTGTAGAAGAGGAGGACGCTGAAGGCCGCCATCGCGATGCCGACGTAGAGGAAGACGCGGGTGAGGACGACGAGCATGAGCGAAGTGGAGATGGAGGAGACGACGTTCACGTCATCGATGTTGATGTAATGGGTGCCGACGGGGACTTCGTCCCAGTTGGCGTCGTTGACCTTCTCGCGGACGTCGAAATAGTACTTCATGAAGTTCGTAAGCCTGCTTTCCCTGTCGCTGCCCCCAAAGGCGAGGAGGGCCTGGGCGCTCGGGGAATAGTCAGAGACATCCACTTCCTCGGCCTTCTTTGGAATGTAGGAGCCAGAAGAGGCTGTTCCTTTTCCCTTGATGAGGACGTTATGGCAATTGGGCGCCTGACGTAGGCTCGCGTAATAAATGAAGTCCGAGTCCTTGGTCGTGAGCTCGGTCGGCTTCTCCCGGAAAGCGGCGAACCTGGTGGGCAAAGAGGAATCGTAGATGCCGCTTATCTTGTATTCGCGTTGGACGTAGAAGCCGCTGTCATCGACCTCGGCCACGCTTATCGTGCTGCCGATGACGTCGCTGTAATCAACTTGCTCGGGCGCGATGTATCCGCTCGCGTTCCTGCTCATCCCGATGCCGAGGTCCTTATAGGAATAATAGGCGTATAGGGAGATCATCGCCTCGTCGCTGGAAGAAGGGAGTTTCGAGTTCGAGCCCTCGACCAAGCTGAATCCGAAATCGTTCATGAGGTTGTCGCTGAACGAAAGCGAAGCGGAGAAACGACGGAGGTGGAAGGCGTCGGAGGCGTCCCCGCTAGGCACTGGAAGCACGCTTTCCAAAGCCCCTAGGGTATAGACTTTGCACCCAGAACCATCCTCCACTTCTTTTATGGCCGCATCCGTCCACCCGGAGCCGCCTTTCTCGGTGTAAGAGATGGTGAGAGAAGAGGACCCTCCGTCGAGGATCGTGTATTTGGTCGCGTCGAATTTGTTGAAGGTGGAGAGAGCCTCGCTGGCGCCGAAAAGAGAGAAGGCGACGGTCGAAAGGAGGATGGTCATCACCAGGCGGAAAGGTTTGACTTTCAAGGAGCGCGCGCCCATCCGGAAAGCCGACCAAAGGGAGAAATGGCTCTTTATGGGGGAGAAAGACTCATTCCCGGTCTTCAGCTTGCTGGGGTCGGTGTCGACGAATTCCTCCCTATTGCCGCTTTTGTCGATGCGCGCGGCCTCGCAGAACGACTCGTTGACGTGCGGATCGGAAGAAATGTAAACGTCTTCCTTCCCCTCACCAAGGGCCTTGTTGAGAATAGGGAGATCATCCGCGGTTATCATATGCCCTTTATCGATGCGGACGATGTTCTCGCCGATGATGGAAACGCCGTCCCTCTCTTTTTTGGAGGAGACGCTCGTCTTGGTGATGTCGGAGATCACCTTGCCATCGCGCAGCTCGATCACGCGGTCGCCGAAATGCTCGGCGAAGTCGCGGTCGTGGGAGACGATGACGACCAGTTTGTCTTCGGAGAGTTTTTTGAGAGTCTCGAAGACCTGCTTGCCCGTTTTGGAGTCGAGGGCGCCGGTTGGCTCGTCGCCGAAGATTATCTTCGGCTCCTTGACAAGAGCGCGCGCGATGGCGACCCTTTGCTTTTGTCCGCCGCTCAGCTCATTGGGCTTCCTTTTGCCAAAGCCCACGAGGTCGACTTGCTCAAGGATGGCGTCTATCGCATCCTCGGTTACTTTCTTATGCTGCAATTGCAAAGCCAGAGCGATGTTCTCCCTGACGGTGAAATCGGAGAGGATGTTGTATTCTTGGAAGATGAAGCCAAGGTAAGTGTTGCGATAGCTGTCCATCTCGCTGCTGGAGAATTCCTTGCTCGACTTCCCCTCGATGATAATCTCTCCTTCATCCGCTTTGTCCAGGCCGCCCATGACGTTGAGCAAGGTGGATTTCCCCGAGCCTGATTTGCCCAGGATGAAGACCAAGCCCGATTCCTGAAATTTGAGCGAGACGTCGTTTAGCGCATACACGGGATCGTTGTTCTTGACTTTGTATATGCGTTTAAGGTGCTTTACTTCTAACATCGTTGTTGCCCTCTGCTTTCAATAAAAGAATGATACTCTATTCATTCCCTTTTTTGGCTAGGAAGAAAAACGCGCATAAAGAAGGAGGCAAAATAGCAAAATCATGCCCCCATTGCCGTTTTTTCTTCTCAAGAAAGGTCTTTTCTCTTAGAATGGGCTGGTAATTTTAACGGCAGGCCAAAGATAGAGGCCCTGGCCGGAAAGGAGAGAGAATGCAGAACAAGCGTATTCTTTTAAACGGGAAAATCTACACGGTCGACAAGAAAAACCCCTGGGCTGAGGCTTTGGTGATCGAAGGGAACAAGATCGCCTACGTCGGCTCCAACGACGGCGCGAAAGCCTTTGATAATGGCGATTGCTCCGTCGAGGACCTCGGAGGGAAGCTGGTCACCCCCGGCCTCATAGACGGCCACATCCACGCGATAAGCTCCGTCGTCTACGGGACCATGATTCATCTGAGCCCCGCCGATGACCTTGATGCGATGATCAAGAAGGTCAAGGACTACATCGCCGAGCACAAGAACCTGCCCGCCTACGTCGGAATGGGGTTCCTCGATACCTATTTCGGCGCCACCGGACCGAACAAATCCTATCTCGACGCCGTCTGCCCCGACAAGCCGATCGTCATCCTCTCGGCAAGCGGGCACACGGGCTGGTGCAACAGCAAAGCTCTGGAAGCCGCCCACGTCGACAGGAATCACAAAGATCCTGACCCCGCCGCGGGCCACATCTACATGCGCGACGAAGAGGGCAACCCCACCGGGTTCTTCAAGGAGAGCCTCACTACGAACGAGCTCTTCTCGGCCGCCAAATACATCGATGACGGGGCTTTGGAGGATTCCGCCATCAAACTAGGGCAGAAATGCGCCGAGACCGGAATCACCTCCGTCGTCGACTGCGGCAATTACGAATTCTGCGAGTATCTCATGAACGACGGGGCGAAAGAGGAACTCGAGCACGTCGATAACCCCGTCCGCGTCGACGCCTGCGGACTCATGGCCAACAGGGTCAACATCGCCGCCACCCTCAAAGAATCCAAACGGCTAAAAGACGCCATCAAAGGCGACAAGTTCCGCTGCACCTTCCTCAAGATCCTCAACGACGGCACCTTGGAGAACTTCTCCGCCGCCATCCCGAACCCCTACCCCGACGCCCCCATCGTCCAACCCTCAATGAACATCGATGAGCTTGTCAAATGGGGCGAAGAGGTCGCCAAAGCCGGATTGGATCTCAATGTCCACTCGATCGGCTCAGTCACAGTCCATTATCTGCTCGAGGCGGCGAGGATCCTCCGCGAGAAGGGCTACAAAGATCTCCGTATCACCTGCTCCCACAGCGCATACGTCTTCCCTGAGGACCTCGACAAATTCGCCAAATACGACGTCTTGGCCAACAGCACCGGCAAATGGTTCGCCGAAACCGCTCCTGAAATCAACGACCTCGTCAACAGCCTCACCCAGGCGCGCCCCTATCCGTTAGGAACCATCAAAAAGCTCGGCGGCAAGCTTTCATTAGGATCTGACTATCCAACCGACGCGATGGCTTTCTACCCCATGCCGAACATGGAAGTCGCCATCACCAGACAGAAAGCCGGGCAAAGGGACGGCTACGTCCATGAGCCAGATGACCGCCTCACCATGGAGGATGTCATCGAGGCCTACACACTAAACAACGCCTACCAAATGAGGATGGAGGACCGCCTCGGATCGATCGAAGTTGGCAAGCTGGCCGACATCGTCGTCTTCGAGGACAACCTCTTTGAAATCGACCCCTACACGATCCACGACGCGAAGGTCCACGAAACCATCATGGACGGCATCACTCGCTTCAAAAGAAACTGAGTCGAGAAACCCTTAAAGCAGCTGGTCTTCCAGCTGCTTTTTTTGTGTCGCGCTTTTTTCAACCAAAGTATATGATCTTTAAAGCAACTTGTTTATTGCTGTTTCTCTCGCTTGTCTTTTTAGGTGCAAATATATCAATTTCAATTTCTTTGCGCATCGCTTGTCCAAGACAAATATTCGAAGCCATCAGATTCACAAGGCAGCGAAGCGCGATGAAAAGTCTTGCTTCCGCGTTGCCGCAAGGAAAAGGAAACGAAAAGCGCCGATATTTTCAGCACCAATGCTTCAGTTTCCCGATGTTTATGTCTTCGTATGAAACGCTCAAATGGGGATCGATCTGGATCTTGAACCCCAAGAGCAAGGAGTAATAAAGCTCCCCTTCTTTCTCTTGCATCAAATCGCATTCCACCGGGTCCGCCGCACCATCTCTCAGTTCGTAGGCCCTGGCAACGCCAGAGGAGGCGAAGCGCAGCCCGAAGTTCATGTCGCAGTTGATGATGTAGGAATAACGGTCCTTCAAAACGAAATTGTCGTGCTCGTCCTTATAGACTCGCCAATAGTAGAAAGTGTATCCGCACGCTTCAAAAGAACGCGCCTCCGTAACAGGGGAAGAAGGCAAAGATGAAGCGGAGATGGTCTTTATGCCCCCGCCAACGCCCTCAAAGCAGCCCGCCAGGGAAAGCAGGCAAGGGAAGAAGGCCAAGAAGGATTTGGTTTTCATGGCCTAATGATAAGTGAGGGTGCTGAGAATAGTCAATTTTCAACACCAATGGGTGATTTTTCCGATGCCGACGTCTTGTTTGGTGGAAGAAAGGCTTCTATCTATTCTGATCTCGAAGCCTTTCCCGATGATCGTGTAGGAGCGCGTGCCCTCGCCTTCATAAAGCTTATCGCACTCGACAGGGTTCTCCTCCTCGCCGTTCAAAACATAAGCCGAGGCTAGCTGCGAAGAAAAGCTCAATCCGCCGAAGACGATGTCGTTGTTTCTTATGTAGGATGAATCGTCTTTCAAAACGAAGCCATCATTCGCGCCTTTATAGACGTTGTAATAGGTGAAGCAATGTCCTTTATAAACGAAGCTGCCTTCCTCTTCTTTGGCTTCATCTGGCAAGGGGGAAGCATCGAATACGATGTAGCCTCCCTCGGGTTCCTCCGAGCTCACGCTTTCTTCTTGCGAGGGAATGGAAGAGGGGAGACTTCCTTCTGCGCCAGCGCATCCGCAAAGCAGCAAAAGAGACATCAGCCAAAGCAACCTCTTACCCATGATCATTCCTCCGGCAAGGCTTTCTTTCTCTCCAAGAAAGAGGCGAATCTAGGCCTGATCAGCGAGAAGATTATGTCTATCGCGGCCACGCCCAAATAGAAGCCGAAAAGCGAATCGGTCGCGTTATGGTCGCCGATGAAGATGCGGGAAAGCCCCACCACGGCCCCGTAAACGTAAGCAAGGGGCCTGATCCATTTGGATCGCTTTTCAAGCCCGGGGAAATAGGCGACCATCAGCACCCCGACTGAGACGATCGTGTGGCCGCTAGGGAAAGAGAGGAAGTCGTCGAGCTTGTAAGCGACTCCCGCAGCTTCTAGATCGGCGGCATAGGCGCCTTTGTTGAAGAAAGTCTGCCAGGCGTACCATGGACGCCAATGGGAGGCGATCCCCTCGCCTTCATAAAGCGAGGCGAGCAAGCGGTAACGGGGACGGTAGGCAAGCACCTTCAGAAGGTTCGTGAACACGAGGATGTAGAGGGCATAGAACAAAATCATGAAAGCATAGGCGAATATCTCTTTCCTGTTGCTTAGGCGCTTCCTCAGAAAGAAAGCCGGGAAGAAGCCAAGCGCGTAGCAAGGGGCGGCGAAAACAAGATACATCCCGATCTTCGCGAGGCCGTGCCAAGGGCTGCCGAGGAGCCTATTCGCCCCTTTGGCGAGCTCCATGCCCGAATAGATGGCGCTCAAGACGCCGACGGCCAGAAAAAGGACGCCGAACCACACGCTCATCTTCTTGCTTTGCTTAGGACGGAAGAAATAGGCCAAAGTGCTCACGAAAGTCGCGAAAACCAGGAAAGGCGCCTGCCCTCCAACATAGAAGACCTTCCCAAAGACGGAGTCCGGATTATATAAAGATGAAGATATCCGGAAATCAAATATCGTCAGAACGACAAGCGCGGCAACGAAGACGGTGTAAAGAACTATTCTCTCTATCTTATTCATGCTCCCAAAGCCTCTCTTTCTTATATATGGAGTCGCCCTCCGTTATCTTCCTTATCGGCTTGCAGGGGTTCCCGTAAGCCAAATAGCCGTCAGGGATGTCTTTGGTCACCACCGACCCCATCCCTATCACGCAGTTCTCGCCGATTCGTACGCCAGGCCCCACCACCACATTGCTCGCTATCCAGGTGCCTGAGCCGATTTCGATGGGGGAGGCATATTCATTATCGTAAGGGGTCCCGTCTTCCTTGAAACGGATCTTCCTCTCTTCGCCGAGCAAAGGATGGATCGGCGTGGCCAAAGTGACGTTTGGTCCAAGGAAGACATCGTCCCCAATGGTGACTTTGCATGTGTCGAGGACCGTGAGGCCGAAATTGGCGAAACAATTTTTCCCCACGTAGAGGTTATAGCCATAATCCAAGTGGCAAGGGGCAAGCAAGGCAAAACTCGAGTCGGCGTTGGGCAAAAGGGCTTTTTGGACCTCTCCTCTTCGCGGATCGCCTTCCTTAAGAGAATTGAATTCCAGGCAAAGATTATGGCAAGAAATCCTTTCGGCATCGATCGTTTTGTCCGATGTATCGTAAATCATCCCCGCGATCATTTTCTCTTTTTCGCTCATGGAAAGGATTGTAAACGAAAAAAGGCCCCTTCGTTAGAGGGACCTTTTCGGTTTCGCAAAGATTACTTGTTGAAGCGGAAAGCGGCGAGGCCGGGATAAACGGCGTGGTCGCCAAGCTCTTCTTCGATGCGG
Organism: bacterium; assembly: GCA_963611815.1. Classification (GTDB taxonomy): domain Bacteria; phylum Bacillota_I; class Bacilli_A; order RFN20; family CAG-826; genus Alloenteromonas. The sequence continues at coordinate 14,430 of CAVDSY010000018.1, forward strand.
AGGAGTTGGTTGTATTTCGCGACGCGCTCGGTGCGGTTGGGGGCGCCGGTCTTGATTTGGCCAGCGTTGAGGGCGACGACAAGGTCGGCGATGGTGGTATCGGCGGTTTCACCGGAACGGTGGGAGACGACGGCGGTCCAACCGGCGTTCTTAGCCATCTTGATGGCCTCGATGGTCTCGGTCAAAGTCCCGATCTGGTTGAGCTTGATGAGGACGGAGTTCGCGACGCCGAGCTCAATGCCCTTCTTGATGATCTTGGTGTTGGTGACGAAGAGATCGTCGCCGACGAGCTGAATCTTGCCGCCAAGCTTCTCGTTGAGCTTTTTCCATCCATCCCAGTCGCCTTCGGCCATGCCGTCTTCGAGGGAGATGAGCGGGAATTCGTTGGCGATCTTGACCCAGTGTTTGACGAGCTGATCGGAGGTGTAGGTCTTGCCGGACTTCGGCTGATGATAGATGACCTGCCCATCCTCGCTCTTCTCGCCTTTGGCCCATTCGGAGGCCGCGGCGTCCATGGCGAGCATGAAGTCTTTCCCCGGCTCATATCCGGCGGCTTTGATGCCGTCCATGATGAGGGTGAGGACTTCCTCGTCGCTGCCGTGCTTGGTGTTGGGGGCGAATCCGCCTTCATCGCCAGCGCCGGTGGAGAGGCCTTTGCCCTTCAGAATCTTCTGGAGGGAATGGAAGACCTCGGTGCACCAGCGGAGAGCCTCGCTCCAAGAGGGGGCGCCGACCGGCATGATGAGGAATTCCTGGGAGTCGATGTTGTCATCGGCATGGGCCCCGCCGTTCATGATGTTCATCATCGGGACGGGGAGGGTGTTGGCACCGGTGCCGCCGATGAAGCGGTAGAGCGGCTCGCCGAGGGAAGCGGCGGCCGCGTGGGCGGCGGCCAAAGAGACGGCGAGGATGGCGTTGGCGCCAAGGCGGCCCTTGTTGTCGGTGCCGTCGAGTTTGATCATGATGCTGTCGACGAGGAAGGTGTTGGTCGCGTCGACGCCGATGAGGGCGTTGGCGATTTCGCCGTTGATGTTGGCGACGGCTTTGGTCACGCCTTTTCCGCCGTAGCGGGTTTTGTCACCGTCGCGGAGCTCGATGGCTTCGCGGGTGCCAGTGGAAGCTCCGGAAGGGGAAGCGCTGCGTCCGACGGTACCGTCGGCGAGAGTGACCTCGGCCTCAACGGTCGGGTTGCCGCGGGAATCGATGATCTGGCGGCCAAAGACTTTGACGATTTTGGTTTTGTCCATTTTTTATCTCCTTATGAGGACGGGGCAATTATATCCATTCTTTTTATGTGCGCGCGCGAAATTTGTTTTTTGGCCATGTTTTTTAGCCTCGCGATACCTCTTTTTCTCGATTTACCGCGAAAATTAAAACATTCGCAAGTTTTTTAGGCGTTTTTCCCATCTTACGAGCGTTAGTCACCAAGGCCGTCGCGAAGCGCTTCCATCTATTTATAAATCAAATTGAAACATTTTTACTATTTTTGTTATTTTTTCACTTGCAATTCATCTTGATAAGCGGATAATGTGCCTATAAGCAAAGGAGTTATTTATGCAAAAAGCTTTGAAAATCACAGGTATCATCTTCGGCATCCTTCTGATTATCGGCGCCGCCATCTTCATCTTGTTCGGCGCGGTAACCATGGGTGCCAGCAGCGAGGTCATCAAGAATGCCGCCTCGAACGCAGGCATAAGCGAGGCCGAAGCGATGGCCGTGGTGAAAGGAACGGGGACCTTCTTTCTCGTCAGCGGCATCTGGCTTATCCCGGGCGCCGTCCTCTCTTTCTTGGCCGCCAAGTTCTCCAAAGACGATAACCCGAGCAAGGCCAAGCTCATTACCACCGGTGTCCTCAACATCGTCTTCGGCTCGGCGGTGGTCGGCGTTCTCTCCATCGTTCACGGCGCCAAAAACGGCAAGTGATCGCCTAAGCGTCAACCCTGGCCCGCTCCCCGCGGGCCTTTTTTCTTTCTTTGCGCTGTTGACTTCCTCTCCCCCGCTCCTAGAATAAAGGGGCTTTGAAGGAGACAAGCTCAAATGCCTATAGGCATATGGAGTACCACTCCGGAGCTCCTGGGGAAACAACCCAGGCGAGAGCCAGCCGCGTTAAGGCGGAAGAGAGCACGGGATTTCCCGTGAAGTAAGGTGGTACCGCGCCCAGCAGCGTCCTTATGAACAGGGACGCTTTTATATTTATATGGAGGATCCAACATGAAAATCGTCTACGCAGGGAAGGAACACGAGGTCGAAAGCCCCATCAACGGCTTCGCCCTCGCAAAGCTCATCGATCCCGAGAAGAAAAACAAGGCCTTGGCTTTCCGGGAGGGCGGCAAGCTTTTCGATATGAATAACGAGGTCAAAGAGGGCGAGGTTTCTTTCGTGATGCCCAGCGACCCCGACGGCTTCGAGATGATGAACCATTCCTGCTCGCACCTCATGGCACAGGCTTTGATGCATCTTTATCCAGGCTGCCTCTTCGGCTTTGGGCCCGCGATCGAGGAAGGCTTCTATTACGACGTCGACTTCGGGGACAGGGTCATCACCGACAAGGATTTCCCCGCGATCGAGGCGGAGATGAAGAAACTCTCGAAAGAGGCCATCCCCTTCCAAAGGGAAGAGGTTTCGCAGGAAAAAGCCCTCGAGGTTTTCGAGGCCAACCATTACAAAGTCGAGCACATCAAAGAGCTAGAAGGCACCATCTCCTTATACAAGCAAGGCGACTTCGTCGACCTTTGCCGCGGTCCCCACGTCCCCAACACCTCTTACCTTAAGCACTTCAAATTGCTGAGCGTCGCCGGCGCCTATTGGAGAGGCGACAGCAAAAACAAGCAACTAACCCGCATCTACGCGACCTGCTACCCAACCGAGGAAGCCCTCCAAGAGCATTTGCTCATCCTCCAGAAAAGGAAGGACAACGACCACAGGAAGCTAGGAAAAGAGCTCGGGCTCTTCATGCTCAGCGACTTCGCCCCCGGCATGCCTTTCTTCCTCCCCAAGGGGATGATCGTCATGAACGAGCTCGTCTCCTATTGGAGGAAACTGCACGTCAAGGAAGGCTACCAGGAAGTCATCACCCCGACGATGATGTCGCGCAAGCTCTGGGAGACCTCGGGGCACTGGGGCCATTACAAAGACAACATGTACACCACCAAGGTGGACGAGGAAGACTACGCCATCAAGCCGATGAACTGCCCTGGGGCGATGCTCGTCTACAAAAACGGCATCCATAGCTATCGGGAACTCCCGATGAGAATAAGCGAGCTCGGCCATGTCCACCGCCACGAGGCTAGCGGCGCCCTCAACGGCCTCTTCCGCGTCAGAGCCTTCACCCAGGACGACGCCCACATCATTCTCCGCCGCGACCAGATCGAGGAAGAAGTCAAGCGCATCATGGCCATCTTCGACCAGGTTTACAGCGTCTTCGGCCTCTCTTACAAAATCGTCCTCTCCACGCGTCCCGACGACTTCATCGGCGAGGTGAGCTTCTGGGATGAGTCCGAGCGCATCCTCGCCCAAGCCTGCAAAGACTCCAACCATGAATATCAAATCAATCCGGGCGACGGGGCTTTCTACGGCCCGAAGCTCGATTTCAAGCTCAAGGACTCAATGGGGAGAACTTGGCAATGCGGGACCATCCAGCTCGACGTCAATCTCCCCCACCGCTTCGGCTGCACCTACGTCGACGAGAGCGGCGAGAAGGTTGAGCCAGTCATGCTCCACCGCGTCGTCTTCGGCTCGATTGAGCGCTTCATCGGCATCCTCATCGAGAACTACGGCGGCGCCTTCCCCACCTGGCTCGCCCCGGTGCAGGTGAAGCTCCTCCCCGTCAACCTCTCAAGCCATCTCGACTACGCGAAAGAAGTCGCCAAGGAGCTTGGCGAACTCGACGTTAGAGTCAGCGTCGACGACTCCAACGAGAAGCTCGGCTACAAAATCAGGAACGCCCAGGTCGAGAAAGTCCCCTACTCCATCGTCATCGGCGACAAGGAAAAGGAAAGCGGCAGCGTCACTTACCGCGTCTATGGCCAAAAAGAGCAGATCACCGTCTCCCTCGAGGAATTCAAAAAGCTCATCAAGGAGCACATCGATTCCAAAGCGAGATTCTGATGCCTCGCATGAGGCCCTCCCGAAATGGGGAGGGCTTTTTCATAAATCCGCAAGTCCATTGCCTGAAACGCTGCCAAAAGAGAAGCAAAAGGAAATTCAATCCTGGATTCCATCATTAAGCGCCCTTTTGATTCTCCAAAAAGTAAAAAGGATATTTCATTGCACCTTTAAAGACTCTCATAAAGATAAGAGGCGTGAGCAATATGGGGATAGAAAAGCCGGTGGATTCCTTGCCCCGCATCCCCAACGCCCACAAAGTGTTTTTGAAGAACGAAATCTAAGCGAGATTCGACGCGCTTTTCATCGAATGCATTGCTTAACGCCGCAATCAAAAGAGAGCGGATCTTTCTATGTAAACGCCTGTAAACCAAGAAACTAATAGTGAAAACAATTTTCAAAAAACAAATGTAAGCGTTTACTAAAATCAGTGATTATCGGTGTTTTTTATGAAAGCGTTTTCTGTAAACGCTTCCGTAATCGCTTTCAAGAAAAAGCCTATTGCCGGGCGTTTTTATTCGCCTAAAGTATGGGCGCTTCCAAAATAAGGAAGCAGAAATTCTGGAGGTAAAGTCATGAACCAGGAAGAACTCGCCTACGACTTGAAGCTCGCCGAGATCGCCAAGCTCAACATCTTCGCCCCGATCGATGGGGACGACGAAGAGGAGCAAGAGGAAGAAGAGCCCTACTTGGGCTAAGCTTCCCAAAAGCGCAAATCCAGCCCTGCGCGAGCGGGGCTTTTTTCATTCTTCGATATGCAAGGAAATATATAGGCGCTCCCTTTCTTTATGCCTCGCCTACATTTAAAATGTAGCTATCATGACAAAGAACGAAAACCTACCCCCTTATCGCGCGGCAATGAGCGTCAACCATCGCATCCTACGTCTCTCCAGCGATATCGCTTACCGCCTAGGCAGACTCTCTTGCCTCGGCACGGTGGAAGGCGATGCACGTTTCCATGCCGGCGAAGTCAAATACACCCTCCTTCAGGAAGGGATCAGCCTCACCCCTTCGGAAATGAGAGCACTCAACGACGGGGAGGAGATACCGGGCGAGAAGAAAGCGAGCGCCTTGCTTAGGCTTTATTCGCGCCTAGGCAAGATTGACCCCTATTCTCCCGAGGCTTTGGCGGCATATGAGAAGGAAGTCTATCCCGAAGGAGTGCCGATGAGGCAAAGTTCCAAGATCGAAGGCGTCTCTTATGTCCTCCCTCCATACAACAAAGTAAGGAAACTTCTCGAGAATCTCTTCGAATTTGAGAAGAAGAACAAGGAGACGATGTCGCCCGTCACCCTTGCCTGCCTGCTTTATTACGAAGTCATGGCCCTTTCTCCCTATTCTTCCGAGAACGGTCTCTTGGCCCGCTTCTGGTTTAAGGCGATGCTTGGGAAAGCCGGGCGCTCAATGGATGCCCTATCCATCGAGAAATCCCTGTATTTCGGCAAAGACAAGCTCGAGGCTTCCTTCAGCGAGGCCGCCAAGAAGCAAGACAGCGCCCCATTCGTCGAGACTTTGCTTGAGCTCATCCTCGCTAGCGTCAATGCCTTGCTGCGCGAAGCCTCCAAGAAAGAGGAAGCCGCCTCGCCTTTAGTCGAGCGCCTTGTTTCGAAGATGGCCAGCGGACGCTACTACAGCGCCAGCGAACTCTGCGCCCTGCTCGGCCTCAAATCGCGTCTTGGCCTGCAGAAAAACTACCTGCGTCCAGCCCTGGCCAGAGGGAAGATAATGATGTCCAATCCCCTTTGTCCCACCGACCGCAACCAAAGGTACCGCAAGAAGGAGGGAATATGAGCGTATCCGCCATCCTTTGCATCGCCTTCTTTCTCTTGCTGATCGCAAGCTACGTCGCCTATTTCATCTTGCTCAAGAAAGGCAACCCGCGCTGCAAGCTCCTCGTCTATTCCTTCTTCCCCCTCGCTTTGGCCCTACAGATCTCCCTGATCATCGAAGGGCGCTCGCTTTTCCTCGTCGAGGCCCCCATCCAAGCCAACTGTCTCGGCGTCCTCGCCGGCGTCTTCATCTCGACCGTTTTCTATTGGCCATTCGCCAAAAAGCTCGACAAGCGGGTCGCTTCCGCAGACCTTGGGTTGTTCCTTCTCTCCGGCGCCGCGCTTCTAGCCGATGCGATATCCATCTCATATGCCGTCTTGACCTACGCGCCAGCCTGAGAAGCGAATTACAAAAAGCAGACCCTACCTAGACAGCGAATGAGCAAAACCCACAGTTCTTCAAAAAGAGCGAAAATGCGCCTTGACTCCCTTGGTAAGCGTCTTTATACTTACGCACGTCGCAAGACGTAGAAAGCAGCCGCGCCCGCGCTCGCCAGATTCCCCTAGGGAATTGGCCAAGAACTACTGGAAGAAATCAGTGATCTAACGGGGGCCCTGCGTCCCCGTTTTTCTGACAAAAAGGAGGAAAGCAACCATTCCCTACTACAGCAAATCTGATCGCCGTCCGCAAAAACGCTTCGACCCCATCAATGAGCACGTCCGCTATCCAGTCGTGATGGTCATTGGGCCGGAGGGGCAGAACCTCGGGCAGATGAGCTCACGCGAAGCCAACAGCCTCGCCGCCAGCTACAGTCTCGACCTCTTCTGCGTCGCCCCCAACGCCAACCCGCCGGTGTGCAAGATACTCAATTACGGCAAATACCGTTTCGAGCAGCAAAAGAAGGATCGTGAGCTCAAGAAGAATTCCAAGCAGGCCGAGCTCAAGGAAGTCCAGCTCCACATCTCCATTGGGGAGCACGACATCCAAACCAAAGCCAAGAAAGCGCGCGAATTCCTCGAAGACGGAGACAAGGTTAACATCCGCGTCATCCTCAAAGGCCGCGAAATGGCCCACAAAGATCTCGGGGAAGCGCTGTTAGCGAAATTCATTGCGTTGCTCCAAGAAGCCGGAGAGCTCCAGTACACGAAGACCGCGTTCTGGGAAGGAAAATGCTTCTCCGCCATCGTCGCACTAAAGAAGAAATAGGAGGAAACCTCAAATGCCGAAGATGAAATCCAATCGCGCCTTGATGAAGAGAATCAAGGTCACGGGCACTGGCAAAATCAAGTACGTCCACCCCTACAAAGGACACCACGCCCCGTACAAAACCCCCAAGCAGTCGCGTCAGCTCCGCGGCTCCGGGATGCTTGATCGCACCGACTACAAGCGCATCAAGTTCATGATTGTGAAGTAATAGGAGGAAGAAAGAACCATGGCTAGAGTCAAAGGTGGCACCGTTACCCGTGCCCGTCGTAAAAAGGTCCTGAAGCGCGCTGAAGGCTACTTCGGGTCCAAGCATCTTCTCTTCAAGACCGCGAAGGAGCAGGTTTGCCACTCCCTCCGCTACGCTTACAATTCCCGTCGCCTCATCAAGAGGGACTATCGTAAGCTCTGGATCAAGAGGATCAACGCCGCTTGCCGCGTCAACGACATCTCCTATTCCCGTTTCATGAACGGGCTCAAGAAGAGCAATATCGAGATCAACCGCAAGATGCTCGCCGAGATTGCCATTCACGACCCCGAGGCCTTCGCCTCCCTCGTCGCGACCAGCAAGAAAGCCCTCGCGAAGTAAGCTTATCTCAAAGTCAAAAGCAGCCTAACTGGCTGCTTTTTTATATACCTTCAATACCATTTTGAAGCGCTGCTTCAAATCACTTCAAATCTACTTCAAATCGATTTGAAGTAACGCATATGACTCCGGCGAGAGCAATTGTCTCTCCAAAAAGGCAAATGATCCCTTCGACAAAGAGCAAGGTCACAATGCGCTAAAAGAGACGGGAGTTTCCTTGGATGCTCCCGCAGCAAAGAAAAGAAGGCCTCTGTCCTTTCAAGAAGGGCTCGCCCTTATTCATCGGCTTCAAAGCTAGGCTCTTCGACGTGCGAGAAGACCTCTTCGCCTTCGCTGAGATAGATTGCTTTCACTCCGTCTATACATTTCTGAACTTGGCTTTGCCAGTCCCATTTGGCCTCGAATTTTTCGCATTCATCGATCCGCGGCTTCGTCTTCGGCTTCCTCGGCTTGAAAATCGTGCAGCAATCCTCGTAGGGACGGATGGAGATGTCGTAAGTCTTGATTCTGATGGCGGTGTCTATTATCTGCAGTTTGTCGGAGCAGCATAATGGCCTCATCACGGGGAAGGAGGTGACGGAGTTGATGGTCTGCATGGAGGAAAGAGTCTGGCTGGCGACCTGGCCGATTGATTCGCCGGTCGCGATGGCGAGGCAATGGTTCTTTTTGGCCACTCCTTCCGCGATGCGGAGCATCATCCTGCGCATCACCGTGATGCAATAAGGCTCCGGGACGTTGCTATAGATCGCCAGCTGGAGCTCGGTGAACGGAACGACTTCTAACTTGATGTCGCTTTGATATTCGTTGAGAGTCCTCAGGATGTCTTTAAGCTTGTCTAGAACCGCTTCGGATGTATAAGGAGGTGCGGCGAAATGAAGGCATTCAACCTTGATCCCCCTTCTCATCAAGGCGTAGGCGGCCACCGGCGAATCGATGCCCCCGCTAAGAAGCATCGTCACCTTGCCGTTCATTCCCATGGGGTATCCCCCTTCGCCCGGATAATCGTGGCAAGAAAGGCTCGCGCCGTCTTTCCTGACCTGCACTTTGAGGTTGATGTCGGGATTATGGACGTCCACCTCCAGCTCAGGATGGGCTTCTAGGATCGCGTCGCCAAGCGCGACGGCGATCCCGTAAGAATCAAGGGGATAGGATTTATCGGTGCGCTTGACGCTGACTTTGAAAGTCTTCCCTCGTTCCAAAGAAATCAGCTCGCAGGCCTCTTTCTTGAGGAATTCGATGTCTTTATCCACTCTAGCGACCAAGGATATTTTCTGGATGCCGGGCACGTCTTGGAGCCTGGTTAGGATAGGATGAAAATCCTTCTCGCCCAAAGAGACGTAGATATGGTCGTGGTCTCCCCTGCATTCCACCCCGAAGTTTTTGAGCGCGGAGCGGACGTTATGGAGAAGGGCGCGGATGAATTGCTTGCGGTTGTTTCCTTTCGTGGAAAGCTCGCCGTAATGGATCATGAGGCTGTCGTATTTCATATTGTTTTGAGCTCCCCGAGTATTTTGCTTAGCTCGCCGAGGAAGGCATCGACCTCTTCCGAGGTGCTCTCCCCGCTGAAAGAGACCCTGATTGAATTCGCCGCGTGCCTCTCGTCTTTGCCCATCGCGAGGATGACGGTCGAGGAGGGCTCGCCTTTCGCGGAGCAAGCGGAAACGGTCGAGACGAAGATACCCTTTTCGGAAAGGGCCTCCACCACCACCGAGGCTTTGTGATGAAGCAAAGAGAAGTTGCAGAGATATGGCGAATGCCCCTTGGGCGAGTTGATGTCGACGCCAGGGATCTTCCTAAGCCCTTCTTCAAGCCTCGCGCAAAGCTCGCTGACGTGGCGGTAAGTGGCCTCTTGCCTCGAGAAAGTTATTCGCAGAGCCTCCGCCAAAGAAGCGGCTCCGGCGACGGAGACGGTCCCTCCGCGGATCCCGAATTCCTGCTGCCCGCCGGAGACTAGAGGCAGGAATTGCAGGGTTTTTTTGTAAATGAGGACGCCCGTCCCCTTGAGACCGCCGAACTTATGGCCCGAGCAGGAAATGAGGTCGCATTTGGAATAATCGCACTTCATTTTCCCAATGCCCTGCGTCGCGTCGACGTGGAAAATGGCCTTGGGGAATTTTCTGATGATTGAAGCGTATTCCTCAATGGGGAAGATGGCCCCGGTTTCGTTGTTGACCTGCATGAGGGAGACGAGGGAGACGTTTTTGTCCATGCTCTCCTCAAGTGTGGAAGGCGAGACGAAGCCCTGCTCATTCACCGGCATGAAGACCGACTCGAAGCCGAAGGAATCGCGGAGCTGCTCGAAGGCCGCGCCGACGGAAGGGTGCTCGACGTTGGAGGTGAGGATCTTCTTGCCTCTATTCTGATAGCGCAAGGCGACGCTTTTTATGGCCATCGAATTGGCTTCGCTCGCGCCTGAAAGGAAGATGCATTGATGGGTGGAGGAAAGGCCTAAGACAGAAAGGACCTCTGCGCGCGCATCGTCGAGCACTTTCTTGGCCTTGAAGCCGAAAAGATGGTTCGAATTGGCGTTCCCGTAGGACTCCGTGTTGACTCTCACGAAAGCCTCCATGGCCTCTTTGAAAGGACGGCCGGTCGCGGCGTTGTCTAAATAAATCATGCTCACTCTCCCCTGATTCTCTTGCAGGCTTCGGTGGCGGTCTCGTAGGCTGTCTTGAAATCGCCTTGGAAATAAAGGGCCTCGGCTTGGGAAAGGGAGGCGGCTAAATCGGACAGATTCGGCCTCTGGCGGTTGCCATAGAGGATGGCGGCGTCAGCAAGGGTTTTCGCGTTGAGCTGGGATTTGAGCTCGGCGTCAAGTTTGTCGCCTTTGCCTCTTAGCTCGCTGACGAAAGCGTTGATTTTGGCCACGTCGATCGGGCGGGAAGAGAGCAAGGAATGGATCTCGTCGATGAGCTCGTGCATCCTGGCGATGGTCTCCTTGTATTTCTCGTCCAAGGAAGGAATGGCGGCCTCGCGCAGTGCCGCCTCGTCTTTGGCCAAAGAGAAATAGTAGGTATCTAGCGCAACGCAGGCGTCCTCGCTGTCCTTCTTGAGGGAATAGAGGTATTGGGTGAACTCATCGATGGAGGAAGAGGACTTCTCGGCTTCCTCAGAAAGCTCGTCCATCTTCCCAAGAAGCGAGGAATACGGCTGCTTGATGGCGCTGTGGATCAAGGTGTCGAGCGAACGCTTTGTGGCGCCGGATTTGTTGATTTGGTTGCTGATGTCGTCAATGAGCTTCTGCTCCTCGGAGGAGATGACGTAGATCTTGCGGATGTCAGGGAGCGCGTTGCAGAGGCGGAGATACTTCTTCTCGACCTCGGAGTCGAAGTGATAGACGTCGTCGCATTTGGCGTCGAACTTGACTCTGGCGTCTTTCTCCCTGGCGAAGAGCTCGAAGTACTCGTCGATTTTCGCGAGGATCGCGTCAAGCTTCTGCGAGGCCCCGGCAAGTTCGAAATCCTTGACGTCTTGGGTTATCTCATCGAGGGTCTTCTGCATGTCGTCGATGCATGAGCTGACGAACAGAGGATAGAGGGGATAGCCGGCGTGGACGAGGTCCTCATAGGCGTTTTTCAAAGAGGAGAGCTTATCGGGGACGACGGATTGTATCGTGACGCAGAGATTAGGCATGTCCTTCAGGGCTTTGGAGAGTTCTTTGAGGACGCCGGCGATGCGCGGCAGCATGTCGCTCGCCTCTTTGTAAAGAGCCCCTTCTACGTAGGACTCGAAGGTGCGGAACTCGCCCTCCAATTTCTCGAAGATCTTCTCGAAAGAGCTGCTGGCCAACGATAGATCGGCCTGCTTCACATAATAATCCTGCTTGATTTTGCGGAGCTGCTCCTTGAGCTGAAGGGACTGCTGGCGCACTTCTTCCTCGGGTTTGATCACGGCGATAAGATCGTCGTTGAGCTGATTGACCTGCGCCTCGTAGTAATCGAGGGTCTTCTTCGTTTGGGGCAAAGCCTCTTTGAGCTCCTTGTAACGATGTTCGGAAAGCATGTCCCTTAGGCCATTGAGGGCGCTTTGGGCAGCGGAGTCGGCTTGATCGCGGACGTCCTTGAAGCGGCGCTTGAACTCCATGTGGGTATTCACATAAAGCAAATTGGTGACGGAGATGTTCTCGATGCGCTTGATATACTGCGAGTCCTGCCCGAAAAGGAGAGCGTGGAGGTATTCGAATCTCCTCACGAGATCGCCCACCTGCTTCTTCGCCCAGACATTGCGGAAGACGGTGAAATGGAGAATGAGGAAGATGCCTCCCGCAAGCAGTAGGCAGCCAACGACGATAAGCACGATAAAAACGGGTTCCATAGCCCCCAAATCTTACCATGTGAGCGGCCCCATGAGAGGGGCTATTTGGCTTTTTTATTGAAAATAAAAGGGGTTTCAGGCAAAAGCGAGGAAGCTCGCGCCCTCAGCAAGCGAAACGATGTGTGCCGGGTCCCACCTTGACCTTCTTGCCGTTGAAAGTGACCTCGCCCTCCGTGTTCGAAGGCAATTCGACCTCATAGAAGAGCTTGCCGCCCTCTTTCTTCCAGGCGCAGGATACCCTTCCGTAGATGCTTTGATAGGCGCAGGAAGCGTGGGTTTCTTTTCCCCCGATTAGCGGGGTGAAAGAGAATCTGTTCTCCCCGTTGAGGCGAAGGCCGCACATGCCCCTGATGAGCCACTCGCAGACAGCGCCCTTTGAATAATGGTTCAAGGAGGCGAGGCCTTTCTCAGGCGTGGTCATCCCCTCCCAGCTCTCCCAAATGGTGGTCCCGCCGTTTTTGGGCATGAAAAGCCAGCCCGGCATCTCCTCGTTCTCAAGGAGGCGGTAAGCCGCCTCGATGTCGATTGAGGAGAGGACATAGAGGATAAGCGGGGTGGAAAGGAAGCCAGTCCCTAGCCTCCAATTGTAATTCTCCATCGCCTTGATGAGCCTTTGCCTTGCGAAAGCCTCTTGCTCAGCGGTGAGGAGGCCCATGTAGAGAGGTCGGACGAGTTTGGCCTGACGGTCGGTGTCGAGGAGGAATTTGGGCTTTGTGACCAGCTCTTGATAAGCTCTTTTGGCGCCTTCGCTGTATTCTTTTATCTTGTCCAATTCCTTCGAAGATGGCTTCTTCAGTATTTTCGCCACCTCAAGGACCCTTTTGAGGGTGAAGTAGGTATAGGCCGTAGACTCCTCTGGATGGGGTGAGGCGAAATCGTACCAGGCGAAGGCGCAGACGTCGTTTGGCTCCGCCCATTCGCCATAAGATTGCCCGCAGTTGACGGCGTATTTCCGGTTCTTATGAGAAAGGTGCATGGGTTTGGCGTAAACCCCGCCCCACTTCCCGGCGCGCCTGATCATGAAACCAGCGTACTTGAGCATCCCTTCGTAATGTTCCTCAAGGATCCTCTCGTCGCCGTATTTCTCGTAGAAATATAGGGGGATATAAACGCCGGCGCAGGCCCAGCCGACCGAGCCGTTCATCACCCACATGAACCAATCTTCGTTGGCGAAAGGGGCGATTTGAGGAAGGCGCCCGCTCCTCCACTGCCGGTCGAAGATGTCATTGACGTGCTTTCTCGCGAAAGAGGCGTAGTCAACCATGAAGGAGGCCGTGTCGAAGAAGATCTCGCTGTCGCCCGTCCATCCCATGCGCTCCCTGGTCGGGCAGTCGGAAGGCAGATCCGTCGAATTGCTTTTAAGCGACCACAAGGTGCTTTGGTAAAGCTTGTTGATGAGGGGGTTGGAACATTCGAAGGAAGAAGTCTCCTCAAAGGCGCTATAAAGGGCGACGGCGGAGAAATCATCTTTCTCGAAAGGCACATCGGTATCGATCTCGGCGTAGCAGAAGCCCCCGTAGAAGAACTTGGGGGAATAGACGTTCTCGCCCTCTTTGCAGGTATAGTCGAATTCCTGAAGGGGGGTCTTTTTGCCTTTGTAGGTGCATTGGATATTCTTAAGAGTCAGCTCGCCTTCTTGGTCGAGGATCTCCCCGAGCTTGATATGGATCCTCTGCCCCGCATGGGCGCGGAGGGAGAAGGAAAGGTATCCGGAGAGGTTCTGCGGGAATTCAAGCACCTTTTTGCCTTTCGGCGTGACGATTAGGCGCGTCGGGGCGAAGCGTTCCATCTCTTTGACATGAACGTTATTGGACGAGCGGAGATTCGCCTTGAAGGCCACTTCCCTCGCTTTGCCCGAATATGAGGGAATGAGCCTGGCGTCAACTATTTCGCCATCTTTGAGATCGGCAAAGCGCAGAGGGCCGTCATCGCTCCATCCCCAAGAGGAATCGCTGATGATGGTTGTCATCTTCCCATCGGAAGATTCGATCTCCAGCTGAGCGAGCAGCTTGGTCTGCTTGCCATAGGTGTTCCTCCTTCCTTTGGCCCCGTTGCAGCCGCGGTACCAGCCATCCGCCAAAAGAGCAGACAGGGAGTTCTCCCCTTCTTTCAGCAAAGAGGTGACGTCGTAGGTCTGGTATTGGACTCTTTTCCGGTAATCCGTCGAGCCGGGGGCAAGGACGAATTCGCCAACCCTCTGCCCGTTGAGCGACATCTCGTAAAGCCCACAGGCGGTTACATATAGCCTCGCTTTTTTGGCGTCTTTGACATCGAATTTCTTTAAAAAGCAATCGACTGGGTAGCGCTTGCTTTTCTTGGGAGAATAGTCCCCGCTTATCCACTTAGCCTTCCAATCGGAAGGGGAGAGGAAGCCCATCTCGAATGAGGCGGGTTCAGAAGCCTCGCCTTCCTCGTCTTTCTCGTCCCAAAGGATCAGCCTCCAAGAGACGAGATCGCGGGAAGAAAGGGGCTTGGGGAAATCGAGATGCATCGAAGAGCCCTCGAGTTTTCCAGAATCGAAGAAGGGCTCGCCGTTCTTCTCGGCGATAAGGCGATAGGCGGTTTGCTTCTTCCCACCTTCACAAATCCAGAGCAAGCGCGGCCTGGGCGCGTCTATCCCAATGGGATCGACGAGGTATTCGGTGCGCAAACGTATGGCTTTCATATCAGGCTTTGCCCTCAAGCTCCGCTTTTATCTTCGCGCGGTAGGAGGTCCCATAAGCGCTCTCCTTCGCCCAGAAGTCCTCTTCCTTTTGATGGCGTTTTGCGGACTTTTCGTCAAATTTGCGGCGATTTTCGTCGCTCATCGCGGCGTATTTTGCCTCTTTTTTCGCTTTCTTTTCCGCCTCTTTCTTGGCTTGTTTGGCCTCGGCGGCTTCTTTCTTGGCCGCTTTCCTCGCATCGCTTTCCTCGACTTTCTTGAGGTACGCGGCTAGCTCTTTCTCATAATCGAGGCCCTTCTTATCGCATTTGGCTTTGAGGGCTTCGCGGTAGGCCTCCTCGTTTTCCTCGCGGAATCTTTTCTCTTCTTCCTCGGCCTTGACCTCAGGGGCGATCCAAATTTGGCCCGCCTTCTCGGCCTCTTCCTTCTGGAAGGCGCGAATCGTTTCTTGCTTCTTGGCAATCGTTTTCTCGACGTTGAGGAACATTAGCAAGATGGCGAGGATGAGCCCGGTGATGGTTTCAAGCCCGACGAAAGCGAAGGTGATCATATCCTTGCAGCCCTGGGTCTGCTCGGCGGCGACGGTGGCTCCGTCGACGATCGAAGGCGCGACGTAGCCAGAGGCCGAAAGCATGCCGTTGAAGACGCTCGTGGCGACCCCCACCACCGCCACGGCGATGATGTTGTAGACGGACATCGCGACCCCGTCGCAGCGAATGCCGCTCTTCCATTCGAGGTGATCGAGGTCATCGGCGAAAAGGGCCATGAAGATGTAAGCGCAGGGAAGACCGCCGATGTTCTTGATGAATTGGCCCGTGAGCACGACGCCCATATTCGTGGGGACCATCCAGCAGATGGCTGATCCTATTGCGTATAGCAAGAAGCCGATCATCGTGATGTTCCTCTTGCCGAATTTCTTGGCAAGCGGCCAAACCGCGAAGATGCCGATTCCCATCGGAATGCCTCCGATCACGGAGAGAAGCGTCTGGGTCGAGCCGTCGTTGTAGGTGCCCAACACATAATTGCAGTAATAGACGAGCCCGAGGTTCTTGAGGGATGAGGCGAAGGTGTAGATGAAGAAGTAGACGAGCGTGATGATCATGTATTTGTCGGTGAGGACGATCTTCAGCTGGGTGAGGAAGGGGATTTTCTTGGTTTCGGATGCGCTTTGCTCCTCGGTGACGCGCTCCTTTGTGAAGTAATACTCGACGAGGGTAAGGGGCAAGACGAGCGCGGAGAAGGCGCTCATGAGGATGATCCACTTGGTCTTGTCGACGCCGATTTGGGGCATGATGACCATCGGGAAGAGCAACGCGACGAGGATGCCGCTCATCATGATGGTGGCGATTTGGTTGAAGACGGAAAGGCCGCCGCGCTGGATGGTGTTGCGGGTGGAGAGGGGGCACATGAGGTTGTGGCTCATGTTGAAGATGGTGTAGGCGAATGAGTAGAAGAGGTTATATGAAAGCATGACCCAGATCACCGTGAAGGTCTCGTTGACCTCCGGGATGAGGAAAAGGAGCACGCCGGTGATGGCGACAAGCGGAGCCGAGAGAAGAATCCACGGTCTTGCCTTTCCTTGCCTGGTCTTGGTCCTGTCGATGATATAGCCCATGATGACGTTCGTGGCGGCATCGATGAGTTTGGAGACCAGCGGGAAGACGACGAGGAAGGCGCCTCCCCAAACGGTGGTCAGCCCCAAGACGTCTGTGTAATAGACGTTGAGGTAGGTAGCCAGGATGGCGTTGAGAAGCAAGGCTCCGCAGGGCCCAAGCAGATAGCCGAGCCACTTCTCCTTGCCGGTGACGTTTTTGCTATGGATGCGCGAGTCGAAGATCTTCGCGTCAATCAATTTTCCTTTTTTCATTCGTTTCACTCCTTGCTGTTGCTTTTCTCTTCTTTAGGGAGAGGGGGCACCTTGATCTTCATGCAGAAGGATTTGATGCCTTTGATGATATGCCCGTTGGCGAGTTCCTTCATCCCCAGCGCGCTTTGGTAAGGGAAGCTTTTCCCCGCGGACATCGACATCGTGATGACCGAGTTGCTCTCGAGGATGCGCTTGAGGAACATCGCCCCTTTTATCTTGTTGTCTTTCTCGGGGCCTTCATCCATCTTTTTCGCTTTCCTCATATCGTTTTTGGCGACGGAGAGGACGGCGGAGAAGAGGATTTTCCCCAAGGGGGTCTGCCTTAGATCGGTGAAGCGGCTTTCCAGCCTTATCGGCTTCTTCGGCTTCTCTTTTGGGAGAGGATGCCCGAGAAGCTTTTCGAAGTCCGCATCGGATACGCCTCCAGGGTCTTCCCGATAGGCTTTTTGAGTCGCCTGATCATAAGGTGAGGCGGCTTCCTCGCCATCGACATCAAGTGAGGCTATCAACTTCGGGGAAGAGACGTTCTCGGAAAGCTCGAAGACATATGTTCCTTTCTCGAGCATAAAGCGCTTTCCCTTAGGATGATAGAAAGCCAGCTCTTGCTTCTTGAACGAGACGCAGACATCTTTGCTCTCCCCAGGCTTCAAATATACTTTGGCGAAGCCTTTGAGCTCCTTCAATGGACGGAAAACGGACTTTTGCGGCGATTTAACGTAAATCTGCGCAATTTCGCCGCCGAATCTATCGCCGACGTTCTTGATCTTGAAGGTGGCTTTCAGGCTTTCCCCCTCTAGAGCGACGGAGAAATCGCTGTATTCGAATCTCGTGTATGAGAGGCCGTGCCCAAAAGGATAAGCGACCTTTTTCCCTGCGCTTTCGTAGTAGCGATAGCCGACGAAGACGCTCTCTTTGTACAGCTCGATCTCGCTCTTGGAGAAGCTTTCGCCATAAGGGACGTCAGCATAGGAGAGGGGCCAAGTTTCGGCGAGCCTCCCACAGGGATTGCTCTCTCCGAAGAGGAGTTTGCGCGTGACTTCCCCTCCTCTTTGCCCAGGGAGATACATCATGAGGATCGCGTCCATCTTCGAGGCGAAGGGCAGCTCGATCGGCGAGCCGCCATAAAGGACGAGGACTATTTTCTTGCCAAGCGAGGACAGGGCGTCGATCAGCTTCGCCTGGTTTTCAGGCAGCGCCATGCTTTCCCTGTCTTGCCCTTCGCTTTCAACGTAATCGGTGAGCCCGGCGAAAACGATGACGGTCTCATATTTCTTTGCCATTCCCACCGCTTCTTCGATAAGCCCGTCATCGGGCGAAGTCCCATTCTCTTTGTAGCCAGGGGCATAGTCGTAGCTAATCCCGGCTTCGTCGAAGGCGTCTTTTGGGGTCGTAAGCTTCCAGGGGTTGATCATAGAGCTTCCGGCGCCTTGGTAGCGCATCTTCGCGAAAAGCTCGCCGACGACGAGGAAGGAACCGCCTTCCCTCAAAGGCAATGCGCCCTCGTTTTTGAGGAGGACCGCGCTATCAAGGGCAAGCGATTCGCTGAGGAGATCATGCTCAGCGAAATGGGCTTCGCCTTTCGCGTCGCTTTCGTGTTTGCAGACGAGATTCAGGACATTAATCGCCGCCTTGTCGAGGGATTCACGGGAAAGGCTGCCGTCTTGAAGCCCATCGAGAATCCATTTTCGACAGATCTTGGTATCGCCAGGCATCTCAAGGTCAAGCCCCGCGTCCAGCATTTTTATTCTATCGTGGGTCGCGCCCCAATCGGTCATGACTAAGCCAGAGAAGCCCCACTCATCGCGGAGAACATCGGTAAGAAGCCATTTGTTTTGGCAGCTATAAACCTCGTTTATCTGGTTATAGGAGCACATGACGCAATCAGGCTTGCCTTCTTTGACGGCGATTTCGAAAGCCTTCAAATAGATGTCGCGGAGAGCGCGCTCATCGACGACGGAATCCCCCATGAAGCGGAAATTCTCCTGATTGTTGACCGCGAAATGCTTGAGGCAAGCGCTCACGCCCTCCTTTTGGAGGCCTTTAACCTCGGAGGCGGCCATCTTGCCGCTCAGCAAGGGATCCTCGGAATAATATTCGAAATTCCTGCCGCCCAAGGGGTTCCTTTTGATGTTGAGCCCCGGCCCAAGGAGGATATGCACGCCATAGAAATGCGCTTCCTCGCCAATGGCGACCCCCAGCCTATGCGCATTCTCTTCGTTCCAGCTGCAGGCGAGAGTCGCCGCCGTGGGGAAAGCGGTCGCCTTCTCGCTGGCCGCGACTCCGTTGTCTCCGCTCCCGTTTTGCACCCTGAGCCCATGGGGCCCATCGGACGATCTGAGGGAGGGTATGCGAAGTCTTGGGACAGCGTTCGTGTACATGAAATCGGTCCCCGCGACCAAAGCGCTTTTCTCAGAATCGGTCAGTTTCGTCAAAAGCTTTTCGGGCTTCTCCATAAAAACTCCTCATTAAGATAGCTGATTTTCCCACGCCCATCTCAGCACGTCTTACATATTTGTATTGTTTTCAATATAATTGTCCTGTCTTATGAAGGCGACGAATGACAATCTTTCTTATCTTTGCAGAACAATCGGCGGCCTCGCCGGAATCCCCGTCCGCGCATATCGCTCGGGCAGGCGGATCGATTATTTCTCCCTTGCAAGCTTCCCCGTCGATCCGATTAAGCCTTATGAAGCCAAAATACTTTCCATCGAAGGGCCTCTAGGCTACTTTTTGACGCCGCAATCGCAATATTACGGGTTAGTCAAAGCCAAGGGGGTGGCCATCATCATCGGGCCGACCTCCCAATCCAAGCTCAATCAGAAAGCCTTGGACGAGCTTTGCATCGGCTGCGATGTGCCAAAGGACGAAACGGAGGATTTCGCCAAAGCGATGGATGGCCTCATCTCCTTTCCGTTGGAGAGCCTTCTTCAGACCCTTTGCTCGATTAATTTCGCCTTGAGTGGCGAGAAGAAGACCCTCGCCGACATCACGATCTACGGCAAGGAGCAAACGCGCATCGAAAACGAGCTTGCCAAGGAGCAGGCAGAAAGAAGACTTTCCCCTTCTTCAGCGCCAAACGAGATCAAAGAGGAGCACAACACCATCTTCTACGAAGAGACTCTCCTCAGCTACGTCAGGCATGGTGATACCTATGGCCTGAAAGAGCTTATCGCAAGCTCGCCCGCCATCTTACCGGGAACGCTCTCCCCAGACGCCATACGGCAAGCCAAAAACACCTTCATCGTCGTCGCCACCCTCTCCTCTCGCGCCGCCATCCGCGGAGGGCTTGACGCCAACGAAGCCCTTTCTCTCTCCGACTCTTACATCCAGAAATGCGAAAGCCTTTCCCTTTTCGAGCCACTGACGAACCTTCAGGTCCGCATGATCGTCGATTTCACGGAAAGGGTTGAGAGGCTAAAACTCGGCAAAACCCCCACCAAATTGCTTAAAGACGTCGCCAATTACGCCCAAAAGCATCTGTCTGAGCCTGTCAGCGTGTCTTCATTGGCCAAGTCGCTTTACCTCAGCCGCACCTATCTAGAGGCAAGATTCAAGAAAGAGACCGGCATGACGCTCACCTCTTTCCTTCAAGGTGAGAAGATAGACGAAGGCAAACGCCTCCTCCGCTATTCCGAAAAGCCCATCTCCTCCATCGCCTCTTGCCTCGGTTTCTCTTCGCCAGGCCACTTCGCTTTCGCCTTCAAAAAAGCCACCGGCCTCTCGCCGAAAGAATACCGTTCCAAGCATGCGCGCTGATCAATCCACCGATTTCAGCGACGATATCATGTCGATGCGCTTGATTTTCGGAAGAAGAAGCAAATCGACGACCACGCTGAAGAAAGCGACGATGACCACGGGCAACAAATAGGAATACCAGGCGATGTCCCCAAGGGATCCGAAATTGAGGTAGACGATTACTATCTCCATTATCCCCACGCCAAGAGGGATCCCGAAAACGAGGCCGATGAGGGTCATCGCGCCGATTTCCCTATACAGGTAGAAAACAGTCTCTTTCTCGTGGTAGCCAAGCACCTCGAGGGTCGCTATCTCCCTGCTTCTTTCGGCGATTGACATGTCGGTGAGACTATAAAGGACGAGGGCCGAGAGGACGATGGCGAAGACGATGAGAAAATAAGAGATGGGGACGATGGAACTCGCCACCGCGCCCCCTTCCCCGGCTTCAAGCCTGCTGACGATGTTGAGAAGAGCGAACCCCAAAAAGACGATGGCCGTGCTTCCCGCGACGGAGATCGCCGTCATGAACAGCCTTTTCTTATAGCGGGCGAGGTTCCTGAAGGTGCTTTTGAAACGGAAAGGAAGCTTCGTCCAAAGGCGGCTCCTCTCCAAAGCCGTCTGGCTTCCTTGGCCGGGCGATTTCGGCTGCAGGAGGATGGCTGGCAAAGGGGAGAGGGTGTCTTTGAGCTGAGCCAACGTTATAAGCAAAATGAAGGCGAGCATCGCCGCTGCGCTGATAAGGGTCAGGGTCGGATTGAGGGTGGAAGCGGTGACCAAAGGCAGGCGGTAAGGATAGCGGAAAGCCGTGTAGATGAGGGGATATACGCCAAAATAGCCGCCGACCATCCCCAGTCCGATGCCAGAGAGGGTGGCGATTGAGGCGAGGGCGAGATATTTGACAGAGATACGCGAATTCCTGTAGCCAAGGGAGGCGAGGCAGGCGATCTGGCTTCTTTCCTCTTCGATCATGCGGCTCATCGTAATCGAGACCACAAGCCCAGATACCGTCAAGAAGAAAATCGGGATGACGTAGCAGATCTTGTCCATCTTGGCGCAGGATTCCTTCAGCATCATGTGCGAATAGTTCTCATCGAGCCCCAAGACGGCGATGTTTTTGGAGATGGCGGCTATGTCCTCTTTCCTCTCCGAGGCGAATTCCTCATATCGCGAGGAGAAAAGGTTGTAGGAATCCCTTCCCTCGTAGCGGACAAAACAATCTGTGCAAGAAGGGAAGCTCGCCTTTATCTCGCCCAATGCGTCCTCGAGGTATGTCTTCAAAGTGTCGGGAAGGCTGACGAGGGTCTCGAGGTAATTCGCGAGGGTGGTTTGGATGAGGGAGTCGATGGAAGGCGTCTCCGAGATTTGGAAGTAGAGATAATAGATGTTGTCGAGGGCCTTCTGGTCTATGAGGTCTGGCTCATCCTGCCTTGTGTAATAAAGAGGGTTGGCAACCTTTCCCACGAGGGTGTAGGACTTTCCGAAGATGGAGACGCCATCCCCCACCGCTTCCTTGCAATAAAGCGCGTCGCCGAGAATCTCGTCGCCCCCATTCGGAAGTCTCCCTTCCTCGAGGTTGAAGACGTTGATATCCTCGCTCTTTCCGTTCGGGAAGCACATTATCCTGTCGTTGCCTTCACTCATGAGGTCCGGGGTGAAGCTGACGAAATTCTCCTTGTCTTTCCCTAGCAGCGCCTTCACGAGGTTGATGATTTCCTCAGCTCTCTCTTTCGTCGCCTCGTTCTGTTTCAGCGCGGTCACCCCGTAATCGTCAAGCAGTTCGAAAAGCGACATGGAGCTGTCGAAAGAGGACGAATCGAGGCAAAAAGCCGCCTCGCTCACGCTTCCCTCAACGCTTTCGAGAGAAGCAAGTTCGTCGTCGGTGAAGCCGCTCGCGCTCTTGCTTTTAATTTGGAAATCGGAGATGCCGTTCTTCTTCAAAGAGGCGTCGAAAGTGTCCCTGACTTTGCTTGGGGAGATTGAGACGCCGAAAATGAAGGCGAAGCCGAGGGCGACGATGAGGGTCATCGCGGCCATCTTGCCCCAGTTCCTGCCGATGCTTCTAAACGATGAGAGGCGCGCCTTCTTCATTCTCTTACCACTCGATCTCCTTCACCGGGGTCGGATTGGGGTTGCGGCTGACGCTTTGGATGGCGCCGCTTCTTATGCGAATGACGCAGTCGGCCATCGGGGCGATGGCGCTGTTGTGGGAGACGACGATGACGGTCTTATGCTCTTTGTGAGCGGTGTCGAAAAGCAGTTTCAATATGGTTTTGCCAGTGCGGTAATCAAGGGCGCCCGTGGGCTCATCGCACAGCAAAAGCTTGGCGTTTTTGGCGATCGCGCGGGCAATGGAAACCCTCTGCTGCTCCCCGCCCGAAAGCTGTCCTGGGAAGGAATTGGCCCTGTCTTCTAGCCCGACTTTGTCCAAGGCGTCGATCGCGTTCATCGCTTCGGGGAGCAACTCGGAGGCGAGCTCGACGTTCTCCTTCGCGGTGAGGTTGGGCATGAGGTTGTAGAACTGGAAGACGAACCCGACGTCTTTGCGCCTGTACTCGCAGCGTTCCTTTTTGCTGAGGTGCTCAATGTTGCGCTCCCCCACGATCAAAGACCCTGACGTCGGGCAGTCCATGCCCCCAAGGATATTGAGCAAAGTCGTCTTGCCCGAGCCGCTGGGGCCGAGGATCAAGGTGAAATCGCCCTCTTTTATCTCGAAGCTGACCCCTTTGAGGGCCCTGACTTCGCTAGCGCCGGTGCGGAAGACCTTGCCTAGTTTATTGGCCTGGATGTAAACCTGCTTGTTTTCTTTCGGAGTCTCGTTTTTGGGCATGGAGAAATCTTAAATTCGCGCGGGCTTGTTTACAACAAGGCAATCTCACCACGCATCCTTTCGCCTATGGGGATAAGAGATTCGAAAATCAACGAAAAACCCTTTGCCTCGCCCCTTCTCTTTGCCTTATAATCACCCGTGCGTGAAAAGCAGCATGTTCCTACTCTTCCGCCAGACGTCGGACGCCAAAGAAAGTAAGCCTTCTTGCTACTGGGCCGAAATAGTCCGACACCCGGGAAGATGGAAGGGGCACTCTTGACTTTGCAACGCAAAGAAAGGAGACATTAATAATGTCTAGGTACACCAAATCGACGTGGAAGAAATCCCGTCACCTCAATTTCTCCGTCCTCGAGACCGGAGACGAGCTCAAGAAAAGAGCCTATGGCCCTGGCCAACACGGCCAAGACCGCAAAAGGAAGCCTTCCGAATACGGAACCCAGCTCCTCGAGAAGCAGAAGCTTCGCACCCTCTATGGCGTGAATGAGCGCCAGTTCCGCCGCCTCTTCAAGCTTGCGAAAGCCGATAAGGATTCCGTCACCGGACTCGCCTTCTTCCGCATCCTCGAATCCCGCCTCGACAACCTCGTCTATCGCATGGGCTTCGCCAGGACCCGCGCCGGGGCGCGCCAGCTCGTCAACCACGGCCACGTCCTCGTCAACGGCAAGAAGGTCGACATCCCTTCCTATCTCTGCTCCGTCAATGACGTCATCACCTTCAAGGGCGACAGCCCCCTCAAGGTCGTCAAGGAATCCCTCGAGAGCAGCCCCGCTTCCGTCAACTACGTCAAAGTCGACGCCGAGAAGATCGAAGGCACCTTCCTCCGCATGCCCGAGCGCAACGAATTGCCCTCCGACATCCAAGAGAGCCAGATCATCGAGTTCTACAACCGCAAGCTCTGATTCTCGCATCCTAGTAGCAAAACCAAAATCCAAGCCAGGCGAATTGCCTGGCTTTTTATGTGCACTGCCCTTCCCACAAAAAAAGCGGCGAAGTGCCGCTTATTCGTTTTCCTTTTTTTGCTCGCTCTCTTCTTTTTTCTCTTCCTCTTTCAGTTCATTCTCGACTTCGATGATCCCGGGAAGAGGATGCTTCCAATGGTAGAAGGCTTCGATTGAATAGATGATCGCGAAATAGCAAAGCGAGGCGCCTAGGCAATAGGCGAACATGATGTCGCTCGCCTCATTGAAAGGGGCGAGCATCACCCAAAAATAGATGTTGACGGAGAAAGCGAAGAGGGCATTAGGCAAGACGAGCCCTTTATCCAGCAAGGAGTTCTTCGCCCTTCTTTTCGGTGATCTCAGCGTCCAGAAGAAATCGACGAAGCACCACACCGATCCGACCGTCCCGACGGTGAGCACGAGCCACTTCTTCCATGTGCTCGTCTTAAGGACTCCGCAAAGGAAGAGGACGCCAAGAGTCAAAAAGACGCAGGCGAAGAAAAGCAGCTCAATGGTATAGACGAGCTTGGCTTTGTCGTTGCCGCTCAGTTTTTTCATTCGATGACCCCCAAGGCGTAGTTCTTCTTGCCCCTTCTGAGGATCAGATAGCGGCCATACATCGCATTGTCTTTGCTTAGGGCGAGCTTTGGGTCGCTGACCTTGCTCCCGTTGAGCATCACCGAGTTGCCGCTTAAGAAGGTGCGCGCCTCCCTTTTGCTCGTGGCCAGTTTCGTCTCAATGAGCGCATCTTCAAGGAGAATGCCGGAAGGAAGGGCGAATTTGGCGTCGAAAACCTCTTCGATCTCATTCTCTTTAAGCGAGGCGACATCGCCTTTGAAGAGGGCCTCGCTCATCGCGATGGCCTCTTTGGCCGCTTCTTCGCCATGGATGTCCTTCGTGACTTCGTAGGCCACTTTCTTTTGACCGATGCGGGCGCCCGGGTTCGCGAAATGCTCCCTTGCGACATCTTCTATCTCTTCTTTTGAAAGGAAGGAGAATACCTTGAGGAAGCGGATGGCGTCTTCGTCGGTCACGTTCATGAAGTACTGGTAAAGGGCGTAAGGCGAAGTCAAAGAGGGGTCGAGGAAGAGTGCACCTTTCTCGGACTTGCCGAACTTCTTGCCATCGCTGCGAAGCAGGAGCTTCGCGGTCATGCATTCGACTTTCTCGCTCTCGCCGTCGATTTTCCTGATGAGCTCAAGTCCGGAGGTCAGATTGCCCCATTGGTCGTTCCCTCCGATCTGCATGGAGACGCCGTATTGATGATGAAGATGATAGAAGTCGACGGACTGAAGGATCTGATAGGCGAACTCCGTGAAGGAGATGCCCGCCTCAAGGCGCGATTTGACAATCTCTTTGGAAAGCATGTAATTGATCGAGAAATATTTCCCATAATCGCGCAGGAAATCGATCACGCCCATATTCCCGAGCCATTCGTAGTTCGAGACCAGGATGCCTTTCTCAGGGTCGCTGAGATCGATGTAACGCTCAAGCTGTGATTTGATGGCCTGGGTGTTTTTCTCCAAGGTCTCTTTGCTTTGAAGGTTCCTTTCCTTAGATTTGCCACTGGGGTCGCCGATCATTCCAGTCGCCCCGCCCACGAGAGCGACCACCCTATACCCAGCAAGCTGGAAGCGCTTGAGCAGGCTGATCATGACGTAATTGCCCAAATGCATGGAAACGGCGCTCGGATCGAAGCCGCAATAGATGGTCGTCTTATCTTTGAGAAGCTCGCGGACTGAGGACTCGGAGGAGTACTGCTCGATGAGCCCGCGATAATTGAGATCGTCAATGAAATCCATAGTTGTTCACCTCGGCCCTATTCTACCTTCTTTAGGAAGATGATAGGCAAACAATCGAGGGGACTTTTGCGGCGATAACGCAAAAAATCCCCCGGATGGGGGATAAAAGAAAAGAGCTCGGCAGCGCGCTGTTTTCA
>CAVDSY010000019.1:0-38943 GCA_963611815.1 bacterium
GCGAACCACGCGAACGAGCTGACTGCCCCGGTGGCGGCCACGGCGGCGGTCGCCGCGCTGAGGCCCATGATCATGAGTTTCTTGGATTTTTTCATTGTTCAAAATTCCCTTCCGCGCCCCCTTCCCATGCTCTCATGGGGGGGTGCGCAATGAGGCGCTCCGATGGGATTCGCCCGACGCCGTCGGGCCTTCCGCCCTCTCAGGCGGGGACGCGGGGACTTGGCTAGAGGCCCCGAAGTCGGGTGAATTATATGGGCTTCGCGCACAAATGCAAGGGTTTTTGTAAAATCGCCTGGATCGAGGAAAACGCATTTTGTTGTAGCAAAAGCCCGATTGGTGATACACTAGGGAAAGCAAAAAGGCGCCTATCTTTATTTATATAGGCCTTGCGCCAACGAACACTTATGGACAAGAAACAGAAATTAACCTTGATAATAGCCGGGGTGCTAGAGGCTGCGGTGATCATCTTCTGCATGGTAGTCGCGATAATGGTCCTCACCTGCGGCTACAGCTCCGCCTCCGACAACGAGAAGATCGTCTGGTACGAAAACCACCCCACGATGATCGGCTGGATGTGCACCCATCGCACCGGCTTCTTCCTGATCTGCGTCCTTCCCCCCATCGCTCTCTTCGTCGTCGATGGCATCTACCTGATTCTTTACGCGACGCGCAAAGAATCGGTCCTCTCCAAAGAAGAGAAGGACGCCATAACCGAAGAAGCCAAGCGCCAGGCCAAAGCGGAGATCCTCAAAGAGCTGCGCGAAGAGGATTCTTCGGAGAAGAAAGAGGAATAAGCGCTTTCATAAAAAAGTTGAGGAGGGGTACAACCCCTCCGATTTTTTTTGTTTATCATTATTGACAGGGGCCAGGCAAGCCCCTATCATTACTCCCGACAAAAGCAAAGCCTGAGCAATCGGGTGACGCAAAGCTAGAGGGCCCTCGCTGAGGGCAGCCAGTTGCCGGGTCGAGGGAACAACCGAGATGGCAACTTGGTTATTATGTTCCCCAGACCTTATTGATCGAACGCCTCGCCTCCTTAAGTTCCGATGGGTAAGCGAACGCTTGGGCAGGGCGCTAGATTCCGTTGTTTTGTTTTTAACTGCGTTCAGACAAGGAGAGTCGTTTTGGAAGATCAAAGCCAGAATCCCAGCAACGCCGCGAATGAGAACGAGGCCAAGCCCTCGCCCTCGCGGCAGATCGAACCCCCGACCCCCAGCTACGTCAAGAAGAAGAAGCGGCGTGCCGCTTTGTGGACTCTTGTCGGCGCGACGGGGGCTGGCGTTTTGACGCTGGGCATCATCGCTTTCCTCGGCCAGAACTTCGGCAACTTCACCGTTAAGCTTAATAACGATGAGGACGCCGCTCTGCAAATGGGTGAGATGCTCGCGATCAACTCGCGCAGCACCGGCATCCAGACCCCGAGCACCTATCTGAACGTCGGTGGACTCACCTCCGGCGCCTGCATCGCGGCCGATAACCTGCCCGACGCTTCCATCCTCGATTGTGACATCACCAGCGACAACTATGATGATGTCATGTACAAGAAGAAGGTGGCGAGGAAGGCTACCGCTGCCGATTTGTGGAGCGGCACATCGGAAGATGATAGCAGAGGGGTGTATTTCAACTACACCTTCTATCTGCGCAACATCTCCACGGAGGAAGTCACCTACTCCATTAAGTACTATTGCACCGCGAACAACGAGCCGAGCAATCTTTACGATGCTTCCGGCAACCAGGTCTCGGTGTCACTAGAGAAGTTCATCAGGATTCGGGTGTATCAAAATACCTATTATTCCGCAAGTGCGGCCTTACCCACCCATTTCCAGAAGACTTACGCCTACCCCAATGTCACAACCGACGGGACCGCTTTGCCGGAAACGGTGAGCGATCCCGCATCCACCAACCCCGAAAACCGCGCCTTGTGCGTCAATTTCTCCAATTGGCAGGACAAGCTCTTCACCGTCTTCGACGATGATAATCTCGCTTTGCCAGGAGAGGCCATCGTGCGCTACTCGGTGGTGATGTGGTTCGAGGGCTGGGACCCCGACACGGACAAATACGATCTCCCTGTCGACGGATCTTTGGCTTTCGCCATCGACATCTCGGGCACTAAAACCCGCTCCCTGGAGTCCAGTTCCAGCGTCTCTGAGTAACGCTCACCCACGCCTCTAGACCCCGCGCAAGGGACAACCCTGCCTTTTTAGGCAGCCTTAGAAGCTCAACTAAGGTTAATGACAAAACGACCGGAACCTAAAGAGAACTGACCAAATTTTCCTATGAAGTTTATGACCCGGCTCAAAAAAGGACATAAGCTAACCCGCCTCGGCCTCGCTTTGGCCTACGCGGGTCTTTTGGTCTTGTTCGCGTGCCCGCTCGCGACGAGCACGCTCGCGTGGTTCAGCATCGGCAGCTCGACGCGACTAAGGAACATCGAGTTCGGCTTCGACCCCGGCACGAAAATGGAAGTCCAGATGAAGGAGCTTGGCTCCGGAACCTGGATCGACCCGGACGATGACGGCTATTTCCGTTTCTCCGACGTCTTCAGCTTCGATCCGGTGTCCAACATGTTCGCCTCCGATTGGTACTCGCTTGATATCGATCCGGAAAGCGCCAAGCCGAAGTACATGGTTGGCTATGGGGGGACTGAGGACAATTCTACCTCTAGGACTTCCTACGCCACGGAGAACGCCCAGTACATCTGCCTGGAGTTCCGCTTCACCTCCGACCGCGACCTTTACATCTTCCTTGACGAGGGGCAGACCAAAGTCGAGGCGGATTATGAGGCCAACGCCTCGGTGGCTAACTCCAACGGGCTGAGCGAAGAGGGGCTCAACCGCATCGATAAGGCCTGCCGCGTGTCCTTCTTGAGCAACATGGGCTACACGATCTATGAGCCCAACGCGGAAGCAAACGATCCCACCTATTACGGAGGGCGGCTCAACGTCCGCCCCTGCGACGGGTATTGGGATTACGACGAGAGAAGCGGCAAAGAGATAATCTACGGCGAATACGACGGGTCTCCCCTCGAATACGAGACCGTCGCCACCCAAGAGCCCATCGGCGACCCCTTCAACACCTTGCAGGGCGTCAGCAAGCTCGGAAACAAAGCCATAACCGATGATTGCCTCTCTTCTTTAAAAGAAGAGGGACATATCGCCAAAGAAAAAAGCTATACTTTGTCGGAGCTGGGGCGCAAAGCCTCCTCGAAGCATCCTCTCCTCTACGTTCCCGCCAACTCGACGAGGCGCCTCACGGTCTGCCTCTACATCGAGGGTTGGGACAAGGACTGCGATACCTTCATCGAAGCCGCGACCATGGGAGCCAGCCTCTCATTCACCGGCGTCTACGCCTCAAAAGCATCAAGCGGCTTCCCCTCGCCCGTTCTCGGGCCTGACGCCGCAGGCGAATAAGGAAAGGAAGAAGACAACATGGAACAATACTTCGCATATCTCAAGGAGATGATAGTCGCCTTCTTCCAGAACGCCGGCGACTGGTTCAAGCGCAGATGGTACGATCCCTTCGCGGCTTGGGGCGGATATTTCAGCGGCTACCACACCACCTTTTTGAACCATTACGAGAACTTCGGCTTCTGGGGATGGTTCTTCTTCGTTTTCTTCGCCCTGCTCCTCATCGGCTTCATCGGGGGCCTCATCACGCTTTTGGTTTTCCTCATCAAGAAGTACGTCAAGTTCTACAAGAAGGAGCTCGACAAGGAAAAGCTCCAAAGAGAAGTCGAGCAGCTCCAGATTGAGCTCTATAACAGCGAGATGGCCAACCGCCGCATCTTGAACCTCCAGCTCGAGTCGGTCTCCGGCTCGCCCACGGAAGTGACCGTGAACTCCGCTAACGGCGGAACCGAGGGGACCTCAGGCGAAGGAACCTCTTCCGCCAAGCCAGGCGACGACAAGCTGCGCTTCCCCCGCCTCATCGGCGTCGACCGCAAATACGAGGATCCCTCTTCGCGTCTAGTGGAGATGGAGCCTAGCGACAAAAACGCCTCCCTCAAAGACGTCTGCGAGAGGTTCCGCAACTTCGCCGCGAGCCAGATGCACCTCTATTACACCCCGGAGACCATCCGCGTCCTCTTCGCCTCGATGGCCACTTCCAAGCTCATCATTTTGGAAGGTATCTCCGGCACCGGTAAAACCTCCATGCCTTACGCCTTGGGCCGCTTCTTCAAGAACCCGGCGACCATCGTCTCCGTCCAGCCTTCTTGGCACGACAGGAGCGAGCTCCTCGGCTTCTACAATGATTTCACCAAGCGCTTCTCCGAAACCGAGTTCCTGCGCGCCGTCTACGAATCGGGCTACCGCCAGGACCCCAATCTCATCGTCCTCGACGAAATGAACTTGGCCCGTATCGAGTACTACTTCGCCGAGTTCCTCTCCGTCATGGAAATGCCTAACCCCACCCAGTGGAACATCGACCTCATCTCCTCCCCTTCTTCCAATGACCCGGCCCACCTCATCGAGGGCAAGCTGCACATCGAGCAGAACATCTGGTTCATCGGCACCGCCAACAACGACGACTCCACCTTCACGATAACCGATAAGGTCTATGACCGCGCCATGTCGCTATTCTTCGACAACAAGGGCATCGCCTTCGAAGCCCCCCACACCTCCCCGATGGTCCTCACTTACGACTATCTGAACAACCTCTTCACCCAGGCTTTCAACGACTATCCTCTCTCCAGCAAGACCTTGGAGAAGTTCACTGAGCTCGACGACTTCGTCATCACCAACTTCAAGCTCGCCTTCGGCAACCGTATCCTCAAGCAGATGAACGCCTTCATCCCGGCTTACGTCGCCTGCGGAGGCACCGAGCTAGAGGCCGTCGACTACATCTTCAAGAGCAAGATCCTCAAGAAGTTCGAGGTCCTTAACGTGGCCTTCCTCCGCGACGAATTGCTCGCGCTAGACAAAGAGCTCACCCGCCTTTTCGGCAAAGGCGAGTTCAAGCTCAGCAAGGCCAAAATCCAAGACCTCCTCAAATCCGCCGGACAGATCTGATCAATTAGAAAATGGCAGGAAAAACCGACTCCTTCATAGCCCTCCAGGCGTCTTATCTCAAGCGAATCGACGCGCTCGATTCGCTTTCGCGCTACCCCAACATGCGGGCCTACGTCGCCGAAAACGGCAACAACTACATGGCTCACCGCGTGAGGAACGAGGCGAAGACTTTCGACGTCAAATGGATCGAGGAGCTCAATGAGGGGTTCCGCCACATCGACAACATAATCGCGCGCCCCCGCACCTTCATCGAGGAGAAGCGCGACGTGGTCCTCGCCGCCTTGGCCAAGCGCGTCTCCAGCGCCTCCGTCACCCACCTCGCCTCCCATTCCCAGTTCGTCCACGGCTTCGACGAGGAAGGCAACGTCGTCCCCGAGAAGATCCTT
This sequence comes from bacterium, assembly GCA_963611815.1. GTDB lineage: Bacteria > Bacillota_I > Bacilli_A > RFN20 > CAG-826 > Alloenteromonas. The sequence continues at coordinate 5,396 of CAVDSY010000019.1, forward strand.
TCCATCTCCAGCGACGACAACTACCAGATCTACGAGAACCGCCTCGTGATGTCGCTCATCCTGAAGCTGAGCGTCTTCGTCCAGAACCGCTACCAATACATCAAAGACCACGGCGAGACGAGGAACTCCAACGTCCTCCTCGTCCATAGCGACTTCACTCTCGACGGAGTCAAATACGAAGTCGACAACCGCATCCGCTCCTCCGTCCCCAGCGAAGACGAGGCCCTTAAGAGAGTAAACGACGAGCTCATCGCCCAAATCGAGCTCTTGCAGCAGCGCTGCCTCTATTACATCTCCTGCCCTTTCATGGTGAAGATGAAAGGGGCTAAGCCGGTCCATGACCCGATTTCGATGACCAACCTCTTGGAGAAGAACCCCGACTACAAAGGGGCTTTGAAGCTCTGGAGGTTCATCAACGCCTACACTAAGCTGGGCATCGATTACTCGATAGTCGAGCGCAACGTCAAATTCGACGAGGACTACGCCCGTCAGATCTACGCGATGATGATCGGGGACGTATTGACCTTGAAGGGCCATGAGTCCGACGCATTGCGCATCCCCAAGAAAGAAGGGGACCTCAACAAGGTGATCATCCCCAAGACCCTTCTTTCCATCGACGACATCGCCTTCCAAAACGACAAGTTCCTCTATCACCAGTTCCCGGAGATCAAAAAGGAATACGATAAGCTCCTCAAAGCCCAGAAGAGAGCCAAAGGCGAGGAGAGGCTATCCCTCACCCAGGAAGAGGCCAAATTCCGCAAAGAGAATAGAAACGATGAGTACCGCGAGGAGATAATCCACGCCTCCGACATCAAGATAAGAGGGGACGCCTGGAGGGAGAAAAGCGCCCGTTACGAGGATGAGCTGGCGATCTCGAGCAACCAGAAGTTCAACGACTTCATCGAGTCGGAGAAGATAAGGCTCGACGAGATCGAGGCCAAAGACAAAGAAATCAGAGAAAGGGAGGCCTATGAGCTCGCCAGGCGGCGCGCTCTCGAGAGAAGGGCCTACGAAGACTCGCTCCTAGGCATCGAAAGGGAGAGGGTCCTCGCCGAGGCGATGGGTGATTCCTCAATCGAGGAGAACGCCTTCGCGGGAGGCCATTCCCTCACCCCGACCCCCGAGCTCAGAAGCGAGCCCAAGGAGATCGTCGCCCCCGAAGAGGCCGCCCCGCTTTATGACGACAGGGTCTTCTATTTCAACAACAAAGACAAGGATCTGCCCGCGGCTCAGATGAGCGCCAAATTCGTGCCTTCCCCCGACTCCGAAGTCGCCCTCAAGCCCGTTGAGCCCAAGACCAAGGAAGAAAACGAAAAGGCGCCTGAGCTTGAGATCACCTTGCCTAGCGAAGACAGCCAAGACGCAGAATGCATCGAAGGCGAGCTCTCCGAGGAGACCTGGGACCTCATCCGCTACGCCCTCGCCATCAGCAAAGAGGCCGTCAAAGAAGTCGCCACCAAAAAATACAAGAAAGAGGAGAACCTCCTCAGCAAATCCTCCACCGAGACCACCTATTCCTTTGCGATGGAGCACCCCGATTTGAGGCAATAGCATGGCGGAGAAGAAGGGGAAGAAAATAAAGGTGTCGACGATAGTCGACGGCGTTTTGATAGTTCTCGGCCTCCTTTTGCTCGCCTTGGAGCTGAGCTTATTCATCAGCAAGCAGAAAGACGGGATGCCCTCCCTTTTCGGCAAGACCTTCATGAACGTCATCACGGGGTCGATGGACGGGCCGGACACCTCGCTTTTTTATGTAACGCGCGCGGGCGATGACGCGAGCGGGCGCGTGACGGGCGTCTTCTACACCAAAGAAGAGGCCGAGGAGGCCTCAGGCGAAGACAAGATCTGCTTCACCTTGGAGAAGAAAGGCCCGAGCATGCTCGGCGTCGGCACCGCGGCGATCCTCGAGAGGAAGGATTTCTCAGAGGTCGAAGTGGGAGACATCGTCACCTTTTATTACGACATCACCAGCGACGGCTACGTCTATCAGAACCAGCTCGTCTCCCACCGCGTCATCGAGATAATAGACGATGTGCTCTATTGCTATGGGGACGCCTATCCGAAAAGGGGGATCGCCTATTCCTCCTCTTCCTCCTCTTACGAAGGGGTGCAGAGGATAGGCAAGGACAAATACGTCGGGACGGTGACCTCCAAAAACGATTTCCTTGGTTGGGTGCTGACCGTCACCAGCCAGCAATGGTTCGTCCCGGTTGTCGTCGGGGCGCCCCTGCTCACGATGGGGGCCTTCAGCCTCGTCGAGGGGCTGCATAAAAGCAAAGCCGCGAAGAAAGAGGAGAACGCCCGCATCCAGGCTCTCGTCGACAAAAGCGGCGTGAGCAAAGAAGACGAGGCTGCGTATGAGAGAGAATGGGAGAAAGCCTCGATAAAGGTGGCCATCCAGATGGAGATGGAAGAAGAGAAAGAGAAGCAAAAAGAGATATACCGCAAGCAATTCGCCAAAGCCAAAGAAGAGGCTAAGGCAGAGCTAAGGAAAGAGAAGGAGGCAGGCAAATGAGCAAAAAGAACAGGGTCGACGGCAACGCGAAGTACCGCCTCTACGGGTACTGGGGGTCAGGGCTTGCAGCTCTCGCTTTCCTTTGCTTCGCTTTCCTCGCCGTGAGCGGGGCGCTGTTGCTATTAAGAGCCGAATCGAGCTCCCCTCTGTACTGGGCGCTTTTCTTCGCCTGCCTGACGCTTCTAGTTTTCTGCGGGGGCATCGCCTTCTTGCTCTTCTCTTTGCGCGCGAAGATGAAGTTCGAGCAGCTTAGCGCCTCCAGCTACTTCAGCGAGCCCACCTTCGTCTACAGCGAGACCGCTTTCCTAAACGAGGTCAGGCGCATCTCCGGCTTCGGAGGGAAGAAGGTCACCGGGTACTTCGCCGCCTTGAACGTCAAAGGCATCAACGGGGACATCCTCACTTTCTATGGGCCGGAAGAAGGCAAGGCGATCAACTCGATAATCTTCTCCTGCCTCTATTCGCGCTTCCACGAGAAGAAAATCTACCGCTATGGCTTCTCGCTCGTCAATTCCTTCCTGATCTACGCCAAAACAACTGACGAAAACGCCTTCGAGAAAGAGCTGAAGGCCCTCTCCGACGACATCGAAAGCAAAGTGTCGGCCAGAGGCAAAGTCACCAACATCACCCTCCTTTTCGGCGTCAACGCGCTGAAGGACGAGACCATCCTCCAGACCGCTTTGGACCACGCCTCCTTCGCCTCGCGCTACAACGCCTCCAACCGCTTCGCCAGCACCATCATCCCCTTCGCAAAGGACCAGATGGACTTCTCCGAGAACGAGAAAGAGCTCCCAAGCGACATCATCAAAGCCATCCGCGAGGAGCAGTTCCAGATCTTCTATCAGCCTAAGTTCAATCTGCACACCCAGAAGTTCTACGGAGCCGAGGCTCTCGTCAGATGGTCCCATCCGACCAGGGGATTGCTGCCCCCGAGTTTCTTCATCCCCTTCTCCGAGAAAAGCGGCCTCATCGTCGACCTCGACCATTACATCTACGAGCACACGATCCGCGAGATCGCGCGCTGGGAGGCCAACGGCGAGTCCCTGGTCAAGATGTCCATCAACCTCTCCAGGCGCACCGTCTACAACGAAGGCCTCATCAATTTCCTCCAAGACACCGCCAAGCGCCATGGGGTGGAGAGCAGGTGGATCGACATCGAGATCACCGAATCCCTCGCCGCCAGGGACGCCGCCTTCCTCTATCAGCTCGTCAGCAAGATAAAATCATTGGGCATGGCGACCTCCATCGACGACTTCGGGGTCGGCTATTCCTCCTTCAACTCGCTGAAGAAGCTGCCCTTCGACACTCTCAAAATCGACAAGTCCTTCATCGACGACATCGAGGTCGACGAGAAATCCCGCGCGATAGTGCGCGCCGTCGTGAGCCTCGCCCACAGCATGGGCATGTGGACGATAGCCGAGGGCGTGGAGACCGCCAAGCAAGTCGAGATCCTCTCCGCGATGGGGCTAGACGCGGTGCAGGGCTATTACTATTCCAGGCCGCTAAACTCCTTCGAGTTCCAGCGGTTCCTGAAGAGCAACCCCTTCGAGAAGAAAGGGGAGAAAGGGGCGAAGAAATGATCGCGATAATCGGGCAGACCCAAGACGACATCCTCTATTTCACCGCCAAGCTCAAGATCGAGCGCAGCGAGGACATATGCGGCAAGACCAAGGCTTATTTCGGCCACCTTTTCGCCGATGAGGTGGTCCTTTGCGCCGTGGGAGAGGGCAACGAGTACACGGCGATGATCACCTCGGTCCTCATCGACCGCTACGACCCCTACATCATCTTCTCCTTGGGCACCTGCGCCTCCTTCCAAAGGGAGCTCAGGCAAGGGGACATCTTCATCGCCGACAGGGTCTATCTCGCCAACGTCGACTTCAGCAACGAGCATCCTTTGGTATACGGCCAGTTCCCGGGAGAGGCGCCTTTCTTCGTCTGCGACCAGGTGCTCAGCGACAAATCAGAAAGGGAATCCTACCTCGTCACCAACCGCTACATCCAGCGCGGATATCTGCTTTCCGGCTCCACCTTCCTCGCCCAGCGCGAGGAGATAGACGGCATTTTGCGCGGTCACTTCCTCACCGAGGAATCGATGAAGGCCTTCGATTCCGGCAGCGGAGGCATCTTGCTCGCCGCCAGCGGCAAAAGGGTGCCCGTCGTCACCATCAAAGCGGTCTGTTACGAAGTGGGCAACGCCGATCAGCGCCTCTCTTGGCGCAGGAAGGGCCTCGAAGTGATGCCCACGATCGGGAAGATCGTCTCCCGCGCCTTGCTCGATCAGGGGGATAACCTATGAAGAAGAAAAACAGCATTCTCGATTCGAAATCGTTCCTCGCCCTCGGGCTCGTGTTCCTAGGAGGGAGCCTCGTCGCCGGGGGCTTCGTCGCTTCTTTGGCGCTAGGCATCGCCTGGCTCTCCTGGACTTTGGGCATCGTCCTCGTCGCCTCCTTCATCGCCCTTGGCATCTGCGCGATGGTCTTCCTTTTCAGAAGGCAAAAGAAGCAGAGCGAGACCCTCGATTACCTCACCGATCAGATCCACGCCAACAAAACAGGGGGTGTGCCCTTGCTTTCCTTGGCCAGAAAGAAACTAGGCGAGTTCGCCCCCTTGCAAGACGCGATCAACTCCTTCTTGGAGAACTACTCGCGCTTCGAGGTCGTCTATAGCGCCTCCTCGCAAGACAAGTCCCTCCGCGACCAGATCGCCCTCGGGCACGTCTTCAGGGAGGATGAGTTCAAGCGCAACCTCTACTTCGAGCTTCAGGGCATCCACTCCTCGCGCTGCGCCTTGCTCATGTTCGAGCTCGTCGGCAAAGCGGACAAAGACAAGCACGCCCTCCTCAAAGCCATCCAGCGCGCCTTCCCCGGGGCGATGGTCGGCGACAGGGACAAAGGCTACGCCTGCTTCGTCTACGAAGTCGGCGCCTTGCTCTCCTTGGAGAAGCGCTGCAAAGAGCTCGTTTCCTCTTTCTGCACCCTCGACGTCAGCGTCAGCGAAAGCGTCAGCTACTGCAAAGTCGGCGGGGTCATCTACCCCTTCGTCTCGATGGGCGACCTCTATATCGAGGGCGAGAAAGCCTTAGCCGACAGCGAGGACGTCAACATCCTCTCTTCCTTCGACCGCTTCTACTTCCCCCGCACCGTCCTCACCGAGAACAACAAACTGGTGATCTACACCGGTTTCCTCGAAGCCGCCGAGCTCCATTTCTCCAATCTCTCCGCCCACGCCGAGCGCATCGATTTCCTCAAATCCCTCTTCCAGTGGGCCGCTTCGACTTTGGGCATCACCTCCGGAGGCTACCTCATCTACGACAGCGCATCCAAAAGCTACCGCGTCGAGATGGACACCTCGCGCTCTGGCGAGAACAAGACCTTCGGCAAGATGGGCTCGAGGATCGAGGAGAAATACCTCGACCGCTTCTTCGAGGAGGCCAGCAAAGACCTCTACTTCGCCGTCAAGGACACGAAGACCCTACCAAGCGAATTCTCCTCTTTCACCGCGAATCTCGGTTTGAGCTCGCTCTACCTTAGGGCCCTGACTTCAAGCGGGGAGAGATTCGCCCTCGTCTTCTTCGCCGGCGACTCCGAGGCGAGCTTCGACTCCATCGTCGCGCACGTCATCCTCGACAGCGTCTCCCACCTCGTCTACAAGACCCTCTCCGAGATGAAAGGGCAAGAGAAGGAAGAGGGCAGCGAGCGCATCGTCAACGCCTTGGCCACGCGGACGAGGCGGTATCTCTATTCGATAGACCGCGCCTCCTACCGCCTCACCTTCGTCTCAGGCGACCTTCAGAAAGCCTACCCCGAAGCCAAGCCCGGCGCGCTTTGCTACAAAGCCCTTCACAAGGATTACGACTCGCCTTGCCCCTATTGCCCCTTGGCTAGAGGCACCTCCACCCATCTCTTGCCAGAGCTGAGCGTCTCCCCCTGCACCTTGAGCGTCCTCGAATACCGCGGGGCCGACTCAGAGAGATCGACCCTCCTCATCGAGACCGAATCCGCGGAGACCACCGCCAAATCGAGCAAACTCATGGACGACAGCCTCATGATTCATAACCAGGCGGCCCTCTCCTTGGTCATCAACCGCGACTGCAAGAACCGCAACCCGGGCTATGTGCTCTCGGCGAAAGTCAACAACATCAACGCCCTCCGCGAGGCTCTCCCCCAAAGCGACCTCACCTCCCTCATCGGCCAGATCGTCAAGAATTTCCAAGACGCCGGCTACGAGGATGCGCTCTACCGCTTCGACGATGAGACCCTCTCCTTCTTGCTCCCCAACCACACGAAGACCAAAGCCATCAGCTTCGCCGAAGAGGCCGCCGAAATCTTCGCCATCCCCCTCGAATTCGGCAACGTCTCCAAACTCGCCGAGGTCTCCTATTGCCTCGTCGCCTACCCAGGCGACGTCTCCAACGCCAGGCAGTTCATCACCTTGGTGAAGAACGACCTCGAGAGGTCGCTAGGCTTCGGAAACGGCTACCTCGTCGACCAAACCGGCGCCCCGGCAAGGAAAGCCAAGCGCAGCGAATTCGTCACCGCCCTCCTCAAAGAGGCCATCAAGAAAGACAACATGAAGGTCTTCCTGCAGCCCATCGTCGACGCAAAGACCCTCCGCGCCACCACGGGCGATATCCGTGCCGCCCTCTTCGCCCCCGACCGCAGCGAGATCGCCCCTGGCGAGTTCATCCCCCTGGCCGAGAAAGAGGGCCTCGTCTCGCAGGTCGACGTCTCTTCCTTCCATTCTCTCGGCGAGCTGTTCTCCCAATACGGCTACACCACCTTCAAGTCCGTCGGTTTGACCCATCTAGCCATCTATCTCTCGCTCGATTCGATAAACGACGAGAGCTTCCCAGGGCAGGTGAAGAAGGCCATGAGCCAGTATCACTTCCCGAAGAACTGCGTCCAGTTCGAGATCAGGATGAGCTTCCTGAACAAGAACGCCGAGGCGGTGAGGAGGGTGATGAACGAGCTCTCTTCCTGCCCCATCGAATGGGTGGCCTCGGAATTCGACTACGAGCATGACGACCTAGCGACCCTCCAAAGCTTCAACATCCTTTCCCTCAAGACCGACCGCATGATCGTCGCAAACGCCCTCTCCTCGCCACGCGACGGCACGAGCTTCGCCCGCTTCTGCAGCGACGCGCAGAAAGGCGGCTTCCGCATCGTCGCCACCGGCATCGAGACCGAGGAGCAATGCAAGTTCGCCTCCCATCTCGGCGTCCACGAGATGGAAGGCTATTACTTCGGCCGCCCGATGAAGGAAGAGGACTTCCTCAACCTCATCGCTTACGGCAGCGATCCGACCAGGAAGAAGTGAGGATTGGGCGGAAAATCTTCCGCCTTCCGTTCCGAAACGCTTATCGCTATCAATATTCGCCAAAGAGGTTTTCGTATGAAAAAGATGAAGAAACTGCTGCTTATCGCTTCCTCGATTATGGTCCTATGTTCCTGCAATGGGGGCACTCCCTCAGAAAGTTCCCCCGAGCCAAGCTCGGAGAGCCTTTACTCCTCGCTTTGGGGCGAGCAGGCATCGAAGCTATTGAAGTCCTATTGCGGCTCCGTTTTGCCTTACCCTTCCTCCATGGGCGCCTCCTTCTCCTGCAGCGAGAAGACGCTCAGCGACGGCACCAAATACCTCGAGATAAAGGAGGAGGCGGATAGCTTCACCTTGAAGGATTACTACAAGGAGCTGACAAACGAGGGGTGGAGCCTAGTCAAGAGCTATGGCGAGAAGACCTTCCGCGTCGCTTCCTCCCTCACCTTCGTCGAGCTGAACAAGACGATCGGGGAAAAGGGATATGATGTCACCTATTATTATCAGGATGGGGCGAATCTTCTCACCTGCTACAACAACCTGAGCCCCAAGCTCACCGGGTCGAAGACCTGGGCAAATGCGGAGAAGGAAGCCATGAAGGAGGTCCTCACCGAGGAAGTGCCTTTCTTGGCCATGGGCGAGGGCTATTCTTATAGCGGGGACGATTCCACCACCTTCCTCCTCACCGACCTCTCCACCGTCGATCTAAGGGGGGATTACTCCGCCCTCCTCCAGCAAAACGGCTACGCCCTCAACGAGAAGGTTAGCCTCGCTAACGACCTCTATTACCTCACCAAGACCCTAGAAGAGGGCTCGACTATCGTCGCCACCTTGGATTACACCGGCGGCAACTACTTCAAATTCGTCTATCAGGAGAAGAAGCACAAGAGCAGCTCCTGGCCAAGCGATGCGCTCAAAGACATCGAGGCGAAAAGCGGCCTCACGATCCCTTCCTTCAAAATAAAAGGGAACTATTACTACCTCACCAAAAACGGCAAGGTGACGATATACGGGACCGCCGACGACAACGTCGATTACAACACCGAATACGGCGACAAGCTCGACGCGATAGGGATGGTCGATTACGATGGATATGGCCAAACCAGCAACTGGGAGGAAACCTTAAGCCTCTCTTACGGGACGATCTCCACCTCTTCATCCACCTCCTCTTTCGCCCTCATCGCCAAACTCACCGAGCCCACATCCACCTTCACCGCGAGCTGGCCAGAGCAAGCGATAAGCTCCTTCTATAAGAAACTAGGGATCGACATCGCTTTCCCTTCCCCTTCCTTCTCTTCCCTTGAGAAGAGCATGAAGTACACCCAAACCGACTACCAAGAGATCTATGACGAGGCCTATGCCTACGTCAAAGAATACGCCGAGACCAACGGCATCGACCTCAGCAACGCGAAAGAGGTCGCCGAAGCGGTCGAGGAGAAGATAAAGGAGACCATCGGCTTCGACATCTACTTCTACGACAAGAGCAAAGCCGCCTACGACACGCTTGATTCCTACTTCTATAAGCTAGGTTACCACAAAGGCAGCGACATCTTTGGGGATGCGGTCTACGAAGATCCCACGGGCAAAGCAGCGATCGCCATCTCGCGCACCAATAGAGGCCTCACCAAGGCCCATTTCTCCCTTGGCTCAGGGCAGGCCCACGAAGAGGTCTTCGCCTTCGAGAAGAGCGAGATGACTTTGGGCGTCGGGACTTCCACCCAGCTCGTTTTGAACATCGAGATGCTGCCTTACGAGGTCGCCTATGCCCTAGAAGGGGCGGAAGAAGGGATCTCCATCACCCAAGATGGCTTATTGACCATCCCCGAGGGAGCCACGATCGGGAAGGAATTCACCGTCAAAGCCACGATCGAGGAGGCTAACGGCAACAAACGCTCAACCTCTTGCAAAATAAAGGTCGCCTCGCGCTCATCCTACGATCCAAAGACGGCGATGGAGGCGGTGGTCAAACTCCTTATCGCCTACACCAATGACGACGATCTGCAAGCCATCCACGACGAAGAAGAAGGATGCTACTGGGTCATTAAGAACGTCCTTCACGACAAAAGCGTGAGCGACGAGGACGGGAAATCCATCATCGAGACCAAACTCATCCCCGAGGAATTCGTCTCTTCATCCGCTTGGGAGAGCAGCGTTTCCGAGCATGGCTTCCCCGTCTATACCCGCCTGTATGAGGCGGATGGAGTCACCCTCGAATGCAGCCTGACTTCAAACGATGGCATCTTCCTCTTTGATTTCAAGTCCTACATCGCGAAATGAAGCAAAGCCCCTCCGATGAAGGCAAGACGCCGGATTCTGGGGGTTTTCTTATGCTTTTAAAGGCCTCATATAAGCGGGCCTTGCACCACAGATATGTGTTACTATCTCAAAATTTTACCGAGGCAGTAACGCTTGCTTGAGTTAAATCAGTTGCTTCTCATTCGGCAAGCGCCCCCTCAATAAATCAAGAAAAGCCAGACAATGCGCGCTCTTTTGAAAAGTTTGCCGAAGCAGGAATGCACTCATGCTGCTTGAAGGCGTTTGGCGCATTCATCAGCCTTGCCTAATGTGCTAAAGTAAGCGCACCGCTATGGGAAAAAGCGTTTTGGAAAAAGCGATGCGCGAGGAAAGAAAAGCCAACTCTTCCGCCCGCGCGTCAAAAGACAAAAAGATAAGCGAAAAGATCATCGATAAGGCGGATCTCGTCTCTTTCGACATGTTCGACACCCTGGTGGAGCGCCTTGTCTATCAGCCTTCCGACGTCTTTTCCATCGTCGAAAGGAAATTCGATAAGCTCGTCGGAGGGAAGTCCGATTTCAAAGCACGGAGAATGGGAGCGGAAAGCTCGCTAAGCAAACGGAACGACGGAATAACAACCTTAGACGGCATATACGAAGGGATGGAAGGCTTTTCAAAGGAAGACAAGGAAACCCTGAAGAAGCTGGAGCTAGAGGTGGAGAGGAAGCTCATCAAGGCCAAAAAAGAAGGCAGAGAGCTTTACGAATACGCCAAAAGCAAAGGCAAGACCTGCATCCTCACCTCGGACATGTATCTCCCAAAGGAATTCTTGAAGAGGGTTTTGAATGAGCTGGGCTATTTCTTCGACGAGTATTACGTCAGCGGAGATATCGGCCTTTCCAAGCAGAATTCCAAGATATTCTCCTTCCTTCTTGAGAAATACGCCGGCAGAAAGATCGTCCATATCGGCGACAGCCGCCGCTACGACGTCGATCACGCGCGAAAGAAAGGGATAGGGACTATATATCTAAGAAAGGATAAGAAGGCGAGGCGCCATTACTCCCTCGATGAGAGCATCGTGGCCTCCTTCGCCTCACACAAAAGCTTCGCCGCCTTATCCGATAGCTTCGGATACAAGCTGCTAGGGCCCTATATGCTTGGGTTCGTTTCTTTCGTGGACGAAAGCAAAGACGGTGATCTCCTCTTCCTTTCAAGGGACGGCCACTTCATGAAGAGGGTCTATGATATCCTCCACCCAGGAAATCCCAGCAAATACCTTTACGCCTCAAGGAAAGCCTTCATCATCCCCAAACTCCATTTCGACTCATCTTTCCAAAACGTCAGAAAGTCGTTCGCCTGGCCCTCTTTCTTGTCTTGGGATGACTTCTTGGAAGGGCTGAACATCGATTCGACCATAGAAGGCGTGGACGCTGCAAAGAAGACGCCGAAGGATCTCTTTTTCACAAAGCAGAACGAAGAGATTTTCAATAATTACGTAAGAAGCGCCCTCCAGGAGAAAGCGGATAGGCAATACGAGATGCTAGTCAAATACATCGGGCGGAATGTCTCTTCATCCAAAGCCACCATCGTAGACATCGGCTGGCGAGGCAATATGCAGAAAGCCATCGAAGAGATGTTCCCTGATTTAGGAATTTCCGGCCTTTACACCGGCATATTGCGCGAGCAAAGCAACTACAACGGCTACATGTTCGACCCCAAAAAATCGATGAAGGCATTCGTCAGATTCGACCCCTGCACCGCTTTCTTCGAAACCCTTTTCCTCGCCCCCCATGGGTCGACGCTTGGCTATAAGGAAGAAGGGGACGCGGTGAAACCGGTGCTCGAAGAGCTGACGGAAGGCTACAGGAAGACCTATGCGCAGGTTCTGAAAATGCAGGACGGATGCGCTGAGTTCATCGAAGACATAAGCTATTTTTCCGACGTGATAGAAGGCAAGGCGGACTTCGTCAGCCCTCTGATCGGCTATTTGTTCCGCCCCGACAGGGAATTCCTTGCCGAGTTAAGCGATCTCCGAGTGGATTTTTTTGGGTCCAACAGCCTTTACGCCGTTTTCAAAGGCCCTTTGATCAAGAAGATAATCGCCATCGCGAAATCGGGCGGATGTCAGCTTTACTCGATGAGAATGAGCCTCAATGGGTTTGAGTACCGGATCTTCGCCGCGCTTCTGAAGCTGGCGAATGTCTGCAAGATCATTTTCTAGAACCTCACGCGGATTTGCCAGCGACGCGAAAACGCAAGCGTGGTCAAAAGGGAAAGCCAGCGCTACCCACTCTTTGTTTTCTGCGGTTCTAGCCCGCGCGGAGCGCACCAATGATCCATGGCGAAATTCGCCATTTGATGCGATGCTGCGTGATTAGCAGAAACCATTCAATGGGCTTTCGAAAAACAAGCCGAAACCCTTTTAACAAACGAATCAAATTTCCGTGGTTAAGTTATCCAATCAACAAAAACAGGACTCTATCTAGAAGGACAATGAAGCAATATATTTTTAGTTAAATGCGGTTTAAGGGTACTATTCTTTATTGTTTTTGGTTTTTAGTACCCTTAACAGCCATTTTATATCTTTACATTTCCTAAAAACAAATCAATCGCGTTGATGTGATTTACCCCGTCTTTCGTGTCACGAAGTCGATCCAAGGAAATCAAATAGCGGGGATATCCGTCCCTTATCTTCGTGAACGGGCGAAATTCTCTTTCGATGATTTTGCTCGTTGCATCGTCATCTCCGCCATGGAGAGTGTAGGTCACTTGAATGTAGGCGTATCTTTGATTTTGATCCCTAACGATGAAGTCACATTCCAAATTACCAATTTTCCCTACGCTGACTTGATAATCGTTGCTGATCAAATAAAGGTAAACGAGATTCTCCAAAGACGGCCCATAGCTAAGGCGGTTGTCTACATTCAAAGAGAAATAGATCGAAAGATCGGCAAGGTAGTATTTTTGCTCTCTCGCCAAGGCTCGCTTGCTTTTCATGTCGAAGCGATTGCACTCATAGATTATCTTTGCTTTCTTGAGATCCTCAATATAGCCTCGCACCGTCGAAGGCTTGGTCTTATAGCCTTCCTTATCCAAAGCATCAAGCAGCCCAGACAAAGAGAACGGCGATGAATAATTGTTGAGCAAGAAGGACTGGACCCTTTCAAAGACCTGCACATTCGTTATCTTTTTGCGTTTCCTGACATCCTTTTCGAAAATCTCCCCGACGATTCCGCGCGTATAGGTTTGCTTTGCCGCTATCTCATCGAACTCGATCGCTTTGGGAAAGCCTCCATTCAAAATGTATTCGTCAAACTCCCCAATCAGATCCTGGCTTATCTTCTTTTTAAAGAACCTCTTCATCTCTAGGCACTCACCAAAATCCAAAGGGAAAACTTCGAAATTAAGATACCTTCCGGTCAGTTTGGTAGAAATCTCATCGCTTAGCAAATAAGAGTTCGAGCCGGTCAGGAACACCGAATATCCTTCTTCAACGTAGGATTGCACCACTTTCTCAAACCCCTTCACGTTCTGAACTTCATCGATGAAAAGATAATAAAAATCCTTGCCTCCAAGAGAAGCTTCGATCTTTTCCTCAAGCTGCTCAGGGGTCGCGATGTCCTTATAGCCCCTTTTGTCTAAGGGGATATAGATGATGTCAGACTCGGGGACCCCTTGGCTCAGCAATTCGTTCATGATGGCTTTCAGTATCGAGGATTTGCCGCATCTCCTTATCCCCGTGATGATCTTGATGATGTCCGAATGAAAGAAAGGACGAATCTTTTTGAGATATTTCTCTCTTGGATAAATTTTTCCGAACATAGATGCTTCTCTTTTACAATCGAAATTATAAGGATAAACGGGGTTTAAGGGTACTATTCTTTATTGTTTTTGGTTTTTAGTACCTTTAACAGGCGTTTTTAAAGAATACCTTACGGCGGCGTTGAAGGACCAAGAGCAGGCTGACAAGGCTTTCGAGATTCGAGATCCGGAATTTCTTAAGGCCAAGAAATTCATAGGTGGTTATCTAAAGCGAGGAGAGGCCTGGCAAACGAATGTGTCTTTGTCTTGTTCAGCTGCGAAATCGGAGGATTGTGCTCGGCGAGCGCTAAAAGGGATAACGAAAAAAGCCCGGCATTTCTGCCGAGCCTGGATTTTAACTGGGGCGCAATATGGGAGTCGAACCCATTCATGACCGGTTCACAGCCGGTTGTGTTAACCGTTTCACCAATTGCGCCACGGCTTAGAAAATATACACACCGAGGAGAGGTTAATCAAGATTATTTTTCAGCACGCGGTGGGCCTCCAAGAGAATCGGCAATTCCCTTGCCTTGACTAGCTGCGACACACCATGATCGCTTTGCCCTTTGACCAAGGCAATGGCATCATCGATGCTCAGCCATAGCGTCTTTTGAATGAGCATATCGCCTTCGGAGACAAAGTGCCGCTGCCCTTGGCTGAGCTTTTTGCATAGGAAATAATGGTTCTCGTTTTTTCTGAAAATGAGGTTATAGGCATCTTTAACCACGCCTAAAGGCTGCAAAACCTCAATATCTTCCCCTAATTCCTCTTTGCATTCGCGAATAACTGCCTCCTCGAATGTTTCTCCATCGTCCACGCCGCCGCCTGGCGTTTCGTAATAATCCTCGTTGCCAAAAATATCGTCGCGATGGATTTTATGAAGAGCGATGCGGCCATTCTCATCCAAAACAATTCCTCTGGAAATCAAACGAAGATGGGTGAAACCCTTCTCTTCGTATTGATCATCGCGCAGCTCAAGGTAAACCATAGCCGGCAGATTTTACTCCTAAGGAGTAGCCAATTGAAAGGAAGGTGCTAAACTTACCGGGCTATGGTTATCCGCAATCGTTTCATCGCTTTAACCTACCGCGTATTTGCTTTGGCAATCCTTTTGCTATCGCTTATTTTCTATTTCCGTTCGCCGATCGCCACATACGTGGCCATCTCCTATTTCGGCGTCCTTTCTTCTTTCATGCTGGCGTTGCTTTTCTTCCTGGAGGTTATCTTCAACCTCATTGATCTACGAAGGGGTGTCAATGGGATTCCAGCCGGGGTCAATATGCACTTTTCGCTTTCGGTTACCTGCTTCTCCATGGAGGCTTCTATAGGGCACTTTATCTCAGTTGCGCTTTATGGAAACACTTCGTTGATGGAGACTCTCTTTTACATTGCTCTCTTCCTTTTGCCCCTGGGAGACTGGCTGATGTTCGATGAAAAAGGCACCGTTCCTTTCTACGTTTCCTTCACTTCGCAGATCGTCCCGATTTTTTACGGAATCTTCAGCGTTTTCCGGGCAATCATTTGGCCTAACGCCCCGTTGAAGAATGGAACGATGTACCCCTATCCGTTCCTCGACCCTCACTCCGCCTGGTTCTGGCCCGGGTGTTTCATCGTCTTCGCCCTCCTGCTGCTCTTCACGATGCTCATCATTTTCTTAAACAATCTCCTCTCGTTCAAATACCGCAAAGCGCGCATCCGCTGAATGATGTCAAGGTTTCTTCCTTATCTTGACGTAATTCCTATCCCAAGGATTTCTTATCGCCCTCAAAGAATGAAACACCCATCTCTTTGGCTTCCCTTCATGGGTGACCTTCACCTCAACGCCTGTTAACGCCCCGTTTTTCCAATACGTCTCCATAAAATAGAAAATGCCTTCCGCCTCGTCGAAACAAACGTAATCCGGATCCTTCAAAATCACATCGCTGACCTCGTCAAGTATCCCCAAATAGGAATTCGGGTGGCTTTTTGCGAGGTTATCCAAATGTTCTTTCCTGCCAAAAATGCGCACATCGGTAGTAAGCGACAGGCCAAGGTTTTTCTCTACCAGCCTGTTCACTCTCCCTAATAAAATATCTTCTTCCATTTCCATCCTCCCACCCATAAATAAAGAAGAATGCGCTTTTTTGCCAAATCACCATGACCTTCTTTTACAATTAGCTTATGCATAAGTACAAGAAAGACCAGCCGACCTCGTATAGTCTTGGAACGACTCTCACCATGGAAGCCCTCCGCTTCAAGCCCGGGCAAATGGAAAAGGTTTATATCTCCCCTAAGCAAAAAAGGGACGAGACTTACGGAAAGCTGATTTCCCTGTGCAGGGAAGGCAATGTTCCCGTGATTGAAAACAACGAGAAGATTTTCCGTGAGTTAAGCGAAAAAGACAATTGCATGGTCATCGGGGAGTTCGCAAAGTTCCACTCCCCTTTGAACAAAGAAAAGAACCACGTTGTTTTGGTGAATCCCTCCAACCTTGGAAATCTAGGCACGATTTTCCGCTCATGCTTTGGCTTCTTCATTGAGGATGTCGCCATAATCACCCCCTCCGCCGACGAATTCGACCCCAAAACAATCCGCGCATCGATGGGTGCCATCTTCCACTTGAACATCAGCCTTTATCCTAATTTCCCCTCCTATCAAAAGGATTATCCAGAGCACCATTGCTATCCCTTCATGCTCCAAGCGAGCACTTTGCTGAAAGACGCGAAAATAGAGAAACCATGGTCGCTCGTTTTCGGCAACGAGGCCAAAGGACTCGATTCAAGCTTCCTAAAAGTCGGCTCTCCTTTGATAATCCCTCAGAACAAAGGACTGGATTCTTTGAATTTGGATAACGCCGTCTCCATCGGTCTTTATGAATTCTCGCGCGGCGAGTAAAGATAAATTGAAAAGCCCATAATGCCCCATTAAGATAGAGGCCCCCTTAAAAAGGGAGAAAAACATGAAGAATCCGTTCGCAAAAGCAAAAGAAATGGACCTCACATCAGGCAATCTCTTCCTGAAAATAGGCCTTTTCGCCCTGCCGATGGCTTTGACCTCCATCATGCAGCTTCTCTACACAACTATAGATCTGATTTCGGTGCACTTTTGGGGGAATGGACAATCAAGCGCAAGCGCCATCTCCGCGACAGGCTCACTCATAAATCTGATCGTCGTCGTCTTCACCTCCCTTTCCTTGGGAGCGAACGTCGCCATCGGGAACGCCAAAGGGGCCGGCGATAGGGAGCACGCCCAAAAGGTCCTCCACACCGCATTGATTTTCGCTCTCGTCGTCGGCATAGTGCTCGGGGTGGCCGGATTCTTCGCCTCGCACAGCCTTCTCATTCTCATCAAAACGGAAGAAGCCTATCTGGATAACGCGACGACTTACATGCAGATTTATTTCGTTGGGCTGCCTTTGCTGATGATTTACAACTACGGGGCGCAAATGCACCGCGCTGTAGGCAACTCAATGACCCCTTTCGCAGCCTTGTTCATTGCCGGTTTGCTAAACGTGTTTTTTGATTTCATCTTTGTTTATTACGCGCACCTCGACGTCGCTGGCGTGGCTTGGGCCACCGTAATAAGCCAAGGCGTTTCGGCCGTTCTCGTAATCGTGCCGCTGTTCCTCAAAAGCTCAGGCTATCTGCATTGCCGCCTCCAAGATTTCAAAATCGATAGAGAAAGCTTAATCGAGGTCGTCAAACTTGGCTTGCCCGCGGGCTTGCAAGGGTTCTTCTTCGCCCTGCCTAACACCTTTATCCAAAGCGCTCTATACACGATTGCCAAGGACATGCCGAATTCCCTCGATGTGGAAGATGGGGCCATCGCGGCCAATTCCATCAACAATTATTGTTATGCCTGCGTCGAGGCAATCTCCGCGGCCTGCCTCGCCGTGACCGCTCAGAACTTCGGCGCAAGGAACAAAAAGAACATCCTAAAGGCCTTTTGGTACGCGCAGGCGTGGAATCTCATCTTCAATGTCTTCTACAGCCTGCTGATACTCCTCGCCCACAATCAGCTGCTTTCTTTATTCGTCGATTCCGATAACGAGATCAGCCTGCAAGCTGGCTGGGAAAGGTTGATGATCGTCGGCTTCACCTACATCTTCGACGGCTTCATGGACATCTCTTCCTCTGCAATGCGCGGGGTCAGGCATTCGACCGCGCCGATGTGGGTGACCATGATAACCTGCAGTTTTTTCCGCATCGCGATGATAGAGACGGTGATTCTCCGCGTCGATTTCTTCAAAAGCGTTTTCTGGCTTTATAGCGTCTATCCATTCTCTTGGATCCTCGCCGACATCGGAGACGGCACCTGCCTGATTCTCATCTTCAAGAAAGAGTTCAAAAAGATCGACGAAGAGAAAGCCGATAAAAACGTCTCGCTGCCAGCTTAAGAAATGATTAATTAAGGAAAAATGGGTTTTTGCGGCTTTTTCGATTCGAAAGCAAGGTCAAACAGGGATGCAAATTTCGTTAGGCCTGGTTTGAAGACAAAGCAACGGTCCAAGAGTTTTGAATAGAGATCGATGATTGTGCCGTTTAAGACCGCCATCACCAGCGTCCCCCAATCGATCCCTTCCAAATGCCCGAAAAAGCAAAAAGTCATGACTAAAGCGGAACCGAGCATGATGAAATCAACGCTCGTCTTCACAATGAGGCTTTTGAAGTGATAACGGGCGACGATGCATTTCACGCTGAAGTCGTAGACTTGGGGGTAAAGATACGTTTTGAAGAACAAGGCGACCGAAAAGCCGGTCAAGGCAAAACCGGCAATGAACAAGACGATTCTCACCCATAGTTCCAAGGATTCAGGAGGCGTCAATGCCACATTGAAAAAAGGAATCATCTGCCAAAGATCCAAGACTAATCCATATATAAGGCAAGTCAAAAAAGAGGTCAGGAAAATAGGTTTGAATTTGCGAACGATGAGGCAGAGAAGAACAAAGATCCCCGCCTGAATAACATACTCTGCTTGACCAAAGCTCAGGAAACTAACCTTCAGGCTCAAAAGATAGGCCGGGGCGACGATCATCGAAATGCCGAAATCGGCGGTCGTGAGCATCGCAACCGACAATGCCAGCAGGATTATGGCAGCAAAGTAAACAGCCTCGCTGTTCAATGTTATTTTCTTTTTCTTCGTTTCATCCATCAGGCAGCCAATTCTACCGCACGGTTTAATAAGTAACGAGGCAAAAGATGGCTGGTCGCGCTAAGAATGGCGCAAGCCCAATCTTAAGGCCTCATCAAAGCTGAGCAACGACTTTGGAAAATTCTCTTTTGGGTATAGTCTTATGCTATAGGAAGGAACTCTTAAGCGGGGGAACACAATGCTCGTTGCCGAACCCTCATCACATGGCGCGATATCATGAAAACAAACAAAGCAAAACACAATATATCAAAAACCCTATTCTGCCTTTCTTTCCTGCTTGCGCTAGCAGGGTGCGGCTCAGAAGAGAAGAAAGCAGCAAGCCTCGACAGAGCGGCAATCAGCAAAGATGAGAAATTTCTCTGTGCGAACATCGCTGTTTCCCAAGCCGATTTCGAAGCGCTTGGTTTCGCGCTAGGAGATTCATGCAGCATAGCGTTTAGCAATGGCGTCAAATATGACGACGTCCCATACTACAACGGCTATTACGTGAAAAACGGCAATCCAGTTCTAGTTGCCTACCCAGGCAGCAAAACGCTTCTATTCACCCTCAGCAACACCGGCATTTGGGATCAGGCCAATCTCAATGAAAACTGCACCATCTCCGTCACTCTTGAGGCCAAAGCCAAATACCTCGCAACCCAAGAGGCGCTGGGGCAAAGTTATCCTTCGGACCGCAGCGTCTACGCCAGCGACGAGGAGTTCGCCAATTTCCGCCCATTGAGCGGAGGAAGGCTCAAAGAGGATTTCATCTACCGCGGGGCGAGCCCTTTCGACAATTCGCACAATAGGTCAGAGATTGTTGATTCACTCCTAGAAAAAAGCGAAATCAAAACGATAGTCGACCTCGCCGACTCCTCAAGCGACATGGCCTCTTATATCGCTGACTCATCCTATTCCTTCCCTTACAGCGAAGCGCTTTATGAAGAAGGCAACGTCGTTTTGCTCGGAATGGGATCAGGATATGCCTCGGATTCCTACAAGCAAAGCGTCGCCAAAGGAATAAGGCACATGCTTTCAAAGCAAAAGCCATACTACATCCACTGCATGGAAGGAAAAGACAGGACCGGATTCGTTTGCACCCTAATCGAAGCCTTGGCCGGAGCGACATATTACGAGATGCGCGACGATTACATGCAGACCTATAAGAACTACTACAAAATCACCGAAGAGAAAACGAAGGAAAAATATGATGCCATCGTCTCGCTGTATTTCGACTCTTTCTGCGAATGCCTGCATGGAGAGGAAGAGACGGCGAAACTCCAAAAAGCCTCATACGAAGAAGACGCGAAACGCTACTTAGCCTCCGGTGGGCTAAGCGAAACGGAAATCGCATCATTCGGAAAATTGATCTGCCAAGAAATGTAGCGCCAAGCCCACACTCCATTTCAGATAACGCGGCGCCTAGCTCGTTTATAATTTCAAAGATGGATAACAAATTGGACGTCAAAACGCGCGCGGAGTTTCGCGAGTGGCTAACCCAGCATCATGCAACCGCCAAAGAATGCTGGGTATGCCTCAAAAGAGGGAAGCCAGTCGATGAAGAGCACCTTTGGTATTTGGATGCGGTAGAAGAAGCCCTATGCTTTGGCTGGATCGACTCCGTATGGAAAAACGTCGATGGAGTAATGTGGAGCAAGTTTACTCCTAGGCGAAAAAACAGCCCGTGGACCGAGTTGAACAAGGAAAGAGTGCGCCGTTTGGAAAGGCTTGGCCTGATGAGCGAAGCTGGGCGGAAAGCCCTTCCGAAAATGGGGTCTGGCAGCTTCAAAATCGATGAGGATGTCAAACAAGCTCTAAAGGAAGCGAAGGCTTGGTCGACATTCAGGTCTTTTCCTCCCCTCTATCAACGGATCCGCGCCTATAACGTCGCTTTCTACAAAGCCAAGGACCGTTCATCTTACGAAAAAGCCCTGAAGCATCTAATCGACGAGACGAAGAAGGGGAAAATGTATGGCGAATGGAACGACTATGGAAGGCTGCTAGAAGGATAGCTTTCCTAAATGGAACCATCTGAACGAGGCCTCACAAAGACAAAAATCTCCGCAAAACCACGACGAATGAAAAAAGGCCGCCCTTTCGGTCGGTCAATTAGCTTTTTGGCAGGGGCGGAAGGAATCGAACCCTCACCAAAGGTTTTGGAGACCTTTGTTCTGCCATTAAACTACGCCCCTATTGCCCTCGATGGCTCGACGGCAAGCGAGATTATAAACCACGCACGATTTTGGAAACAAGCCCCATGTCAACTTTGCCCGCGTAATTGGCCTTGAAATGCTTCATCACGGAAGGCATGGATTTGTCTTCAAGCGAGGCAATGATTTTCCTGATCTCCTCTTCATCCATCATTTGGGGCAAGAAAGAAACAATCGCGTCAAGCTGCTCTTGGCAGTTTTTGACTGCTTCATCTCTCCCGGCCGCACGATAGCCATCCCTTTCCTCTTCCAGCTCTTTGGAGAATTTCTGGAGGATGCGGACGACCTCAGGGTCGCCGATTTCTTTCCCAGAACCACTAGTTTTGGCCTCCTGATAGCGGGAGATCACCATCGCATAGGCGTTCCTGCGATTCGAATCATGGGCCTTCATGGCCTCGATGTTGGCTTTTCTGATATCGTCAATTAGCATAAAAGCACCTCTCTTTCGCCTTTATTCTACCATCGCTAACGGAAGCGGAAGAAAGACTTGGTTATTCTTTGCTGGAGAGAAGAGCCTCTTTTTTCTTTGAGTAGTAAAGGATTTCCTCGCGGACGCTGGAGATGCCATAGAAAAGAGGGAAGATCTCAAGACGGCCGAGAAGACAATCAAAAGCGAGGACCCAAAGGAGGGTCTCGTAATAGTCAGGATACATCGCCCCGTAATAGACGTAATCGGTCATTGAAAGACCGGTGTTGCTCATCGCACTCGCCACGTTGAAGGCGGCAATTTCCGAATCGATCCCGGGCAAGAAATCGAGGATGATTATCGAGACGATGAAGAAAGCGAGGAAAAGCACCGTGTATTGGGCCGCCTCTTTGACAGTCGCGTCGTCAATCTCGCTCTCCTCTCCGTAATGGTAAGCCTGATGCGGATGGAGGATGCGCGAGGGCGAATTTTGATAGATCATGCGGTAGTAGAGATCTTTCAGCATGATGTAAACGCGATATTGCTTAAGCCCGCCGCCGCAGCTTCCCGCGCCGCCGCCGATCACCATCAAGACGGTGCCGACGTAAATAAGCGGCTTGCCGAGGTCGAGCATGCGGGCCATCGAAGTCGAGGCAAACCCTGAGGTAGTGGCGCAGCCGACGATGTAGAAGACGGAATCGCGAATGTTGTCGTCGATATTGTCCAGGTAATTTGAGCCGTATTTGTAAATGGAGCCAAGCGCCGAAATCAGGCAGCCCAAGAAAAGCATCACGAAGAAGAAGCGCACCTCGGCGTCCTTGAAGAACTGCTTGAAGCGTCCAGAAAGAAGGAAGGTGTGCAATACGAAGGAAACGCCAGAGAGGATCACAAGAATCATCACGATAATCTGAATCGCCAAGGCGTCAGCGCCGTAAAGCCCATTGCCTACTCCGGGAGTGGAATAATAGGCGATGTTGGTGCTGCGCGGGGAGAATCCGCCGCCAGAAAGGGCGGCCATCGCAGTAGTTGCCGCATCGAAAGGCTCCATGCCAGCAAAGAAAAGCGAAATGGCCCCTATCGAGGTGTAAAGGAAGTAAATGGCGAATATCCTGCCAGCGCTTCGCCTCAAGTTTGGCAAGAGCCTATCGCCGTGCCCTTCCCCGACATACAGAGACATGCCGCCGCTGTTTCCAAGCACCATCGAAAGAAGAAGGACCAGGCCAACGCCGCCGACGAACTGCATCTCCGCGCGGTGGAAGCAGAACAAATGCGGGCAGAAGGAGGCGCCTTCGCTGAGATGATAAAGGGCGCTGCTGCTGTCGTAGACGAATTTGCCGTCGACGAAGTCTTTGAAGCAGGTGAGGCCGGTCGTGCTGTAGGCTGAGGCGCTTTCGAAAAAAGATTCGGTGAAGGTCATCTCCATCTTTCCGGAAAGGTAAGCCAAATAGAAAGGAAAAGCGCCGGAAAGGACGGCGGCGATCCAAATCAAGACGAGCAAGGCGTTGTTTTCGTTGCGCGCGAAATTCGCCCTGTTCCTTTTGCAAATGCAGGCGAAATAAAGACAAAGGCCGAGGCCGATATCGAAAAGTGAAGGATACGCGAAATAGCTCCAGCCCTCGGCTTCATTCGGATAGAAAACGAGCAAAGCCAGGGGGAGCGCGGTCAAAATGCCGATGAGCACAAGGAAAATGCCGAGGTAGCCAAAGACCATCCTCGGACCCATTATCACTTTGCCAGCTTTGCTTTCTCTCCTCATTTTGGCGATGCTTCGTTATTTTTTGCCGTTGCTTTTGACCTTGCCGACGACTTTGGAGACGATGGTGCCGCCCTTTTGCTTTTCCTGGCGGATGAAGTTCATGACTTTTCTCTGATCGGTCGGGGCGCATACGAGAAGGAGATTGTCCTTGGGAAGGATGACGGTATCGCCTTTCGGAATGATGACATCCGGCGTGCGATAGATGCAGGCGACGGAGACATAGCTAGGGAAGCGGCAATCCTTAAGGGCGAGCCCGGCAATGCGGTACTTGGAAAGGACGACGGCCTCGATCATCGTGATCTTGTCGTTTTCCAGCGAAAGCGTCTTGAGCATTGACGCAAGAGAAGTCTCGCTTTGGACGGATTGGCCCAAGAGATAGGTGGCAGAGATAACCGAATCGATGCCCATGGCCTTATAGAGATCGACGTTCTTCGGGTTGTTGACGACGCAAATGCATTTCTTCGCGTCGAATACTTTCTTGGCCATGAGGCAAGCGGCGAAGTTGTCCGTGTCTTTTTCGCAAAGGGAGATAAAGGCGTCGGCGTTATAGGCGTCGGAGTCCTCAAGGCTTTTCCTGTGCCAAGGCTGGCCGACGTAAACCGGGACGCGGAAGCGCTTCATGATGATCTCGGCCTCCTCTTTCGAAGAGTTGATGACAATCAGTTCGTTCTTCTTGTCCTTGAACATGGAGACGATGAATTCCGCCTGCGGACCGCCTCCCGCGATGATGATTTTCATTACTTGTCCACCCCCGCGCGAAGCAAAGAGAAGCGGTCAAGCGACAGCTGAAATGGATAGATGGCCTTGATGGGCAGCCCTTGGATAAGCAGCCCTTTGTCTGGATCGTCGAAGCGGACGTAGATGTAAGGCACTTCGAATTTCTTGCAGCAGATATAGGCAAGGTAAAGGTTCACATTGTCGTCGCCAGTGGTGATGATGGCTTCGTTGGCGTTCGCCATCCCAGCGTCGATCAGTTCGTCGACATCCGTTGTGTCGGCGGCGATGGTGATGCCAGAGAAAGCATCGTTGAGCTTTTCGAACGAGCTTTTGTTTTCGTCGATGACGACCACGTTTCCGCCCATCTGGGAAGAATAGTTGGCAATGGAGGCGCCTAGCCTTCCGCAGCCTAATACAATGGTGAGATTGCGCATAATTGACCCGCGAGAAGTATAGTCTCCCTAAAGGGAGAGGGCAACGGCAACTGAAAAGGGCGATGGCGTCTGCGCCTTGAATGGCTAACCGGGGATAAGATCTTCGGAAAGGCGCATGGTCTCCAGCGTTTCCGTACGCGGATAGATGGAAGTAAGCTCCGCGTATTTGGCTTTTGTGTCCTTCTTCTTAAGGCCTTTGAAACCCAAATCACGATACCGTGCGAGGCACCATTTCACATATTCATACGTCGCTTTGCTCATGTAGTAATTCTTCGCGTGCTTGACGAAATACTCGTAGGTCGTTTCGGGCTTAAATGACTTTGGGTTGTAATTTTTGGAAGCGCTGATCATATCGCAAACGTATTCCGTGGCATAAACCCAAGGCATCGTTTTCACAATGATCCGCCCGCAGAAAAAATCGGTCCAGTATTCCCAATGGTGTTTGTTCCTTTTTGTGTGGTGCTGGCAGATGGACGAGAAATAGCCGTTCACAAGCCTTTCCTCATAAACCGGCGAATGGTTGCCGGCGTAATGCTTGGCGGAAGTATGGAACTCCGTGTAGCCGTATTTGGTGAGATCGTGCCGCAGGCAGTGCCAGAAAATGCCGCAATGGAAACCATTGGCGATCACCATGTGGCGGTGATGGGTGATCAGAAGAAAGTGACGGAAAGGGTGATATCCGGCTTTCACGGTCTTTCCTCCAAAATGGCGCATAAAGCCTCGCCCGCATCCTCGCGGAGAAGATAATCGAAATCACGGTCGTAGGGAGTTGGTTCGGCGTTGATCAGAACGCTTTTGCCTCCGGAGAAATAAGAAGGCAAAGAGGCGATGGGCTGCACGCGCAAACTCGTTCCTGCGACAATGAGAAGATTCGCGAATCGCGTCGCGTTGATCGCGCTCAAAAGCGTCTCTTCAGGCAAGGGCTCCTCATATAAAACGACATCCGGTTTCAGAATGCCTCCGCAAAGGCACTTAGGGACGCCATGGTGCTTTATCTCGTCAAGAGAGTAATGCTTACCGCAATTGAGGCAAGTGTAGGCATAAGTGCTGCCGTGGACTTCAAGGACCCTTTTCGATCCGGCTTTCTGATGAAGGCCGTCGATGTTTTGGGTGACCACCGTCAATTTGTTCGGGTGCCTTTTCTCAAAATCCGCCAAGGCGAAGTGCGCCTTATTCGGCTTTGCTTCTGGACAAACCATCGTCGACCAATAGAAATCGTAAAAGGTCGATGGATCCTCTTCGAAAAAATGTAGAGAGAGCATTTCCTCATACGGACGCCCATATTTCGATTCAACGTGATAGAGGCCTTGCGGCGAACGGAAATCGGGGATACCGGAAGCGGTCGAAACCCCGGCTCCACCCAAAAAGACGATGCGGTTAGCCTCCTTCACAAGTTTCCTGAGATTTGAAAGATCCACTTGGTCCATTCTATTTCCTCTTGCCGAAAACCCGGGATAGAACCTCGCCTTGGAACTCTTCTTCAGCAAGGGGCTCTGGCTTATCTTCGTTGGCCAATTCCAATTCTTTCTTGAAAAGGGAGGCCAAAACATCGACCGCCCGGTTGGTTACTCCGTCGTTATTGACGATAAGATCGGCATAAATGCTGGAGGGCTTAACGATTTCGTCATACATCGGCTGCACGGTGGAGAAATATTGGTTCACGATGCCGGCAAATTCCCTGCCTCTTTCCTCGGAATCGCGGATGAGGCGACGCAGAAAGCGCCTTTCCGCTGAGGCGGAGATGAAAACGCGGAGATCGCCCATGCCGCGCAGCTCTTTGTCGACGAGGGCCATGATCCCCTCGATGACGATGAGCTTCTCTGGGAATATTTCCTCAATTTTGTCAGAGCGCGTCCTTTTGACGAAATCATAGACGGGCTTTTTGATGGCCTCGCCTCTTTTCAGCGCGGCGACCTGCTCCCTCATGAGCTTCCAGTCGAAAGCGCGCGGATGGTCATAGTTGACCTTCTTGCGTTCCTCCATGCTCATCGCGCTTTGGTCTTTATAATAATCGTCAAGAGTCAGATGCGTTATGCACCCCTCCCCCACTTCGGAGATGACTTTCTTGGTGAGGTAGCTCTTGCCTGAGCTTGAGCCTCCGCCAATGAGAATGAGCCTAGGCATTGGCATCTCCTTTGATGAAATCAAGGGCGTGCTCAACATCATCTATGCCTGAGCAAATGTATGGCCATCCAGCCCATTCGGCCGTCAGGAATCCATGTTTCACGTAAGAGCGCAGGATTTCGTCGAGCGGCCGATAGAAGCCATTCACGTTGAAAAGTATCAACTTCCCCCTGGCTTGGCCAAGGCCAATATCGGTGAGGACATCAGAAATCTCATCCAATGTACCGATGCCACCAGGCAAAGCAACGTATGCGTCGGCGAGCTCAATCATCTTTTGTTTTCTTTCCGACATCGTATCAGTCTCGATTAAAGTGGTAATCGAATCGGTCACGGCACCAGCGTTGATGAAAAAGCGAGGTTCGACAGCGATGACCTCGCCACCATGCTGGAAGCAGGCGTCGCTCAAAACGCCCATCAGACCCTTCCTGGAACCGCCATAAATCAAGGTATCTCCGCGCCTCGCTATCAACTCGCCCAGCTCTTTTGCGGCTTTAGAGAAAGAAGGGTCGCCACCAAGATTTGAACCGCAGAAAACACAGATTTTCATAGCCCGTCAATTTTTGTCTTTTTTCCTCCTTAATGGAAGGGGAATGCGCTTTCCTTTTCCGCTTCCTTCTTTACAATTGTCGGCATGAAAATCATCAACAAGGAAACTCTCATAGGAGAAAGGGCCGCCTTCAAAGCCAACGAGACGATTTTTTCTTCGTGTATATTCAAAGATGGGGAGTCTCCCATCAAAGAGGCCCACGACATTGAAGTTGTCGGCTCGAACTTCGCTTACAAATATCCTCTTTGGTACGGGGAGAGGCTGAGCGTCAAATCATCGACTTTCGAGGAAAGCGAAAGAGCGGGGATTTGGTATTCCAAAAAGGTCTCTTTCGAAGATTGCATAATCGATGGGCCGAAAAACTTCCGGAAATGCGATGATATTGCGATCAAACGCTGCTCCTTCTCGAACGCTGAGGAAACGCTTTGGTGGAATCATGGCGTCGAACTTGTGCAGCTTGAGGTGAAAAACGGTGCCTACTTTGGAATGGGCAGCAAAAACATAAGGGCAAATAAGCTGGTTTTGCAGGGAAATTACGCTTTTGATGGCTGCGAGGACGTCCTTATTGAGGATTCGACGCTCGAAACGAAAGATGCTTTTTGGAACTGCAAAAGAGTCACCCTCCGAAACTGTTCGGTGAAGGGGGAATACTTTGGTTGGAACTCCGAGGACGTCACATTGATCAATTGCCGCATCGAATCCCATCAAGGATTCTGCTACATGAAAAATATAACCCTCATCAATTGCGAAGTCGTTAACAGCGACCTAATTTTCGAGTACTGCTCGAACATCAAAGCGGACATTCTCACCAAACTTGATTCCGTCAAAAACCCCTTGTCTGGGCAAATCAAGGCGAAGGAAATCGGAGACATCATCCTAGACGACAATGGGATTGATCACTCCCTGACGGAGATAATCCAAGGATGAAGTACGATTTCGACAGGGTCATCGACAGGCGGGATGAATATTCCTGCAAATGGGACTGCGGGGAAAACGAGCTGCCTATGTGGGTGGCCGACATGGACTTCGAGGTTGCCCCGGCCATCGTTGATGCGATGAAAAGCAGAATCTCTCATCCTTGCTTTGGATATTCGTTGTGCCCGAAGCGTTGGGCTGGGTCTTATGTGGACTTTTGGAAAGATCTTTTCGGCGTCGAGCTCAAGAAAGAAGCCTTGCTATTCTCATTGGGGATAATCCCATCTCTCTCAACCTCCATACGCGCTTTTTCCAATCCCGGCGATGAAGTCATTCTCCTCACCCCAGTCTACAACGTTTTCAACCACTCAGTCGAAAACAGTTCCCGAAGGGTCGTCGCCTGCTCATTGATCAATGAAGATGAGCGTTACTCCATAGACTGGGTTTCTTTGGAGAAAGCACTTTCCTCCCCAAAGGCTAAAATACTCGTTTTATGCAACCCTCATAACCCTGTGGGCAGAATTTGGAGCAAAGAAGAATTGGCCCACATAGCCTCCTTGTGCAAAAAGCATGACGTCCTGGTCATTTCAGACGAAGTCCATGGTCCAATTTCAAGCTCAAAGCGCCCTTACGTCCCCTATGTCAGCTCTTGCGACGACGCCAAAACGAATTCCATTACCCTGATTGCCCCAACAAAGGCCTTCAACGTCGCCGGCACGCAAACGTCAGCTTGCTATGCGGAGAATGAGGAAATTAGAAAGAAACTTGCTTTTGCCCTGAACGCCGACGAAGTCATGGAAGGCAATTTCCTTTCATATATCATCTCAACCGCTTGCCTTGACCAGAGCAGGGAATGGCTCAGGCAAATGAACGAATATGTGCAAGACAACTACGCTTTTGCCCTCTCTATTCTCAAAGAAAAATTGCCGAAAGCGAAAGTCGCGCCCCTTGAAGCCACCTACCTCATGTGGGTAGATTTATCCGCTTATTCCAAAGACGACTCTTCTTTTTGCGCATCTCTTCGCGAAGCGACTGGGCTGTGGATCACTCCTGGCTCGGTCTATGGGAAAGAAGGGGCTGGCCACGTTCGCATAAACATCGCTTGCCCAAGAAGCAGAGTTTGGGATGGCTTAGGCAGGCTAACAAGCTTCTGTCAAACGCTCAGCTAATTCGATTCACATCGAAAAACCCGCAAAAACCATTTATTCGTGTTGTTGCAATAAGCTTTTAACGTATTTTCAAAAGGTAATAGCGATCGACTTTTCGTTCGTAGACAATTTGATAAGGAAGCCCTTCGCGAACAAAATAAGAGCGGATGTCTGAAAGATAACGGGCAAAGCGCAAACTTGAGATGCCAAACTTGGCCATGACATCATGTTTAGAAACGGTCTTGCTGATTAGCAAGGTATGGTACACATGCAAGAGAATGTCGCTTTTCTTCATAATAAAAAACGCTCCGACCGATGTTTTTCTAGTTGAATTATCGTTTCGCAGCATCTATTGCAAAAAGGTCTTTTCGGACTAAAAAGCGCAGGAATATTCAAGGCATCTGTATCTCAATATCCGAATTGGATAAGAAAATCAGAGAGCGCGCAGAAAAAGGGCCGGCTCAAAATGAATTGCCCGTATCGGAAAGCGAGTCTATATTTACCCAGAAAGTCAGTTGAGGTTATACAATGGTCATCAATTTCTTAGGCGATTCAATCACGGAAGGCGTAGGCGCGGACAGCCCCGAAAAAGCATATCCAGCCGTATGCTGTTCTTTGCTTGGAGCCAAAGAGGGCAACTACGGCCTCTCTGGCTCACGCGTCGCAAGACAAAGAGCCAATGTCAATGGGAATCCAGACGAAGACTTCCTTCTTCGCGCGCGTTGGATGAACCCTTGCGACTTTCTCTTTGTCTTCGGTGGCACAAATGACTATGGGCACGGAGACGCATGCCTTGGAACGAAAGGAGACGCAACGCCTTGGACTTTTTACGGGGCTCTCAAATGCCTTGTTGAATATCTTCTGACCGCCAAGAAATTAAGCAAAAAACAGATTTGCTTCGTGCTGCCAGCTCCGCGTTACAACGAAGCAAGTCCAAGAGGCGACGGGACGATTTATTGGATGAACAAACCTCCGCTGGAGGAATATCGCAAAGCAATCGTCGAAGTCTGCGGCGATTACGGAATAGATACATTGCCGCTCACTTGCTTGGAAAATCCGACAACCGACAAAAGGAGTGAGCATTTCGCTGATGGTTTGCACCCTACCAATGAGGGTCACAGATTGATCGGAGAAGAGCTCGCTAAATACTTGAAAAAGAGAGGTTTTTAAGCAAAAAGCCCGCAAAAAGCTCATATTTCGAATGGTCTTTTTTCGTTATTAAAAACTGGCTTCTTACCCGCTTGTGCTAAACAGGCGATTACCTTTGGACTCTGCCGGAACCATCTCCGCTCATCAAAGCGAGGACCTCTTTCTCGGAGACGAGATTGAAGTCGCCTGGAATCGTGTGTTTGAGCGCAGACGCAGCGACGGCGAATTCAAGAGCCTTCTCCTGATCATTCGGCCAAGTAAGCAGCCCGTGGATTAGACCGCCGGAAAAAGAGTCTCCACCGCCGACGCGATCGACGATAGGTAGAATGTCGTAATGTTTTGATTCGTAGAAATCGCGCCCGTTGTATATGAGAGCCTTCCAGCCATTGTGACTCGCGGAATAGGATTCACGCAAAGTCGAGACAACGTACTTGAACCCAAATTCTTTGGCCATTTGTTCGAATATTCTATGATATCCAGAGGCGTCGGTCTTCCCGCCCTCAACATCGGCTTCTGGCTTGAATCCAAGGCAAAGTTCGGCGTCTTCTTCGTTTCCGATGCAGACGTCGACATATTGCATTAATGGGCGCATGATTGAAATCGCCTTCTCGGAGGTCCATAGTTTCTTGCGGAAGTTCAGATCGCAAGAGACGATGACTCCGTGCTTTTTGGCCGCGATGAGGGCCAGGCGAAGGTTCTCCGCGGACTTGTCGCTGATGGCAGGCGTGATGCCGGACCAATGGAACCAAGCGGCGCCTTCGAATATCCTTTCGAAATCAAAATCTTCATGGTTGGCTTCGGCGATGGAAGAATGGGCGCGGTCATAGATTACTTTGCTCGCCCTCATCGAAGACCCTGACTCGAGGTAGTAGACTCCCAAGCGGTCGCCGCCCCTAGCGATGTAGTCGCTATGGACGCCGTAACGCCTCAAGGCATTCACTGCGCATTGACCGATTTCGTGTGATGGCACTTTGCTCACGAAATATGCCTCATGCCCGTAATTGGCAAGAGAGACGGCAACATTGGCCTCGCCTCCCCCATAGCAGGCATCGAATGATTGGGCCTGAACAAAACGCGAATTACCGGTTGAGGAAAGCCTCAACATGATCTCGCCCATCGTAACAATCTTCGCCATTATCTGTTCTCCTTGATGATTCTTCTCGCCTCGAGGCAATTACCGATTTGCTCTGCCTTTGTCCCTTTGAGGAGCCAGGAGCCACCGCAGGCGATGATTTTGTCGCACTTGATGAACTCCGCCAAATTTGAATTGTCCACCCCTCCTGTTGGCATGAATTTGCATGAAGGGAAGGCGGCGCCGAGCGCCTTGACCGCCTTGAGCCACCCAAACACGCCGGCTGGAAAGAACTTCAAAGTCGTCAGGCCATTATCTAAAGCCATCATTATTTCCGTAGGAGTCGCCACGCCCGGCAAATAAGGAATATCGTTTTCTTTGCAGGCATCGCATACTGATTGAGAAAAGCCTGGGGAAACGATGAACTTCGCCCCGCAGGAAATTGCCTCAAGGCACTGCGCGCGATTGATCACCGTGCCAGCGCCAATAAGCATCTTAGGCATTTCCTTCACGGCCAATCTAATGCAATTCGCAGCGCAAGGCGTGCGGAAGCATATTTCCGCGATTGGGACATCGCCTTTGATCAGCGTTTCAAGGGTTGGAATGGTGTCTTCAACCTTATTAAGCACGACGACGGGAACAAGCCCTATCTCGCGCACTTCATCCAAAACGTTCATGGGAATCCTCCGTTCATGGATATTCTACTCGCCCATCTTGCGGTGGCTCAGCATTCTTGATGGAAGGGAAAAATAAATAAAGATTTGTGGAGAAATTAAGAAGCGGAAAAGAAAGCCGCCTGGCAAAGGCGGCATCATTTGCTTGCTCTTGATCAATAGCGGATAGAATTCCCTTTTTGAGTTTTCGCCTCGTAAAGTTTCTTATCGGCCTCATGGTAGAGACTGTCGAAAGTGGTTTCAGATACGCCGTCATAATAGGCAACCCCAACGGAGGCCTCTATCGTCACTTTTCCGCCAGAGGCGTCGATGTGGATGTCTTTGACCTGAGAGAAGAGCTCATCGGCTTTCTTGGCGAATTCCTCAATGGTTTTGATGCGCGAGGTATAGATGGCGAATTCATCGCCGCCAAGACGCATAACGACATCGCCTTCCTGGGCGAAAGATTTCATGGCATGAGCGGACTTCTTGATAGCTTCGTCACCAGCCATATGCCCATAGGTATCATTGATTTTCTTGAAATCATCCAGGTCAACGAGGGCGAAGAATCCGGCTTTTTTATTTGAGATGGCTTCATCGATAAGTTTCTCGCCGTAATAACGGTTATTGATTTGCGACAAGCCATCGATCTCGCTTAAAACTTTCAGCTGGTCTTTCATTGCGTTAAGACGGTTCATTTGGATGGCAAACATCAAAAACACGATCGAAAAGACCCCGCCGGTTATGCCAAGGCCAGCGATGTTGAATTCGCTTTCAAAGGCAATGCTCAAAGCGGAATAGATAACCAATACGATAACAAGCGAGATGCCAATTTTTCGGTCGTTTGCCTTCGCCATGGCGATTAGGACAAAAATCTCAGCCATGTAAAGATAGCAGACAATCGGGGAAACCAAATTGAGATGCAAAGTCCCACCGCTCCACCTTCCGTTCGCATCGATGTAGAAAACCCAGTCGGTGAAAAAAACAAATTGCTGGACGATGATGACGATTGCCAAAGGGATGAGATCCAAATAGGCAAGCTTAGAATCCTTTAATTTAGTGTCTTGCTTGAGTAACAAGACGATCGGGTAAATCAGCATTGGACGCAGGATATATCCCGCTATCGAGAGAATTGTGCGTTCGATCGTCGGGTATGTAAGCTTTTGATAATAAAGTTCAATGTCGTAGCAAACGATCTCGGCTATTTCGAGAATCAAAACCACATAAAAGACAATCTTCTCTTTTTTGTTGAAGTTCTTGCCGAGCAGCAAAATCATCAATTGGAAGACAAGGCCCGCTATTGGCGCGAGGTTATATGTGAGGAATGTCTTTATATCCATGGTCAATCAACGTCAGATAAATGCTACCATTTTGGCAAAAAAACTTGGCTCTTTAAATTCCTAGTTGGTATCGATTTTTCGCGATACCAACTAGCCGTTTA
>CAVDSY010000020.1:0-45826 GCA_963611815.1 bacterium
TGCCTGATTTTGATTTAGATCAAATATTAAATAAATATATTGAAATGAATATTGCTCATCCATTTTTGGAAGGGAATGGCAGATCCACTAGGATTTGGTTAGATATCATTTTAAAAAACAGGCTTCATAAGTGCATTGACTGGTCCCAAATTGATAAAAATGAATACCTAGCCGCAATGAAAGATAGTCCGTTGGATGATAAGCCAATTAAAAAATTGCTTTCATGCGCTTTGACGGACGAAATAAGCGATAGAGAATTATTTATGAAAGGAATCGACTATTCGTATTATTACGAAGAAGAGTAGATTTATATTTTTGAACAAATTTGACAACCATATATTAAAGACGTAAGGGATGATAAATTTATCGTAAGTGTAAAGGTAGGGCCCAAGGGTCAGATTACCGTTCCTGCTGAAGCTAGCAAGATGTTTGACATACAGGAAGGCGATATTTTAATGGTTATGGGGGATAAAACAAAAGGCCTTGCTTTAGTTAAGGCGGATGCCATGAACATTATAAATCAATCCAGCGGGCCGGGGCGCTTTCCGCACGACCTGCAGACCCGTGCCGCCGTCGCCTACGCGCAAGCGCCCGGCGCTGGGCTAGAAGCCACGACGGCACCGAGGGTTCCCTGAGGAGCAAGAGCCACAGGGCGAAGACGCCGTGCGCCTTCGCTGCGAGCGGGGCGACGAAGAAAAAGATTAAGGACCTCCCCGACCAGAGGGCGAGCGCCTCATCGATCGACATCTGGTCGCCCTCAGAGGCGCCGGGCATTGAGGACGGATTCTACCAGCACATGGTCCTCGACGAGGGTTCCGGGAAGCGCTGCCTCTACTTCAGCGACGAGTGTTTGATGCACGATGCGGAGAGGCCCCACCGCGTTGACCAGAAGAAGTTCTACCGCACCTTGTTTTTCTATTCGCTCGAGGGCCTGAGGAAGCAGGGGAAGAGTTGGAACGCGAGGTGCAACGACATGCGAAGAATGCCCCTCAAGCTGAAGGCCCCGAACCAAGTCGAACTTCAAAGCCTGAAGCGCATCGTGGACAATACCGGCGAGGCCCGTTGCCTGATGCTATTCAAACATTTCACATCAACTGACAACTAACAACCTCGGCTTGCGGGTTTCCATTTCACCTCTTTTTACCGCTTTCCTAGAGGTCTAGAATTCGGGGCATATGGCAAAGCCCGTCAAAAGAAAGCTGATCATCTTCGTCACCCTGTTTGTTTATTATGTCGTTTTGTCATACCTCCCAAGCGAGGTCTGGTTCGGGGAGAGGGGGTTCCTTATCGCGCGTATTCTTGCTTTCGCCCCGGCAGTCTCCTTCTTGATCTTCGCCAAACATTTCTGGGAGATCGAGATCGAACGCCCGCACATACAGCTAAAATATCTTTTCCTGTTGCCTCTGCTTATCTTCTGCGCGATCAATTTCCTTTCTGTCCCGATAATCGGCTTCGGCCCTTCCTACGAAGCGCAAGACGTCGGGCTGCTCATGCTGGAGCTCGTCGCCGACAGCGCGGCAGCGGTCTTCGAGGATCTGCTATTCGTCGACCTCTTCATCTGCCTTTTCCTCGATTTGTTCCACTTCAAGCACGCGCGCCTCGTCTCTATTTTCTGCAGCGCCACCCTCTTCTGCGCCGCCCATTGCTACATCTTCCTTTATCCGACCTATCCGGGTGAGATAGAAGCGGTGTGGCTCGTCAGTTTGCTGCAGATCGTCTTCATTTATCTCCTTACCTTGGTCTGCGGTTACCTCGCCATCTATTTCGACTCCGCGCTCATCCCCGTCTCTTTTCATTTCCTTTACAACGCCTCCAATCACATTCTCTTCTATCATTTCTACGATTTCGCGCTCTCCTGGCGCTACGTCCTCTTCGTCTCGATCTTCGCTGTCTTCGGGATCTTCTACTTCATCGCCCTTTGGCATATGAGTGAGCATCAGGCTTACCGCGAGATCAAAAAACCCCGCAAAAGCGGGGCTGATGCATCGAATACGTTGCAAAACTAAGCTTTTTTCTCTTTTTCCAAAGCTTCCTCGATCTTCTTGAGGAGGCCTTTTTCGGCGAGCGAGGCCGTCTCTAGGATTGTCCCTTCGAAGGTTTCGGCGTCGCTCTTGCCGTGGGTTTTGACCACGAGCTTCTTCGTGCCGAGCAAGGGGGCGCAGCCGCGCTTGACCATCTCGAAAGGCTTCTTTGCCTGCTTGATGCCCTTAAGCTGGAACAAGGCGCCGAACTTGCGTATCGCGGTGCCCGACATCGCTTCCTTCATCAGGTCTTTCATGAAATAGAAGGCGCCTTCGCTCCCTTTGAGGAAGACGTTGCCCGCGAAGCCGTCGCAGGTGACGATGTCGGTGGTCCCGTCGAGGACGTGGTCCCCTTCGATGTTGCCAAGGAAATTCAAGGAGCTGTCTTTCAGAAGGGCGTAAGCCTCTTTTGATAGTTCGTCCCCCTTTCCCTCCTCGGAGCCGACGTTCAGCAAGCTGACGCGGGGGCTTTTGATCCCGATGCACTCAAGATAGGTGGAGGCCATCAAGGCGAATTGGTAGAGATATTCCGGCTTGCAGTCCATGTTCGCGCCCGAATCGATGAGGCGCACATAAGAGCCGTTTTTGGTGGGCAGAGTCGAAAGGAGGGCGGGCCTTTCGATTCCCGGGATGCGTCCGAGGCGAAGCACGGCGCCGGTGAGAACCGCTCCCGTCGGCCCGGCGGAGGCCATGCCGTCGATGTCGTCTCTTTTCCGGAGCGAATCGTAAGCGATCGCCAGGGAGGATTGTGGCTTTTGCTTCAGGAAAAGCGCGGGATGGTCCGTGTTCAGGACGGCGTCTTTCGCCTCAAGGAACTCGATGCGCGACATGTCTGCGCCAAGTTTCTCGAGCTTTTCTTTGCATATGGCGCTCGGCCCGGCGATGACAAGGCTCAGATCCTTGCGCGAGGCCAGCGCGTGCGCGGCGCCTTCCAGCACCGCCTGAGGGGCG
The DNA here is from genome assembly GCA_963611815.1 of bacterium. GTDB lineage: Bacteria > Bacillota_I > Bacilli_A > RFN20 > CAG-826 > Alloenteromonas. Next base: position 2,973 of record CAVDSY010000020.1, read on the forward strand.
AGATCACCGCCCAAAGCATCCACTAAAATTTTCATGTGCCAATTTTGCCATCTTTCTTGGCTCGGTCAACGCCGAGAAAAGCGCTCTCTTCAAAGAAGAGCGCCTTTTCGCTATGGCCAAGTGTGCTAAGATAGCCCGGCATGAAAAAGAATGAGAGAAAAGCCATACTGGAAGGCTATAAATCCCATAGCGTCAACAACGAGATCGAGATAATCCGCTCCAAGAAATGCGGCTGCTATTTCTGCACGAAGACCTATAACGCCAGGAAGGTCACCGAATGGGAGCAAGGCGATGGCGGCAGGGCCTCAGCCATCTGCCCGGAGTGCGGGATGAGCACCGTCATCGGCGACGCTTCCGGCGTCCCGTTGTCCAAAGATCTCCTGAAGGAGATGCATGAGGTTTTCTACAAAGATGGCCCGAAGAAGAACGAGCCGCTCTCCTTCAGGGAATACATCGACCGCTATCTCTCTGGCGAGACTCCGAAAACCAAGAAGAACGAAGAGCTTTTCCTCAGTTATTGCCAGATTCTCGCAACGGGAGGGGACGAGAAGGCCGCGCTTTCCCTCGGCGACTTCGCTTCAGGCGCCTCCCGTTTCCACGCGCCGGACTTCAAACTGGCCTATTCCTATTATTCAAGCCCCGTCCTCCGCTTCAACCCTGAGGCCCTTTGCGCCAAAGGGCGCCTCGCTTTGGCGGGATACGGCAACAAAAGGCAGAAAATGGAAGGCTACGAATGCTTCTCCAAGGCCGCGGCCCTCGGCTCGATGCAGGCCGTCTATCTGCTCGCTGACTGCTACCATTACGGCGAGCCGGTGAAAAAAGACGAGGATTTCGCTTTGCACATAATCATCGGGGGGATGAGGGAAAGCTACCTGACCATGCTCTCCAACAAATTCCGCCCCACCTGCCTGCCCGAGTTTTCTTATCGCCTCGCCAAATGCGCCCAGAACGGCTGGGGCATTGGGCCGGATGATGGCTTCGCCTTGAAATATTACCTTATCGCCCAATTCGCAAGCGTCGTCCGCGCCGTAACTAGCGGCAACGATACGCGCCCCCCTTTCTTCAAAGACGCCGAAAAGCAGATAGAGGGCCTATGCAATAATATGAACGCCAAAAAGGGCGACCCGCTCCTCGACGTCGACACTTTCTTCGATACCTATGGCGACCCCAATCTCCCCGATGATTCCGAGAAGCACTTTACCCTGGTGAGCTACGACAAGGAATCCGGCGAGCTTGTCTTTGAGATCGAATGCGCGGAGCCTGGCCTGCTCATCGACACCGCCAATCTTTATTGCTCGTTCAACAAGCCCAAGAACCGCTGGACCTTCACCGACGTCGCGGGCTTCACCCATAACGGCGAAAGCGATTTCGACCAGGTAGTCGTGACCGATTCCGGATATCAGCTTCTTCGTTATAACGACGGCGGAGACGACGTGGTGATCGCCGAAATCACCCTCAATCCGCTTGAAGAAGACGTCATCAAGGAAGGCAAATGATTATGGAAGAGGAAAACGCGGCTTACACCCACAAGGCTTTCGGGCCACTAAAAAAATACCGGGTCAAGGTTTTCCTCGCGCCCGCTTTCAAGCTGTTTGAGGCGATCACCGAGCTTATCGTCCCCATCCTCGTCAGCAAGATAATCGATGAGGGATTGGACGCTAAAGGCACCCATTACCACGATTGGAATTACATCCTCGTCATCGCCTGCGTGATGTTTGGCCTCGCTTTGGCGGGCTTCGCCGTCACGATGGTCACGCAGTATCTGGCCGCGAAGGTGAGCAGCGAATATTCCTACGACCTGAAGAAGGTCATCTACGAAAGGATCCATCTACTCTCGGCGAAGCAGCTCGACGATTATGGGCGCAACAAGGCCCTCAATTTGCTGAACAACGATTCCTTTCTGGTGCAAAACGGCGTTCAGATGCTGATGCGCCTGATCGTCCGGGCCCCTTTCTTGGTCCTTGGCTCGATAGTCGCGAGCTTCATCATCAATCCCATCGCCGGGTGCGTCGTCCTCGGGGCTTTGGCGCTTTCTGGCCTGGTCATCGGCATCGTCGTCTGCTCGACGCCCAAGCAATACGCGAAGCTGCAGAGGGAGCTCGACATCATCTCCAGCCGCGGCGAGGACGAGATCGTCGGGGCGAGGGTGGTGCGTTCCTTCAACAAAGAGGGAATCGAGACCGAAGAATTCCGCTCCGCCAGCGAGAAATACCGCAAGCAGGCCCTTGTCATCTCGAAGATAAACGCCCTCATCAACCCACTCACCTTCGCCCTCATCAACGGGGCTGTGCTCCTTGTTTTCTATATCGGCGGCTTCCATAACGAAAGCGCCTCTCTTTCGGTCGGGGACATCGTCGCCTTGGTCAATTACCTCACGACCTCGCTTTCCGCCCTCATCATGTTCACGCGCCTCATCACCTCGCTTTCTAAAGCCTTCACCTCAAAGAAGAGGATCGACGATTTCCTGGCTTTGGAGCCCGACATCGTCTCAGGCACCCGCGAAGATGAGCCGGCTTTGAAAGAAGGCGAGCCCGTCTTCGAATTCAAGAAGGCCTGCCTCAGCTTCGGCGGGGAGAGCCTTGCCTTGAAAGACATCGACATGACTATCGGCAAAGGGGAGTCGATCGGAATCATCGGCGGCACGGGCTCTGGCAAATCGACCTTGCTCAACCTCATGGAGCGTTTCTACGACCTCACTTCCGGCGAGCTTTGCTTCCATGGCCACCCCATCAAGGAGAGCAAGCTTGAGAATATCCGCTCGGAGATCGCCTTGGTGAGCCAAAAGAAACAGCTTTTCCGCGGCACCATCCGCTCCAACATGCTGCTAGGCAATCCTATCGCCAGCGACGAGGACATCTGGAAGGCCCTCAAGGATTCTTTGGCCGAGGAATTCGTCGCTCGCTACAAAGACGGCCTCGACCACGAGGTGGAAGAGGCGGGGCAGAATTTCTCCGGCGGCCAAAAGCAGAGGCTGCTCATCGCGCGTGCTTTGCTGTCGAATAGACCCCTTCTTTTCTTGGACGACGCCACAAGCGCCCTTGATTATAAAAGCGACCTCATGGTCCGCAAAAACATCGCAAAACGCAATGATTTGACCTTGGTGATGGTCTCGCAAAGGGCCACTTCCATCAAGGATTGCGACCGCATTTACGTCTTGGACAAAGGCCAGATAGTGGGGGTTGGCTCCCATGAGGAGCTGCTCGCCTCCTGCCCCATCTACCAAGAGATCTACGAAACGCAGGTGAAAACGAAATGAAAAGGAAATCGCTCAACATCTCTTCTCTTCTCCCTTATATGAAGGGGAACCGCGCGCTGCTCGCCCTCTCTTTCGTCTTGGCTCTTTGTTCGGTCTCGGCGAAGATGGCGATACCTTTCGTGACGGGCCTAGCCATCGACCTCATGCGCTCGGAGGATTTCAAGCCGAGCCAATTGACTCCTTATCTTTTCCTTGTTTTCGGGCTCATCATCGTCGGAGCGCTATTCCGCTACGCCTTCGATTACGCCCTCTCCAAATGCGGCCAGCGCGTGGTGAAGAACATGAGGGACGCTTTGTTTGACGCCTTGAACCAGGTTCCTCTTTCCTATCTCGACACCCACCCGCACGGCGACCTTCTTCTCCGCCTCACCAACGACATCGAGACCGTCCAGACCGGGCTCATCACCGGAGCGGGGGCGTTGTTCGAGGGCATCGTGCAGATTGCCATCACCCTCTTCTTCATGTTCTATCTGAACTGGGCCTTGGCTTTGTGCGTCGTCCTTTTGACCCCGATCTCGGTGGTGGTGAGCCGCTTCGTCAGCAAATCCAACTCGGTCTACTTCAAGATGCAGAACGCGAAGATGGGCGAGCTCACCGCGCATTCTTTGGAATCCCTCTCCAACTTGGAAGCCATCCACGCCTATGGGATGGAAGAGGCGAGGGAAAGGGATTTCCTCATGAAAGACGAGGAAGTCAAAAAAGCCAATTTCAAAGCCACCTTCGCCGCAGCCTGGATCAATCCCTCGACGCGCCTTGTCAACAACCTCATCTACGCCTCGATAATCCTTTTCGGCGCGTTCCTTCTGATCGACAGCCCAACTTGGCTTGGCATCAATTTCACCGTCGGGGCCCTCTCTTCTTTCCTTTCGTATTCTTTGCAGTACATGACCCCTTTCAACGAGATCGCCGATGTTGCAAGCGACGTCTTCTACGCCAGCGCTTCCCTCGACAGGGTCCAGCAGACCATCCTTTGCCCGAAGGACGTGGATGAGGGGGACGAGCACCTCGGGGCAACGATCGAGACCCTTGAGGCCAAAGGGATGAACTTCTCTTACGACGGGAAAAGGCAGATCATCAAGAACTTCAACCTCGACATTTACAAAGGCCACAAGATCGCCCTTGTCGGCCCGACCGGTTGCGGGAAGACCACGATAATCAACCTCCTTATGCGCTTCTATGACCCGCAGCAGGGCGGCTTTGAGATGAATCTCATTCCAACCAATCAGGTCAAGAAATCGGAGATGAGGAGCCATATCGGCATGGTTTTGCAGGAAACTTGGCTTGAGAAGGCCTCCATCAGGGACAACATCGCCTTCGGCAAGCCTGAGGCCACCATGGAAGAGGTCGTTGAAGCGGCGAAGAAAGCGCATGCCGACGAATTCATCCGCCGCCTTCCTGAAGGGTACTCGACGATAGTTAGCAATTCCAGCGGGCTCTCGCAAGGCGAGAAACAGCTCCTTTGCGTCGCGCGCATTTTGCTCACCAAGCCTGAGATAGTCCTCCTTGACGAAGCGACGAGCAACATCGATCTCCGCACAGAGCTCGCCTTGGGCAAGGCTTTCGATGAGCTGATGAAGGGGAAGACCTCTTTGGTGGTCGCCCACCGCCTTTCCACCATCCGCAACTCCGATCTTATCCTCGTGCTGAAAGACGGGGAGATAATCGAGCAGGGGAACTTCGATGAGCTGATGGGGCAGAACGGCTTCTTCGCCGATCTTTACCGCAGCCAGCTCGCCTGATTCTGGTTTTAGAAGGAAGGGTTCGCGCAGAGCCCTTCCTTTTCTTTTTTCCTGATCAGTATCAAAGCGCCGGAAGGGAGGAAATCGTAGCCCTTGAATCCCAGGGTTTTGAAGAAGGGGAGAAGAGACAAGCGCGAAGCGGGCAAAAGGGAGAGCCAGGTCGCCTCTTTGTGATTGGAGACCAGCGACAAGAAAAGCGAACGCGCGTTCCCTTTCCCTTTGTAGAGGGGATCGGTGAAGATCGATTCGAGGAGAAGCAGGGGCTCGCCGTAATAGCCGATGCGGTCGAGAAGCTCGTTTTGCTTCGCGACGTCGTTCCCGTATATCTCCTCCAAAGGGAAGAAGGAGAGGGAGACGATGGATATTATCCGCAAGCCGTCCTTGAGGACATAGGCCCTTCTCTCGTCCACGGCTTGTTTCAACTGCCCGCCATCGAGAAAGGGTTCTTCGAAATCCATATCCGCTCGGCGGGAGGCTTTTTCCAAAGAGGGGAGGGCGGAAGGCAGGGCCAAAGAAATTCGCTGCATGGGGTGATTTTATACGAAAAGGGCATCTGCGAGTGTCCTTCCTTGCTTAATTTGGACTAGAATAAGCAAGATAGCCGTTAAGGCGAGGAGGGATCATGAAGCAAGCGATTTATCTTTATCAGGCAGTCCCTTCTAGAGGCGAGATGCTGCTCGCTAACGACTCTTCCTCCTTTACCCTCCCATTTTTCCAAGAAGCCCAGGAAATCCTTGCAAAAGTCCGTTCTTTTCCTTTGTCTAGCGATGTTTCTTTCTATCCTAATGGCGCCAAGGAAGACGCGGTCATGGCTCTTGCGAGGACCTCGTTCAAATTGTCGGAATGGCTCTTGCCGGCGCTTGTCGTAGATGCTGACGACAACCTTTTCAGTGCCCTTCTCATGAATCGTGCACACCCTGAGCAGGTGCTCGCCCTCTCCTTCAAAAGCCTGGAGGCGAATGTCTGCTGCCTCAATGGCGTGGAAATCTGCGAGGAAGGAGGGGAGAAGATGAGCGGCAAAGAATTCCTTTCCACCTTGTCCCTTTCCCAAAGCGGCGCTTCCTTCGCCCCCAAAAAGCAAAGCATGCCCGTCGATCTTGGCTATCTCCCTGACGATGATGACAACTTCGCGGATGACGATGAGGCCCCTCTTAACATCGAGGTGTCCCGCCCTTCCTTCGTCCCTTCTTCCAAAAAAGGCACGAGGGACCTCGGCTCTTCCTATAGCGTCGCCGACATCGCCGACGATGAGGAAGACCCGGTCAGCGTCAACGTCCAGAAAGAGACCTTCTCCGCCGGGTCGAAGAAAAAGCCGAAGGACCTCGGCTCCTTCTCCAAAGACAGGAAAAGGGCATTTGCCAACGCGCCTAGGCAAGACGATGAGCCTGACCAAAAAGTCATTGCCTCCTCTTTCTTAAGGCCGCAGTTCGAGCCCAATTCCAAGCCTAAAGCCTTTCCTCAGAATGACTCTAGGCGCAGGCTAGAGCAAAAGAAGCCGGAAGCGATTGAGCGCCAAAGCAACGCCAATGCGATGAAAACGCCTTCTTTCACCAAGCCCGCTTTCGAACCGAACGTGAAGGCGAAGCCTGCCTTTCCAACACCTAATACGCCATCTTTTACTCCCAATCAAAGGCAATACGGCCCTAGACTGATGAGCGAGCCCGCCGGCTCTATGGCGAATGAGATTCCATCGAAAGAAGAGGAGGAGATTTTCCTTTTCTCGCCGGATAAAAAAGGCGTTTCATCCCGCACGATAATCAATGACCCTTCGCTTATGTTCGTCGCGAGGAAATTCGTCAGGGAAGGCAATCTGCGTTTCGCCTCATCCCCCAAAGCCATCGACTCTTCCGCGACTCAGTATGTCGGAGTAAAAGAAGAGGAGAAAGCCGGGCTTTTGAAAAAGGCCCTCTCAGCGGACATTTCCTCTTGGGATTTGCTTGCCATGAACGTCGAATCCAACGGCATGCCTCACACCTATCTTCTTTCCAGCAAAGATGACCCTTCGCTTTGCGCGGTCTACAGCGTCGAAGGAGAGTCTCTGAGCCTTCTTTGCCTCACCCATAATGGCGTCTCGGTGGAAGATCCGAGTTTGGATTACGCCTCTCTCCGTCTGCTTTGCTTCCCGAACAAGGAGGCCTGATGATGGCTAAGCGCGACCCCAAGGTCATTTCCTATACGATGTCGCGGATCAGGGGGCGCGACACCGGGATAGAGCTCGCCCTCAGAAAGGGGCTGAGCCGAGCCGGGGTCACCTATCGCCTTTATTCGTCCAAGGTATTCGGGCATCCTGACATCGTGATCCAGAAGCTCAAAATAGCGATCTTCTGCGACTCGGAGTTCTGGCATGGGTACAACTTCGATGAGAACAAGAAGAAAATTCACACCAACCTTTCCTATTGGATTCCGAAAATAGAGAGGAACATCGCTAGGGACAAGGAGGTCAACGCGACCCTCGCCAAGCAAGGATACCTCGTCCTCCGCTATTGGGGGAAAGAGATCGAGGGCGAATTGGAGCGGGTTATTGCGGAGATTTTGGGGAAAATAAAAGAAAGGGAAGCCCTTTTCTCTTGGCGAAAGCAGATAAAGACGAGAACCACTTTGGCTTATATTGAGAAAGGGGACTCTTATCTGCTGCTCCATCGCGTCAAAAAGAAGAATGACCTCAATGAGGGCAAATGGATTGGGGTCGGAGGCAAGATAGAAGAGGGTGAGAGCGTCGTCCACGCCTTCAAACGCGAGATCAAAGAAGAGACGGGGCTGGATGTCGGCGAATACGCCTACCTTGGCAAAATAGATTTCCTCAACGACCTCTATCCGCCGGAGAGGATGTTCCTTTTCAAAGTGACTTCTTTCTCTGGGGAACTGCTGACTTGCTCAGAAGGCGATCTTGCCTGGGTCAAAAAGGAGAAGATGGGAGATCTGCCGATGTGGGAAGGCGACAAAGCCTTTTTGCCTCTTCTTGAAGAAGAGCGCGAGCGCCCTTTCTCCATGATCCTCGAATACCATGGCGGCGCCCTTTCTTCCGTGCATGGACCTTTCTACGAAGGGAAAGCCAAAAACAAAAAGGCCAAAAGGAAGAAGAAAAAAAGTCTTGATGAATCGGAAAAGCGTGCTTGAATATGCTTGCTTTTGGAGAGGTAAAACCCCACCCTTCCAAAAGCTTTTTAGGAGATGAAGATGAAGATTGAAAGAGAGAAAGTCGCGATCGACCAGCTGGACATGCTCGACCAAGCCACAGGCTTTGGCCTTTTCTGCCGGATAGTCGAGGATATGCTGCCGGATAACGCCACCGCGGAAGAGAAAGCGATGGTGCCTTCCCTTGTCGGCTCCTTGATGGGGCGCATGCATTTCGGGAACGACGGATTCAAGGCTCTTCTCATCGCCCTCATCGACTCCAGCGTCAATAGGGGCGTCTTGCTCGGCACCAGAAACGCGGTCAGATGGCCCTCTTGGGATCCCGAAGACCATAACAACGAAGACTGCCACCCTCTCTGCGACGTCTTTTTCTCGTATTATTCATATTTCCTTTACTCCCAGAAGAAAGTGACCGTCCCCGACTTCGCCTTGGGCCCGATATTCACCCTCTCCGGCGTGGCCATGGAAGGCATCGCCAGAGGCTATCACGAAGCTGACGACAACATGAAAGAGCTCTATCCACAATTCAAGGAAGTCGTCGAGAAGAGCTTCGCCGAGCATGGCAACCCGAGCTTGGACCTTCAATCGACGCTGCAAAGCCTTGCTCTTTTTGGGCAGACTAGGCGCCTCTCCCATAAGGCCTAATATTTGAATTCGTAGCGCGCGACTTCGCAGTTGTCGAGGCCGAAGGCCACGAATTCCTCATTGCTCATATCGTAGAAATAAGAATTGACCACGCGCGACATGCCGCCATGGCAAACAAGGAGGATGTTTTGGCCCTTCCTCGTTTCTTTTATCTCGTTCAAAAATGGATAGACACGCGCGACGACATCGAGATAACCTTCGCCGTTTGGGTAGCGCTTGAAGAAGCTTTGGCGTTGGGTGAGATAGGCCTCGCCGCTGCGGGGTTTGCCTTCGAAATCGCCATAGAACTCCTCTTGGATGCGCGGCTCGATTATCGTCTCGATGCCCCTTCCCTCATTGATGTAAGAGGCGGTTTGCCTCGCGCGGAGAAGAGGGGAGACGTAAATGACGTCAAGAGGGGTGTCGGCGAGCTTTTTCGCGGTGAGCTTTGCTTGGGCAATGCCGTCTTCGTTAAGCGGGATGTCTATCCTCCCCTGGATCAGGCGCTTGTCGTTCCAATCCGTCCTGCCATGCCTCACCACATATAAGCTCATTGTTTCTTTTCCTCAGGGCTATTCTTCCATTTCGCGGCCGTTTTGAACAGGGCCGGCAGCAAGAAAGCGCAGGCGGCGATCCATGCGATGACGTCTGCTAGGCACACAGCTACATAAGAGGCTTCGCTTGCCGTGCTCGTTATCGCCCCTCCGTTGACGAGCGTGGGCAAGAAAAGGCAGACCAGGACCCTTCCGACGAGCTCTCCTATCCCGGCGAGGAATGGAAAGAGGGGCTTTTCGAGCCCTTGGAGCTCGTTCCTTCCTAGGAAGAGCAAGGCAAGCACGCCCATGAAGGGCATGACGGTGAAGAGGTAGGTGTTGCCGTAGCGGAGGCTCTCCTCATTGATCTTGTCGGCGCTCAAGAAGATCCTTTGATAGGCCCCGTCGATCATAAGAAGCAAGCCTATCGCGCAGACGGCGACCCAGATGATGAGGGCCATGATCAACGATATCCTGAAGCCCTTGCGGAGCCTTTCTTTGTTGTTGGCGCCGATGTTTTGGCCCATGTAGGAAAGCATCGCCGTCCCAAGGCCGCTCATCGGGGCCATCATGATGTTGAAGACCTTGCTTGCGGCCCCATAGCCTAACTGAGCGGGGGTGGAGGCCACCATGGCCCCGCTGGCGTCCGTGTCGAAAGAGATGATCGCCGCCTGCATGACGATGATGCCTATCTCGAGGATGGAGAATTGGAATGCCAAAGGAAGCCCATCCTTTAGGTGGCGCCAGATGAAGCGCCAGGAGAGGCGCCAATCGCTTTTCCTTATCCTCATCTTCGGATAGCGTATCGCCGCGTAAGCCATTGCCCCAAAGGCCGATATGGCCTGCGAGATGACCGTCGCCCAGGCGCTTCCTGCCACGCCCCAACGGAAGACGACGATGAAAAGCAGATCGAGCCCGACGTTTGCCAAGGCTGATAAAAGAAGGAAGAGAAAGGGGGTGAAGGAATCGCCATAACTCCGCAAAACCCCGAAAATCATGTTGAAGAAAGCGGTCGCGAAGGTGCCTATATACAAGATGAGGATATAGGTTCTAGCGGCCTCGTACTCAGCCTGCATGGAAGCGTCGCCCGTCCCTCCTTTGATGCCGATAAGGGAAAGGAGAGGATCGACCAAAAGACAGCCAAGGAGAGCAAGCAACGCGGAAATGACGGCCATGAGGATTATCTGCGCGAGGTAGCTTTTCCTCGCCCCCTCCTCGTCTCCCGCGCCGAAACGTTCGGCGGTGATGACGGAAAAGCCGCTTGAGGCGCCGATCGCGAATTGCATTATTATCCAGACCGCCGGGGCGCTGCTATTGACCCCTGCGACCTCGGAGGCCCCGAGGTTCTGCCCGACGATGATGGTGTCGGTGATAGTGTAGATTTGCTGAAGGATAAGGGAGAGGACGATCGGGACGAAGAAGGCGATGATGCCCTTCCAGATGCTACCTTTGGTGAGGTCGATCGGGTCGAATAGTTTTCTGAAGCGCTTAAGCAGTTCCATGAGCGCCGATATTCTAGGCACGGCAAACAAAAAGGAAACACCTTTTCGCGGGCGTTTCCTTGAAAGTGCTTCCTTTAGTCCAAACGGGCCCAAAGACCGTTGAAGGGATCGCATTCTTTGGTCGGCGATTCCTCGTATTGCTTAAGCAGGCTCTCCGGGAGGTATTTCTTCCTGACGAGGACCTGATAGACATAGGAGTCGAACCAAGGGGTGTCGCAGACGAAGAAACCACCGTCGCCATTGTCTTTGCCCCAGGAGTTCTCGATTTTGAAGCGGTTGGGTTTGCTGCCGACGAGGTTGACCCCGGTGAAGGCCATCGCGTGGCTGCAGTAGGTGGAATGGTAGTCGAGCTGCTCGCCTTTGCTGAGCTTGTCTTTGATGGCGAAGAGCAGATCCTCGCGGATGAGGGATGGGCTGAGAAGCCCGTTTTTGCGCAGCGATTTGGCGCTGACTTCCGAGGCGAACCAAACTATCTCGCCTCCTTTGAGGGAAGAAACGACGGCTTTCCTCATCTCGGAGGTGGGCACATCGAAGAAGACCACGGGGTCGCCTCCTAAGACGTTGCCGACGTAAGGGCAGGTGTAGCGCACGCCTTTCTCCCAGCCGATGGTCCCGGCGTCGCTTAAGGAAATCCAATCGTCGAGGTCGATCCCGATGTATTTCTCATAGAACTCGACTCCGCTCATCTCGGGCAAGCGGACGAATTTGTTGTTCTTGTCCTTGTATTCGAGGACGAAGGTCTTTGGGGGGACGCCCAAGGAGATGGCGAGGACGCGATAGACGTCTTCGAGGATCCCTTCTTTCTTTTTGCGCATCTCCTCTTTGCTTTTGCCTTTCTCGGCCATGTCGTGGAAGACCTTGATGCCGTTGGCGATCAGGTTTTGAAGGACCACATTGAGCTCCTTCGTGGATTTGCTCACCGCGGTGTCTTTCATGAAGACGCTTGGGATAACGCCGTATTTCTTGACCAGGGAAGTGAACATGGCCCAGTGCCCGCCGTCCCCGATGCCGTTGTCTAGAAGGTAGGCGTTGAGGCGGCTATTGACCGGTTCATCCACTATTTCGATGGCTTTCTCCAAGGTGAAATTGGCTTTCTCTAGCTTGTCGTAGAATTGCAGGTAGGCCTGGGAAAGCTCGATCGATTTGACGCCGAGCTTCTCGTATAGGCATTGCCTTATGACGTTGAGCCCAGCGAACATCCAGCAGCGGCCTGATTGGTTCTGATTGGTGATCTCTCCGGCGTCTATTTCGACGGAGAAGGTGCTTTGAAGCGAGGCCATCGCATCGCTGTCGGTGCAGCTGGCGACGATGCCATTGTTCCTTACCGCCATCTCTTTGATGGGATCGATTTTGCCTTCGTTGGACGAGGCGAGCTTTTCGATGTCTTTTAGCGTCAGTTCTATTTGCATAATGTCTCCTTAAAAGTTAAGCAGGCTAAAGATATACCTCCGCGCGCTTTTGTCGAGGAGTTTTCGCTTAAATGGGGCTGTGTTTCTAAAAATGTTAGTAAATATTAACATTTGATGACCTTCTCTTTGTATTGGGTCTATAATTCAGGCGTCAGAAGGAGTGCTCTTATGGTTTCCTATGCAAATTCACATGTCGATTCGCTTCGTGCCCAAATGAGGAAGGATGGCCTCAAGGCTTACTTGATCGTCACCGGGGATCCCCATAATTCCGAGGAACCCGCCCCGCATTTCGCCGCAGAACGCCGCTATTTCTGCCCTTTTGACGGGGACAACGCCTATGTGATCATCACCGAAGATAAGGCGCTTCTTTTCACCGATGGGCGCTTTTTTGTCTCTGCCGAGAAGGAAATAGAGGGCACCTATTTCAAACTGATGAAGCTCTATACCCCCGGCTATCCGACGCCCGAGGAATACATCGCCTTGAACGATCTTTATCCCCTTGGGACGGATTTCCTCCTCATCTCGCCGGAAGAGGAAGGCATTCTGAGAAAAGGAGGGGAGCTCAGGGATATCAGCTATGCCTCGATGGTCGAGGCTTGCCCTGCCCTTCCGAAATCCAAGCTTTGGCGGTTCGACGATCCTTCCTATAACGATTTGAGCAGAGAGGAAAAGCTGGCCAAAGTAAAAGAGGGCATCGCCTCTAGCGGCGCCAAAGCCCATCTTTTGACGACGCTTGACGACATCGCCTATCTTCTCAATGTCCGCGGGGACGACATCCCTTACACCCCGGTTTTCTATTCCTATCTCTATGTCTCTCTTGATGAAGGGGTCCATCTATTCGTGGAGCCAGGCAGACTCGATTTCGCTTTGCCGGGCATCGAAATCAATCCTTATGATTCTTTGGGCGATTTCCTTAGAAGCAGGGCGGACGTCCCGACCCTCATCGATCCTAGCCAAGCTAACGCGAAGGTCTGCTCGCTGCTCAAAAACCAAGTGCATGGGGCTTCTCCTTCGCGCCTTTTGAAGGCCGTAAAAGGCGAAAAAGAGATCGAGAACATCAAAGCGGCGCAGGCTGAAGATGGGGTGGCTTTGCTCAAATTCATCGACTTTGTCGACCAACATAAAGGCGACGGGCTCTCTGAATGGGACTACGCGAAGAGGCTGGGCGAGTTCAGAAAAGAAGGGAAACACTACATCGGGGATTCCTTCCAGACGATCGCCGCCACCGGAGCGAATGCGGCCATGATGCATTATGCCCCGAGCGAGGAGATCAATACCGTGGTCAAAGACGGCCCTGAGCTATTGGTCGACTCGGGCGGACAATATTTCTGCGGAACGACGGACACGACGCGCACTTTCCCTCTTGGCGAAGTAAGCGCCGAATTCATCCGCGACTACACTTTGACCCTAAAGGCGGTGATCGCTCTTTCAAGTTGCGTCTTCATCGAGGGATCCTCCGGGCGCTCGATCGACATGATGGCAAGGCAAGTTATGTGGAAAGAGGGGATGGACTATAAATGCGGGACGGGGCACGGCATAGGCTATGTCAACGTCGTCCATGAATCCCCCAACGGATTCCGCTACCGAGCCTCGAAAGGGAAAGACGACGGCTGCGAGATAGTCCCTGGGATGATCACTTCCGTCGAGCCGGGTGTCTACAAAGCGGGCAAATACGGGATCCGCATCGAGAACAACATCCTTGCGGTCAAGGCCTTCTCGACTGCAGACGGGGATTTCTACCGCTTCGAGGACATCACTTACGTCCCGATCGACGTCAGTGCGCTTGATCTGTCTTTGCTTAGCGATGGGGAAATCGCCTGGCTCAATTCCTATCACGCTTTGGTCAAAGAAAAGCTCCTTCCTTTGGTTTCTGGCCGTTTGAAGGAAGTTCTGTTTGATAAGACCAAGCCAATTGGGAGATAGGCTTTTCAACTGCCTTGGATTTCAGTTATCTCGAATTCGAAGCCGTTGAGGATCTCTTTCTCTTCGCCCCCGCATTTGGGGCATTTCTTGTTGCTTGAGCAGAGATACTCCTCCCCGCATTTCTTGCAAAGAGCCTTCGCAGGGATGAAGACGATATTGAGTTTCGCCCCTTCTAGGCGCGTGTTTTCGCTCGCCGGACCCCAGCATTCTTCCATATAACGCGGCAAAACCCCCGTTATTTCGCCGATTTCGACGGTTACGCTCTCGATGCGTGAGAGTTTCTCTTTCTTCATGAGGTCCTCAAGGGTGTGGACCATCTCGTTGCAAAGGCTTAGTTCGTGCATGGTTTTTTTACCTTGTGAATACTATCCCCATTCGCCTTCCTTTGGGAAGCGCATTCATTGCGAGGGGATTCCGCCGATAGTATAAGATTCCTTTATGAAACTAGCGTGCTTTGACGTCGACGGGACCCTCTTGCCTTCCTATGACGAAAGGATTCCTCAGGCCAACGTCGAGGCGGTGCAAAGGTTCGCCGATCTCGGGAATGCGATCGCGATCGCTTCCGGGAGGCCCTTTGGGTCGTGCAAGAAGTTCCTCGAATATTTCCGTTCCCCATATCGTTTCGCGATCGCCGCGGGAGGGTCGGTGGCCTACGATTTCGATGGCAACCTGCTTTGGAAGAAGACATTGGGCAAAGCTGATTTCCTCCATTTCAGAGAAGAGCTGGGCCATTTGAAAGACGTGGCCGTCTATTGCCTGATGGGGGATGATTCGATGGGTTCGTATTTCCCAGAGCCTTGGGCGGATTACGAATACGGGTTCAATGTCTTTTCCTGCCACCATGATTTGGGGAAGGACGAGTCTTCTTTGGACGAATTCGGCGTCACCAAAATCATGATCACCGCCTCGCCTGAAGTGTCCAAACGCATCACCTTGCTTCCTGAGGACTATGAGAATTACACGATCGTGAGGAGCGGCCCGATCTTCCTGGAAGTGATGCCGAAAGGCGTCAGCAAAGCCTCGGGGGCTTACGCGATCTGTGAGAAGCTCGGTATCAAGAAGGAAGACGTCTACGCATTCGGGGATTCAGGAAACGACATCGGGATGGTCGAGGAATTCAACGGCGTGGCGATGGGGAACGCGATGGATGAGGTCAAGAAAGTGGCGAAGTTCATCACGAAGCCTTGTCAGGAGTGCGGCGTGGCATACGCTTTGAAAGACTTGCTCCATCTCATATGAAAAAGAGGGCTCGAAGCCCTCTGCTTTTTCTTTTGGCTTAAGCCTTTTTCCTTCTGAAGAGGACGAAGATGACGTTGAGGATGGTGAGCCCGTCGGCGACGCCGGCGACGAGCTTGAGATTGAGCCAATCCAGCTTGAAGTTGATGACCTCATGGACGATCTCCTCGTCGTTTTGGACCGTGTGGACGCTGAGGGCATAGCGGAGGCCTTCGTTGAGGCCTGTGTCGAGATAGATGCAGACCGAGCCGCCGATGAGAATGATGGCGCCGAGGATCGTGACGACTTTCGAGCCATAGCCGACCTCGGAGAGGAAGAAGCCGATGCCGAAGACGGCGATGCCGATTATCGATAGCATCTGAAGGGTGAGGCTCGCCCCTTCTTCGAGGGCGATTGGGTCGCCTGAAGTGACGTCTTTGAAGATGAGAGTCAAGCCTTCTGCCGCGAGCTTGAACTGCTTGGAGAGGGTCGCGCACCAATTCGAGACCTCGAAAATAGTGCCTTTAAGATTGACGAGGCAGTCGGCTTTCACTCCGACCGCTGCGTCGGTTATGGTTCCAGTGATCGAGGCGGTGGTGCCCATGGTTATCGTCCCTTCAAAGGAAAGACAGATGGCGAGGAGAGCCAAAAAGAGGACGGGCATGATAAGAAGATAGATGACGCGGAAAACTTTTCTCATAAAAAACCTCCATCTCCTAGTTTAGAATATTTGGCGATGGAAAGAAAACAACTTCAGACGATTTCTTACCTTCCCTCCGAAGAGCTTCCTGGGTGGTGGGGGAGAGCGTTGGACGCCAAGGAATTCCGTCGCCTTAAGAAGGTGGGAATGAACTGCGGGATGGAATACACTTCCTTTCCCCTCTTCGAAGGCATATTGCCTTACTCGCGCTACACGCATTCTGTCGGGGTGGGGGAGATAGTCTGGCATTTTACCCATGATCCGAAGCAGGCTTTGGCGGGCCTTTATCACGATATCGCCACCCCTTGCTTCGCCCACGTCATCGACTTCGTCAACCGGGACTACTTGCAGCAGGAATCAACCGAAGAAGGCACTTCGAAAATCATCGCAAAAAGCAAAGATATCCAGGAATTGCTGGGTTTTTTGGGACTCTCCACAAGCGACATAGACAATTATCACGACTACCCTATCGCCGACAACGACTCCCCAAGGCTATCCGCCGATAGGCTTGAATACACCCTTTCCAACGCGATGAACCTGCTCAAGAGAGGAATGGATGACATCCAAGAGCTTTACGATGCGATAAGCGTCTTGCCCAGCGGGGAGCTCGGCTTCCTCGATCGAAATAAGGCGAAGAGCTTTGCTTCCGCCGCCCTTTCCTTGGGCGGCATCTACAGCTGCGACGAGGACCGCTACTCGATGGAAAGACTCGCTTCGATCATCAGGGATGCCCTCTCTTGCGGTGCGTTCCAAGAAAAAGACCTTTTCGGGACTGAGCCGGCGCTTCTTCGCAAGCTCGCCGCGAGCCCATTGGCCAACAGGTGGACTTCTTTCAGACTGACTTCTTGGCTCAGCAAAAGCCCTGTGCCGAAGGATGGGTTCATCCAGGTTAAGGCGAAGAAACGCTACATCGACCCTCTTGTGGGCGATAGAAGGCTCTCAGAGATCGACGCTGGATTCAAAGCGCAGGTAGATGGATACCTTGCCGATGACTTCGGCGTCTATTTGAAGAACGGCGACTAATCTTTGAGAAGAGAGGCTATTTCTTCGGCTGAATAAAGGTATTTTTTGCCGCATGAACCGCAAACCACTTCGGTTGGGGCTCCTGATTCGATGGCGGAGGCGAGGTCATCCCTGCTTGTCAGTTTGAGAATTGATAATCCGGTTTTCTTTGAGCAGCCGCAGTGGAAACGAACCTCTTTTTCCTGCGTTTTCTCATAGCTGAGGCCTTCAAAAAGAAAGCCCGCTATCTCTTCGATGGACATTTTTGCCGAGATGATCTTGCTTTCTGAAGGTCCGTTTTCGACGTTGGAGAGGATCTTCTTCGCCACTTCCTCTTTCGCAAATGGCAGGGCTTGCACCATATAGCCGTAGCTGTAATCGACTTTCCCTGAAGCGTCGAGCCCGACGCCCAGCGAGAAAAGGGAAGGCAGTTGCTCGGAAGTGGTGAAATAGTAGGTGAGGTTATCCGCGACCCCTCCGCCCGTCATCGGCAGCGTCGTCAGATAAGGCGCGCCGGCAAAATCGTCTTTCTCCGCTTCGAGGTATCCTTTGCCTAGCTCCCCTGCGGCGTTTGGGTTGGCGAGGCGTCCGCTGACCTCGCCCTTGCCGTTTGCCCTGACGACGATTTTCCCTAGCGGCCCGTCGCCATCCAAGCTCAGGCTAAGCCTCTCTTTCTCGTTTTTCGAAAAGCCTTCAATGAGGAGAGCCCCCGTTAGAAGCTCGCCCAAATGGCGCGTGGCGTCTTTTCCGTAATCCTGTATGCCTTGGGCTTTTCTAACGAGATTGTCCGTCCAAGCGACCCTGACGATGAAACTGTTGTCTCCGCCCAAAAAAGAGACGATCCTGTCTTTCATTTCGCTTTCTCTTGGAAGCTGAGTCTAGCTATGAAGCGCTCCTCGCCACCCACCTTTCCGACGACAAGAAACATTTTTTCGTTCGGCTCAGAGACGAAGAGGGAGACTTCCTCGCCTTCTTGGATCTCCTTCTCGAAGTTCAAAGTGATTTCCTGGGCTGCATAGTCGCGGTAGAAATCCCTTCCTTTCGTATCGATAATGAGCTCGAGGTAGCGCGTGTTGTTGAGGTGCCCGTTGAGGTCGCACATCGAATAAGTGATTCTTCTTTTTTCTTTCTCTTCGGCGCTTTCCGGGGAGAACAGTTTCTCCGGGCGAGGCAGCTCATCGGGGTCCTTCTCGGGTTTAATGGGATGGGGAAAGGGGCAGCGCATAAGCGGCTTGCGGTCTTTTTCGTTGAGCAAAGCCCACGAGGAAGAGACGCGAAAAAACTCCTCGCCTTCTTTGCTTGTAGCGTAGAAATGACGGAAATAAAAGCAGCCTAGCTGCTCGCCTGGGTAGGTGGTTAGGCTCATCTCATCCATATAGCGGGGCAACTTATTTATGTGGACGGACATGCGCGTGAGCACCCACATGAAGCCTTTGTCGGTCGTCTCTTCTTTCCCCGCCCCGATGGCAGCCACCCCGGTCGTCGCGATGGCTTGCAGAAAGCGGAACAAAGAAGGGATGGAAAGGTCCAAGAATGGATCGACGTCATTTGAACTTACGAGGAAGGTTTCGGTGTACATGCGCAAATTGTACTCGCGGAAGGGCGGTTTAGAACTGCCAATTGACATATTGATTAGTACAATTAATACAATATAATCCTGCATATGGACAACTTAACGCATAAAAATCCAAGCTTCGTTGAACTTGCTTTGCGCTATGAGCACCTCATCGAGGCCGGCGTCTATGCCCCTGGGGATCGCTTGCCTTCGGTGAGGGAGGTCGCCATCTCCGAGAGGCTCAATCCCAACACGGTGGCGAGGGCCTTCCAGAAGATCGCTTCCGACGGCTACGTCATCGCGATCGAGAAGAAGGGCTATTTCGTCGCCGAGAGGGACAGGAAGGATCCTTTGGTGGCCCTTTTCGTCTCGCTGCTCAGGGAAGGGAAAAGCGAAGCAGACCTGAAAAAGGCCCTTTCAGCGGCCGTCAAGGAGGCCAACTCATGATTGAGATATGCAACGTCACCAAAAGCTTTGGCGCTACTAAGGCCCTCGATAGGCTGCAGCTGCGGATAGGCGAGGGCATCACCGGGCTGGTGGGGGAGAACGGCGCGGGCAAATCCACGCTTCTCCGCTGCATAGCCGGGGTGCTTAACCCCGAGGGAGGAGACATCTACATCGACGGCAGGGAAAGGAAGGACGTCGAGGCGAAGAAAGACCTATATTTCCTCTCCGATTTCCCTTATTCCCCGGGAAACGCCACGATTGACGGGGTCTATGAATTCTATTCCTGCTTCTACGATTTCGACATCGACCGCTTCCACGAGGTGCTGACCCATTTCTCCTTGCCTTCCAAAGGCAAGATCAATAACTTCTCCAAAGGCATGAGAAGGCAGCTTTTCGTCGCCCTCGCCCTCGCCGCGAAGACGAAATACCTCCTGATGGACGAGGCCTTCGACGGCCTAGACCCCATCGCTTTGGACGCGATAAAGGGCGAGATAATCAAAGAGAAGGAAAACGGCAGGAACATCATCATCTCCAGCCATAACATCTCGGTTCTCGAAAAGCTGGCCGACCGCTTCATCATGCTCTCCAAGGGCCATCTGGCCGCGGATGAGGAGACGGAGACGATGGGCAAGAACTTCATCAAATACCAGGCTTTCTTCGAAGTTGATCCCAGCGAAAAGGAACTTTCCTCCATTTGCTCGCTAATCTCCTATAGGAAGATCGGCTCGATCCTTAATTTCGTCATGGAGGAAGATGATGAGGCCTTGGCGAAGATAAAGGAAACCTACAAGCCGAAATTCATTGAGACCGTCAACATCGACGGCGATGAGCTTGTCGCCCTCACGATGCTCAAAGCCAGAAAGGAGGGCAAGTGAGATGAAAACCAAGAAGTACGTGCTGTTCCAGCTCAGAAGCTGGCTGCCGATGATCATTGCCTTCGGGGCTTTGGTCCTTACGACGACCGTTATCATCGGGCTCAATTCCACGGCCTGCGTGGAATACAGCCTCGATCAGGACGCCGTGATCACCTACACTGTCAGGTATGCCATTTATCGGGTTGCCAGTTCCCCCGTCTCCTGCATCGTCCCGATGATGATTCCTTCCATAATCGCTTCTTTCGTCCTGCCTTTCTTCGCCTATTCGCATAGATACGGGAAGACGCGGGCGGATTGCTTCCTCTCTTTGCCCGTCAAAAGCGGCAAAATCACGCAGATCAGAATGCTTTTGGCGGGCGCGATTCTTCTTGCGATCTACCTAGTTTCCTTTTTGCTCGGTTCTTTGGCGGCGATAGCGAAGCAGAGCATTCAAGCCGCCACGGCGGTGGAGACCCTAAAAGTTTACTTTGATTCGGGCGTCATCACGGAATATAGCGTCATCACCGGCGCTTTTGGCTGGTATTTCGCGGCCTGGCCCATCGGAGCGGTGATTGTTTTGACCCTCTTCCTCATCAATAGCTTCCTCGCCGGGCAGGGGAGCAACGTCCTCCAAGGCATCATCGCAACCGTCTGCGGACACGCCGTCATCGCCTTGTTTTTCCCGCTCATCGTGGTTAATTGCTGCTTTTTCCAAAATAGTTTTGATGCGGCGTGTGACTTCTTCGGCGTGGGCATCTCCTTCTTCCACATGCCTTCTTTCTATGTGCCTCTCATCCTCATTGAGGGGACGCTTGGAAATTTGGAAGCTAACACCGCCCCCAACTTGGCCGCGATCAAGACCTTCGTTTCTGAATGGGGCATTTGGTTCGGCTCCATCGGCTTCTTGGCGCTCGGCGGGTTTGCCTTGGCGCATCTTCTCCTTGGCAAGGAGCCGGGCGGGGAGTTCGTTGGGGAGAGCCGTCCGCGCAATTTCTTCGCGACTCTGTTGCCGCACCTTGCTTTTTTCGCCGCTTTCCTCGGGGCCAATTTCCTGATGGGGTCCATCTTCACTGTAAGCGGTATTTACGTCATCTTCCTCTTCCTCGCCGACTTCGTTTGGACGGGCGGGCTGTATTACGTCGTCATCTCGCTTTACAACCATAGCTTCAAGCTCGACGCCAAGAACTGGATAATCTTTGGGTGCGTCAATTTCACCGCCTTCATCATCGTCATCGCAACCTTCTTCTCACGCTACAACTTGATGCGGTGATTAATCCCTTCAGACGAAACTTTGCCTATCGCTTTTCCTTTCATCTATTATTTGAGGCATGAAAAAACAAGCCTTGCTCCTTTGCCTCTCGCTTCCGCTTTGCTTAAGCCTCTCAGGCTGCTCTTTCTTTTCGTCTTCCTCTTCCGATTATGAGGATGACATCTCGCTTAAAAGCCGGTCTCTACCCAGCTATAACTACGATAGCGAATACCAGATAAAGGAGTCGTACCTCAAGACCTACTACGTCAACGGCGGGTCTCTGCCTTATGTCAATCTCTCCGATTTCGTCTCGAGCCTCGAAGGTCTTTACGAAACGAAATACATCTCCTATCGCACGCCTTCTTCGCGCAAGCTCGTCGCTTCTTGGAGAAGCCAATACGATACCTACAGCCTGACAGTCGACGATGAGAAAAACGCGATAACGGTCAGCTCGATGACTTTCTTCAACCTCCTTTATTCCACCTCGGAGACGAATTACAACTTCGATCTCAAATACAGCGACGTGAAGAGCGTCGAAGGGAAGGAGAAAGTCTTCGATTTGGGGAGCTATGGGATTGAGATTTACCGCAAAAAGGACCTGGTTTTGCTTCCTTTCTGCGTCGCCAACACGCTTTTCTGCTCGAACAATTACCACAATATCTACTTCAATGGGAACGCCTATTACGGGACTTATTTCGGCCTTGGCATGGACTCGACGGGCGAGACCATCTCCAAGATATTCAGCACCCGCAGCTGGGGAGGGGGAAGCATCCCCGAGGACATCGCCGCGATGAACGCGAAGCACTTCCTCTTCGTGATGGACAATTATTACGGCCTCAAGGATTATTATCGCATCGACTCATTCGCCTCTTATTTGGGAGAGGACATCGTCTCCTCCCTTTCCTCGACCAGCGAAGAGACTTGCCGCCTCGCCCTGTTCGACAGTCTTTACCAGAAGCTCGACGAGATGCACACGAGCTATGACTACTACTCTCTCTTCGCCTCTTCCTCCTCTTTGAAGCCAACCTATGGCCCAACGCGCATTTCTTATAACGAGGAATACAAAAGGCTCAATGAGGCTTACTCTGCTTCCTACCCTGAAGATGAGCCCGTCCGTTTCTATGACGACACGGCCGTCATCGTCTCCCAAAGCCCGATTCAGACCGGGTCTTCCTCTGAGCTCCATGACGATAGCGGGAATCTGAAGGAAGACGCTTACAAGAAGGATTCTTTCTACTTTATGAAGGAGATGCTTTCGCGCATTGAGCAGCATGGCGGCATCAAGAACATCCTCTTCGATTTGAGCCGCAACGGGGGCGGCAATATGGGCGCGACCTTCCGCATGCTTGGCATCCTAAGTGACGATGACGTCGTTTACGGCAGCGCCAACATGCTATCTGGAGGAGGCTACGCCATCTCCATGAAAGTGGACGTGAACGAGCAGGGTGACTATGACGACAATGACGCCTATTCTTCCTACAACTGGGGCATTTTGACCTCTGCCCTTACCTTCTCCGCGGCCAACTACCTTGCCTGCAACGCCTCCTTCTCGGGCGCGGCGAAAATATACGGAGAGAGAAGTGGCGGAGGGGCCTGCCCGATCGTCGGATTCGTCAACGCTGACGGGTCTTCCTTTCATATCTCCGGGCCTTCGATTCTGAAAAACGTCAGCTTTAGCGGCGATAAGGTCGTCTTCCACGAGGTCCAATCCGGGGCTGAACCCGACAAGGAACTAAGCGCCGAATATTTCTATGGGCACGATGATATGCTCGACGCCCTTTTCGATTGAAACGCCAAAAAACCCGCAAATCGTAATTTATCCCGCAAAAGCCGCCTATTTTTCGCGCATTTAATTATTTGTTTCTCGACATTCTTCAAAAAAATTAGCACTCTGACCTTGCGAGTGCTAAAAATTCGACTATAGTTCTTCCTGTCCGAGGCGACTCGGAGAAAGGAGAAAGCTATGGATAACATGGAACAACCAATCGATTACTCTCGCGACCCTGATGTGCTCAAGAAGTTCGGGCGCGATCTCAACGACGCCGTTTCTAGCGGCAAGGTAGACCCCGTCATCGGCAGAGACGAGGAGATAAGGAAAGTCATTCAGGTCCTCGCGAGGAAAACCAAGAACAACGTCGTCTTGCTCGGTGAGCCGGGCGTAGGCAAGACGGCGATAGTCGAAGGTCTTGCCGAGCGCATCGTCAAGAAAGACGTCCCCGTTTCCTTGCAGGGAAAGACTATTTACGAACTTGATATGGGCGCGCTTGTCGCGGGCGCCAAATACAGGGGCGAATTCGAGGAAAGGCTCAAAGCCGTGC
This sequence comes from bacterium, assembly GCA_963611815.1. Classification (GTDB taxonomy): domain Bacteria; phylum Bacillota_I; class Bacilli_A; order RFN20; family CAG-826; genus Alloenteromonas. The sequence goes on from CAVDSY010000020.1 coordinate 26,434, forward strand.
TCAACAAAATAAAGGAGAGCAACCACAAGACGATCCTCTTCATCGACGAGATCCACCTCATCGTCGGGGCGGGCAAAAGCGAAGGCGCGATGGACGCGGCCAACCTTTTGAAGCCCTTGCTTGCGCGAGGCGAGATCGACTGCATCGGCGCTACCACCCTCAATGAGTATCGGGAATACATCGAGAAAGACAGAGCCCTTGAAAGGCGTTTCCAGACCGTGATGGTTGGGGAGCCAAGCGTCGAGGACACGATCACCATCCTCCGCGGGCTCAAAGAAAGGTTCGAGTCATACCACGGGGTCCAAATCACCGATGGGGCTTTGATCTCGGCCGCCACCCTCTCCAATCGCTACATCACCAACCGCTTCTTGCCGGATAAGGCCATCGATCTCCTTGATGAAGCCTGTGCCTCCATCAAAGTCGAGATCGAGTCGATGCCGACTGAGCTTGATGAGGTATCTCGCAAGATAAGGAGCCTTGAGATTGAGAAAGTCGCCCTTGCCAAAGAGAAGGACGAATCCTCTCTGCGGAGAATGGACGCCCTTGAGAAGGAACTGTCCGAAGGGAAAGAGAAGTTCGATGCCCTCAACGAGGAATGGCAGAAAGAGAAGGAAGAGGTGAACGAGGCGAAGAGTTTGAAGAAAGAGATCGAAGACGCCAAACGCAATCTCTCCAACTATTTCGCTCAGGGCGATTACAAGAGGGCTTCCGAGCTCCAATACAAAGTCATCCCTGAATTGCAGCAAAGGCTGCGTGACGTCGCCATCGCCTCCAAAGACAAGGAAAGGCTCGTCAATGAGGTCGTCGACGATGAGGAGATCGCCAAAATCGTCGGCAGGATGACCGGCATCCCTGTCTCGCGCATCAAAAAAGGCGACAGGGAGAAAGTCCTCGACCTCAAGAGGACCCTTGAGCAGAGGGTCATTGGCCAAGATGAGGCGATAACCCTCGTCTCCAACGCGATAATCCGCCAAAGGGCCGGCATCAAAAACCCGAACCGCCCGATCGGCAGCTTCCTTTTCCTCGGCCCGACTGGCGTGGGGAAGACGGAGGTCTCCAAAGCTTTGGCGGAGGCTCTTTTCGACAATGAGAACTCGATAATCCGCATCGACATGTCGGAGTACATGGAGAAGTTCTCCGTCTCGCGCTTAGTCGGGGCTCCCCCGGGATACGTCGGCTACGAGGAAGGCGGGCAATTGACCGAGAAAGTCCGCAGGGCGCCTTATTCCATCGTCCTCTTCGACGAGGTGGAGAAAGCCAATCCGGAGGTCTTCAACTTGCTGCTACAGGTGCTTGATGAGGGACGCCTCACCGACAGCCAAGGACGTCTAATCGATTTCCGCAACACCGTCATCATCATGACGAGCAACCTCGGCAGCGAGTATCTGCTCTCCGGAGAAAAGAACAAGGTGGAGGAGCTTCTCCATCGCACCTTCAAGCCGGAGTTCCTCAACCGCATCGACGAGATCGTTTACTTCAATCCGCTCGACAAGACGGTGCAGAAACGCATCGTCAAGAAGATGCTGTTGGAGTTGGAAAGCCGCCTCAAGGAGCAGTATGTCTCCGTCGAATGCACCGGCAAAGTAGAGGATTATGTCCTCAGCAACGCTTATAGCCAGGAGTTCGGCGCACGCCCGCTGAAGAGATTCATCCAGGACAAAATAGAGACGTTCCTCGCCAAAGGCATCGTCGAGGGGTCCCTTGATACCGATTCCAAATATATCCTCGATGTGAACGGGGGTGAGCTGAGTCTCTCAAAGGCCGCCGAGGCATGAAAAAAGAGGGAAGGGCGAATTGCCTTTCCCTCTTTCGCTTATTCGTTTAGCAGCTTCTCGAGCTGATCGACGAGCTCTTCCATGCGGTTTATGACCGCGAGGAAGGGCTCTTTTGTCGTGAGGTCGACCCCGCCTAGCTTGACTTCCTCTATCGGCCAGTCGCTGCCTCCGGCGGAGAGCATCTTGATGTAGTTAGCGAAGGCGTCTTTCTCTCCTTTCTTCACTTTCTCGTAGATGAGCATGGAGGAAGTGAAGCTCGTCGCGTACTGGTAGACGTAGAAAGGGGTGTAGAAAAGATGGGGGATATAAGCCCAGACGAAGGGCTTGACCTTCTCTTCGGCGATGTCGATGCCGTAATAGGTTTTATAGAGCTTGATCATCTCTTCGTTCAATACGGAGTAATTGATCGGCTTGCCTTCTTCGGCGAGCTTGGCGATGTCATACTCGTAATGGCCGAAGAGGGTTTGGCGGTAGAAGGTGGAGGCGATCTGGTCGATGGCTTTCTGGAGCAAGACGATCTTGTCGTCCTTGTTCAGCTTGTCTGAGGAAAGTAGATAGTCGAGGAGATTGTGCTCGTTGAAGGTCGAAGCGATCTCGGCGACGAAGATGGCATAACCTTGCTTCAGCTTGGGCTGGTTCTCTTCGCTGTAGAGGGTGTGGATGGAGTGGCCGGATTCGTGGGCGATGGTGAAGACATCCTCGAGATTGCCGACGAAATTGAGGAGGATGTAGGGATGGATGTCGCTGCCACCGTTGCTATAGGCTCCGCTGCGTTTGCCGCTTCCTGGATAGACGTCGACGTAGCCGGGCTTCAGCACCTCATGCGCTTTTTCCTGGAAGTCTTTTGGGAAATTCTCGATCGAGGCGAAGAAGAGCTCTTTTGCCTCTTCGTAGGTGTATTGCTTGTCCGACTTCGCCAAAGGCATGAAGCGGTCGAAGCTCCGGTGCTTGTTTATGCCTAAGGCCTTCGCGCGAATCTTGTAGTAGCGATGAAGGGGCTCAGCGTGTGTGGAGGCGACTTCGATGAGGTTCATGAAGACGCTCTCGGGGATGGCGTTCCCGCTTAAGTGGCCTTGAAGGATCGAGGAATAACCTCTTGCCTTCATCTCGGCGAGCTCTGCTTGGACGGTGAGATTGTAGATCTCCCCATATGTATTCTTATGGGAGTCGAACTGCGAATAGAGAGCCTCGAAGATGGCCTGGCGATCTTCTTGCTTGCTCTCTTTGGCGATGAGATCGGTCCAGTTGGCGGTGCTGACCTCCACTTCACGCCCGCCGCTCAGTTTGGCTTTCGCCGGCTGATAGTCGCCGATGGAGAGCTTGCTGTAAAGCTCGCCGCCTTCGCCCATGATGGGAGAGAAGGAGGCCATGAGTTTCTCTTTCTCCGGCGAGAGGACGTATTTTTGGCTGTGGAAGAGCTTCTCGAAGATGAAGGAATAGTCATTGAATTCCGGATTTCTCCGCAAAAAGCCATCTAATTTGTCTTTTCCTAAGGCGATTAGCTCAGGGGATTCGAAGCTGGTCTTCGCATTGATGTCCTGCAAAACGAGGAAGACTTTGCTCTCCGTCTCGGTGTAGGAAACGTTCTTTTTGTCTTTGTCGCTTTGCATCGCGGCGAACATGTAAAGCTTCTCGAGGAGATCGTTCATTTCCCTTTCCAGGGTAAGATATTCTTTGAGCTTGGCTTCCTCGCTTAGCGTGCCGGCGTAGCCGCCCATCTTCTCCGCAATGCCTTTGAGCTTTTCCAAATCCGCGTCGAAAGTCACTTGGTCGGGATAGATGCGGCTGAGATCCCATACTTTGTCGTCCATGTTTTTCCTCCGTGAAAAATACAAATAGAAGCCTAGAGGAGGAAAGCGTTTCTTGCAAGGATTAGGAACGCTTGAACTTGGTGAGCAGGATCATGATGATTTGGATTGGCGCCCCGACAATCAGGATGAACCAGATGTTCTCGCTGGGGGTCATAAAGAATTGGAAATGGAAGCAGAATGAGAGAAGGAGAGTCCAAAGGAAGCAGCTGGAGAGAATCCAGAAGGCCAGGCGATTATGGTACATCCATTTCACTTCCCAGGCGGAGGTGAAGCACATCACCGGCACCATCCAGACGTAGACCGACCAAACGGCGAGGGGCATGTCCTTCCCTTCGTGGATGAAATAGGATGAAAAGAAAATGGACATCGCGACGAGCAAAATAAAAGTTAGCGACATCGCGATGATGAGGGCTTTGTTGGAGGCGTTAGCGTCTTTCCTTTGCTCGGCCGATACTTTCTCCTCAATCGCCTCGGGCAAGTGCTCTTGGGTGAGATAATCGACGGTGACTCCGTAGAAATTTGCCATGTCGAGCAAGACATCCAAGGAAGGGATCGCATATCCTAGTTCCCACTTTGAAAGGGATTTGTCGCTGTAATTTATCTGCTGGGCCAGTTCTTGCTGGGTTAGCCCTTTGGCTTTGCGCAGGGCCGATAGGTTCTTTCCGACCGTTTGGGCGAGATTTTGCATGCCTTTATTTTAGGCGCGGCGATTTCTCTAGGCAAACCCTAGCTTTGAGGAGGGGTGACGTAAAGGGTGGCTGAGGCGAAGTTGCCAGAGGTGAGATAACCCCCATCGTAGTAATTGGAGGCGTAGGCGTCTGCGGAATGGACGGTGGTTTTGTTGACCCCGTATTTGTTCGGTGAATAGAAGGTCAGCGTGTCCGCGCTTGAGCTGGAGTTCCTGTTCCAGACGGAAATGTAGGTGCCGGTCGAGACGTTGTCTAGACTGGCGTTCAAAGTGACGGTGATGACGGGGTCGATGCCGAGGAGCTTGAGGATTCCGATGCTTCCGCTCAAGGAACTCAAAGTCTTTTGCTTCTTGCTGCCGGCGTTCACTTCCTTCCCTTCGATCTTTACGCTGAGAGGCTGCGTCAAAGAGCTTGAAAGCGAGCTCAGGTCCAACTTCAGGTCCCAGCTGGCGGAGGCGCTGGAGATCGAGCTTGAGTAATCGGAGACGATGTCTTCGCCGTGCATGGACGATCCCTTCTCGTCCGAAGTGTCCGCTTCTTTGATCTGGTCCATGTATGTGTCGTTTAGGCCAACGATATAGCTTAGGGCCCAATCGATGAGGTTCGAGGTGAAGTCGCTCGTTTTGACTTTCGCCCAGTCCTCGGTCGTTTTGTTGAGCAAATCCAAGTCGTTGACGCGATGGAAGAAAATGGTGCCGTCGGTATCTGTGCCAGAGGTGTGAAAATAGAATTCGACATGGCGCGTGCCGCTGAAGAGACCGCTGTTGACGGCTGTCTTCAAAGGAACCTCAAGAGTTCCGATCATTCTCACTTCCGCGCCGTCTAGGTATACGTAGAAAGTGAAGGGAAGGCTGATATTGATGGTGTTCAATACGCTGAGCTTGGCCGTCCCGCTCAGATGATAGGTGGAGACGTTGTTCTCGTCTTCCCCTAGGGTCGCCGAACCCAAAACGTATTCAAGAAGGGTGGAAAGGGTTGAGAAATCCTTCATGGTGCCGCGCTTGGATTGAAGATCCGCTATTTGCAGATCCGTTTTGGAGAGGGTGGAAGAGGGTATCTCAACATCGATTTTGAAATAGATTTCCTTCGTCGAGGTGACAAGAAAGATATCGATAGAGGAAAGGCCGTTTTCGTTGAAGCAGATGTTGAGTGGGACGTTCTCCTCGCTGCCGAGCACATCTTTGGAGATGACTGCCGAGATTCTGTCGCCGGTGCGCGATGCGCTTACGAGGATCTGCTCGCTCAATAGCGGGGCGAATTGGCCTTGGGCGATTTTGGCGACGAGGGTGGTTGCGAGGGTGTCTTTGGCGGAGGTGAATTTGGTGAAGCGGGGATCGTCTGAGCCAAGCAAGGTCGTGGCGAGCTCCAAGATGTCGTTGAGGCAGGAAACGCTGAACTTGCCGTAAAGGGAATCGCTGCTTGGCTCGGTTATATTCCCGTAGTCCAGGTCCTTGTAACCTTCCGTTTGATTCGCCTTGTTGGCGTTGGAGGAGTCGTAAGAGAAAAGCAGGTCGCCCGTCTCCTCGCTCGCCCCGATTTCTCCGTCCAACTGCAGAGAGAGGGCGTGTTCGTTTAGATAATCGGCTTTGCGATCGACGAAGACGGCGTTCGCGCAGGCGGCTTTTTCCTGCAGGTTGAAGGCGAAATTGCCTTCGAGGGAGAAACCTTCCTGGGCGAGGGCTTTCCCGTTAAGCGGAAGGAAGCTTTGGTCGCTGCTCGCGGTGGTGCCACGCTTAGCGACGTAGCCTTTCAGTTTGGCTTTGGCGCTATGGTGCTGGTAGAGGCTCTCGACTTGCTCCGTCAATGTGGGGAGATGGTCCATCTCTTGGTAGGAGTCTTTATCGAAAGAAGAGGCGCCTGTGTAATCGCTGATTTTCAAGGTGCCACTTACGCCGAAGCCACCCAAGGACAGGGAATCGAAGGTAAGCGAAGCGAGGGCGAAATCGCTGCTGCTTAGACGGAAGATGAGTTTGCCTTCGCCTCCGGCTTTGGCGAAATCGAAGGTTGCTTCAACCTGATTGTCTTTGCTTTCCAAAGAGGTGAGCGCTTCTAGAAAATGCTCGTAATGGCCTTCGCTTACGTCTTTGCCAAGAAGGCTGTTTTTTAGGCTTTCGAACGCGTCGCCAATGGAACCGACGGCGGAGAAAAGCGAGGAGAGGTATTCGTTTTTGATCGATTCGTCGCCAAGCAAGTCGGCGAAGGCGCTGAAGAAAGCGTCGGCGGTCGTCTTGCTTGTTTTGACTTTCATTATCGAATTGATGTCTAGATAGGCTTCTTGATCTGTTTCTCCCTGCCGGTAATGGCCTGAGAGCTTCTTTGTTTGCTTCTCGCCTTTGAAGGTGGCGTTGATCGAAAGGTCGTTTATCTTGCTGCTTTGGAAGTTGGCTCCGCCGTTAAGGAGGAAAGTGATCTTTTCGTCGAAGCCGGTTCGTCCGATGGTCGTCGCGGTGCTTTGGACATCGTCTTCGTGGTGGGTGAGCACGAGGCCTTCCTCTTCGCTGCCGTTTTCCTCGTGGCTCGTCGAGACGTCGAAAGAGAGTTTGCCCGCGTACTCTGCGATTCTCTCCCAAAGGTCGATGGAGTTGTCGAGGGGCAAGTAAGAGGAGGCGTTTGAAGGGGCCGCGATTGCCGCCCCGGCGTAATCGAACTCGGCGGAAAGACTGAGTTCCATCCCGTTGGGCAGTTTGCTGGAAGCCCCGCTCCCTTTCGCGGGGAAATCGATTTTCTCCAGGCAATAATCTTCGTCTCCTTGCAAGCCAATCGAATAAACATCTTCGCCGATTGGCAGATTCCAGACAAAATAATGGGTTTCTGCGTCGATTTCGCTCAAATCATCCAAAGACGATGAGATTTTGGAAAAGTCCACGGAAGATGAGGAATCTAACCTTGGCTTCACCTCGTAGCCATAATTCGAAAGGATTTGAAGAATATCCTCCAAAATCCAATCGAGCCTGCCGAATTCGTATTGCTTCTCACCTCCGGTGACCTCGTCGCGTGAGTCCTCCTCTTCGATAAGGTAGGGGGCGGTGCTTACTTTGTAGGCGACTTTGTAGACGGATTCCTTTGAGCCAGGCGCCTCCAAGGCAAAATAAAGCTCATCGTCGACGAGCCTTGCATCGATTGAACGTCCGCCTGAGCCGTTATAATCCACCTCGGAATGAAGGGCGAGGTTGAGACCATGCAGGGAAAGCTCCTTCAAGTCGAACGAAAGCGTGCCCTCATTGAAAACGAAGGTGTTTTTCTCGTCGGCTTTCAAGGTCATCTCGTCGAGCTTCAAAGAGAGGCCCGAAGACAGCGAGTTCACTAGGCTCTCCGCGAGGCGCTTCGCTCCGCCGGTTTGGGTTAAGGCGGTTTCTTCTGTCGTTTCGCTTTCCTGGGGCTTTGCCCTTGTCCCCCCGCTAGCTGAACAAGAGGCCAAAGAAAAAGCCAACGCCCCCATAAGGAAGCGGGTGAAAGGATGGGCGCGGAGACCCCCTTTGCTCACTTTTAAGGCCTTTTCTTTGCGGAACATCTTAATTGTTCATCAATCCGGCGTAGTAATTTCCAGGCAAGAACGAAGAGCCTTCCTGCTTGCTGTAATGTTTGGTGTAGGCGTCGCCGTAAGTGAAGACTGGATCTCCGGCTTCGTTATAGGAGACGACGCTGGTGTAGCCGTTTTCGTCCCAGGCGTTCTTATAGATGCCGGTGGAAACGTTATCGAGGCTCAGCTCCACTTCCGCCGAGGCGGGGACCAGCTGATGAGAGCCATCAGGGTTGCCCAAAACGATGCCGAAGCTGATGTTGACGCCGCTTAAGGTCTTCCAAGAGGTGGAATTGTCGCTTGAGGAGACATCTTTGCCGGAGATTGCGACCATCGCATTCCCTAACAATCCTCTTTCGTCGAGCAAACTGCCGACGTCGACGCCGAAGCTCCAAGAAGTATCCTTTGCCTCATATGCGTATTCCTTGAGGAAATCCTCGGGGTGGGGGAAAGCGTTGTCAAAAAGGCTGCTGCCTTCTTCCTGAGGAGCCTCGGCTTGGGCGTTTCCCTCTGCCGGGGCATTGGTTTTCGCCAAGTAGCTCTCGTCGATGCCGAGGACGTATTCGAGGAGCCAGCCAATGCCGTTATAGGAATATGTGCTGGAATCGTCGCCGCTTTTCTCGATGAGGTCTTTGCCGCTTAGCTGAACGGTGTCCCTGACTTTCGTCACCTTGCCATAGCTCGAATCGCGGGTTATATAAAGGTCCCCGTAGTCCTCGTCGCCCTTCTGGTAGGAATAATAGAGATCGACGGCGCGCTTGCCCTCGTACTCATGGTCGCGGAAATAAATGGAGCTGTCGGGGGCGTTGACCCCTTTGACTAAAGGCATGTAAGGAATTGAAAGGTGGGCTTTGACGTAATCCTTTTCGCTGGCGAGGTTGAGGCTGACCCCGATGAGGTCGATCTTCGTCTTCCCGATGTTGAGGGCGACGTTGAGAGAGACGTCGTAAACGGAGGTATCGCCGGAAGCGACTTGACCGAGCTTGCTTGAGCCAGTTGCGTATTCGACGAGGGTCTTGACCGTGTCGAAGTCTGTGTAAGAGGAAGTGTCTTCCTCGCTTAAGGGGTTCAGGGTCGAAGAAGAGACGTCGCCTGTGGCTTCCAAGCCGAGATCGACGCTCACTTTGCTCGTGCTGAAGCCAAGGCTCTTCAAGCCTCCGTCGGTATCGCCATTAGGGAAGTAGGAAATGGAGACGATTGGGTTCTCGTCCAAACCAAAGAGGCTGCCATTGAGGACGAATTTGTTAGAATCGCCTGACAAGGTCGCTTTCTCGGCGAGAATCTTCTTCTCAAGAAGGCCGGTGTATTTCTTGTTGATCAAATCTTTGGCAAGGGAGCTGCTCGCGAGGTTCGAGATGGCGCTAGCGATTTTCTGAGCAGAGGTTTTGCCGTCGTCTTCTTGCTCTGGGATCACGCTCTTCACGGTGGAGACGATGTCCTTCATCGAGGAGATGGACATTTTGCCGGTGAGGGGCTTGGTGGAGCGGGGGTTGGTTCTGGCTTTGCCGTCCTCGTCTTTGCCTGTTTCGCTGTCGATCGCCTTGTCGTTAACCGAGTCGTAGCGGAAGGAGGTCGAGGTGAAATCGGTGCCGTCGCCGTCGAGAGAGAAGGCGAAATGGTGATCCTGGGAATAATTTTTCGAGACCTGGTTGGCGCTAAGAGTGATGCCGGCTTGTTTCTTGGCGTAAGAGAAGCCGATGTCACCGGAGAAAGAAACTCCCGTCTCATCGCCCAAGGAATCGGTTTTGCCCGTTTTGACATGCCCATTCAAGGAAAGGGCGGCTTCTTTTGAGGAGGTGATGTCTTCGATTTGGCTCTTGATGCCGGAAAGATGGGTGAGCTCATCGTAATCCTCATTTTTCACGGAGGGCAATGTGTAGGCGTCCAAAGAAAGGGTGCCGTCTAGCTGGAAGGCGCTCAGCTTGACCGCGTTGAAGGTGATGCCTGTCAAATACGTATCCTGCGTTTCGTTTTCGTCGAGGTAGGTGCCGTCGATCGCGACGCTGACTTCGCCATCGATTTTGAGGGGCGAGAGATCGAAGGTGACGCTAAGGCTGTTGTTCGCGCTTTCGACCGACTTGATGAAGGAGAAAACGCCTTCGTAATGGCCTTCGGTGAGACCTTTGATGGTCGGGAATTCGTCGAGGACGATGGAGACCAAATCGGTTATGGCGCTCGCCTCTTCGATGCTTTCCTGGACATCGCTATCTTCGGCAAGGGCTGACTCGGTTTTGGCGAAAAGGGCGTCGAGGTTGGTTTTGGAGACCTTCGCCATCAAGAGATCGTCGACGTTTAAGTAAGCGTTGTCATCGATATAAGCGGCGGAGAGGCTCGCTTTCGCGCTGTCGCCAGAAAGCGAGACGTCGGCGAGGAAATTTTGCAGGCCGCCTTTGAAATCGGCGGAGGCGCTTAGATCAAGCGAGGCGGTCTCGAGGACGTCTTCGCTCACGCCGCTGTCTTCCGTTTTGTAGTGGGTCAGGGCGAGGCCCTTGCCGGAATTGACGTTGAGGGAGTTCGTGGTCTTGAGGCCGAACTGGGGGTTTGCGACGTAGCGGGAGACTTTGCGGATGAGGGAGGCGCTGTCGACGATGTCGAGGTATTCCTTTGTGCTTCCGGTGAGGAAAGAGGACCAGGTTATCGCTTCGCTCCCGGTCTCCACGGTGGCGCTGGCTTTGATTGTGCCGATCAGCTCATCGCCGTTTTTGATCTCATAGGCCTGTTGCTCGGATGCGGCGGTTTTCGCGGGGAAGTCCACGCCGGTGAGGTAATAGTCATCGTCGTGGGCGAAGCCGATCGAAAGAGTTTGCCCGTTGAGGGGCAGATTCCATGTGAAATATGAGCGAGAGGCGTCTTCCTCCATATTGTTGAGCGAATTAAGGATGTCGCTCATCGCGCTTGAGCCTTCTTCGTCCGAAGAGGTGGAAGAGCCGGAGAGGCTATTGAGATCGATGGAGGGGAAATCGACTTTGATGTCGCCGCTAGAAAGGATCTCCAAAACGTCTTCTATGATCCAGTCGACGTCGCCGTATTCGTATTGGAGGACGCCACCCGTCGTCTCGTCTATCTCCTCGCTCACTTTGGGGGCGATTGAGGCTTTGTACTTCAAGGAGCAGGCGTCTTTTTTGTCGAGATCGTCCACTGAGAAATAGATGTCGTCCGAGACTTTCGCGAGGCTCAGCTGCTTGTTGAGGCCGTTGTAATCGAGTTTTGCTTTTAGGCCAAGGCTGATGCCGTGGAGCGAAACCTGCTCCATCGTGAAGGCAATCGAGGTGCCTTTTGCGTCGATTTTGTTCCCTTTTGAGGCGTCGTCTTTGTCTTTGCCGGGGAAATAGGCGTCGAGGGTATCGAAATTGAGGCTCAGACCGGAGGTGGCGGTATTGGTGAGATTGGCTATGAAACGCTGCTTGCCGGTGAGAGTGGTTGTTCCGTAGTCGTCATCGTCGACGTCTACCACATCGTCGTCTTCAGCGACGCTTTTGCGCGGGATGATGAAATAGGTCGTCCCGGCGGTGATGCCAAAGAGGGCGAGGAAAAGCGCGGAGTTGAAGATCAGAGTCTTCTTTTTCTGGCTAAGAGGTTTTTTGTTGGTTTTCATAATTGTTTTCCTTTCGTCTTTATTTCGCGTTCAATCCCTCGTATTCGGATTGGGTTTGGCTGTCGAGCGTTGGTATTTCGTAGGTTTCCCCGTGGTAGAAGTAGGTCGTGAGGCTTCCTTCGATGTCCACCGGGAGAGGCACGCTTTCTTTCGTCGCGTTGTATTTCTCGTAAGAGGTGTAGCTTATCGGCATCAGATCCTTGTCGATATGGAAGGTCAAGTGGCAATATTCGAAGGTTGGATATCCAGTGAGCCCGGAGATGTTCTTCATCTGCTTGACGTAGTTGACGACCGCCTTCGTTTTGAGCTCGAGTTCGATTTTGTAGCCGTCGTTTTCCTTCTCTATTCTCGATGCGCCATGGCTTGATCTGACCTTCGCGACATCGGTTATGGCCGTCTTGGTGGAAATGACGTAGATCATTGTCTCGCTCACGGTTCGTCCCATGAGTTCGGCGTATTCTTTGTTCGTGTAGGTGACGGGGCTGTGCGAGGAGTAGTCGCTGGATTCGCCCCAGTAAGTGGTGGTGTTATCGCCTTCTTGATACATCCTGTCATAAAGCTTGACGAAGCTTGACATGGAATTCGATTCCTCGAAGTAGCGGTCCCCGTCTCTTATCTGCATCGATTGGATGACCTGGGTGACTCCGACAGAGAGAGCCGAACCAAGTCCAAGCGTCTTGCTGTTTTTGAGGGATGAGAAGTTCTTGAGGGCGAGGTTGGCCATCTCAGAAGGTTTCAAGGCTTCTTCAAGCGGTGTTCCAGATGATTTGGCCGCGTCGTATTTGGCTTGGGCTTTACTTATGTCGTCAGTCAAGGCATTGGCGTCGACGTTTGAATAATCGGCTCCGCCGAAATTCTCGGAGTAGTTATAAACCAGAAAGCCGGCGCCGACGCCCAGGCCTGCGGCAAGGGTTCCGATGATTGAGGATGTGATGATTGCTTTTGCACTTAACATTTGAGAATTCTCAGCAATGCGATTTTAGGCAAGCTGGTGTCAAGGTCACTCTCACGCGCGTATCTATAATAAAGAACACCTATTCTACGATTTAGAGAATCGGAAAACATTCGATGCTGGTTGAATAAAATTCCACATCTAGAATAAGAGGAGAATTGCCGTTATAGGCACTTTCTTCGCTTTTCTTGGCTTGAAAAAGTTTTTACCATGACGAATTCAACGCCTTTGTTCTTTGTCGGATAATGGTTCGCGAAAATTCTTTATTGCCTTTTTCTAGGTTCTTCGGAGGAGAATCGATTAATATATGCAGGCATTTTCAAGGAGCGAATATGTCCGAAATACGAGTAATCAAAGTAAAACAGTCCGTCTTGGCCAACAACGATTCGCGCGCAGAGAGCCTGCGCGCTGAACTGAAGCAAAAGAAAGTCTTCCTCATTAACGTAATGTCCTCTCCGGGCTCAGGAAAGACCACGTTGCTAGTCAATCTCATCAACAAGCTTAAAGCGAAGGGATATCGCATTGGCGTGATGGAGGCTGATATGGATGCGGTGGTTGACGCCGAGACCGTTGGCAAGCTCACCGGTGTGCGCACCATCCAGCTCCACACATCCGGGGAGTGCCATTTGGACGCCAAAATGGTTTCCGAGGGGATCGAAGCAATCGGCGAAGATGGCCTGGACATCATTTTCCTTGAGAACATCGGCAATCTTGTCTGCCCTGCGGAGTTTGACACAGGTGCGGCGCTGAAACTCATTCTTCTGTCTATCCCTGAAGGCGATGACAAGCCTTTAAAGTATCCTTTGATGTTCAAGGTCGGCGACTTCTTCGCCTTCACCAAGATGGATGCCAAAGCCGTCTTCAATTTTGATGTCAGTTTGGCAGAGGATCATATTCTAAAACTGAACCCCGAGGCAAAATTTTTCCCGCTTTCGGCGAAGACTGACGTCGGTGTCGATTCCTTGGCAGATGCAATTTCTGATAAGGTTAATGAATTTGCGTCTTGATTGAATCTTTTCGTTTGGGTAGAGTTTCGCCATAAAGAAAGCGTTTCGCCTTGTTTTGGGCCAATTTTTTGTTCATTTTTTGCATTTTCGATTCGCTTTCGCTATAATTTAAGGCGGCTTGGGGCAAAAACAGCACTGCGTTCACTCGTGATTGGCCTACGCTAGAAGGAGAATGCGATGACATTTCAGGTTGGCGAGTATGTTTTTCATCGGCACTGCGGCGTTTGCCTGATTCAGGCGATTACTCCGCTCCCCGGCGACGAGTCGGGATCTTTGTATTATGTCTTGTCGCCTCTTTTTGGCGACGACAAAGGGAACATCGTCCGTGTGCCAGTCAATTTCTCGTCATCCTTGCAGAAGCCGATCGCCAAAACCGAGGCGATGGAGATGGTCGACAACTGGCCTTCTCCTGACAAAGATTGGTACATCACCGACTCCAAGAAGCGCAAGCTGACCTATGAAGAAGCCCTTAAAAACGGCACTCTCGCCGATTTGGCTCCTTTGCTAGAAGGGGCGATGCAGAGGAAAAAGAAGGACGGCCATCTGAACTCCATGGACTCCCAGTTCGTGGGGAGGGCCCAGCCCCTTATCTACGGGGCTTTGGCTCTCGCTCTTGACATTAATTACGCCGACGTCGCCAAGTTCATCGTCGACCATTCCGCCTAAGGGCGATGGCATTAACTAATGCGCTCGGGTGTACCGGGCGTTTTTTCAAATAAAAAGCCCTCTTGCGAGGGCCCTTAATCCTTCCGTGAATCAGGCTTTCCAATTGCTGTAGGCGCCATAGAGGCTAAGCAAAGCGCCGACGAAGGCGAAGACGACGGTGCAGATGGATCCGCTGCCGAGGGAGATGCTGTCTTGGCCGGTGTAAGGATTGACGGCGTTGTACAAGTTAGCGCCGTTGAGGAAGAGAATGCCTGCGGCAAGCAAGAAAGCGAAGGTCAAACCGAAGAGCAAGGCCGAAAGCTTGCCTTTGAAGACGCCTGCGGCAATTGCGAGGACGAATCCGACGAGCTCAAAAGAGAAAGCGACGATCAAACCCGCGACTGCGCCGATGCGGCGGTCAGTGTTGCCAAACATCGCGGTGAAAACGCTTGCGCCATTGTAATTGAGATCCTGGGAATCGTTGAAGGCGTAAGAGAAGAGGACGAAGACCGCGACAGCGGCCATAAGGGCCACGCCAAGGCCCAGCAATACATTGACTTTACGGTTCATAAGTTCACCTACCGACGAGTAATATACGCTACATATAAAAAAGGAACAAGGCGCTTTTCTCTTCCTTAGAAGAGAGTTTGATAGGATAATCTGACTATGGACAAGAAAACCCGCGCGTTCCTTGGATTGCTGACGCTCTCTTCATCTTTGATTTCGTGCTCTTTGAAGAGCGAGACCGAGCTTTATACTATCGAGTTCTACACCGATTACGACGGCATTGCCTACGAATCTTCTAAGCTCGAGAAAAGCCTTGGGACGCTCGTTGGCAAAGGATATGTTGCGGTGGACGGCAGCAATCGCGTCGCACGTTTGACTAGCCTTGAAAAAGACGACGAAGGCAAGGCAATCGACTATCAGAATTCCAGGCGGGCCCCAATCGACGGACACACTTACACATGGGATTCATGGGTGGGCTTTTATGACGATGGAAATCCTGTTGATTTAAAGAACATAACCGGGGATTGCGCGGTTTTTGCCCATTTCAAAGATGAATGCGATACGTTTTGCATAACTATCCAAAACGTTGATTCGTCCGAGATTTTCTCCGGAAAAGCCGCATATGGGTCGGAACTTGGCGCTTTCCTCAAAGGGGCCTGCGCAAACGATGAGGAATTGGGTCAGCTCAAAGACAAGCTCAACGGGGTCGTTTACCCTCTCCCTCATCATTACTATCAGCAATACGATTTCTCCGGTAAATATCAATACGAGGACGGGGACGGGAATTTGCAGATTCTCGCCGTCGACGATCTTTTGAACTCGGATTATCTCATCAAAGACGACCTTAAAATCACCGCCTATTTCGCTGAGCCAAAAACCAAAAAGTACAAAGTCACGTTTTATTCTGACTCCACCTTAAGCAGCAAACTGGACGGCGAAGAGGACGTCACCTATGGCGAGAAAGTCATCCGCACGCTAGATGACCGTGATGATGGGGCTGAAGGATTGCATTATTATTTCGCTGGATGGCAGGGCTCTTACGGGAACGGCGATGACGTTCCTAGCGCTTTACGCTCAAAAGAGGTCGATACCAATCATATCCTTTACGACTGCTCTCTTTACCCCGCGCCTTATCGCTCTGAGCCATATTCCTACAAAGTGACTTTCGTCGATCAAAATGGGGGTAGCGTCGAGAAAAAGGCCGATCATGGCACTCCATTTGGGGATGTGGAAGCCCCGGATATCACCGGGCTTGACGCCTCGTCCAAGGTCTTCACTGGGCTTTGGAGCACCACGAAGAACGACATCGCGAAGGCCAACGTGATTGGCTTTGACGATAAAGTGACTTCGGACATGACGGTTTATCCGATTATCGTAGATGCCTCATTCGCCCAGACGAACGTGAAGGGCGACAGCTGCGAGTATACCTATTCAACTAAATGGGGCGGCTATCTTTTGAGCAGGTTCGAGCCCGCCTCGACGCGCTTGGATGAGCACCTTGAAGCGGACGATCTTCAGCTTCCTTCTTCAGCGGGGGCTTTTGGGTTGGTTGGAATATCCAGATTCGGAACCGAGAAAAGCGATTATGTCTCCTCTTTGACTCAGGCCTCTTTCCCCGCCTCAATCGTTTACGTCGCTTCTAACGCCTTCCGCGGGAACCGCTCATTGGCTAGCCTCAACCTTCCTGGGCTGACTGATATCGATCCTTTTGCCTTCTCTCAGCTTTATTCTTTGTCCTCGTTCACCTTGCCTTCTACTATCGTCTCCATTGGGTCGAGGGCGTTTTTTGGGTGTAGTGCTTTGATTGAGATCAATGTTGATTTAACTGAGGAAAACGCCGCAAAAGTGGCCTTTTCAGAGGATTGGAACAGAATCTCCTCAGATAAAGTGGTGAATCCCACTTATAAGTCTTGATTCTTCTTTTGCTTTTCTTTTCCATTCGCGACGATTAGCCAGATTGCCGGGATCAAGGTTAAAAGGCACGAGACGCACGTCACCAAGAACATCCAGTTGTCTGGAGTTTTCGTGACCTCCCCATAGGCATCGAGACCAGGCTGGCGGAAGACGGCCAGGGAGATGTTGCTTCCGATGATCATGGGCAGCATGACCGAGAAGACCATTCGCACGCCCTGCAGCGAGCCCGCTTTGTCTTCTGGCGTCTGGTCGCGAAGCTCCGCGCCTAGGACCGCCGTCCCGACGAGGTAGCCAAGCATCAATAAGCATCCGCCGAATATCAAAGCCCATGTCGATTGCAGGAAGAAAAGCAGCAAGGCGCCTGTGGCCATGACGAGAATCGACGGAACAAGGACTTTGAGGTGCCCGATTTTGTCGAGGAACGCGCCAAGCCCGACGGCCCCGACGATGGCCACCGCGACGATGATGCCCATCGCCATATAGAAATTCATCTCGGTGAAACCTTGGAAATAGACCATGTAGTAGGGCATGAAGGAATCGACTGCTATATTGAAGAAAAGGAAGGAGAGCAAGGCGATGTAGAAGCGGCCGTGCTTCTTGACGGAGCTCGGCATGAAGCCGTAGACGAGGTTCTTTAAATAGCTGCCTCTCTCCACTTTGACTTCTTTGTCTTTCGGGAGGATGAAGAAGCTGGCGATGCCGACGAGGGTCGTGACGATGCCGCAGACGAGGAAGAAATAGAACCAGGGCATGGTGATCCGCGAGGCGTATTCGGCGACAGTCTCGCTTTCCTCTTTTGTGCCGGGGACACCGAAAATCATCCCAATTCCCATCATCATGATGAGGGCCACCAAAGGCAAGGCGGAGAGAATGGTTTCGACGAATGGGCGGTTCTTTTCGTTGGTCTGCTCTGTGACCATCGCGTTGAAGCAGGCATCATTGCCGGTGGAGCCGAAGAAAGTCATCACGCAGTCGACGACGACGTTGACGATGCCCACCCAAAGCAAGGCGCTGCTGCCCTCCCCACATATAGCCTGGCCGTTTTTCAGCGAAGCCAAAGCGAAGGCGAAGACGAAGAAGCCCCAAATCGTGTAACCGCCGGCGATGAAGATCTTCCTTTTTCCGAGTTTGTCCGAAAGCGCGCCCATCAGGAAGGTCGTGAGCGTCGCGACGATGGAGCTAGCGACCGTCATCCAAGTTATGAAGTCGGCTCTTCCTGATTGGGAATAGACCCATAGGTTTATGTAATTGTTCTCGATGGCCCAGGCTAATTGTCCTGCGAGCCCAACCAAAACGAAAGCGACCCATGTCTTGGCGCCTAGTTTCTTATTTTCTTCCATAAAGCACCCGCCTTTTCCCGTGATTATATCCGCGGCGGTGGAAGAAGGAAGCGAAATCGGTTATGATAGCTTCACATATGATCAACGAAGTCCTCTCGGCCATCCCCGTCGCCTCTTATGTTTTCTTCGGTCTCGCCATGATCGCCACGGCCATCGAACTTTATTTCGCCTTCGTCGAGAATGAGCTCGGGAGGAAAATAGCCAAATGCTTCTGCGTCGGTTTTCTCGTCGTCATGGCGATGTGTTGGAAAATCGATGCCTGGCCGGTGTACGTCGGCGCTATTTTCGGGGTCATCGGGGATTTCTTCCTGCTCAAGAAGCACAAAGTCTACCCGATGGTCTTGGGGACTCTTTCTTTCTTGATAGGCCACGCTTTCTACATCGCCGCCTATTGCTTGCTTTGCGCTTTCCCTTGGTGGGTTTACGTGGCTTTTGCGGTGTTTTATCTTCTTTTCTGCTTGCTTGGGTACGGAATCATTCACAAGGCGGTGAAAGAGCCTCACATGGCTTTCGGCGCCATTCTTTATTTCGGAACGCTTGTCCTTGATTTCCTTTTCGCCGTGACGGGCTGCTTCTTCGGGAGATTCGAGTTCCTCTTCTTGTGCGCGCTTGGCGGAGTGAGCTTCATCGTTTCTGATTGCTTCTTGGTGAGGACTTCTTTCGTGAAGGACGTCAAAAGAAGGGACTTCTTCATCATGTCAACCTACGTTTTGGCGCAGGCTCTGATCATCATTGGACTTTGCCTCACTTGGTGAGGAGGTATTCTTTCAGCTTCTTCGCCGCTTTGCCACGGTGGGAATATTCGTTTTTTATTTCTTCGCTGGCCGTCCCGAAATCGGCGTCGGCTTCATAACTATGGAATATCGGGTCGTAGCCGAAGCCGTGGCACCCTCTCGCCTCGGAGAGGATTTCCCCTGGGCAGACGCCTTCAAAGAATAATGGCTCTTGCCCCTTGCCGGGAATCAGGCACAAACAACAATGGAAGGCTGCATGGCGGTTGGACTTGCCTTCAAGCTCCTTGAACACGGCCTCGAATACGGCGGGGAATCCCCCTTGTTCCTTGGCAAAGCGAGCCGTGCGTATTCCAGGACGGTTGCCCATCGCCTCGATCTCTATTCCTGAATCGTCTGCGAGGACTGGGAGATTGGTCTTCAGCGAAGCGTCATGCGCCTTGATAAAGCTGTTCTCGCGATAGGTGGATCCGTCTTCGACAGGGTTTGAGGCGATCCCTGCCTCGTTCAAGGAGATGATTTTGTACCCGGTGGGTCCTAGTAGCTCTTGAAACTCAATTACTTTGCCGGGGTTGCTTGTTGCGAGAACGATCGTTTTTTCCATGCGGGTAGGATATAGCTTTCATTCACTTACGGAAACCCAAATTTGATTTGGCCCTTCCTTCTTCGCGAAAATCCCGCAAAAGCCTCATGATCAAAGCAATGGGTTTCTTGCCGATAAGGCGAAGCAGATTTTGAATCCTGGGATTTGGAATAAAAAATCCCGAGGATATCGGGAGCTTTTCAATTTGGCAAAGATATACTATTTTGATACAAAATGCGTACCCTAGCATTATTTTTGCGTACCCCTGATTTAAAAGTGCGTACCCTTGATATTGATTTGCGTACCCTTATTTCATCAAGAATT
>CAVDSY010000021.1:0-21687 GCA_963611815.1 bacterium
CGCTCTCGCGCCTTCGCTTCAATGGCCGCAAGTTCCTGATGAACTTCATGCTCATTCTCGGGATGTTCCCTGGGATGCTTACGATGATCATCCTCTACCGCGTCCTCGCCGACATGGGCCTCACGGGCAATAGCTCGGTCCCCGGATTGATCTTGGTTTACGTTGCCAGCTCAGGCATGGGCTACTATGTTTCCAAGGGCTTCTTCGATACCCTGCCAAAGAGCCTTGACGAAGCCGCCCGCGTTGATGGTGCGACCAACGCCCAAGTGCTCGTCAAAGTCATCCTCCCCCTTTCGAAGCCGATCGTCATCTACACCTTGCTCACGGCTTTCATGGGGCCTTGGGGCGACTTCGTCTTCGCGAAGTACATCGCGGCCAATAAGCCGGCCGGATATAACGTCGCAGTCGGCTTGCAGAACATGATCGGGACAGATTCCTCGCTCAACTCGAACTATGGTGCCTTCTGCGCCGGCGGAGTAATCGTCGCCGTGCCGGTCGCGATTCTGTTCATGTGCTTGCAGAAATATTACGTCGAAGGTGTCACTGGTGGCGCCGTCAAAGGATAGGAGATACTGTTATGGCAGAAGTTAAACTCACAAACGTCAAAAAAATCTATCAAGGCGGCGTCGTGGCCGTCCATGATTTCAACCTCACGATCAAGGACAAGGAATTCGTCGTCTTCGTCGGGCCTTCCGGCTGCGGCAAATCGACGACCCTCCGCATGATCGCCGGGCTTGAGGAAATAAGCGAAGGCACCGTCGAAATCGATGGGGAGGTGGTCAATGACCTCCAGCCGAAAGACCGCCACATCTCAATGGTCTTCCAGAACTACGCGCTTTATCCTCACCTCACCGTCTTCGAGAACATGGCCTTCCCTCTCCGCCTCATCCGCCCGAAGATGAGCCAAGACGAGATCTATAAGCGCGTCACCAACGCTGCCGAGATCCTTGGCATCACCCCTTACCTAACCCGCAAGCCGAAGGCGCTCTCCGGCGGTCAAAGGCAGAGGGTCGCGATCGGTCGCGCGATGGTTAAGGACTGCAAGGTCTTCCTCATGGACGAACCTCTCTCCAACCTCGACGCCAAGCTTCGCAACCAGATGAGGGCCGAGATCATCCTTCTCCGCAAGAAGATCGAGACCACCTTCGTCTATGTCACCCACGATCAGACCGAGGCTATGACGCTTGGCGACAGGATCGTCATCATGAAAGACGGCTTCATCCAGCAAGTCGGCACGCCTCATGAGGTCTTTGATAAGCCGGTTAATCTCTTCGTCGCCGAGTTCATCGGCGCCCCGAAGATGAACACCTTCCCCGTGACGCTTAAGAAGGAAGGCGATAATTACTTCGCTTATGCTTTTGGCGGCAAGCTCCCCGTCGATGGTGATAGAGCTGCTATTCTAAATGATAAGGTCGAGGTGCCTGAGGAGGGGATGAACGTCACTCTCGGCGTGCGCCCGGAACACATTGTCCTCGGCAAAGAAGGCGACCCTTCTTCCATCCATGTTACCATCCAAGTCAACGAGATGATGGGCAGCGAGCTCCATCTCCACGTCCTCACCGATGACGGTACCCCGCTCGTCGTCCGCGTCCCGACGATCCAGCTCGCCGAGGAAGACAGGGACTCGATGGTCGCCGGCAAGGAGTTCTACATCACCTTCGAAGGGAAGGTCATGCAGCTCTTTGATGCGAACACCGGCGTCTCGCTTCTGTTCAATTAATATTCTTGGGGGCGCGGGAACGCGCCCCCTTAACTCTTGCTTAAATGGCTTATTCATTGTGAAAAGCCATTTATATAGAAAGGAAACAACATGAAAAAGAAAATTGCTTTGGCTCTTTCTTTGGCTGCTTTGGCTTTGGCCGGCTGCAATTCCACCAGCTCTGGCGGCGATTCCAGCGTGGCTCCTGCGTCAGCTTCTTCGACTGAGCAAACGACTGCGTCTGAAGAGCCGGAAACAAGTTCAAACGACCCCGATGACCAAATCTATAACCGCAACGATGGGAAAGCGCTTGAAGTCAAAGACGTCAGCAACCCATATACGGTCGGCACGACCACGAACGGCGCCGTTTATAATTACGATTCCGTTTATGCGAACAAACCCACGAACAGCCTATCTGAAGATTTCGCTTGGGGCGTGGATTGTTCCTCCCTTTATGATGTCGAGAAGGCCGGCGGGCGTTTCTACGACGAGGAAGGAAAGGAAGCCGACCTGTTCAAGATTCTCAAAGCCGGCGGCGCGAATTACGCACGCTTCCGTCTCTGGGTCGATCCTTATGACGCCAATGGCGTGAGCTATGGCGGCGGCTCTAACGATATTTCAACCGACGTCTATTTGGCCAAGCGCGCCGCAGCGGCTGGCATGAAGATCCTCATCGACTTCCATTACAGCGATTCCTGGGCCGATCCCTCCAAACAATGGGCGCCCAAAGCTTGGACTTACCTCAGCAAAGGCAAGCACCAAGTGAACGAGAAGACCCAATACAAGCGCGTTGGGGATTATACCGCGCACGCCCTTAACGCCTTTAAGGACGCCGGGGTGAATGTCGACGCCGTTCAAATCGGAAACGAGACCAATAACGGAATGGCCGGCTCCTCGAACTCCCTTTCTTGGTATTTCGCGCAGATGATCAAAGCCGGGGTCGATACCGCAAAAGACGTTTTCCCAAGCGTCAAGACGATTGTTCATCTGACGAATATCACGAATCCGGAGGGTGTTTACAAAATCTACAAAAACCTCATTTATTGGGAGGTTGATTGGGATGTCTGCGGATTGAGCTATTATCCTTTCTGGCATGGCGGAAGGGAGAATCTCCAAACCGTCATGGATTACTGCGCTTCGACCTTCAACAAAGAGGTCATGATCGTCGAGACGTCTTGGGGATACACCGTAGACGGTGCGAGTTACTGCAACAACCAGTACAAGAAGGACTTTGAGGATGCCGGAGGATATCTCACTTCCTGCCAGGCTCAGGTCTCTGAGCTCGCCGACCTCACCGACTGCCTCTCCAAAGTCCCTGAAGGCAAGGGAACCGGCCTATTCTATTGGGAACCGGCCTGGCTTCCTCGCCAAGGCAGCGGATGGATCAGCAAAACCGGCTATTACTACAACGACAACGGCTATGATTATGTAAACGAGAGCGATTTGGCTGGTTACACCGACTCCTCTTGCTGGTCGAGCTGGGCCAATCAAGCCTGGTTCGATTACTCCGGAAAAGCCCTCCCTTCTTATAAGGCCTATAAGCTAATTCAGGACGGATCGAAGGAAAAGGCGGAAGAGGCCGTCGGCGCGAACAAGATTGCCTTCACCGGCTCCTACAATCTCTCCGACAACAGTTCCTCCATCCCGACTAGCGGCATGATCAAGACAAATCTGGATCGTTTGATCACTACCAAAATCGTCTGGGATTCTTCAGAAATCGAGGCGCTAAAAACCGCTGAGCAGGGGCGTTATACGATTCACGGAAAACTCGGAAGCTATGACGTCACTTGCGACGTCAATGCCTTCTATAACTACGTTAAAGACCCTTCTTTCGAGAACCAGAATACCTTGCAGGGTGGCAATGCGAATGAATATAAGGTCACCTCTCCTTGGGAGCTTACCGCTTCTGTCAATGGCGTGCGTGTGGAGGCCAAGAACGAATGCACGGGCGGCTCAGGCACCCATTACTTCCATTGGTGGTCTTCTAGCGCCTTTACCTTTACTCTTTCTCAAAAGCTGAGCAGCATTCCTGCGGGGACCTACGCTTTGAGCACTCACGTCATCACCCATATGAAGGACGAGTACGGCGGTTACAACAAAATCGCCCTCTTCTATCAGATAGGCAGCGGGGATAAGGTCGAGGTATCAATGCTCGATAAGTGCGCGGGATATGGCTCTGGCCTCGTCGAATGGTCCGTCCCTTCGATCGTCGTTTCATCCGAAAGCGACGTCACGATCGGCATGATTTGCGACGCTGGCGCGACGACTTGGGGCCATAATGACGATTGGTCCTTCACCTGCGTTAGCTGAGGAATAAAAACCATGGAAAACAAATTCGTTCTAACATTAATCGACCGGCCAGAGATGGCGCCGGAATACGCTCAGAAAACCACCCAAAGCGGCAAAAGCGACGACCTCACTTCGACCGCCTTGCTCGACGAATCCCTCTCAATCTTCATCTTCCAGCAGGATGAAGCCCACAAAAGAGGGCTCAAGACGACGATCGAGATGACTTACGCCTCGCTTTTCAGCGACCTCGTCGTCGAGCTCGCTAAAAGGGATCACGAGAAGTACGGCGATGAGATTGCCCTCACTCTTCTCGGCCTCCCCTGCGAGCAGTTCTACGAGAAATACAAGACGAAGGACTTCTGCATTTGGATGTTCTCAAATGAAGATAAGGAAAGGATCGTCGACGACGTCTTCTCCTTGTTCTACGAGAAATTCGGCTTCTACCCAGAATCCACCGGTTCCTACTACATGGACGCCTATACGATCAACTATATCAAGAAGAAATATCCGATGGTGAAGTGCGCCGTCGCGACTTGCTGGGAAGAGGGAGTCAAGTGCTACCACACGACCAACAATTCCTGGTACACCTTCATCGATGGCGGCCCTTGGGCTCCTTGGATCCCTTCGAAGATCAATAGCTGCCTTCCGGCGGATTCGAAGGAAGACGATTCGGGCATCGTCGCAATCCCTCACCTTTCGCGCGACCTCATGGCTTGCTTCGACGGGAACGGGTCGAACTTCGGCACCCATCCGCAGAACGTCCTCCGCGGGATGATCTACGAAGACAACGAGCTCCCTTATTTCTTCAACCTCGTCGACATGTACCGCGAGCAAGGCAAGTACAACTGCGGCCACTCCTACAACATGATGTTCGTCGGCCCGGGCTGGCTAAACAAAGCTGGCAGATGGGAACAGCCTTACGAATTGCTCCGCAAATCATACTGCGATGGGCTTGATTACTACGCCAAACTCAAAAAAGAGGGCAAGCTAGTCGATATGACGATGAGCGAGTACGCGGACTATTACCGCAAGGAGCATCCTTCCTATATGGAGCCTGAGGTGGCTCTTTGGAAAGACGTCCTCTACGGGTCCGACAAGCAGTACTTCTGGTACTATGACCCCTTCATGAGGGCTTGCCTCGACTTCAACCAGGGCGGGGCGATTATTTGCCTCAATCCTTATGTAGGCAAACTTGATCTTCCGGTCGGCATCGGCACGGGCAACGCCTATAACTGCTCTTATCCTTATATCATCCAAGCCAATTACCGCGCGGGCTTCTTCACCCATTACGCTGGGCAGGGGACGCTTAAGAGCTGCGTCGTGAAACGTCATAACGAAGAGGTCGATTTGGCTTTGGAAAGGACGTTGGCCTCCTATTCGAAAGTGGGAGAGGACATCCTCCTCACCACCAACGACTTCGATGTCGTCTTCTCCGACATAACCGTCAAAATGCGCTCCAAGTACCTCTTCAAAAAAGGCACCGGAGAAATCCTCACCACCCGCGAGATCCTATCCCCGCTTGATGAGGAAGGCATCGAGATCGAGGATTATCTTGTTGGATGCTATGGCATCGACGAGTATAGCGACGACATGACCGGCGTCACCCTCGAAGTGGAAGGAAACGGCAAAGAATCCATCGACTACGCCTACAAGATGAGGAACATCGAAAGGGATGAAAGCCTTGCGCGCGCCATCATTCCGCAGGTCAATACGATCGTTGAGATGGGAAGCGATGATGAAGGCTACAAAGGCCGCGTCGAGGAAGGCATCGCCTTCTCACCGATGTTCCGCCTAAGCGTCAAGAAGAGATTTACCGAAAAAGGAGAATTAAGCTCATGGCTCAAAGTAAAAAAGGCGCATTGAACTACCGCTGCCCCCAGTGCTTCATGCGCGACATCGACATCGACATGTTCTACGATGAAGAGAAGCACGAATACTATTGCATCCGCTGCTGCTTCCATGGGGACGAGTCCAAAGTCAAAGACTGGAACCAGATGATCAAGCTCAAATACGGCCACATCATGGACCGCGTCACCTCCTTCAACGATGACAATGAGCCCATCACCTGGCATCCTTATAAGAAAGGAGAGCTTTGATGTTCCTAGGCATCGACGCCTCGACCCAAGCTGAGGTCGACGCGAAATCACCTCATTATTACTATAACGGCACGGAAGTCGAGCCCTGGCAGTTCCTTCGTGATCATAACGGCGTGAAGAGCATGCGCCTTCGTCTTTGGCTTGATCCTTACGATGAGAAAGGGCGCCCATATGGAGGCGGGACGATTGATTTCCCAACATGGATCAAACTTGCCAAAAGGGCTGCAAAGGCCGGCTATTCGATTCTTCTCGACTTCCATTACAGCGATTTCTGGTGCGATCCTGGAAAGCAATTCATCCCCAAGGCATGGAGAGGCTTAAGCGCAGAGGAAGTCGCCAAGAAGGTATATGACTACACCAAATCGACGCTTTTAGCCATCGCCAAAGAAGGCATTGAGGTCCCTTATATCCAAATCGGCAATGAGACCACCAACGGCATGCTTTGGCCCCTTGGAAAACTCGGCGAAAGAGGGGAGGATGGGCTGCGCTCGAATTACGATAACCTCGCCCTTTTCTTAAGGAGCGGGATCAAAGCCGCGAGGGAAGTCGCCCCGCAGGCTAAGTTGATTGTCCATCTTGAGAAGAGCTACGACGTCGAGCTCCACGAGGAGTATTACCGCGAAATAGCAAAGCGCGGGGTCAACTTCGATATCGTCGGCCTTTCTTATTACCCTTATTGGCACGGCACTTTCCCGATGTTCTTCAAAAATGTCGACAACCTGAAAAACAAATTCAACAAGCCCGTGTGGATCGTCGAGACCGGATACGGCTTCACGATGGAGCCCTTCCTCATGAACGGGAACTATGGGGACAATTTGATTTCGGAGAAGTTCTTTGAGCAGGAAAACGTCTTCCATCCTTACCCCCTCACGAAAGAGGGCCAAAAGGATTTCATCACGAATCTTCTCAAACTCTCCAAAGAGCACGGCGTTGACGCCATCTATTATTGGGAACCCTTCTGGCTTCCTCTGCCTGGGCTATGCTGGGCCACGGAAGAAGGGGAGGCTTTCACCGGGGAGACGGGCAAGCCTACGCACAACGAATGGGCCAACCAATGTCTCTTCGATTACGATGGGAACGCGACTCCGGGCCTAGACGCCTTCAAACTATAAGCGCGAAGCATTGTAAGAGCGGCGAAAAGCCGCTCTTTTTCAATTGGCTTTTGCGGTGCTTTTCAAAAATAAGGTGGGATTTGCACGCCTTTTGTCACTTGCCCATCCTCCCTCCTCCTTATATGTGCCCCGCCGCAAAAGCGGTATGATAAAGGCGTTAACAACGATAAGCGAGCGCAAAGATGATCTCACCAAATTTAGATCTTAACAACAAAACGATTCTCGTGACGGGCGCCGCCGGTTTCATCGGCAGTTACCTTATCATGGAACTGCTAAAGACCCTCGATTCGGTTCGCCTCGTCGGGCTCGACAGCATGAATGACTATTATGACGTCTCGCTCAAGGAGAGCAGGCTCAGGGAAATAGAAAAGCTCGCGGAAGCGCATCCGGGATCTTCTTGGACTTTCTGGAAGGGCAACCTCGCGGATGGCGCGCTGGTGGATTCGCTCTTCAAGGCGCATGAGCCGGATGTGGTGGTTAACCTCGCCGCCCAGGCGGGGGTCCGCTACTCGATAACTAACCCCGGCGCCTACATCGAGAGCAACCTCATCGGCTTCTACAACATCCTCGAGGCCTGCCGCCATTCTTATGACGGTGGTGCAAAAGGCGTCTCCCATCTCGTTTACGCCTCCTCCTCTTCGGTTTATGGCTCCAACGCGAAAATCCCTTATTCCACCGCGGACAAAGCCGACAGCCCCGTCTCCCTCTACGCCGCTACGAAGAAGAGCGATGAGCTGCTCGC
Organism: bacterium; assembly: GCA_963611815.1. Classification (GTDB taxonomy): domain Bacteria; phylum Bacillota_I; class Bacilli_A; order RFN20; family CAG-826; genus Alloenteromonas. Next base: position 7,939 of record CAVDSY010000021.1, read on the forward strand.
CCATGCCTATAGCAAACTCTACGGCATCCCTTCGACTGGGCTGCGCTTCTTCACCGTCTACGGCCCGGCTGGGCGCCCGGATATGGCCTACTTCGGCTTCACCGACAAGCTCATCAAAGGACGCACAATCGAAATATTCAACCACGGCAACTGCCGCAGGGACTTCACCTACGTCGGCGACATCGTCGAGGGGGTGAGAAGGGTTATGGAGAGAGCCCCTGAAAGAAAAACGGGGGAAGATGGCCTGCCCATCCCGCCATACCGGCTCTACAACATCGGCAACGGCAGCCCGGTGAGTCTGCTCGACTTCGTCTCCATCCTCCAAGAGGAACTGATCAGGGCCCACGTCCTGCCTGAGGACTACGATTTTGCCTCGCATATGAAGCTCGTCCCCATGCAGCCTGGCGATGTCGCCGTCACTTACGCGGACACGACCTCGCTTGAGGCCGACACGGGTTTCAAGCCCTGCACGCCATTGCGCGAGGGGCTCAGAAAATTCGCCGAATGGTACAAGGAGTTCTACAGAATATGAAGATAGCGATCGCCGGGACGGGTTACGTCGGCCTCTCCCTTGCCGTGCTGCTGAGCCAGCATCATGAAGTAAAAGCGGTGGACGTCGTCCCTTCGAAGGTCGATTCCATCAATAAGGGGATTTCCCCAATCCAAGACGAGTGGATAGAGAAATACCTAAAAGAAAAGAAACTGGATCTCGAAGCCACCCTCGATGGGGAAAAGGCCTATGGGGACGCCGATATCGTCGTCATCGCCACTCCTACCAACTACGATCCGAAGCTGAACTTCTTCGACACAAGCCACATCGAAGAGGTCATTGAACTCGTCATGAGGGTGAATTCAGATGCGACTATGGTCATCAAGTCGACCGTCCCGGTCGGCTACACTGAGTCGGTCAGAAGGAAATACGGCTGCAAGAACATCATTTTCTCTCCGGAGTTCCTCAGGGAATCCAAGGCTCTCTATGATAACCTCCATCCATCGCGCATCATTGTGGGGACGGAGCTTGACGACGATGAATGCACGGCGAGGGCGCGCCGCTTCGCCTCGCTTCTTCAGGAAGGAGCTGAAGACAAAAACGTCCCGACTCTGCTTATGGGTTTCACCGAGGCCGAGGCCGTCAAACTTTTCGCTAACACTTATCTCGCTTTGCGGGTCTCTTACTTCAATGAGCTAGATACCTATGCCTCCGTCAAGGGACTCAGCACCAAGCAAATAATCCAAGGCGTCTGCCTCGACCCCCGCATCGGCGATTTCTACAACAACCCTTCATTCGGCTATGGTGGATATTGCCTCCCCAAGGATACCAAACAGCTGCTCGCCAACTATGAGGACGTCCCGGAGAACCTCATTCAGGCGATCGTCGAGTCGAATCGGACGAGGAAGGACTTCATCGCCGATGAGGTGCTCAAAAAGGCGGGTTACTACTCCGCCAATGACCAGTACAGCTCGCTCGACGAGAAGAAGGTCGTCGTCGGGATCTACCGCCTGACGATGAAGTCGAACTCCGACAATTTCCGCGCCTCGGCAATCCAAGGCGTTATGAAGAGAATTAAAGCCAAAGGGGCGAGCGTGATCGTCTACGAGCCGACTCTTGAGGATGGGACCACCTTCTTCGGCTCGCCCGTGGTAAACGACGTCGAGAACTTCAAAAGGCTGAGCGACGCAATCCTTGCCAACCGTTACGACAAGGTTTTGGACGACGTGGCGGACAAGGTTTATACGAGGGACCTGTTCAAAAGAGATTGAACCTTCCCCGCTTTTATATCACTTGATGAAAAACACCGCGCTGCGTGGTGTTTTTTCGTTTTGGCAATCTTTACTACCTTTTGCAAAGATAAGATAATCTAATCATGAAACCGAATGATGCTAATCCTCTGCAAAACGCGGAGCCATATCTCACCGAAGAACAGCTTTCCGATGTGCGGGCGAGCATAGAGAATGTGAAAAGCGGCAAAGAGGAAGAAGGGCAGATACTTAAACTCGTCGATGGCTATGTGCGGGCTAACGGCAGGGCGGATGAAGCATATAATGGCCTGAGGAGCCTTTCCGATAAGGCATTGGATCTCATGTCGAGCGAACTGCCTTATCCCGAGCAGGTGAAAATGACTTTGTTCCCCATTTCTTTGATGGCCTATTTCAGTTTGCTTCTGCTTGTTGGCGTTTATACTGGCGATGAGCTCAACGTCTCAATGAAGGAGCTTGGCCAAGCGACTGGGCACCGCAACAACGAAGCGTGAACGAAATCCACGCAATTCTTGAACGAAATGCCTTTTAATGTCAAAATTTCGGCTAAAGGGAGCCCGCTATGAAAGAAGAGGAAGAAGGATTGGAAAGCATAGAATCCTTGGAAGATAAGGTCTCTTCTTTCACTTCGGGGATCGATGAGTCGCTGTCTTTGAGACTGATGGACATAAAAAAGAGGCAAGAAAGAGAACTCGAGACGCTTAAGCACGACGTCATGATTGCCCGCACTTTGTTTGAAGTCGAGATGAAAAGATCGCTCGATGGAGCCGATGAGAAAACGCTCTTTTCTTTGTCTAGGTCTTATTGGAATCTCGATTTGGGTGATGACTATGATTGACCCTCGTTACGAAAAGGGCGTTTTAAGAAGAAACGAAGCCATTGAGATGAGCTTGCTTGAACTTTTGTCTTTGCGCGCCCAGGACCTTGCTAGACTTGCCAAGTCCCTTGAGGAGTCGTTTGCCCTTTGCCGGGATGAGATTAATGGCGTTCTTTCGCCTGCTGAGGAGGAAGAAGAATGACGGAAACGAGAACTCTCCTTCCCTTCTCAAACACCGACGAGAACGTTTCTCTTTCTTTCGCCATCGATCCCGATGTCTCTTTTCCAAAATCAAACGCGCTTATTCGCGAAATCCAAAGGCAAAACGAAGAGATCTCTAAGCTGAAAAAAGAAGCTTTGGATATAACCGCGGTCTCTGGATTCGATTATGTTGGCGATTCCTTCGACAATTACGCGGCGAAGTGGGATGAGGCCCTTCAAAAAATAGCCGAGCTAGCGAAAGAAGGCGACATCCAAGGGGCTCTCGACGAACTCAGCAATGTCTCCAATGAGAGAATTGATGTCGGAATCGAAGGGTTGGATTTCGCTTCGACGGAAGAAGCCTCTTTGATTGGCAAATCTCTCCGCTGCCGTCTCGAGGCCATGCAGATTCGCATTGCCTTGAAGGATGGCCTTTCATGCACCGAATCTCAAGTCACTGGACATTATTACAACTGCCTTGCTCTTTCTGACGACTTGGATGGAGAAGCAGGCAAAAAGAGAATCATCGATGAGGCCAGAGGCTTCGTTTATGGCTTTTTTGCGGGGATTTGCATAGAACAAAAGGAAGATTATAAGACTTTTACAGCCAGCCTTCCTCATTGGAAAATGGCTCTTGAGGAGCCTTGCCTTAGCAAAGAAAGCCAAAAGAGGAGGGACGAATTTGAAAAAGGATTCGCCGTTTGCTTCAACCGCCAAGCCGAGAAAGCCTTTTCCGAGGACTGCGACTATGAGCGCGCTTTGGAACTGTTTCGACTTCGCCATCTCCTGAAGAAGGAAGATCTTTCTTTGGCGCCTTATCGCTACGCTTACGACGAGAACGAATTCAAACTCTATTTCGGGGAAGCGGAAGCTCTAGGAAAAGAGCGCAACGCCTTCCTTCCCTTCGTGATTGATATCGTCTCGCGAATAAAAACATCATCCGATTTCGAATTCCGTCTTCTCTCTCACCTGATTGCCCTTCCCGGCATCAGCAAAGAGCAATTCGCCTCTCTTGCCGTTGCCATCAAGCCTTTGGATTTTGAGCTGAAGATACAGCTTCTCTCTTCTTCTCTCGCCTTGGGGATGGAGCCCATCCGCACCCAGGAAATCCTCCGCTCCATCGAAAAGACCCACCCAAAGGACATCGATTTGGAGGCGGAAGCAAAATCATTGCTTTTCATCAAAGAGCATTTGAACGATGCTCTTCTTGCTCGCTTCAGTCCGATTCTCGATAATCTTTTGCGCTCGCCAAAGGCGCATAAAGTCATCGTTAAGAGCCGTTCCCTCGCCTTGCATTCCTTGATTGGCGAAAATGATGAGATGCCCAGGCTTTCGCTTGGCCGGGGGCTTAAGAACAACCGAGTCTATTCTTGGGGCAAAAAACGTTTTGCTTGCTATGTGGCCTTCGGGATCGTGCTGCCGATAATCGTCCTCATTGTTGGCTTCTCTTTCATTTTCCTTTATGACAAGATCGCCGTAAACCGCGCATCCGTTTATGAGCTCCTGCCTTTCTTTGGGATGTACCTTTTCGTCCTCATCACTTTGCATTGCTGGTGTGGATTCGACGAAAGAGCGAGTGCGACGATGCGCAAAATCCTGCTTGCTGACGCTTTATGGAAAGCTGCGCTTGGAACGGTATATTTCATTTCCCCCTCTCTTTTGCCTGACCTGGCGCGCATCCGCTACGCCTTGCTTGGCTTTGCGATCGTTGAGTCTTTCCTGACTTTCTTTATCTTGAAGCCCGTGAAAGGAAAGACCTTGCTTGATTATTTGCTTTTTGGGGCGACTTTCTCTTTATCCTCCGTCGGCGTCGTGTTCATGATCATCGACATGATGACTGGCTTAGTCTGATGGCCTTAATAAGCCGTCTCTTCTTCGACCGTTCTGTGGCGCTTTTCCTTTCCTCTCGTCTATAATGCGAAGCATATGAGCGAAGCACTTAGCTATCATCTGTTCGGAATCGACTTTGGTGCGAACGAAGAGCAAAGGGAACTTATTCGCCTAATCCGGATTGACCCCACGAGAATGCCGGTTGTCTATTGCCTCGGCGATGCGGGAACCGGCAAGACGTTCGCTTCCCTCGCCGCCGCGCTTTCCTTGGTGCGCGGCAAAGGCGCTTCCAAGAAATACAAAACGGTTTTCTATGTCCGCGAGCCAGTTGAGGTAGGGCACCGCCTAGGCTATCTCAAAGGCGGCGAAGAAGATAAATACGCCCCCTATCTAGGAGCGCTTTTAGACAACTACCAACATTTGATGGACCATTGCAAAAACGATGCGAAAACCTTGCAAAAGCCCATTAAAATGGCAAATTCTTCATCGTCTGCTGACGATGTTTTGCCTTATGCTTACCGGAAGTTGCCAAGCGATATAATCCCCCTCGCGCCCGAATTCGTCCGTGGCCGCAGTTTTGAAGATTGCATCATCCTCGTCGACGAGGCGCAGAACATGAATTTAGACGAATTTCAGACTTTGGCCACCCGCATAGGACGGAACTGCAAACTGGTGTTCATGGGCTCGGTCAATCAGATAGACGTCCCCGACCAAAGCGAGCAGGATAACGCGTTTTTGACTTCTTACCGGATCCTTGAACCGACGGGGCTAGTCGGCTTCGTGCGGCTTGAGAAACCGATGCGCAGCAGCTTCGTCGCCGAGTTCGATGAGCGTTTCGTCGCCTACAGAAGGGGAAACGCCGCGAAAAACAAAGCCAAATAACAACGACGCTCCGCCTTCTTTCTACTTAGTAGAAAAAGTGGCTTGACCAGCCTCTTTATGGCATAATTTAGCGGTTTCATGGACAACCTATTCGATTGCATCAACGGCAAAATGTTCTCCCTCCTCACCGCTGAGGACAAAAGGGGGAATTACGATTTGCTGCGCATCCTTTACCATTTGTCGGAATCGGTTGATTACGGCGACTTTATCCCCAAAGAAGAAGCCGTGGGGGCGCTTGCAGCTTTTCTTGAAGACCATGCCGGGGAAGTGAAGGACGATGGTGAAGGAACGGATATCTCCAGGCGAAGCGCTAGGGACAAAGCGCAGCTTAAGCTCCGACAGTTCCGCAATCTTGGCTGGGTTAACGAGGAATCCCTTGGCGGATACAACGCCCTCGTCAGCTTCACGAGCTCCGGCAAGGCCACAATGGAATTCCTCACCAACCTCACCGAGCGTTCCGAGAAGCCCCTTGAATATACGGGCTACGTTTACGTTATCTATTCGACGCTGAAAAGCTTCGACCTCTCCAAATCCACGGCCATACTTCAGCAGGTCTATCGCTTGACGAAAGAGCTCATGAACGCCCTTTCTCGCCTTTCAAGCGAAATCAAAGAATTCCTCGACGCCTTGATGGAGAACCCCGATTTGGATCCGAAAGATATTCTCGCGACCCTTCTTGGTCAATATCAAAGCCAGGTCATCCTGCGGGTGTTCAACAATCTCAGGATGAGGGACAATCCCTCCCGCTATTCGTCGCAGATCATCGCGATCCTCCGCGATCTCCTCCGCGACCATATGGATGAGATGGTGGCCAATTCGGTCTTGGTTGAAGACGTCAAAGACCTGACCAAAGAACGTTATGAGTCCATTGAGAATCAAATCAGGGACGAAGCGACTTACGTCATCTCCTCTTTTGAGGGCATCGAGAAATACCTTGACGTCATCGACGCCCAAAACGCCAAATACCTGTCCTCGGCTAAGGCGCGCCTCGATTTCTTGCTCACTTCCACCAAAGATGTCACCGGACGCATCAACGATTGCCTGAAAGCCATCGCCGACGTTCCTGACGACTATCCCTTCGATTCGCTGATAAAAATCGAGAGCAGCGGCATTGTCGATGCCAGATCGCTTTCCTCGCCACGCTTCCAGCGCGAGAAGCCCGTGGCCATTGAGCTTCCTATCCCTGAGGGGGATCAAGGCGAGGTGGCCGATGGGCTTGACCGCATCTTCGGCGACGACCCCTATTCCAGAGAGAACATCAACAAAGCGGCCATGTCTTACCTCGATGGGCGCAAGTCCATGTCCTCGATGGAAATACCGACCGAAGAGCAAAGCGACCTCATCACCCTCATGCTGATTCAGATCATCAGCCAGGATAGGGGACTTGATTATTCCCTCGATCTCAACAAGGACAGGTATGTCCGGATCGGGCATGAGCTCGACGAGTTCACATTGAAGAAAAAGGAGAGACACAATGGCAGATAAAAATGAGATTGCCGAGACGTTCGTCGAGGAATACAAACGCATGGGCGACTCCGATAAGCAAGAGTTCGCCAGAGTCTCTTCGAAATTCTTGAACGAGACCTTCATTCTGAAGAACAAGAAGACCGACACCAATGATTTCTATTTCGTCCAGGAGAGGAAAACGCTTTTCACCTCCTATTTCGCCTTGACCGATTACAAGCTTGAGTTCGATCAGGAAAGGGGATTCTTCTATATTTCTACCGAAGAGGAGAGAAGCCGCGTTAAGCTTAACAAGTTTGAGACCGTGCTTCTTCTTTTGCTGCGCCTCAAGTATTACGAAAACGCCAAAACGGCCGCTTCGCCCGAGGACAATGCGATCGTCCTCGTTGAACTCGTCGAGAAAGTGAACCAGACCAACATCTTCCATCCTTTGAAGAGAATGACCGAATACGACCTCTCCCTCAAAAAGCTTAGAAGAAGCAAGATCATCGACTTCAAAGGCACCAAGCTTGAGGGGTCGACCCGCATGATTATCCTCCCAACGATCATGATCGTCCTTTCGCAGCCTGACATCGACCTGATCGCCGCCGAACTAGCGGCCTATTCGAAGAAAGAAGGAGACAAAGACGATGCAGAAGCTGATTAAGATCAAACTCGTCAACTGGCAGAGTTTTTACGACAACACGATTGATGTGACTGGCAATATCCTCGTCACGGGCGAAAACGGCGCTGGCAAATCCTCTTTGCTTGATGCTCTCTATTTCGTCTTGGCTGGCGGATCGAGCAAATTCAACCTTGCGGCGACAGACGAGACTTCTCGCTCCGTTGAAACCTATATGCGTGGGACCATCGGAGCCGAGGGCAGGGAGTGCTTGCGCCCGAACCCGGACTTGATTTCCCACGTCGCGCTGGAATTTGCCGACCCAAATGGGCAGTCGCTGGTTTTGGGATGCGCGCTTGAAATCCGCGACGCCTCCCCCAAGGCTGACCAATCCTTCTATCTCATCCGCGGTGGCCACATCGACGACGAGCTCTATTTCGTCTTTGATGGGGAAAAGAGGAAAGCCGTCAACGCGAAGATGCTTCAAGACAAGGCGAACGTCCTTTTCGGGGAACGCTCCTTTGTGGCGGTGAAAGGAACGAAGACCGAAATCAAATCGCAAATCTCACGTGCCCTTGGGCTTGCTAGCAATAAGTATTATGAGCTTCTTCCTAAGGCCATCGCCTTCAAGCCGATCCGCGAGGTCAATGATTTTGTCTTCGACTTTTTGCTCCCTGAGCACAACGTCGATATTGCCTCCATCCGCGCCTCCATCCATTCGTATATGGAAATAAGAAAGGATGTCGAGATCGACGAGAAAAAGAAGGCCCAGCTCGAATCCATCGTCTCAATGAATGAGGATTATGATGGAAAAAACCTGCAAAAGTCCCTTTTTCAAGCTTTGACCATGCAAAAAAACAAGGTTGCAGCCGAAAATAAAATCTCGTCATTGAAAGCCCGGATAAAAGCCAATACGGCCCTTATAGGCGATGAATCCGACAAACGCAAGCTCCTTGTCGTTGAACTTGATGAGGTGCAGCACAAGCTTTTCGCCCTTTCCGGGGAGGATTGGTACAAGAACCTGGAAGAGAACCAGCGGGCGATCGACGAGAACAAACGCTCAATAGATTCCTTGATGCCCAACCTTTCGCATTTCAACCGCGCGATAATCGAAGAGGGCGAATTGGCTCGTTCCCTCTCCTTGAAAAGCGATTTCGCCTCCTTCATTAAATCCGAAGACTTCTCCGGATTCCAAACCGCGCTTTCCTCCTATGACGAGGCTTTTGAGACCCGTAGGCAGGCCCTCAACGACGCGATGATGCTGGCCTGGAGCGAGCTGAGCGAGGCCAAGCAAAAGCTGAGCGGATACCAAAGCAAATACGATGCCCTGCGCAGAGGGCTTCCCCAATACGATTACAACACTTCCATCCTCATCAAGCTCATTCATGAGAGCTTCATCGAGGAAGAAGGCTACGACATCGAGGTTCATCCTTTCTGCGAGTTAATCGACATTGCTCCTGGCGAAGAGGGTTGGCGGAATGCGGTGGAAGGCTATCTTAACACGAGGCGTTTCGACCTTTTCGTCAAAGAAGAGCATTACGACAAGGCCCTTGGCATCTACGAGCGCAATAAAGGCCAATATCACATCCACTCAGTTGGTTTGGTGAACGTTGCCAAACTCAATGAGCGCGAGGCCAAACCCAATTCGTTGGCGACGAAGGTTGTGACCGACGATCCGGATGCCCAGCGCTATATCAACTATGTTCTCGGCGACATCATCTGCGTTGATTCGGAGCAAGATCTTAAATATTACGATTCCTCCATCACGCGCACGGTCATGGTCTACCGCAATAAGGCCGCCCGCGCGACGAGGCCCGAGGTCTATGCCACCCCATATATCGGAAAAGGAGCTTATGCCACGCAGCTTGCCTCTTTGAAAACGAATCTGGCGGAGTCCAATGAAAAGGTGCTTGAACTCAATGAGAATGTCTCTGGGCTGAGGACGAAGCTCAACAAAGCCTCCGAATCCAAGAGGAAGCAGCTCTTGGATTCTCCAAACTATTGGAGGCAATATGCCGATTTATTGAAAAGAGAAAGCGATTTGCTGAAAGAAAAAGCCGAGCTTGAGCGCGCCTCCAAAGAAGGTGGGCATGGCAACAGCGATGATTTCGCCGCCAAGAAAGCCGAGCTTGAGCGTCGAAGGGACGAATCTTTGACCAAGCAGACCAAACTCGAATCCGAGAACGATCTCGCGCTTAGGCAAATCAAAGAGCTTGAAGAGCAGCTCCAAAGCGAGGAAGAAGCTCTCGCTGGCAAGGTCATCGATTCGAAAATCCGCGATCAGCTAGAAGAGTTTACCAAGAAGAACGCCTCGCTTGGCCAAAACGAAATAGCGCGCCAAATCGCTTCGCTCAGCCCCCAGATCGCCTCGCTTGAGCGGGCGATCATCTCCTCGATGGCCACTTACATCAACGAGTTCCGCTTCGATAGCGCCCCCGGCATGGAAAACATCTCTGATTTCCTAAACGAATACAACAAAGTAGCCGGGAGGGAACTCGGGCAGTTCAAGAAAGATTTGGAGCGCGCCCAAGCTGATTGCGCGACCGCCTTCAAAGAGAATTACATTGCCCAGATCCGCAAGCACATCCTCGATGAGAAAGCCAACATCCGCAAACTCAACAAAGTTCTGGCGGACAAGCCTTTCGGCAACGACGGGGAGGTCTACCAGTTCGTCGTGACGCGGAGCAAAGACCCGACCTTCGGCCCTTATTACGACATTTTCACTTCGAAAGAGGACATTTCTTCGAAGGATCTCTTCCTTGATTCGCTAGATTCCAACGACTCGGCTCTCATGAAAGATCTCTTCAATCGCCTTACCGCCTCTCCGGGCGATGAGAAACAGGAGAAATTGCTGCGTCTTTTCACGGATTACCGCATGTTCATGAACTACGATATCCAAATCACCAACCGCCAAAGCGAGATATCCTTCTTTTCGAAGATCTCTAGAGGCAAATCGGGCGGAGAGACCCAGACTCCTTTCTACGTCATCATCGCCGCCTCCTTCGACCAGATCGTGCATGAGGGTAGCTTTGACAAGGAAGCCGGCTGCATCGTCATCCTCGACGAGGCTTTCAACAAAATGGACGCTTCGCGCATTTCGGCGACGATGTCTTACTTCAACGACCTCTCGATCCAACTGATAATCGGCTTACCTAGCAACAACGCGAAGATCCTCATGCCTTACGTTGATACGACGATAGGCATCGTGAAGAGCCACGATCGGAGTTACATCCGCACCGACACCAAAGTCAATTAAAAAAGGGCTTCGGCCCTTTTTAAGTTGGCTTTTGCGGGGTTATTCTCCTTTTTCTGTCAATTTTTGTGTCTTTTTCGCGAAGTGGAAAAGAAGGAAGCAAATAAGCGACAAGACGATGAGTGAACCGATGGCGTAAATCAGGGTGAGCCACCAAGGGTTGGCGGAGAAATCAAGGAAAGGATAGGGCGGATCTATTTTCTTGCAGGCGCTAAGAGGAATGATGGCCGAGGCGTAGACCGCCGGCGGCAAGAAGCCAAAAAGGGCGTCTTTTGATTTGCAAGATGGCTCGCCAAGAAAGAAGAAGTGATTGGCAAGCGCAAGCAGCGGGCAAAGCACGTGCAGGAATGGGAAGCTTCCGGAATAAAGCATCATTGGGCCGCTGAACCAAACAAGGTAAAGCGCGACTATCAGGAAAATGAGCGTTTCAGTTACAACTCCAACGTAATGCAAAGCAAATGCCCAGCGGGCAATTTCTTTCTTTTTGACTAAGGCATGGCATTGGGCGAAGAGTGCGACGGTGGCAGCCAGCAAATAAAAGGCGTTGCCCATATTGGTGAAGAAAAGATAAGGCTTGTCCTCGCTTAGGAAAGCGATGCCCAAGCCGATGGCTTCGCCGATGATCACGGCGATGAGAAGAACAATGGAAACTCTTTTTTTGATGGCGCGCTTCATAACGGCTGAATTATAGGCCCTCCCGCCGACGATTCATCAATAGAATGGACGATACCCTTTCTTATCCCTGATGAGGACTTTGTACATCATGAGATGGGGAACGCCTTCCTCGTAATAAACCTCTCCATCCGGGCATGGCCTGAAACCGATCCCTTGATAAAATGGCATTTTGTCCAATTGCGCTCCGAGAATTGCTTTCCTCGCCCCTAAGCTCAACGCCTTGTTGCAAAGGAACTTGACAGTGTAGGTTCCTACCTTCATATGGCGGAATTGCTGTCTTACGGCCACTCTGCCAATCCGATATGTCTCAGGATCGACCTCAAGCAGTCTTCCTGTGGCGATAGGGACGTTGTCTAGATAAAGCACAAGGTGCCAACATTTTTCGTCATCTTCATCGAATTCCTGCGCAAAACCCTGCTCTTTTATGAATACCTCTTCCCTTATTAGTTTAGCATCAGGCGTTAATCCGAAGTGGAAGAGGGGCTTTACCATGAAATTTCCTTTGGCTTATTTTCCAATGCGATTATGATACGCGCATGAGCAAAAACAAGATATTCGCCGTCACCTTCTTAGCCCTGGCTTGTTGCTTTTTCTTCGGACATTACCTCTTCCTGGAAATCGATTGCTCCTGGACTTATTTTCGCAGCGCCTCATGGCCAGACATCATCGCTTTTGTTTTGGACGCCATGGTCTATTTGATTCTGCTTTCCTGCAACATCCGCAACGATGATTTCGCCTATACCGGGATTGCCCTTTTCGTTTCGATGAAATTCATCGGATACATCCGCGTCTTCATGTATTCGCAGGTGAATCTTCTCAATGCCTTGTATTCAGGCTCAGCCCTCTCGGTTCTCTTATCGCTTTTCTACCTTTCTTTCCTGGCGGGCGAGGTCGCTGTCGGCGTTTGCCTTTATATCTTCATGGTTAGGTACCAGAGGGGCAGCCCGCGTTTTGTTATCGTCCGCGTTTTCGCTATCCTATTCGCCGCCATCTTGACGCTTACGGGACTTTTCTATTGCCTTCTTTACCTCCAAAGCATCGCTTTTTCCTGGCGGACGCTGTTCACTTGGCTTGCCTTGCCTTTGGCGGAAGCTTGCGCGGGGGTGGGCATCATCTTCACCCTCGAAAGGCTCAGACGTTGCTAGGCGCGGCGGGCTGAGCGCCGTCAATTTTCCTTGATGAAGGTTGGCGGAATGTCTATATTATTACTCGCGCCGACATGGCTCAGTTGGTAGAGCAATTCACTCGTAATGAATAGGTCGCAGGTTCGAGTCCCGCTGTCGGCACCAATTGATCAAATCGCCCTCGTTTGATACTTGGGCTTTTTTATTTCTCTCATAGTGGGCTAACAAAAAGCGAAAACATTTCACTGGATTTGTGCCCATAAGTACTAAGATTGCAAAATTCTATCAAGGTTACGACTAAATGAAACAAAACAATTCAATACGTTTGCTTTTCGGGCTGTGCAACATATAATGGAAGGGATCGCGAAAAGGAGTTTGATATCTATGAAAAACGTATCCGGAGCCATTACCAATGCTTTGCTTGAGCTCATGAAGACGGAGGAGTACAAAAAAATATCCATCACCGACATCGTCAATAAAGCCGGCTTAAGCAGAGTCACTTATTACCGTCATTTCTCTAGTAAAGAAGAGGTTTTGATTCGCTTTTTCAAGGAGACAAAGGACAGATTTCTTTCCCAGTGTGCTTTTGATGGAAAGCAGCTCAACAACGAGATCATGGTCCTCAACCTCTTCATATTCTTCAAAACGAATTTGGAGGCCAACAAAGCAATACGCAACGCCCATTTGGAAACTGAGTTGCTGAGCTTCCTCTCTAGCGAGTTCACCGATGCTTTGCCGGTGAAGCTCGATCGCTACTACGCTTTGTTTACCGCCGGAGCCCTCTTCAACGTCCTTATCAACTGGCTTGACAATGATTGCAACGACCCCATTGAGGAAGTCACCCGTCCTTTCATCGAGATTCCCAATGCCTTGGTTGAATATCGCAAAAACAAAGCGGACAAACAAAGCTTATAGTTAATCCACGAGGGCGTTTTCTGTCGCTGCCAGGCTAAGAAAACGTCCTTTTTTGTGGAAGGCAAAAAAAGAAAATTGCGTCTTGCACCCCTCTTTGACCATCCCTATAATAAGCGAGCCGTTAAGCGGCCTCGCAGGATCTCATGGGTGTTTAGCTCAGCTGGGAGAGCACCTGTTTGACGTACAGGAGGTCACAGGTTCGATCCCTGTAGCACCCACCACGCGAGAA
>CAVDSY010000022.1:0-164556 GCA_963611815.1 bacterium
AGGTTGCCTGACCGCGCTTCTCCTGAAGCATTTCCTCAACATCCACATCGATGTCGATATGTAGACTATTTGTCCGCACTAAGAGACACACCGTCTCAACATGGGTGGTATGGGGGAACATATCGAAAGGCTGAACGGTTTCAACTTTATAACTCTTGCTAATATAAGCGACATCGCGAGCTAAGGTGGAGGGGTCGCAGGAGACGTAAACAACTCTTTTTGGTTTCAAAGAAAGCAGCGCATTCAAGAAGCGTTCGTCCGCCCCTTTGCGCGGCGGGTCCATAAATAGCACATCGACGTTTTCTTTGTTCCTCGCCATACGCGTCATGAAAGAAGAGGCGTCGTCGCAATACATTGAGAAGTTATTGACGTTGTTCCTTTGGGCGTTCTTGATTCCGTCCTTCACCGCCTGGGGGACAAGTTCGACAGACAGAACGTTTTTGCAATACTTGCTCGCGATGAGGCCGATGGTCCCAATGCCTGAATAGGCGTCGAAAACAATGTCGTCCTTCCCGAGTTTCCCGACTTTCATCGCATAGTCATAGAGCTTTTCAGTGATAACAGGGTTCGTTTGATAGAATGATTTCGCAGAGATGCGGAAGGAGAGCCCGCACAAAGAGTCCTCGATGAACCCCTTGCCAAAAAGAACGCGCTCTTTTTCGCCGAGGATCACATTCGTGACCCTGGGATTGATATTCTGCACGACCGTCGTGATCTCCGGGCACTCTTTGGTAAGCGCGGAAACGAAGTTGTTCCTGCCGGGGAAGCTATCTACGGCAGTCACCAAAACAACCATTATTTGCGGCTTGTAATAGGATGTCCGAATTAAAACATGCCGCAAAACCCCTCTTCTTTCGTCTTCTTGATAAGGTTCGACGCGGATTGTTTTGCAGAGCTTTTTGATTGTGTCGAGGATATGGACGGCCCTCTTGTCTTCGATGAAGCATTCGTTGACCGGGACGATCACATGGGTGTTCGTTTTGTAGAATCCGCAATAGACATTGCCCTTCTTGTCTTTGCCTAAAGGCATCTGGATTTTGTTGCGGTAATAATAAGGATCGTCCATCCCGATGCAGGGATTGGCTTTGATTTCCATATGGCCGATTTTCCGGAATTGCTCTTCGACCTTCTTGGTCTTAAAAGCAAGCTGGGCTGGATATGAAAGTTGTTGGAAAGAGCAGCCGCCGCAGGCGTGGCAGATTTTGCAACGCGGCTCAACACGATCAGAGGAGGCTTTATTTAGGCTGATCAATTCGCCGAATGACGCGCCAGAACGGCGATAGGCAATCTCGACTTCTCCTTCTTCGCCAGGGAACATGCCTTCGACGAAGACCACCTCTTTGCCCGATTTGAAAACGCCTTTGCCTTCATAGGAAAGGTCAACGCAGACGCCGGTTAAAGTGGTGGGGGCGCCGTTTTTCACGCGGCCGCTTTCTCCTTGGGGGCCGCCATCATCGCGGCGATTGCTTTGGTTTCGGCCTCAGCGTCAAGGCGGGGGAACAGCTGATCGCCTTTGACGACAACGTGATTAGAAAGGAAACCAGGCATAGAAATGTTCTCGTAGGCTCTCTCCTCTTTCGCGCATCCAAGCGCATCGAAGATCGCTTCGCTCTTATGCACAAGGACTGGCTTCATCATCATGCCGGCGCTGAAGAGCACATGGGCGAGATGAGCCATCGTTGATTCGAGTTCCTCTTTCTTCGCGGGGTCTTTCGCCAAGGCCCACGGGGCTTTTTCTTCAATGTATTTATTGGCTCTCGAGATGAGATTCATGACTTCGACATAAGCCTCGGAGACTTTGAGGTCATCATTAAGCGCCTCATAAGCTTTCAAGGTCTTATCGGTGAGGGAGGAAAGCTCATGATCAAGCCCATCCAAATCGCCTTTCCAAGTGGGGATGGTCCCGTTGAAATATTTGATGATCATCGAGACGGTGCGGTTGAGGAGATTGCCGAGGTTGTTGGCGAGATCTTGGTTGATCCTCATGACAAACTGCTCCGGCGTGAAGGTGCCATCCTGCCCAAAAGGAACTTCCGAGAGCAGGTAATAGCGGACCGCGTCGACGCCATAGCGCTCGATGAGGGGGTAGGCGGAGATGGTGTTGCCTTTCGATTTGCTCATCTTGCCGTCTTTCATCATCAGCAAGCCGTGCACGAAAACGCGGCTTGGTTGCCTAAGCCCGAGCGATTCGAGGAACATCGGCCAATAGATCGTGTGGAAGCGGGTGATGTCGGCGCCAACGACATGGACGATTTCGCATTCTGGATCCATCCAGAATTTCTGGAAATTAGAGTCGTCTTCCTGGAGGTAGCCGAGCGCGGTGATGTAATTGGTAAGCGCATCAAGCCAGACGTAGACGACATGGCTTGGATTCTCCAAGACGGGGACGCCCCAATCGAAGGAGGTGCGGGAAACGCAAAGATCCTGCAGGCCAGGTTTAATGAAGGTGTTCACCATCTCATTCTTTTTGGAGGTGGGGGTGATGAAGTCCTGGTTCGCGTCGTAGAAAGAAAGGAGCTTGTCCACGTATTTGGAGCAATGGAAGAAATAGGCGGGCTCGTCTTTTTTCTCGACGGGGCGATTGCACTCGGGGCAAAGATGCTCGGGGCCGACTTGGGTTTCGGTCCAGTAGGATTCTTCATGGACGCAGTACCACCCGGTATATGAGGAAAGATAGATGTCGTCTTGTTTCACCATTCTGGAGAAGATTTTCTGAACGGTTTCGACGTGTCTTTTGTCGGTCGTGCGGATGAAGTCGTCGTTGCTGATTTCCATCGCCTTCCACAGAGGGAGGAACTTATCGTTGACTATCTCATCGACGAAAGCCTGCGGGGTAACCCCTTTGGCTTTGGCGTTGTCTTCGATCTTCTCGCCGTGCTCGTCGGTGCCGGTCAAAAAGAAGACCTCATAGCCGCGCATCCTTTTGCCTCTGGCGATTATGTCGGCCATGGTCGTGCAGTAAGCATGACCCAAATGGGGCGAGGCGCTGGGGTAATAAATCGGGGTGGTGATGTAGAACTTCTTGGACATGGCTTCCTCCTGAAGCGGAGATGACCGCTTTTCTGGAAAACGGGCCTATTCTACCATTGTTGGAACTCCGTTGGGCCCCTTCCTTAACTAGTTAAGGAGACGTCAAGATGGGAGAGAGGGAATTTGTTCACCCTCCTTCCCGGGAAATGGAATAATAGTTGCCATGAAGAAGCTGTTTTGGGCCATACAAAATCTCACCTGCATCGGCGGGACCGAAACCGTTTCAATCAAATTGATGAACCTTCTTTGCAAGGACTACGAAATCCATTTGATCTGCACCTCCGAAATCAAAGGAAAGATCGTCTACGACATCGATCCCAGAATCCAAATCCATAGTCTAGGGATCCCCGAGGAAGTCGGAAGGTTCGACCAATGCTTCTTCTCGTATTGCAAAAAATTCCAACTGGGAAAGGTCTTTCGCTTGATCCACGAGACGCTATCCGCCTACGTCTACCATAGAGGAAGAAGAAAAAAGCTTATCTCAAGTTGGATGGACGACGACTCAATCTACATCGGCTCAGCGATCGACTCGTATTTGCTGGCTCCAAAAAAGAGGCGCGTCTTCTTTCATTTCCATTTCGACGCCAAATCGTTCTTGGGCGCAGTCAACCAGTTCAGTTTCCGCCATTCAGCCAAAGCGGAAAAATACATTTTCCTCACCAAAGCGACGATGGACAAAGTGGCCGAGAAAAAGCCGAAACTTAAAAGCAAGATTTCCTACGTCCACAACCCAATTCGCTTCTCGCCGAAAGAAAACTACGAATACCACGGCAACAAAATCATTTTCGTCGGGCGTTTGACGGAACAAAAGGATCCTCTTCTTGCCTTAGAAGTTGCGAAAAAACTCCACGCTGACAACTTCCCGTTTGCAATGACCGTGTATGGGGATGGGCACCTCGAAGCGAAGATGCGCGATTTCGTCAAAGCCAATTCCTTGAGGGAAGTGGAGATAATCAGCCATCATCAGCTGACCGCGGACGATTTCCTAAACAGCGATCTCTTGCTTTGCACTTCCGCTTGGGAGGGTTTTTATCTCGCTAGCGGAGAAGCAAACGCCAATTCTTGCCCTGTGATCACCTCGCGTTGGACGGGCCCGATTGACGAAGCCTTCACCAACGGGCAGTCAGGATGGATCATCGAAAGCAGGGACCCCGTCGATTACGCAAAGAAGATTGAAGAAGTCCTAAGCGACAAGGCAATGCTTAAAGAGGCCAAAAAAAGAGCCTATCAAGACTCCTTCAGACTCGGCGACGATCCCATCAAAAAGAAGTGGGAAGAAATTCTTGGCTAATCTATTTCCGCTGGCTTTTTGCGGGCTTTTCGCCTAGAAAGCAAAAGAAAACCACCCCTTTCGGAGTGGCGTGCCTTACCAAATCTATTACTTGTTCTTCTTGGCGGCTTCGGCGGCAGCGAGCTTCTTGTTGAAGCGATCGATGCGTCCGTCGGCCTGGACGAAGCGTTGCTTTCCGGTGTAGAAGGGGTGGCAATTCGAGCAGGTGTCGACTTTGATTTCGTCAAGGGTCGAGCCGGTCTCGAAGGTCGCGCCGCAAGTCGTGCAGGTGACTTTGCAGTGATGGTACTCCGGATGGATGTCTTTCTTCATATCCTTTACTCCTTTCGCCGTACACCATACTGGTGCACAGAGAGTTAGCGCAGTGCGCAAAAAGAAGGATACACACCTTTGACTTGGCGGGCAAGAAAAATAAGTTAGCCGCTCAGCTTTGGGCCGTTAAAGGTCAATAATCTCGCCCGGCCTAACAAGCATCGCTCCGGAATAGGTGACTTTCATGTCCTGCTTGATGTCGAAGAGCATTCCAGGATGCATATGGTAGGGGATAAGGTGCTTGGGTTTGAGGATATCGGCGCAGCGCGTCGCTTCTTCAGGCCCCATGTTGTAAACCCCGTCAATCGGCAGGAAGGCGTAATCCAATCCCTCTTTGCCGAGGCGTTCCATCTCAGGGGTGTAATCAGTGTCGCCCGCGACATATATTTTCTTTCCTTCAAGCGTCAGAAGGAAGCCGACGCATTCATTGACGTTGTGGTTTTTGTTGAAAGCCGGAACGGCCTCAATCGAAACGCCGAAATAGCTGAAAGAATGATAGCCGAGCCCATCCAAAGCATCCTTGGCCCTAATCACGATGGTCCGCGGAGTCAGCGGCACGAGATGGATGCCGTTATGGTCATAATGCTCGTGGGTGATGAGGACAAGCGAAGATGGCTTGTCATACCCTTCGCCCGCATATGGGTCGATGTAGATGAATCTTCCTTCCTTCGTCTCAAGGCGAAGCGAGGCATGTCCCTGATAAAGTATCTTTGCCATGGCCAAATGATAGCTTTGAGCGCGAAACTTCGGCAAATACTTGTTTAATTTAAAAGTGGCACTAGGATTTCCCACGGCGAAACAAGGAGGAATTTATGATTTCTAAATCAATCGCTCTCGAGGTGCTCAATGCCGCTCTTGCCACGGGCGGGGATTACGCTGAGCTGTATCTTGAGCAGGCCGACGGCGAAAACGTCGTTCTCGAAAACGGAAAAGTCGAATCGTGCGGAAGCAATGAGATATACGGGTGCGGGATCCGCATCCTGCAAAAAACGAATCAGGTCTATGGCTACACTTCTGACCTCAGCAAAAAAAGCCTGCTGAAACTAGCGTCCTCTTTGGCTTCCTCTTTCAAAGGTGAAAGACAAATCACCGTCAAAAAGATAGCCAAACAACGCGTCAAGGTCATTAATCCAATCAAAACCCACATGAGCGATGTCCCGATGGAAGACAAAATCGCCTTGCTGAAGGAGTGCTATCAGATCACCTCATCCGTGGATAAACGGATCGTGCGCGTGACAGACGTTCTTTCGTCGTCGGTCAAAAACATCGAGATTTTCAACGCGGAAGGCGAGATCGGAAAGCAATTTGAGAACGTTGAGGAGAGGGTGCGCTTGGTCATGATGCCGGTTGCCGCCGGAGGGGAGGGGCAAATCGAATCGACCTTCACCGGACCCGGACGCTCCAACGGCTGGGATTGGGTCAAAAACACCCTGGATTATAAAAAAGAAGCAAAGGAAGTCGGAGAGAAGGCCATAATGATGCTTTCGGCGAAAGAGTGCCCGAGCGGAAGATACACGGTCGTCATCGCCAACGGATGGGGAGGGGTCGTATTCCACGAAGCCTGCGGGCATTCCCTGGAAGCCGCCGCCACCGCGAAGAAGCTCTCCGTTTTCAGCGACTCCATCGGCAAGCAAATCGCCTCGCCTTTAGTCACCGCCTACGACGATGGCACGATGATGAATGAGTGGGGGTCGAACAACATCGACTCCGAAGGCGAGAAAACCCATAAGAACCTCCTGATAAAAGACGGGATATGCACGGGCTTCTTGGTAGATAAACTGAACGGAAGAAGGCTCGGGATGGAGCCAAACGGCTGCTCAAGAAGGCAGAATTACCACTATGCGCCGACATCTAGGATGTCTAACACCTACATCGCCCCTGGAAAAGACAATCCAGAAGATATCATCAAGGATACGAAGTTAGGCATCTACGTCGCCAATTTCGGCGGCGGATCGGTCGAACCGGCAACGGGAGAATTCAATTTCTCGGCCTCCGAGGCCTATATAATCCGCGACGGCAAGATTGCTGAGCCGGTGAAGGGCTGCACCTTGATTGGCTCAGGGAAAGAAGTCCTTGAGAACATCGACCGCGTCGGGAATGACCTCGCCTTGGGCCAAGGCAATTGCGGCGCTTCCAGCGGCATGGTCCCCGTCAACGTCGGCCAGCCCACCATCCGCATCAAAGAGATCACCGTCGGAGGCAGAGGAGGAAAATTAGAATGAAATTAGAAAAGTTCTTGGATTTCGCGAAGGAAAACGGAATCGAGCAATGCCAAATCCAATTCGGCAAATCGAATTCAACGTCAATCCAATTGTTTGAGCACGAGATCGACTCTTACAAAATCACCTCAAGCCAATGGGTCCTCGCTCAAGGAATCTATAACGGAAAATTCGGCTATGGCACGACCGAGAAGCTGGGCAAAGGGACTTTCGAGTACTTGGTCGACCAAATCAAAAAAACCGCGACCTACAACGAAAAAGATGACGGGGTCGACTTGTTCGAAGGATCCCCGAAATACAAGAAGTTCAATTGCTTCAGCAAGACGCTAGAAGAGACCCCGATCGATGAGAAAATCGCTTTAATCAGAAAAATCGAAGACGACATCTACGCTTACGACAAGCGCATCGAGAAGGCGGAAGGGGTCGGTTACAGCGAAAGCTCTTCGGAGAGCTATTTCTACAACTCATTTGGCTTGAAGCTCAAGCAGCGGAGCAATCGCTTCGCCGTGTCCGCCGGCTGCGTGGCAAGGCAAGGCGAAGAGGTCAAAACGAATTACGACTTCTTCATCGAACGCGACCTGTCGAAGTTCGATGAGAAGAAGTTCGTCGAAGGGGTGTGCAAGAATGCTTTGAAGAAATTCGGCGGCGAGCCCTGCGTCTCGGGCAAATACACGACCATCTTGCGTCAAGACGTCGCGGCCGCCCTTACCGATTATTACCTCTCGGCGATGATCGCGGACAGAGTCCAACGCCATTCATCGTTCCTAGAAGGCAAACTTGGCAAGAAAGTCGCTTCAAGCAAGGTCTCCATCTCGGAGAAACCCTTGGCAAGAAACCTGTTCTTCACCTCCTTCGATGACGAAGGGGTTGCCTGTCAAAACAAGGACATGGTTAAGGGAGGCAAGCTGCTTACCTATTTCTACAACCGTGAAACGGCGAAAAAAGACGGAGTGGAAACGACTGGGAACGGCAGCTGGACGGGCGGAAAAATCGGCACCGGATACGGGAACATCTTCGTGAAGCCCGGGAAAAAGAGTTTTGATGAGCTCATCTCCGACATCAAGGAAGGTGTTTATATAACCGATATCGCCGGCTTAGGCACCGGGATGAACGATAATTCCGGCGACTTCTCCTGCCAAGCGGAAGGCTATTGGATCGAAAACGGGAAAATAACCAAGCCGCTCAGTCTAATCACCCTATCCGGCAGCCTGCTCAAAATGTTCCTTGATTGCCAAGGGTTCGCCAATGACGTCAAACTAACAGACGACTCAATTTCCATCGCCTCGATGCGCGTCAGAAGCATGTCGATAGGCGGGAAATAACAAAGTCGTACTCAGTAAAAATAAGCGGGCCAGCGCCCGCTTATTTCTTTTCGTCTTCCTTGTTTTCTTCCTGATGCTCGATGAAGTCGGCTTGGATATCCCAGCCAGGATGCATCTTCTTCAAATAATAATAGGAATCGTTGAGGAGTTTGTTCTCGCCGTCGAGAGCGACTCCAACGGTCTTTTTTCTCAAACGCTCGACTTTGTCGAAAGCCCAGCTGACTTCGGTGTCGCTTTCTTCGACGATGCCGGCGACCAAAGCATAGCAGCGGAGGGCCGGGAGGCTCACCAAAGAAGCGATGTATCTTCTCGCCTCATCATTCAAGCCTTCGTAATAGTCTTTGGCCTCTTTCTTCTTTTCAAGAAGGAGCAGCAAAGCGAGCCTTTGGCACAGCGCTTCTTGTTTTATCGTTTTGCTGACGTTTTTCTCAGCGTCTGAAATCTTGGTGAAAACAGCAAGCGCGCCTTCGTTGTCACCTTTTAGGATCATGCGATAAGCTGCCAAAGTATTAAGGTTCGCGGTGAAATCAGAGAGTTCCTCATAAACAGGGAGAGAGGCCATGGCCTCAGCCTTGTTGGCGCTATGCTCGGCGGCGAGGATTTGGTTGAAGGCAATGCGGTTAATTGGCTTCGTGAGCAATATCAGCAGATACCCATCCGTTACGGAATCAAGGTGCGCCGGGAAGTCGTTATAAAGGAAAATCATGCCGCCAATGGCAAGGACGACATAGCAGGCGATGGGAAACCAAGCCAGATAAGAAGCCAAGCAAGCGGAAAGGATGAGAAGGATGATTACCTCAAGCAAATAGCCAAGCATGGGGAAAAAGATAATGCCAGCCGGCGATGCCTTATCGACGTCTTTCGGCAATATTTTCGTTTCGCCAGTCAGGCCATCGAAGCCGGCGAAAGCGAATCTTTTCCCGTTTTCGTCTTTCTTTTTGAACGTCAGGCTGAGGATGCAGACGCTGAGTATCTTATATCCGCCGCTCGCCGCGCCGAGCATATGCAAAAGCTCAAGCGAAGCGCTGTTGAAGATGACCCCAATAAGGACTGAGATGACGACGATGACAATTGCGGTCGGAGTGGGGATATTGTTGTCCCTGATGGCTGGCGATACGACTAGCAGCCCAACCAGAAGCGCGATGGCGAACATTCCTAAATAAACAAGGAACGTGGCAAAATCATTTTTCTTAGTTACTTGATCCATGCGAACAAACGAAGCCTCCTAGATTAGGGGAGCAGGCTCAGATAAATGCTTTCAATGTCCTGCTCATTCAGCGATTGGGGGTAACAGCCAATCACACGTGTTCCATTACCGCTAGCTAGCCGAACGAGACTTGGGATATCGCTTTTGGCGACGCCGACATCCTTGAACGAAGTGGGCATCCCAACGGAATGAAAGAAATCTTTCATCGCCGCGACGCCCATTATAGCCGTTTCTGTTTCGTTTTTGCCCTCTAAATTGAAAAGGCGCCTGGCCATATAGGCGAATTTGGATGGCGCTTTCTTGCAAACATAGTTGGCCCACGCTGGAAATAGCAAAGCAACGCCGGCACCGTGGGCGATATCCGGCCGGTAACCGCTTAGTGCGTGCTCAAGCGGATGCACGACGAAAGGGCAGTTCTTTCCAATGCCTGTATACCCGTTATGGGACAACGAGCTATTCAGCATCAAGGCAGCCCGCGCTTCGTAATCTTTCGGATTCTTTAAAACGCGCTTCCCTGCTTCCATGGTGTTCTTTACCAAATCCAAAGCCCATTCGTCGGAGAGCTGGAGGGAGTCCGATTCCCCGAAATAGCGTTCCAAAGAATGCATCATGATATCCGAGAAGCCAACCGCGGTCTGGTATGATCCGACCGAGAAGGTCAGTTCGGGGTTTTCGATGGCGAACAAAGGTCTGATCAAATCGTTGTTGAAGCCCATCTTCACGCCCGTTGAATCATCCGAGATCACACAGGAATTGGACATCTCGCTGCCGGCGCTAGCGATGGTGAGGATAACTCCGACGGGAATGGTTCTCGTTGGCTTCGCTTTCTTAAGATTGAAATCGAAGGGATCGCCATCGTAATAAAACCCAACTCCCATCGACTTCGCGGCGTCGATTACCGAACCGCCGCCAACGGCCAAAATCAAATCGCAATCATGCTCACGAAGAATCTTAATCCCCGCAAAAACCGATTCTTTTGTCGGATTTGCGCGGATATTAGATATTTCATAATGCTTTATGCCGTTTTCATCAAGCTCGAGAATCACACGGTCATAAAGCCCGCTTCTCACAATGGATCCGCCGCCATAAACAAGCAAAATAGAACGGACATTATAACTTTTGAGGGTTTCGCATAACCTACTTTCTGCGTTGTGGCCAAAGATAACCTTCGTCGGGGCGACAAAATCAAAATCGATCATTTGCTTTCTTCTTTCTTCGACAAAGCAATCACCGCAGGAAGCAAAATATTAATCGCGTTGTCGATGAACTTATTCATGTGATGGACAAAT
This sequence comes from bacterium, assembly GCA_963611815.1. Taxonomy (GTDB): domain Bacteria; phylum Bacillota_I; class Bacilli_A; order RFN20; family CAG-826; genus Alloenteromonas. The sequence goes on from CAVDSY010000022.1 coordinate 10,671, forward strand.
CTTTCAGGAGTCAGTTTTTGATCTTTCAAATAGTAGCCAAACTCATCGGCGACAACTCGTGAAAATCTTCTCGCGGCGTTCCTAATTCCATCTTTCTTTAAGCCTATTTCGCTGTCGCCGGCCCAAAGAGTAAAAAGCTTGGCGTTGATTTTTCCGTAGATAAAATCATCAGTCAAATCGCGTGCCGCGGAATTGTAGGTGGAGCGAAGGAAGGAAAAATTGTTCTTGGCGTAGCTCAAAAACGCGGTCAAGGTCTTTTTCACGTCTTTGGCGTTTGCGACCGTCGTCAGTTCTTCATTCAAGAAAATGGCGGCTATGAGGTCGTAAATGTCTTGATAATGATAATAAAAGGTTTGTCTGTGGCATTTGCATTTCTCGCACAGCGCGGTGACGTTGATATCCTCCAAAGGCATGGTCTCCATCATGCTTTTTAGGGCGTACTTAAATTTAGCTTCGGTAATCATAACAGCTCCTTTTTATTCACTTTTCAAACAAACAACCGGGTCTTTCCTAGCGGCGATTTGCGACGGGAACAAACCGCTGACGAAGGCAAGCAAAATGGAAACGGCGATCAGAATAAGCCCGTGCAAGGGGTTGAGCTTCGCGATCTGGCCAAGATTATTAGATGGGAAAAGCCCATTGAGGACATAGTTGACCGGCACGCAAACAATAGAGGTCAAAGCAACGCCTATGCAGCCAGCGACAAGCCCAATAAAAAGACATTCCGACTCGAATAACCTTGCAATATCCAGCTTTTTTGCTCCGAAAGAACGCAAAATCCCGATTTCTTTCGTCCTCTCGACGACTGAGACATAGGTAATGATTGCCGTCATGATTGAAGAGACAAGCAACGAGATCGAAGCAAAGACAATCAGAATGATTGAAATTAGTTGGACGAGCGTTCCAAGCTGACTGGTAAAGTCAGACATGATGTCGATGTACTCGTTTCGGGAATCGGGATGGGCGGTATTCCAAGCGTCGAGATACGCCTTCAAAGCGTTTTTGCTCGTTAGGGAGGTTGGGAAAATCAAAATTGAGTCAACAAGGGCGTACGAGTTAAGCGAGGCAAGGCAATCGATAATATTGTTTTCGCCTAGACCATTGAAAAAGTCATTCCCGAAGACGACGGAATCATTCAAAACCAATTCCCCAATCATTGTTTGGAAATTTACCGCTCCGAATTCAGACCCATAGTTTTTGCAAAGGGAAAGATAATAAGAGGCACTCCAGGTATATGTGTTCGCTCCTTTGCTGGTAAGCTTGTCCAGCAGCACACTGTAAAAACACGAGTTAAGCTGTTCTTTGAAATTCGACAATTCCGCGGCGGCGTCATCCATCGTTCCGCCTTTTTTCATCTTGGTTATCGCGCTAGCCAAATTATCGAAGGCTTTTTGGAGTTTGTCCTTTCCATCGTCGCTCCATTTTCCGTTCCCGTTATAAGGAATGAACCAATTGTCTTTTTGATATTCGGCAAGCTTCTTTGTAACCTCGCTTTGCTGATCAGAGGCCATTATTTTGCTCAAAGCAGGGGTGTAAGCCAAAGAGGATGGCATCAATTGGATATAAGAGCCTTTGGTCGGACGCAATATCCCAACGATTTTGCATTTTATTGGCTTGTGCTTGTCTTCGTTTGAATAAACCTCGGACGCGGTTGGAGAAACGAATGATTTGCATGTCTTCGTGTGCTTATCCCCGGAATCGTCACTCACCTCGGCTGTATAAACACCATCGCCATCGGCGTCGTTGATTTGAACGGAGAGGTTGGAATAAGCGTCCCATTCTCTTTCTTGTATCTGGCTTTCGAGTTCATCGACGTTAGAAAATCCATAATAGGAAGAATTTGTGTAGCATTTGTATTCCGCCCCTAGCATATCTGAGAATTTAAGTGTGTTGTTGGCATCACTTAAAGTCGCATCTGAAGCGTAAAAGCCAAGGGCTTTCATGGTCGAGAAATCAATGCGATTATAAGAATCCAAAATCAAAGCCAACTCATTGGCTTCAGTTGGGAATTTGCCAGCAATCGTGTCATAAAGCGAAGACATATTGCTTTCATCGCCATACATTTCGTGGAGAATCGTGCCGGGCAGCGAAGTCAAAGATGCGATGGTGTAAGAGGAGGATTTCGCATTGGTGTATTGGCTGATTTCTCTTATGGTTCCAGAGGGGTCTTCTTTTAAAAAGTGATAATTAAGACTTTTCCGATAATACATAACGGACATTGCCGAGCCATAGGCAGAACAAGAGGGATTGTCCATTATCGCGTTGAGATAATTGAAATATTCATCTGAGAAATTGTTATAGACTGTTTCGGAAAATGATTTGCGGGAATCGTAGACGTTGATATTGTCCCCGTCAGGATATTCTTCGGGCAATTCATAACTCTCGTAATGTGTCCGCGTCGTAACCGGAGAAAGAGTTATGGGAACCGAGCTAGCCACGGATCGCTCAACCGATTCCACATATTCGGCGAAACCATTGTTAATGGCCAAGACCAAAGCCACTCCTAGGATGCCAAACGAGCAAGAAAGGGCCGTAAGGGCCGTGCGGGTCTTCTTATGGGCGAGGTTCTCAAAGCAAGAAGTCAAAACGGAGCCAGGCGACAAAATCCCGCGTTTCTTTTTCGACGGATCGTTTGTCTCTTCTTCGCGGCTATTATCCTTATATAAAGGAGCAGCCGAAGTGTTCGGAACGTCAGAAACGAGGCAGCCATCTTTCATCCGCAGGATTCGATCGGCGTAAGACAAAGCAAGTTCCTCGTTATGAGTGACTAAGATAACAAGCCGATTGGAGGAGATTTCTTTCAGCACGTCGAGAACGCGCCTGGAAGAAACGGAATCAAGCGCGCCGGTCGGCTCATCGGCAAGGACAAAAGAGGGATCGTTGACGATGGCCCTGGCAATGGCGATTCTTTGAAGTTGTCCTCCCGAAAGCTGGGATATTTTTTTCTTAGTAGATGATTCGAGACCGACTGTTTTCAAAGCCTTGATGGCTCTGGCTTTTCTCTCTGGGCGTTTTACACCGGCGAGCTGAAGCGGGAGTTCAACATTGTGAATAACGTTTTTGTAATTCACCAAATTGTAATTTTGGAAAACAAAACCGATTTTGGAATTCCGATAGTAATTCCAGTCTTTTTGTTTGAAATCAGCGGTTGAGGTGCCGCCAATGAAAAGCTCCCCAGAAGTTTGGCGATCAAGCCCCGCAATCATATTGAGCAAAGTGGTCTTGCCACAACCGGAAGGACCGAGGATCGCAACCAAGCCCTTTGAGGGAAAGGAAACCGAAATATTGTTCAAGGCAAAAAAGGATTTTCCGTCGAGCACATACTCTTTCGAGACGTTCTTCAACGATATTAGCCCGTTGGCTTCGTCAATGTTTTTCCCTAAGCAAGGCTTCATACGGTTACTATATCATTGTGCGTAATTAATAGGAGTATTCTGCTTTTTTTAGACAGAGTAAAGACTGTGTAAAAAGGATGGGTTCTGGCATTTAGGCACACATCGTTCCAAAACGCCTTTTGTCATTTTGCAGTTCGCTGCTTTTCAAAGAATTTCACCAATAAATTAACACATTCGTTTTTGCACAGGCCTTTGTCAATTAACGGTGGGGTATAAGCATTTTTATCATCAAAAACATGATATGCAGAAACGATTGCCCCCGCCTTTTCGTCCGCCGCGCCAAAGCAAAGATAACGTATGCGTGACTGAAGAATAGCCCCAGCGCACATCAGGCAAGGTTCCAGCGTCACATAGAGAGAGCAGTCATGAAGATCCCATCGGCCAAGCGCCTTTTCCGCTTCTTTGATAGCATTGATCTCGGCGTGAGAAGATATATCGAGATCTTTTTCTTTGTGATTGTGGGCTTTAGCTATTATTTCTCCATTTCTGACAACCACCGCGCCGACAGGCACTTCCCCCTCATCAAAAGCAGCCTTTGCTTCCGCTATGGCCTGATTCATAAAATAAATATCGTTTTGGTCTTCCATGCTTCAAATAATAAGAAAACCACCGCACAGGGGCAAACGATTTAAGGCTGCTTGGTTCCCCACCTGACCTGGTTCGTCGCTCGTCTCTCGCGATGGCTCAACAATTATATTTGTTTTGCTGCGCTCGGCAAGTTGTTAGAAACTGCCGCCGACTCCATTTATTTAGTTTCGCTCAGTAAGTTAAGGACCGCCTCAAAAGCTGTTTTTGTGTAATAGCCACTCCTTATCTTCTCGCTGATTTCGACAGAATTCTTCTTCTTTTCTTCGTAATCAGAAAGATCGATCCCGTTGATGTCATAAATGTCGTCTACGCAATAACCGCAGTTGTTCTCTTTGACAAAATTCCAGATTGCGGACTTCGACCACACAACTATCGGCATACCTGCGGCGAGATACCCAGACGCTTTGTGCGGGTTATTGTACTTCGTGTATTTTTTCAAAAGGTCGGCTTCGTCGGATGCATCGATATTTCCATCCCAAACAAGGCCTAAGTTCGCGTCCAAGAAATCCGGGAGCTTATCAGGGTTGGCTTTACCGGCGTAAACGACCTTGTCCCTTAACTTCAAATTGTCGCTTTTCCGTCCATAGAGCTTCAGGGTGAAGCCAAGCTTCTCGCTTTCAAGCTGCGTGATAAACACGGCTTTGTCCATGTTGCCGGCATAGGCGACGGACAGCCCATCACTTAAGCTGCGGTTTTTATAATGGACGTCATCGCAAAGGTAATCAAAAAGATTGAGATTGACGATTTTGCTCCCATCGATTCCTTTGGAAATCAAATAATCGGTCATTATCTGATTATGAGACACGATGGCCTTTGCTTTTTTAAGAAGCTTAAGCTCCTTCGTTTCCTTTTTGCTTTTCTCGTAGCGGATGCCATTCAAATCGTGGACGAAATAGATGATGTTCTTCGGGTTCAGTTTCCTATAGACGTCGATATTGGCCATGAAAGGATATTGAATCACCGAATAGCGTTTGCCATTGCTTATTAGTCTGAACGTAACCACTTTACCCAAAACGACCTCGACGTCTTTGATTTTGTCGCTCTTAAAGGACTTGCTCAGTATGTCGACGATGTCAGCGGGGGCCTTGGGTCCGGCGATGTATTTCGAGCTGTTCAGCATTTTGTAGATAAAATTCATGGCTCTTTATCCTTTTGGCATAACCCAGTAAAAGAGAATGAAAGGGGTCCCGAAGGGCCCCCCATCAATAAACGCTTTACTTTTTGATCGGCTTGAGAACTTCAATCCCGCCCAAATATTTGCGCAAAGGCAACGGGACAATGACCGAGCCATCGGCCTGTTGGAATTGTTCGAGAATTGCGGGGAAAACGCGCGAAGTAGCAAGGCCTGATCCGTTGAGGGTGTGGCAGAACTGCACTTTCCCATCGGCATCACGATAGCGAATCATCCCCCTCCTGGCCTGATAGTCGCGGGCGTTGGAGACAGAAGAAACCTCTTTGTAGATATGCATGGAGGGGATCCAGACTTCGATGTCGTAGGTCCTCGCCATGGAATGAGAGCAATCGCCCGCCGCGAGTTTGTCGACCTGATAGCAAAGGCCGAGACCTTCCACAAGACGCTTGGCTTTGTTCACCATTTCATCAAAAGCGGCGTCGCTGCCTTCTTTGGTGGTGTACTGTACCATTTCTACCTTATCGAACTGATAGCCTCTGATCATTCCCCTCTCTTCGGTGCGATAAGACCCGGCTTCTTTGCGGTAGCAGGGAGTATAGGCAAAGTATTTGCGGGGAAGATCGTTCAAATCGAGGATCTCATTGCGATGGAGATTAACCAGCGCCGTTTCGGCGGTGGGGAGGAGGAATTTGCGCGGTTCAGTCCCCTCAAGCCAGAAAACATCTTCTTTGAATTTGGGGAATTGCCCAGCGGTGTAGCCGGAATCGTAATTGAGGATGTGGGGCGGGAGGATCATCTCATAGCCATCGGCGATGTGGTTCTCCATGAAATAGCTGAGAAGAGCCCATTCGAGGCGAGCGCCGAGATTGGTATAGATCCAAGTTCCGCTACCAGAGATTTTGGCGGCTCTTTTATAGTCGATGAGGCCAAGCGATTCAGCCAGCTCGACGTGATCTTTCGGGGTGAATCCCTCGAATTTTGGTTCCTCTCCGAAATGATAGATTGGTTTATTGTTCTCCTTTTCGCCGGCGAGAAGATCGTCGTCGGGCAAATTGGGAAGCACTTCAATAAGGGATTTGATCTCCTCTTCAATCTTAGCAAGCTCTTGCTCGTCGGCTTTGCTCGCGGCGCTGAGGGCTTTGACTTTGGCGAAGATTGCTTGGACGTCGCCGCCTTCTTTCTTCACCGCCGGAACGGACTTGGAAAGACGGTTCTGCTCCATTTTGCTTGCCTCGACTTCTTTCAAAAGGGCAAGGCGCTTCGCGGAAAGGTCTTGAATGGGTTTGGGGTCGAAATCCCAATCCTTCTTTTTCAGGGCAGCCGCGACATAATCGGGCTTTTCAAGAATTAATTTGATGTCAATCATAGCGATCTCCTTAACTTAGCAATATCTCTTCGTAGGCTTCTTTCAGTTGTTTTGCGAAGCGAGGCAACGCGCATTGCTCGGCGATGCCGTACCCCGCCATTATAATCGCCTTATCTTTTTCAAGGTAGAGACGAGAGAGACCAAGAGACGCCTCCATTTCGTCTTTGAATAGATGGCAGTTTTTGCCGTCCTCTAAAATCGGATTGACCTTCTGATCGCCGATCGCGACGACTTCGGCTCCGGCGGCGAAGGCGTCCATCAAAGCCATTTGGTCGGGGTGTTCGTCATCTAGCAAAAGGTAGGAAGTGCAGTGCATGAGGGCGCTGCGATAGACGTCATCCTCGACTATCGGTTCGAAAATCAGATTGGATGGCGAGCCTTTGGCGTACCATTTGCGGTGAAAAGGCAAGAAACCATTGCGCCTGGACCCAAAGAAATAGAAGTGCATCTTAGGGGTGAATGAGGCGATCTTCTTAAGCGATTCCAAGGTTTTCTCGTCATCATAGGAGCCAACGCTCATAACGAATTTGTCTTCCGGCCTCACCTTGAAGTAACGGGGGAAGATGTTGGCTTCTACCGACTTTGAGGAAAAGCGCTCAAGATTGACTCCGACGCCTAAAACCTTAATTTTGCTTTTGACACCCTCTTTCTGCGAAAGTTCGCGCAAGCCTTCGGTCGGGACGAAAACAAGATCGGCTTCGTTCATCATCCGCAAACCTTTTTCGCTGATTAATTTTCGCTGCCCATCCGCTTTCAAAAAGCAGGCCCGGAAATCATTCTCGCAATAAAAAGCCGAGATGACGGTTTTGATGCCTTTCCTTTTGCAGCGAAGAAGCATCCTTTCGTCTAAAGGCGAAAGAAAGTGGGCGATCTCGGTTGAGGGGGAAGGCTCTTCCTCCCAAAGGATGTCCACGGCCTCGCAGGCGCCTTTGATCGTTTTCCTTAGACGGGTGCTTTCAAAGGCGTCGGCGAGATGAAGATTTGGATAATGGACGCAAACCTTCATGCTTGAATCACTCTTCTTTCAAAGAATCATCAAGCGAATCAGGAGTGACAGGATTGTCGTCGATGAGCGTCGAATCGACGTTCCCTTCCTCTTCACTTTCGCCTTCATTCGAGGGCTCTTCGTGAGGAACGATGGAAATCGAAGCGACTTTTGCGGAGTTTTCAAGCGAGATAATCTTGACGCCTTGGGTATTTCTCCCGGCGATCTTGACCTCTGAAAGAGGCGTGCGGATGACGATGCCGTTGCTCGCGATGACGAGGAGGTCCTCATCGCCGTGAACCGCCCTGACGGCGACGAGGATGCCGTTTTTAGCGGTCATATTGAGAGTGGTGACGCCCTTCGCCCCGCGATGGGTGAGGCGATAGCCATCATAATGGCGGGTAGTGCCGTCATCGTCGGTAATATCAGTATCGGCGGCGTAGCTGATTTTGCCGTATCCCAAAGAGGTGAGGACAAGGATCTTGTCGCCTTCGCCGGAAGTTGTGACGCCGACTATTTCGCCTCCATCGGAGAGGTCCATGCCCTTATTGCCCGTGGCGGTGCGACCCATCGGACGGACTTCGTCCTCATTGAAGGAGACGAGTTTGCCGCTATTGGAAGCAAGGGAAACGATTTCGTTGCCTCCGGTGCGTTTGACGTCGAAGAGATCGTCGCCTTCGCGCAGGCCGACGGCTATTTTGCCGTTTTGGTGGATTGAGGCGTACTCTTGGATGGAGGTGCGCTTGATCAAGCCGTTCTTGGAGACGAAGATGAGGTAATTTCCTTCCGGATAGTCGTCGCAAGGGACGATTGAAACGACCTTCTCATCCTTATCGAGGTTGAGAATGTTCTGGGCCGGGGTGCCTTTGCCCGTCCTGCCGGAGTCCGGAATCTGATATCCGCGGATGCGGTAAACCTTCCCAAGAGTGGTGAAGAAAAGGATGTCGGTGTGCGTCTTTGTGTGATACATGAGCCTCACGGTGTCACCGGAAGTCGTCTTCATGCCGGTGATGCCTCTTCCTCCGCGATGCTGGGCTTCGAAAGTATCATCGTCCACGCGTTTGATGTAATTGTTGCGGGTGAGTGTGATGAGGATGTTCTTCTGGGGGATGAGGTCTTCGTTCTCGATGTCGCTGGCCTCGTCCGTGATTTCGGTGCGTCTCTTGTCGCCGAAGCGCTTTTTGATTTCCTCGATCTCGCTGACCATCAAATCGACGATGTTCTCGCGAGCGGAAAGGAGGCGGTTATACTCGGCGATGTTGGCGATAAGCTCATCGCGCTCGGCGGCGAGTTTGTCTTGTTCCATGCCCTGCAAGCGGCGGAGCGTCATGCCAAGGATCGCCGCGCATTGCTTCTCGTCGAGACCGAAGGCTTCTCCAAGGCGGGCAGTGCTTTCCGCGTCGTCTTTCGAGGAGCGGATGATGTGGATGACTTCGTCGATGTTGTCGTGGGCCAAGATGAGGCCTTTGACGATATGTAGACGATCTTCGTCGCGCTTAAGGAGGAATTTGGTCCTTCTGGTGAGAACCTCGACTTGGAACTCGACGTAATTGCTGAGCAAAGGAACGACGCCAAGAACCTTCGGGGCACCGTCGACGAGGCAAAGATTGATGACGCCGAAGTTGCTTTGGAGTTGGGTGTGCTTGAGCAGATTGTTCGCGACGACTTCGGGGATCACGTCCTTGCGGAGCTCAACCACGACGCGGATGCCCTCTTTGTTGGACTCATCGCGAACGTCGGTGATGCCGTCGATTTGCTTCGAGCGAACAAGGTCGGCAATGTTGGCGATCATGTTCGCTTTGTTCACCTGATAGGGAATCTCGGTGACGATGATGCGCGATTTGCCGTTATCCATCTCCTCGATGTGGTATTTGGAGCGGATGGTGACGGTGCCTACGCCGGTGCGATAGTAATCCAGGATGCCTTTGCGGCCAAGGATCGTGCCTCCGCTTGGGAAGTCAGGGCCCTGCATGTAGCCGGCAAGAATCTCTTCAGGGGTTATTTCGGGGTTCCTCGCGACCGCAACGACGGCGTCGATGGTCTCATTAAGGTTATGAGGGGGCATGTTGGTGGCCATGCCGACCGCGATGCCTTCAGACCCGTTGACGATGAGGTTGGGGAAGCGGCAGGGCAAAACCTCCGGCTCTTGCTCGGTGCCGTCATAGTTGGCAACGAAATTAACGGTGTCGCAGTCGATGTCGCGGACGAGCTCGAGGGAAAGGCGGTTCATCCTTGCCTCGGTGTAACGCATGGCGGCGGCTTCGTCGCCGTCGATGTCGCCGAAGTTGCCGTGGCCGTCAACGAGCGGATAGCGGAGGGAGAAGTCTTGCGCCAAACGGACGAGGGCGCCATAAAGGGCGCTGTCGCCGTGAGGGTGATATTTACCCATGACGTCGCCGACGATGCGGGCGCATTTCTTATAGGGCTTGCTCGGCTGCATGCCGGATTCGTTCATGCCGAAGATGATGCGGCGCTGAACTGGTTTGAAGCCATCGCGCACATCGGGGATCGCGCGGGCGATGATGACGGACATCGAATAGTCAAGGAAGGCGGTTTTGACTTCGTTTGCAACGTCCCTGTCGGTGAGGCCAGGGATGATGCCGGAGACGGCCGCCTCATGGCCGAACATCGCATCTTCGCTTTGCATTCCCTCTCTGGAGCCGGCAACGAAGGAAGCGGCTTCTTCGCTCAATTCTTCGCTGGTGGGTGTTTCTTCGTCTTTGTCGGGGGTCTCTTCCCCATCAATTATTTTCTTTTCGTCGTTTTCCATGTTGTCTCCTCCGATCAGAAGTCAAGGTTCTTGGTGAATTTCGCGTTCGCGACTATGAAATCACGCCGCGGTTTCACTTCGTCGCCCATGAGGTTGGTGAATGCCTGCTCGGCTTCGGCGGCATCATTGATGGTGATGCGGATCATCTTTCTGGCCTTCGGATCCATGGTGGTCTCCCAAAGCTGTTGGGCGTCCATCTCGCCGAGACCTTTATAGCGTTGGAACGGATAGCCGGCTTTGAGGCCAAGCTGCTTCTTGAGAATCTCCAACTGGGCATCGTTATAAGCGTAATAAGCCGAGCCTTTGTAATCGATCTTGTATAGCGGCGGCTGGGCGATGTAGACATAGCCCCCGTCGATGAGCGGGCGCATGAAGCGATAGAAGAAAGTGAGGAGCAGGATGCGGATGTGATCACCATCGACATCGGCATCGGTCATGATGACGATTTTGTGATAGCGGATCTTGCTGATGTCGAAATTCTCTCTGACCCCGGCGCCGATGGCGGTGATCATGTTGCCGATTTCGGCGTTGGCCCAGATTCTCTCTTCTCTGGCTTTTTCGACATTGAGGATCTTACCCCTCAAAGGAAGGATGGCCTGGGTCTCGCGGTCACGCCCGTTCTTGGCGGAGCCACCTGCGGAGTTACCCTCGACGATGTAAAGCTCGCAGATTTCCGGATCGCGGGAAGAGCAATCCGCCAATTTCCCCGGCAAAGTAGTGACATCCAAGGCGCTTTTGCGGACTTTTTCCCTCGCGGCGCGGGCGGCGTTCCTCGCTTTGCGCGCCATTGCGATCTTGGAGATGATGGCTTTTGCCTCGTTGGGGTTCTCGTCGAGCCACTGGCGAAGTCCCTCGCCAACAATGGTTGAAACGATTTTGCGGACCTCCGAGTTGCCCAATTTGGTCTTAGTCTGCCCTTCGTACTGGGGGTTCGGATGCTTGACGCAGACGACGCAGGTGAGACCTTCGCGGCAGTCTTCGCCAGCAAAATTCTCCTCTTCTTCCTTCAGAAGTTTGTTGCGTCTTGCGTAATCGTTGATGACACGCCCAACGGCGAGGTTGAGGCCCTCGACGTGCGTGCCGCCTTCCTTGGTAGAAATGTTGTTGCAGAAGGAATAAATGCCATCTTGGGAATAGGAGTCAGTCCATTGCAGGGCGGCCTCGGCGTAAATTTCCTCAGGATCAGCGCCGGGAACGAGGATGACCCCTTCGCGCCCACGGCAGTAAATCGGATCGTGGTTGATGACGATTTTGTTCTGGTTGATGTAAGAGACGTATTCGCGGATGCCGCCGTTATACTGGAAAACTTCCGTGGTCGGCACCTCGCCGCGGGCATCGGTCAAAGTGATCTTGATGCCGCCGTTGAGGAAAGCCATTTGGCGGAGGTGGTTGCGGATGGTCTCGTAGTTGTACACGACCGTTTCGGTGAATATGGTTGGGTCAGGCTGGAAGGTGACCGTGGTCCCGTGCTCGACGGAGTCGCCGACGCGCTCCAAATGCTTGACGGGGTGGCCGCCGTTTTCAAAGCGGATGAAATATTTCCCGCCGTCGCGGCAAACGGTAACGTCCATCCAGACGGAAAGGGCATTGACGACGGAAGCGCCGACGCCATGGAGGCCGCCGGATACTTTGTAGCCGCCTCCTGCGCCGAATTTGCCGCCTGCGTGAAGGACGGTGTAAACGGTCTCGACGCCAGAAAGGCCGCTTTTGGCCACGATGTCGACCGGCACGCCGCGCCCATCGTCCGAAACGGTGATGGAATCGCCTTTGTTGATGGTCACTTCGATGTGTTTGCAATAGCCCGCCAAAGCCTCGTCGATGGAGTTGTCCACGATTTCCCAAACGAGATGGTGGAGACCGGCGGAAGCGGTGGTTGCAATGTACATGCCGGGGCGCTTGCGAACGGCTTCCAAGCCTTCGAGGACCTGGATGTTGGAACCGGTGTACTCGGCATCGGCCTTTTCCAGCTCCGTTTCATTGTCCACCGACTCTTTGATGTAGGTGAAGCGCTCTTCTTCGGGCTGCGGGGAGCCTGCGTTGTTCTTTTCTTCTTCTGCCATGCTAATTCCTCCTGATGGCTTTATGCGAAGCGACGTCGATCACCGACGCGCCATCGACTTCTAAATCGGTCGCGGTCAGAAACACCTGGGAGAAGCCTTTCAGGAGCTTCAGAAGGTTGTTCCGATGGCTGGGGTCGAGCTCGCTGGTGACGTCATCCAGCACGACGATTGGCTTTCTCTCCTTTTCCTCGACCAGGAAATAGGGGGTCAGTTTGAGGCTGAGCGCACAAAGTCGATTCTCGCCTTGTGAGCCGTAGAGGGCGACGTCTTTCCCTTCGAATTCGAAGCGGAAGTCCTCTCGGTGGATCCCATTGCCCGTCGATCTGTGCAGGCAATCGGCCTCGTAGGCTTGCTCGTGGGCGTTTCTAGCCCTTTCGCGAAGGCCCTCGCCTTCTTTAACGAAGGGGAGGTAAACGAGCCGGCAGGCGGTGTTTACGCCCCGCAAGGAGGAGAGGACGGTTGGGATGGTGGAGTTGAGGGCCTCGCAGAAGAGGCGCCTTTTCTCGATGATGGGGGCTTCGACGTCGGCCAGTTGATCGTCCAAGGCATCGATCAGCCTTTTGTCAATCGCGGGGGCCTTAAGGGCCGCATTCCTCTCTTTCAGCAAGCGCGAAGCGGCGCAGATGAGAGAGAAATAGGTTTCGTCCCGTTTGCTGAGAGCCTCATCGACGAATGCCCTCCTGACGCCAGGCGATCCAAGGAAGAGAGAAACGTCCTCGGGGCAGAAGGATATGACGCTCGCGAAGCTTTTGAGCTCGCTGAGCCTTCGACAAGGCTTGGAGTTGATCCAAACCCTTTTCCCCTCTTTGCCCAAAACGATCTCAGCCTCTCTTTTTCTCTCGCCTTCTTTGATGAGCGCATAGACGCTGGCTTCCTCTCGTCCTTTGCTGATCAAGAGGCGGTCATCGTTTGTGCGCCAGGAACGGGCCAAGGAGAGGTAGCCAATCGCTTCGGCGAGGTTCGTCTTCCCAGCCCCGTTAGGACCGAGGATGACGGTAAGCCCCTTCTCGAAATCGATGTCCAGCTCTTCGTAGCCGCGCCAATGGCGGAGATGAAGATGGGTCAGGATCATGAGACGATCTTCACGCGGACGCCGCTTGTCAGGATTTCATCGCCCGGGCGAAGCTTCCTGCCCCTTCTTTGGTCAGGTTCTCCGTTCACGAGGACTTCGTTCTCGGCGAGGTAGCCCTTTGCCTGCCCGCCGTTTTGGATGATCTGAGCAAGTTTGAGGAGCTGGCCGAGGGTGATGAAGTCGGTTGTGATTCTGAGGGTGATGTTCTCTTTTTCCATAGCAAATCCGCGGGAAAGTCCCAGCGGGAATATTTTATTACTATGTAATAAAAAGCGGTAGGCTTTTCTACCGCTTTCAGCTGATTTTCAAACGGCTTTTTCAGGCTCAATAAGTGCGCATCGGGGTGATTAGCTCAACAACCGATGGATTTTTGCCATCGCGCACGACGAAAGGCTTCATTTCGCCTTGGAAGCAAAGGGTCACATCCGCGCTTTTGAGGGCTTTGACAGCGTCGTTGACGAAGAGGGCGTTGAAACTCACGCGCAGCGCCTCGCCGTTGTAGCTGTAGGTGGAAATGGATTCCTCGGCGCTGCCGGTCAGGACGTTTTGGCAGGAGACGGTGACTTGTTCCTCTTTCATCGTCAAAGTGACCACGGGGTCGCGGTCGACGGAAAGGACGGAGACGCGGCCCATGGCCGAAAGGAGCTCGTTCGCGTTCACTTCAAGATAATAGTTGAACGTCTGCGGGATGATGGCCTTTGTGGCGGGGTAATCTCCGGCGATAAGGCGGCTAGAAACGACGGTCGTGCCGAAATGGAAGAGGATCTTCGAAGACGAAACGCTGATGGAGACGCTTTCCTCATTCTCGAAAAGATGGGTGATATCAACCAGCACGCGGGCTGGGGCGTTGACGCGGAACTTGATGTCGGAATCGATGGCGATCGTTTTCTCCGCCAAGCGGGCCGAATCCGTCGCCACCGCGGAGAGTTCTCCGTTTTGGGCCTCAAGGTTGAGCGCGGTGAGGACGGGGCGAGCCTGCTCTTTGTTGGAGGCTGCGAAAGCCGTCGCGTCGATGAGGGAGGTAAAGTCAGCGCATTTCAAAGAGAAGGCGACGCCTTCTTGCTCGAGGTCGATGTCGGGGTACTCCTCAGCCTTTACGCAGGAAAGCTTATATGAGGTCTTCCCGTCGCCGATTTTGGCGATGGCCTCGTCTATGACTTCCATCGTAATCGAATTCCCGCCCATGCGGCGGACGCTTTCTAAAAGGAGATGCGAATTGACAAGCGTAGCGCCCAAACCGGCATTGCGGATGATTTCGGTCTCGCCGTTGCGATAGGGGACGATGGAACGGATTGTGATCTCGCTGTTGGAGCCGGTGATTTCCAACCCCCTTTCGCTCAATTCCAGTTTGAAGTTGCTGAGCGCAGGGATTGGGTTTTTCTGCCCGATGGCGTGGCTGGCCGCGTTTAGGGCTTTTAGAAATTGGTCTTTGGAAACGGTGAAACGCATATTTAAGGATTCTCCTTTTTAAATTCGTTTAACGGAATTTTATTTAACAATAATAAGGGCGGTGAAGATTGTGGATAACTTCCTTTTGCTGCTGGAAGAAAGTTTATCACAGGAGCGTGCCCCCTTCATTGCCTTATTTATAAAACTATAAATAACTACGCGCTTTTCAAACGATTGATGAGGTCGTTGACGGCCTTTTTCATGTCGGGGTCGCTCTTCATGGATTTCTCCACTTTGTTCACTCCGTTCATCACCGTCGCGTGGTCTTTTCCACCGAATGTTTGGCCGATCTTCGTGAAGGGCGTGTCGAGCAAGGTGCGGATGAGATACATGGAGATATGCCTTGCCATCGCGATGCGGCTGGTGCGAAGCTTGCCGGTTATTTGCGCCGGCGGCAAAGAATAGTAATCGGCGACGACGGAGATTATTTTCTCCTCGGAGAGCTTGCCGGCCTCTTCCTGCGCCGAAATCAAAGAGGAGATGGCTTTCTTGGCGGTGGTTAGGTCGATGTGTTTCGTCGGCTCAAGGTTCACCGTGTAGAAAAGCAGACGGTTGAGCGCTCCTTCGAGGTCGCGGACGCTGGAAGAGAAACGCGAGGCGAGGAATTCGATGACGTCTGGATCGAAGTCGTTGACGTCGAGGTTGTTCGCCGCGATTTTCATCCTCAAAATGGCTTGGGAGGTCTCTAAGTCAGGTTTTTGAATCGGCAGGACGAGGCCGCTGGAAAAGCGCGTCTTGAGACGCTCGTCCATCCCGTCGAGCTTGCTGGGGTCCTGATCGCTTGTTATGACAATCTGCTTGCCTTGCGTGTAAAGGCTTTGGAACACGACGAAGAACATCTCCATCGTCTTCGCTTTTCCAATGAGAAATTGAATGTCATCGATAAGCAAGGCGTCGACGTCGTTTTTGAAGAATTGGGTAAGAGTCTGATCCTGCTTGTAACCGGTTGCGAATTTGATGTATTCGTCAACGAAATCCGCGGCGGATATGTAAAGGACTTTCGCCATCGGCCGCAGCTTTTTTATCTCGTTCCCGATCGCTTGAAGCAAATGCGTTTTGCCTAGTCCCGACTGCGAATGGAGGAGGAGGGGGTTATAGAGATTACCGGGGTTTCTTGAGATCATCAAAGCTGCCTGGAAGGCTTCGCGGTTGCTCGCTCCGACGACGAAGTTGTCGAAGGTATAGCGCGGATCGAGCTTCGCTTCTTGGAAAAAGAGAGGCTTTTCCGGCGCTTTTTCTTTGCTGATGGCGGAGTTTCCTGCGCTTTGACTCAAGAAGCTCACTTTGTAATTGGTTGACGTTTCCGCTTGGACGCACTCTTCCACCATGTTGGCGTAAGTACTTTTCAAAACCGTCGCGGCGAGCTCTGAATTGACGATCACCACCAAGGTATCGCCTTGCAAGGAGTCGATGTAGCTGCTGCCGAAAAACGTGTCGTAGATATGATTGTCGTTCAAGGTTTTCTTGATGCGTTGCAGCGAGCGATTCCAAATCGCTGTGAGTTGGGAGATTGTTTCGGGCATAGGCTGTTTTTTCTGAAGAAGATTAAAACATTTTCCACAGTCCATTTCATCAATAATCGGCGCGTTTTTGATTTTTCCACAATTCAAACGCTGAAAACCTTAGAATTTGAGGCTTTTATGACTTTCCACAAAATGAAATTGTGGATAAATTGTGGAAAAGTTTTCCTTCTTTTTAATTTTGTGGAAAAGCCTTTGATGTTGACACTTTTCCACGTTTTCCGGAAATTAAAACCTTAGACAGCTGCGACGTTTTTGGTAATATCTATCGTTTTGCCACATCGTTTATCAACCCCTGTGTTGAAAGTGGTTGACTCTCATTTTGCTTAAGAAAACGACTGAATAATTAACTCACGCGTGCGCTTTTACGCGCGTAAGGGCGCGTGCGTTTTTTATTGTTCTCGCGTAGGTCGGTTCGTATAATAGTCACCGCTACCGCTGAAAAGGAGAATTTATCATGGGTAAGAAAACGTATCAGCCTTCCAAAAGGAAGCACATCAATGTCAATGGGTTCCGCGCTCGCATGTCCACTGCCGGTGGACGCCGCGTCTTGGCCCGCCGCCGCGCCAAAGGCCGCGCCCGCCTTTCTGCTTAAGCCTTTCCTTATGCCCGCATGAAGAAAGAATATCGCGTCAAAAAGCATAGCGAATTCGATCGCATCATTCATGGGGGACATAAAATCAAAACCCCGCATTACACCATCTACGTCGAAAAAGTCCCTAACCAAAGCCACGCCCGCATTGGGCTCGCCGTATCAAAACGCAACGGGAACGCCGTCACGAGGGTCCGCATCAAAAGGCAGGTCCGCGCGATGGTCAATCGCCACTTCGACGTCAACAGCCGCTTGAACTTGATCATCGTGATCCGCCCTAGTTATAACGCTCTAGAGGCCCAGATCAACGAAGAAGAGCTCGCCAAAGCGCTTGATGAAGCAAAGGAAAACGCAATTGAATAAGCACATCTCGAAAAAGAAACTGCTGGGGATAGCAGGCGTCGGGCTCGGCGCTCTGCTTCTTTCCTCGTGCACGCAGAATTTCTGCTCCAACTCTGACAAAGCCCAAATGCTTTATCCTTATGAGCAGGGCGTCACGGTCTATGTCACCAAAGCAGAATACGATCAGCTGAAAACCGCCGAGTCCACCAAAGACCTCATCGCCGAAGAAGAGGCGATGACTTACGGAGGGACCGCCGTCGCCGGCCAGGCTCTTGAGGGCAACTCCGATATCTACAAATACGTCCCCGCCACCAAAAGCGGTACCGTTTACACCTATACCGCGAAAAAAGCCGCTTCGCTCCTTCAGGGAACGATTTTGGCAAGCGCCTCCAAAAACTATTACGCCCTGCCTTCTGTGCAATTCTGGTCGGCAATAGACGATTACACTTTGAAGGCCGCTCTCGTCCAGGCTGCTTTTGAAGAAAACGTCATCTCTTCTGGATACGCAGCCGCCGCTGATTACTCAAACGTTCCTAGCGATTTCATCTCTTCCTTGAAAATCGCCTCCTCCACCGGGGACAAGAGCAAGGATCAGGAAAACGCCAAGGCAATCGCAAGTGAAAAAGGCACCTATTACATCAACGCCTACATCGAAAACGACACCGATGGCACCGATGCCACCTCAATCGATTACGATCATTCGCTCTTGCGGAAATACGGCTATTTGAAATTCAGTGGCATCGATAGCACCTTGTTTGGCAATTTCGATTCCTGGTGCGCCACACTCCAGCAATCGAGCGATGACGGGCTTGGCGTCGATGGCTGCCCGACAAGCGTCTTTACCACGCTTTATAAAAACAACGTCCAATCCAAGGTCAGCAGCATCAGCACTTGCATCGCGACCCGCGGCGGAACATATGGCCATTATGGGCCTGGCCGCGATTGGCAGGTCAACATCGAAGCCAAGGATTGGGGCTATGCTTGGGGGAAAGGATTCCTCGAAGGCTTGCTGGTCTATCCAATTTCCTGGATGGTCGACACCTTTGCCTTCGGCATGGATTCGAGCCTCGCCGGATGGAGCCAGCTGCTTGCCCTCGTCTTTGTTACCATCATCGTCCGCGTCTTGTTGATGGCCGCCACCTTCAAAAGCACGCTCGACCAGCAGAAGATGCAAAATCTGCAGCCCCAACTGGCCAAACTGCAGGAAAAATATCCTAACTCTAACACCAATCAGGCTGAGAAAGCCCGCCTTGGCCAGGAGCAGATGGCGCTCTATCGCCGCAATAAGATCAACCCGCTGAGCCAGTTCTTGGTACTGATAATCCAGTTCCCTGTCTTCATCTGCGTCTGGTCCGGATTGCAGGGCAGCGCCGCGCTATCTTCCGGGCAAATCCTCAACCTACGCTTGTCTGACACAATCCGCGAGACCTTGTTCAACGTTTCCGGTTCGTGGTACGCGAACACCTCCGGATGGTGGACCGCTTTGATCCTCTTTGTCCTCATGGCCGGCGTTCAGGTCATGGCAATGATGCTTCCGCGCATCATCGCGAAGAGAAAATCCAAAAACGTTACCAAAATGGGTAAGAACCCCGCGGCCAACGATGCCAATAAGCAAGGCAGGATCATGATGATCGTCATGCTGATCTTCACCATCTTCATGGGCTTCATGCTCCCGGCGGCGATGGGAATCTACTGGCTCATCGGCGGCTTGATGTCGATGCTTCAGACGCTCATCTCCCAAGTCGTTCTCTCCCGCAAAAACAAGAAAAGAGGATAAATCATGAAAGAATTCACTGCTAAAACTGTCGAAGACGCCGTCGCTTTGGCCGCTTCTGAGCTTGGCGTCGATGCCAAAAAGCTCGCTTATAAGGTGACTGATGAGAAAAAAGGTCTCTTCAAGAAGAGCGCGACCATCGCTGTCTATGATAACGATGACGCCGCTTCTTATGCCGCCGAGTACCTTAAGTCTTCCTTGGCCGCCCTGGGCGTTGAAAGCACCGTCGAAGCAATCATCGACGAGGACATCATCAAAGTTTCCGTCGACTCTGCGAGGAACCCGATTCTCATCGGCAGGGGAGGAAGAACCCTCCAGGCCCTCAACGAGCTTACCAAGCTTGCGGTCAGCAACAAATTCCGCCGCCGTTATCGTGTCTTGCTCGATGTCGGCAACTACAAAGAAGACAAGTATGAGAAGGTGACCCGCATCGCGAAAAGAGCGGCCAACGACGTGCTTGCCACCCACTCCGACGTTCAACTCGATCCGATGACTCCCGATGAGAGAAGGGTCGTCCACAACGCCCTCTCCAATATGGAGCACATCAAAACCGAATCCACCGGCGAAGGCCATGACCGCGCCATTTGGATCCGCTACGTCGACTAAGTCAATCAAGGCGCTGCAAAGGCGCCTTTTCTTTATGGACGCGATAGGGAAAAAGGTATAATCCCCTTGCTATGAACGAACCGATTATCGCCCTAGCCACGCCGCCTCTTAATGGGGCACTTGCTTTGCTTCGCTGCTCTGGCGAGGGGGTTTTCGAAATCGCGGATTCGCTTTTCGATAAACGTGTCTCGGAAACGAAAACGCGTTCGATATTCGTCGGATTCCTCAAAGACAACGGGAAGCCAATCGATCAGGTCGTTTTACTTGTCTATCCTAAGCCCAATACGATGACGGGCGAAGACCTTTTGGAGATATGCTGCCACGGCTCGATGCTGATCGTCGATGAGATAGTCGAGGCTTTCCTCGCTAAAGGGGCGCGCTATGCGACGAGGGGAGAATTTTCATCTCGGTCTTTTTATAACGGCAAAATGGATCTCATCGAAGCAGAGGCCATCAACGATCTGATCAATGCGACGACGAGGGAAAGCAAAGATCTTGCCCTGCTTTCTTTAAGCGGCGAGACAAGCAAACTCGTGACGCCTTTGAAAGATGAAATTGCCTCTTTGCTCGCCTTGCTTGAAGTGAATATCGACTATCCGGAATACACCGACATCGAAGAGGCGAACTCCTTGCTTCTTGAGGCTAAAGCCAAGGAGATCAGAAAGCATCTCGCCTCTTTGATTGCCCAGGGGCAAGAGGGGAAAATAATAAGAGAAGGCATAAAGGTTGCCCTTGTCGGTTCTCCTAACGCCGGCAAATCGAGCCTGCTCAACGCTTTGCTAAAAGAAGACAAGGCCATCGTATCCTCAATCCCAGGGACGACAAGAGACGTCGTTGAGGGCGAACTCTCCGTTAATGGGGTTCCTTTGCATCTTCTTGATACCGCGGGGATTCGTTCCACAAGCGATGAGATTGAATCGATCGGAGTTGGCCGCTCGAAGAAAGCCATCTCCGAAGCCGATCTTGTGATTCTTGTCGTCGACGCAAGCAAAGGCCTCCAGAAGGACGATGAGGAGATCCTTGCCTATGCTAAGGATAAGAAAATCATCGTCTGCTATAACAAATCGGACCTTATATATAATAAGGATAAAGGGGTTTTGTATGCCTCTGCGGTGAAGGGCGATATCTCTGAGCTCAAAAACGCCATTTTCACTTCGCTTTCCCTTTCTTCCTCTTCCTTTAAAACGCCTTCTTTCTCCAACGCCAGAGAACTTGGCCTTCTTCGGGAAGTCGATGGACACATGAAAGAGGTGGAAGATGGAGCGAAGGCTAATCTAGCCCCGGATTTGATCTCAATCCCTCTGCAGGAGGCCTACCATTGCGTCCAAAGACTTCTTGGCATCGACCCCAGTCAGGATTTGGGGGATGAGATATTCTCGCGCTTCTGCGTTGGTAAATGATATGGCCATATATTTTGATTCGCATTGCCATCTGAACGACGAAAAGCTTTATCCAGTGAGGACTGAGGTCGTCGCTAGAGCTTTGGAGGCGGGCGTCAAAGCCTTGCTGGTGATTGGATACGACGTGCCCTCCAGCGTTCGTGCGGTGGAGATCGCGAATGAATTTTCTTGCTGCTATGCCCTGATTGGATATCAGCCGGAGAATTTGGAAGGGGCAAAAGACAGCGACCTCGATATATTCCGCGAGCTTGCCAAAGATAAAAAAGTCGTGGGAATTGGCGAAATAGGGCTCGATCATCACTGGTACAAAGACCCAAAGGATCACGCGATTCAAAAGGAGTGGTTCATCAAGCAGATCGACCTTGCCAATGAGTTGAATTTGCCTGTTTCGATTCACGCTAGAGAAGCAATCGGCGAGACTTTGGACGTTCTTCAATCCCACCCTTTGAGAAGAAAGGGCGTTTTGCATTGTTATTCAGGCTCTGCTGAGAGTATGAAAGAATTTGCCAAACTTGGAATGTATTTCGGCTTCGATGGGCCAATCACATACAAGAACGCGCAGGAGCCAAGACGCTGCGTGGAGGCTTGTCCAATCGATCGCCTGCTGGTTGAGACGGATGCGCCTTATTTGGCTCCCGTTCCCTATCGCGGAAGCGTTAATGAGAGTAAAAACATTCCGATTTTGGTCGAAAAGATTGCCGAAATTCGCAAAATGGATGTGAAAGAGGTGGCGGAGAGGATGAATGAGAATTTCACCCGATTGTTCCGCGTGGAACTATGAGCAAAATAGCCTTCAATTCGATAATAGTGGTGGAAGGTACTTCAGACGAGTCCTTCTTGCGTTCTTTCTTGGATGCCGACATCGTCACAACGAATGGGTCGGAAGTTTCACGTGAAACAATAGACTATCTTAAAGAAGCTTCAAAGACGCGCTCCATCGTAGTTTTGACCGATCCCGATTCACCTGGGAAGCGCATCCGCGACTTGATTGCCGAGCACGTTCCAGAGGTGTCTCACGCTTTTGTGCGCAAAGAAAAATCCATCAAACATCATAAGGTCGGGGTGGCGGAGAGCAGCAAAGACGAAGTGCTGCTCGCCCTCTCTCATATTGTCCCAGCGAAAGCTCCGATTAGGGGCCGGCTGACATTTGGGGATTTGCTTGATCTAGGATTGATGGGAGCCCCGGGATCAGAAGAGAAAAGAAGCGAAGTTGAAAAAGAGCTACACTTGGGGCATGGGAACGCCAAAACGTTTCTGAAGAGAGCCAACGCGCTAAATCTATCGCTTGAAGACATTGAAAGGGCCATGAAATGAAAGACAGAGACACCTTCTTTGAAGAGGTTAATTCTTACAAGCTTCTCGCCAAAAAAGAGGTTGGTCAGAATTTCCTGATCGATTCAAACGCCGCCGAGAGAATCGTCTCGCTTTTAGACGTCCAAGAAAACGATGCGGTGCTCGAAATCGGCTGTGGGGCTGGTTCTTTGACTTATTTTCTGAATGAGAAAGAAGCGAAAGGGGAAGCCATCGATATCGATGAGGCGATGCTGGCTAAGTGCAAAAAAGATTTCCCTTCAACCGCCTTGGAAGTGATTCATGGGAACGCGATGAGATGGGATTACGCCAAATACACCAAAATCGTCGGCAACCTTCCTTATTACATCACCTCCGGAATTCTCGAAAAAGTCCTTCTGGGCGCCGAAAATTGCCGCAAGATGGTCATCATGGTCCAAAAAGAGGCGGCTGAAAGACTGCTCAGCCAAGTCGGCGGAAAGGATTATGGCCCACTGAACATCCTTCTTTCGTTGAGCGGCGAACTCAAAAGAGAGTTCAAGGTGCCTCGCACTTCTTTCGCCCCTGCGCCACACGTCGATTCGGCGGTTCTTTCTTTCGTGTTTAAAGATGGGCGAGATCTGGCTTTGCTTGAAAAGGTCCATTCTCTTGCTTCGTCTTTGTTCCTTCAAAGAAGGAAAACCATCGTAAATAATCTGAAATCCGTGATGAAAGACCAAGCAAAAGCAATTAATATTCTCCATGGCGTGGGCATCGACCCCAACAAACGCCCGGAGCAATTGACCCCACAAGAATATCTTGCTCTCACCAAAGCATGCTTATGATCAGCAAATCCTATGCGAAAATAAACCTCAGCCTGAAGGTTCTAGGCACTAGAGAAGATGGCTACCACCTTTTGGAAATGATCAATCTGCCGCTTTGCCTGCACGACATCATCATCTTCGAGAGGCTTCCCAAAAGCGTCGGCACCCACATCGTTTGCGATGATCCTGGGCTATCGTCTTTAAAGCACAATCTTTGCTCAAAAGCCTTCAATCTGATGAAGGAAAAATATGGCTTCTCCGACACTTTCCTTATCAAAATACACAAAGAGATCCCTTTCGCGGCCGGTTTGGGCGGTGGCTCAAGCAATGCGGCGACTGTTTTGATGGGATTGAACAAAATCCTTCACCTTGGCGCAAGCATCGACGAACTCTCAGAAATCGGTTTGAAAATCGGCGCGGATGTTCCTTTCTTCCTGAAAAACAAGCCGATGGAAGTCACCGGCATCGGCGAAACAATGAAAGAGATCAAAATAAAGCGGAACTGGCACATCCTTCTTGTGAAGCCCGAGAAAGGCGTTTCGACTGCCGAGGTTTATAAAATCTGCGATTCCTTCCCCAAGACGAGCGCCGACACCGCTTTGGTGAAAGAGGGCCTCGCCGAGTTCGATGAGACGAAGATCGCGCGCGGCATCGGGAATGATTTGATGGCCCCCGCGGAGAGTTTGCTTCCTGAGATCGGCAACGTCTATTCGCTCCTGCGTAAATTTGGCTTCCCAATCGTCTCGATGTCCGGGTCAGGCTCTTGCTGCTTCGCCATGTCGAAATCGGAGCAGCAATGCAAAGATGCGTTCCACAAGTTGGACAAAATGGGTTATGTTGTCCGCCTTACCAAGATCCTTGAATGAAGGATCTTTTTTATAGGAGAAGAAATCATGCTGGATTGCACACCTTGTTATGGGCGCGACGTCTATATCGATGATCAGTTGGTTGGGTATGTCGAGCGTTTAGGAGACGGCGACGCCGCCATCACAATCACAGGCAAGAATTTTGCTCGCCTCACCGCAGACGGGCTGTTGCTGAGAAACGGCAAAAGGATTGGAGAAATCGGCGACGCCGGCGAGATTTTCTTTGCCTCCAGGCAAGTCGGGGAAATTGACGCGCGCAACGATCTGATCTTCTACGGCGAAGAGCTTTAAGAAGCGAAAGACCATTCCTTCGGTTTCTTTCAGCTCCGAAAATCTCGGATTTTTAGAATTTTCCTTCTAAAAGTTACGAAAAATATAAAAAAGCACGATTTCCCCTTTCGAGGAATCGTGCTTTTGTTTTGGCTTTGAGCCGATTACTTGCTGTGCTTGATCGCAGCCTGAGCCGCGGCAAGGCGGGCAAGCGGGACGCGGAAGGGCGAGCAGGAAACGTAGTCGAGGCCGACAGCATCGTAGAATTCGATGGAGGCAGCATCGCCACCGGTTTCGCCGCAAACGCCGATAAGAAGATTCTTATTGGAGGCGCGGCCACGCTCGACGGCCATCTTCACGAGTTCGCCGACGCCGTCGACGTCGACGGTCTGGAACGGATCGAATTCGTAAATCTTGCGGTCGTAGTAATAGGGGAGGAACTGGCCGGAGTCATCACGGGAGAAGCCCATGGTGAGCTGGGTGAGGTCGTTGGTCCCGAAGGAGAAGAACTCGGCTTCTTTGGCGAGTTCGCCAGCGCGGATGCAGGCGCGTGGGATCTCGATCATCATGCCGACGTGGTAGACGAGCTTCTTGCCTTCTTTGGCCATCTCGTCTTCGACGGTTTTGATGACGGTGTTCTTGGCCCAGCGATACTCTTTGAGCTCTCCGCAGAGAGGAATCATGATCTCAGGCTCGATGTCTTTGCCAACTTTCTTGCTGGCGGTGATGGCGGCCTGGATGATGGCGCGAGCGAGGACGGCGTAGATTTCAGGGTAGGCAACGCAGAGACGGACGCCACGGAAACCCATCATCGGGTTGGCCTGGTGGAGCTGGTTGATGCGATCGCGGACCTTCTGCTCGGTGACGCCGAGTTGCTCGGCGATCTCGGCGATGGTTTTGTCATCGTGGATCTCGGGGAGGAATTCGTGTAGCGGGGGGTCGAGAAGACGGATGTTGACGTTGGTGTCGGGATTCGCTTCATACATCTGACGGAAATCATCAGCGAGGAACGGGCGAATCTTCTCGAGGGCGGCTTCGCGCTGTTCGGTCGTGTCGGAGAGGATCATCTCACGCATATGGAGGATACGCTCAGGGGCGAAGAACATACGCTCAGTGCGGCAAAGGCCAATGCCTTCGGCGCCGAAACGGTTGCCGTTGTTGGCGTCGGCGACGGTGTTGGCGTTGACGCGGACTTTGAGGCGACGATACTTGTCGGCCCAGCCCATGAGACGTCCGAAGTCACCACCGAGGTCGGCGGGGACCATCTTGATGGCGCCTTCATAAACGAGACCAGAGGAACCGTTGACGGAGAGGATATCGCCTTCGTGATAAACCTTATTGCCGACGGTAACGGTCTTGGCTTCTTCGTTGACGACGATTTCGGTAGCGCCAGCGACGCAGCATTTGCCCATCGAGCGGGCAACGACCGCGGCGTGGGAGGTCATGCCGCCACGAGCGGTGAGGATAGCTTCGGAGTTGACCATGCCGATGATGTCCTCAGGCGAGGTCTCGGCGCGGACGAGGACGACTTTCTTGCCAGCGTCGTGCCACTCTTTGCACTCATCGGCGGTGAAGACGATGGCGCCGGTGCCGGCACCAGGGGAAGCCGGGAGGCCGTGGATGACGGCGTCGTGAGCTTTGAGGTCAGCGGTGTCGAAAGTCGGGTGGAGCAAGTCGTTGAGCTGCTTCGGCTCGACGCGGAGGACCGCTTCTTTTTCGTCGATCAAGCCTTCGTCGACGAGGTCGCAGGCGATTTTGAGAGCGGCGCGCGCGGTGCGTTTGCCGTTACGGGCCTGGAGGAAGTAGAGCCTGCCGCGCTCGACGGTGTACTCCATATCCTGCATATCGTGGAAGTAATTCTCCATGCGCTTGATGGTTGCGAGGAATTCTTCGTAGACTTCCGGCATCCTCTCTTTGAGGGCGTCGATGTGAAGCGGGGTGCGGACGCCAGCGACGACGTCTTCGCCCTGGGCGTTCGGGAGAAATTCAGCGTAGATTTTCTTTTCACCAGTGCCGGGGTCGCGAGAGAAAGCGACGCCGGTGCCGGAATCTTCGCCCATGTTGCCGAAGACCATGGTCTGGACGTTGACGGCGGTGCCCCATTCATAGGGGATGCCGTTCATCTGACGATAGACGTTGGCGCGGGGATTGTCCCAGCTGCGGAAGACCGCGGCGACGGCCTCTTTGAGCTGGACGTAAGGATCGGTCGGGAAATCCTCGCCGAAGATCTTTTTGTAATAGGCTTTGTAGTCCTTGACGAGAGCTTTGAGCTGATCGGTGGTGACTTCGGTGTCAAGCTTGTAGCCATTGTCGGCTTTGATCTTGTCGAGCATCGCGTCCATGTCGGTGCGCGGATGGCCTTTGGCGATGTTGGTGAACATCAAAATAAAGCGGCGATAGGAATCCCAAGCGAAGCGCTCATTGTTGGCGGCTTTCGCGAGCTCATCGACGGTGTTGTCGTTAAGACCGAGGTTGAGGATGGTGTCCATCATGCCCGGCATAGACTGACGGGCGCCGGAACGGACCGAGACGAGCAAAGGCACGCCGGTGCCTCCGCCGAATGATTTGCCATCGATTTTCTCGACTTCGTGAAGGTGATTCACGATGTCATCCCACACGAAATCAGGGATAGCTTTCCCAGAATCGTAGTAAAGGGTGCAAGCTTCGGTGGAAATGGTGAAACCAGCAGGGATGTTAACCCCGGCGGCGGTCATTTCAGCAAGCCCGAAACCTTTTCCGCCAAGGATGTCCTTGCCGAGATGATTCTCGTGGGCTTCCTTGAAGGAATAGACGTACTTCTTTTCTGCCATGTTGTCCTCCTAAAGACATTTAAGGGCTTTATAAAAGCCCTAGCGGTGGAATGGTAGCACTTCCGAGGGGTTAGAGGAACAATAAAAGGAAGGAAAGGGGCCTAAATATAAGGAAAAGGAGAAACCTCTTTTGGAAAGGGGGCCAAACAACCTGCCGTCGATGAGCTTCGCGGCTGGTTTCGTGCTTATCAGCTTATGGATGTATTGCTGAAACGGACCTACTCCTAAGAGGCCGAAAAACGCGCCGGTTTGTTGGGTTTTCTTTTCCGGGTTTGTGGATATTGAGGTGCGGTCAGTTCGCTTGTGAAAGAATGTAATCGACGGCTTGGTCAACGGTGTCGCAGATATAGTCCGGTTTCGCATCGCCGTATTTGACGTATGGCTTGGGATCGCCCCCGAGCAGCAGGATTGTTTTGCATCCTGCGTTGATTCCGGTTTGGACATCTTGGCAGGTGTCTCCGACAAACCAAGAAGCGGAAAGGTCGATGTTGTATTTTTCCTTCGCCTTTAAAAGCATGCCGATTTTTGGTTTGCGGCAATCGCAGTCGATCTTCAGGGCAGGAACTTCGCCAGGGAAGCCTTTGTCGGGGTGGTGCGGGCAGAAGAAAATGTCGTCAAGATAAGCCCCCTCGTTGCCCAAAAGGTCTTCCATTTTGCAGTGGATTTCGTGCAATCCTTCGAATGTTGTTTCGCCGCGAGCAATGACGGGTTGGTTGGTAATGCAAATAGCCAAATAAGATGACCCGTTTATGCGCTTGATTGCCTCGGACGCTTGCGGCATGAGCTTTAATTTTGAGGGATCTGTAACGAAATCGCCGAAGACATTTATCGTCCCGTCTCTATCTAAGAAAATGGCTTTTTGCGGGTTTTTCAGGCATTTTGCGGCGATAACTCCTTTTGAACAGTCGTTTATTACCGTTTCATAGCGGCCGGGTGTTCCGGCGTCCTTCACGTATTCAGAGCTGCGGTAAGCATAGGCGCCATCGCAGCCGATCGTGGGGATGAGCAAGTCTTTTTCGAAGTCCATTTTGATGGGTTCGTCTTCGAAAGTCTCAAGAAGCAGCGGAGATACACAATAAAGCCCGGCGTTGGTCAAGTTAGCGTAAAAGAAATCTCTTTCTTGGTTTTTTGGCAATATGTTGATTATCTTGCCGTTTTGGTCGGCCACCAAGACGTCCGAGTCATAAGGGTGCGAGTTGGGGTGCGTGAAGGCGGTTATTATGGCGTTTCTCTTCTTGTGAAAAGCCATGAATCTCGACCAGTCTACATCGAGCATTAAGTCGCCAAAGCATAAGACGAAGTCGTCTTTTATCGATTTGGGAACCAAGGCTAATGCTCCGGCGGAACCGAGCGGGGTTTCTTCGATGATGTAACTGATTTTGCAACCGAGTTTCTGCCCGCTTCCGAAATAGTCTTGAACGGCGGTTGATCTATTGGAAACAACGAGGATGAATTCCTTTATTCCGGAGGATTTCATCGATTCGATTTGCCATTCAAGAATAGGCTTCCCGCATATCTTTACCATCGGCTTCGGCAAGTCGCCTGTAATTGATTTAAGTCTTGTGCCGGCCCCGCCGGCTTGAATAATGGCAATCATTTGGTTTCTCTTTATGCCGTTATTTTAAAACCGTCCCTTTCTTCGAGCAACCGACAGGGATCGGGGGGAGATTATCTTAATAAAGTGCTTTAAAACGCTTCATAGCGGTGGTTGAACGCTTCTTTTCGTTAATAGCAGAAATTGCCGAAAATAACGCAACCCTTCCGTTAAATGACAAAACCATGTCTTATTTTCTAAGTTTTGTCGTCTTTGTCGTGGTACGAGCTTTTTCACGCGGGTGTATTATTTAAGCCGCAAAGGAATCACCATGGACGAACATAACCCTTTAATTCTCACCCTCGACTTCGGAACGCAATCGGTTCGGGCCTGCATTTTCGACAAGGAAGGGAACTTGCTTGCCGGAGAAAAAGAGAGCTATGAGCCTGCTTATTTTTCTCCGAAGCCCGGTTGGGCGGAACAAGATCCGTCTTATTATTTCGATTGTTTGGCGCGGGCCTGTAAACGGCTGTCCTCAGGGCACCCAGAATTGATTTCTCGCATTGCCGGAATAACCCAGACTTGTTTTAGAGATTCTGCCGTCTTGCTTGACGTTAATTGCCGCCCCGTTCGCCCGATGATTCTTTGGCTTGATCAAAGAACCGCGAAGTGCAGCGATCCGCTTCCTTGGTCTTCCCGTTTCCTGTTTGCTCTTGTTGGCAAAAGCGAAACGATCCGTCTTAACCGCATAAGGACCGTCGCTAACTGGGTTAGGGAAAATGAGCCGGAGAATTGGGCGAGAACCAGCAAATATGTGGCCGTCGCCACTTATTTCTTTTATCGACTGACTGGAGAACTTAAAGACTGCCCGTCTGATTTTACTGGCCACTATCCGATAAATTATCCTAAAAAAGCTTGGTATCCCGATCCCATGAAGCATTTTCAGGCCCGGATTTTCTCGGTGAGGAGGGACCAACTTTGCGAGCTCGTTCCTAGCCAAAGCCAAATCGGCAATTTGACCAAGGAGGCGGCCTCTCTCCTTGGCCTTGAGCCTGGCGTTCCGGTTTTCGCCGCGGGAAGCGACAAGTCTTGCGAGACCCTAGGCACCGGAGTCGTTGATGGTTCAATGGCATCCGTTTCTTTTGGAACCGCCTGCACCATCGAAGCGCTGAGCGAAAAATACATCTCGCCATTCCCGTTCTTGCCCGCATATCCTTCCGTCCTTCCCAATTTTTATAACCTCGATTTACAGATCTATCGCGGATATTGGATGCTTAATTGGTTCTTGAAAGAATTCGGCGCAACGCAGGTGAAGGAAATGATGTCGGATGAACTGAGCCCCAATCTTTTTAATGAGCATCTTGAAGATGTTCCTCCTGGATGCGATGGGCTTGTGCTTCAACCTTACTGGGGGTCTGAGCTTGAAAAGCCCGAGGTTCGCGGGACGATCGTCGGGTTTTCCGACATGACTACGAGGTTCCATGTTTATCGCGCCATCCTCGAAGGCATAGATTACGAACTTCGCTGGGGCATGGAGCGCTTCCAAAAGCTTTTGCACACAGATTTCAAGGAGGTCCGCGTTTCTGGCGGAGGCTCGAAATCTGACGAGGTTTGCCAAATCGCCGCCGATATTCTCGGTAAGAAAATCACCAAAGTTCAGACAAACGAGAGCTCTTCTTTGGGCGCGGCGATCTCTGGGTTCCTCTCCATCGGCGTATACAAAGACGCCAAGGAGGCGGTGAGGGAAATGGTTCATCCGGCCAAAGAATTCCTTCCGCGGGAAAAAGAAAAAGCAACCTATGACAAGCTTTATAAAAACGTATATTTAAAGCTCTATCCCAACCTCAAGAAAGAACTTAAATACCTATATCATTACTCCAAACGTGATTAATGAAAAAAGCCGCATCACAGCGGCTTTTTAAGAGTCATCGCTAATAGCGTGTCCTTCGAAATCGGCTTTTTCAGCCTAGCTTCATTGGCCAACAGGCCGCTTATTAAGCCGGTGAACAAATCGAAGAATGCAAACGTGATTTCTTTGGGGTCGCCCGCGATGACCTCGCCGTCGTTTTGACCCTCCCGTATAAGCCTTTCGAACGTTCCGCAAAGATCGAAGCGAGCAATCGCCTCCTTCACGACAGGCCCCTTTGCATCGCCACGTTCCATTTCCAAAAGGATTTTCGCGATGTAAAGGTTCTGAGAATCGCTGACTTGGACTTTCTCTGCGATTTCAAAGAACATTTTAAGTCCGTCGACACCGTGGTATTGGTTCATCTCAGAGGCGCTCAAAAAAGGAGTGGTGGGCCCTAAGACAAAGTTTTTAACCATGGCCTGATAGGCATCGTCTTTGGAGGAGAAATAACGGTAGAACAACCCGTGAGATACGCGCGCCCCACGGCTTATGCTGTCCGTTGTTACGTCGGCGTAGCCTTTTGTCGCGAATGCTTTCAGGGCAACATCCAAAAGGCGCTTTCTTCTTTTTTCTTTGACCACTTTGTTCTGTTCGGGCGTTCTAGGCATGCGGATATCTCCTTCCCGTATCCTAGAAAGGGGCGAAAAATTGTCAATCCGAAAAGGGAGAAATGAAGGCGATGTCTTTTGAGGCAAATTCTCAAAACGGAAGAAAACGCCATCACCACGATTGAATTTTAGTTCAACAAGCACGCATTATCTTGCTTTAGAACCAAACGTTATTCATTTTTGCTGTTTTTAGCTGACGTTAATTCACCAAGATATACGACTATTTCAAACGGTTCGTCTCGCTAAAAAGAAATCACCCATTTTTATTACCTATGGTAATATCCTTTCGCTATGCGAACACTCATTCTTTATACCTCCGCGAACGGGGGGACAAAAAAATACGCCGAAGACATCGCTTCCGGTATCAAGGGGGACGCCTTCCCACTTAAGAAATATAAGTGGAAGGATCTCGATAGCTATGACACGGTCGTTTATGGTGGCTGGGTCATGGGCGGCAAGATACAAGGCATTGACAATTTTCTCGCGCATATCGAGGAAATGGAGAATAAGAACGTGCTGATTTTTGCTTCCGGGATGGGGATGCCAAGCCCCGAGGCAAGGGACAACTTGATTTCCACCAATGTTTTGGACATATACCACGTTCGCTTTTATCAGCTCCGTGGATCGTTTGACTATTCCAAACTTCGCTTTCCTTATAGCCTCATCATGAAGACGTCGCTTCGCCAAATGAAAGGCAACCCCGACCTTGCTGGGCAAGCTGATATGATGGAAAGCCTTAAGAATCATCCGCTGGAGTTTTATGACGCGCAAGGCATCGACAAAATCCTATCGGTCTTGCATCGCCTTTCTGCGGTTGGAAACAAATAATGAAACTCATCGTCGGCCTAGGAAATCCGGGTAAGCAGTACGAATTCACAAGGCACAATATGGGCTTTTTGGCGGTCGATAAGTTCGCCGAGATGTGCAGGGCCGATTTCGACCATAAGAAATTCAACGGCGTGTATGCGGTTGTGAAAGACGCCGCCTTCCCTGAAACTTTAATCATTGCCAAACCCGAGACATTCATGAACCTTTCCGGCGATTTCGTGAGGCCCTTGATGGAGTATTACAAAATCGCGCCAGCAGATCTTCTCGTTGTTTATGACGATATGGCCTTGCCTTCTGGCAAATTGCGTCTGCGACCATCTGGAAGCAGCGGATCGCACAACGGAATGCGCTCAATAATCAGCAATCTCCACACTGAAGCTTTCCCTCGCCTGCGAATCGGCATTGGGGAACCTGCCCATACCGGAGTTGACTGGGTGCTTGGAAAACCGGAAGGCGAAGAAAAAGAAATAATCCTTGATGGGATAGACAAAGCTTCAAAAGCCATTCGCGATGTCGTTCAAAAAGGGCTCGCCTATGCGATGAACCATTACAACCAATGAGGATGTCATGGACCGGAATGAACTGTTAGAGAAAATATACGCCTCGGATATCATCTCCCCCCTTCTGAATAAAAAGGGGTCTTTCGTCATTGATGAAACCATCGGTGTCGGACTGGTTTTTGCGGCGATTTTCAATAAAAAGCCTGCAAATTACGCTCTCATCTGTTCAAACCAGTACAGTGCTCAAAAGCTGTATGAGTTTCTTTTGAACTTCGTCCCAGAGGAACAACTCGTCTTTTTTCCTAGCGATGAGCTGCTGAGGGCGGAAGCTCTCGCCTCTTCTCGCGAGCTTCTTTCCCAAAGGCTTTATGCGCTTGGGCAGCTTGAGAAAGCGGGAAAGAAGATCCTCGTTACACACCCCTCTGCTTTGCTTCGTTATCTCCCCTCTCCCTCCAGATTCAAAGAGGAGACTCTCGATTTCAGAGTCGGCGATTCATATGATTTGCCAAGCCTGAAAGAAAAACTCATCAATATTGGCTATCAGGCAACTTCTCACGTCGAGAAGAGTCTGCAATTCGCCTCACGCGGCGACATCCTCGACATTTATTCGGTCTCTTATTTGGATCCTATCCGCCTTGAATTTTTTGGGGACGAGATTGAGTCCATCAGATTTTTTAATCCCCGCTCGCAGGAGTCTAACCAAAAGGTGGATGAAGTTAGCGTGCTTCCAGCGACCGACCTCTTTTTGAATGAAGGTGAACTGACCTCTTTCGCCGAGCGAGGCAACGAGCGGATGCAGAAAGACATTCTCCTTTTAAAGCCGGAGTCCGCAATACAATTGCAGCAAAATTTCCCGTTGGTGCTGGAGAATTTCATCAGCAAAAACTATCGCAACGAGCTTTATCGTTACTATGGTTTTGCTTTAAACGAAGCCTATTCCGTCCTTGATTATTTCGAACCAGACATTGTTTTCGTGGGGAATAGAGAAAACTTTCAAAAAGCCGCTGGACAGCTGTATCAGGAGTCGTCTGATTTTTTAAGCGAGTCCTTTGTGAAGGGCTTGAACCTTTCTCGCCTCAGCCAGTACATGCCCCTTAATGAGGCGATTAGGAACAAACGCAAAGTGGTTTACGGTACCTCCTTTGCTTCTTCAAGCGAAACCGTCGAATTTCTTGTTCACCCCATCAACGTTCCTTCTCGCAACCTCGCTTATACCATCCCCCTCATACAAAACTACCTGGATGGAAACGACGTTGTCCTGATCTCGCTCCCTGACCCACACCAAAAAACGACGGTCATCTCCTTTTTGAAGGACGCCGGAATCGATTATGAGGAGACGGATGGCTTCTCTTTCCCCGTGAAGGCAAAGATCGGCGTTACTTCTCAGGCTATCGCCGAAGGCTTTGAGATACCTTCGTTGAAGATTGCCTGTTTGACGAGCGCTGAACTTTTTGGTCACCGATCTATCAACACAAAATTCACCGCAAGATTTAAAAATTCCCAGGTTTTGCGGAGTTATGAAGACTTGAGGCCGGGTGATTATGTCGTTCATGAATACAATGGCATCGGGCAATTTCTGGATGTGAAGACGATTCGGGTCGATGGCATCCATCGAGATTTTCTCCATATTGCCTATGCTGGAAACGAATCTCTTTATGTGCCTTTAGAGCAATTCCGCTTGGTGAGGAAATACGCAGGCCGGGAAGGAGCCTCGCCTAAACTCAGTCGCCTTTCGAGTGGCGAATGGAAAAAGCAGAAAGGCAAAATCCAAGAAAAAATCAACAAACTTGCCGAACGTTTGATAACCCTTTATGGGGCTAGGGCGAAATTGCGCGGATATGGTTTCCCTGAAGACGATGATTTGCAAAGGCAATTCGAGAACGAGTTTTCCTATGAGCTCACTTCCGATCAGCAAAAGGTGGTGGATGAGATCAAAGGCGATATGGAGTCTCCCGAAATAATGGATAGGCTTGTCTGCGGGGATGTGGGCTTTGGCAAAACAGAAATCGCTTTCCGCGCGGCTTTTAAAGCAATCGACGCTGGCAAGCAGGTCGCCATGCTTGTTCCTACGACGCTTTTGGCAAGGCAGCATTTTGAAGTTGCCCAGAGCCGTTTTGCTTCCTTCGGAGTCAGGCTTGGCCTTTTGTCTCGACTTGTTCCCCTTTCCGATCAAAAGAAGACCATTCAAGGACTTGCCGACGGCAGCGTTGACTTCGTCATCGGAACCCATCGCCTGC
Organism: bacterium; assembly: GCA_963611815.1. Classification (GTDB taxonomy): domain Bacteria; phylum Bacillota_I; class Bacilli_A; order RFN20; family CAG-826; genus Alloenteromonas. Next base: position 45,377 of record CAVDSY010000022.1, read on the forward strand.
TTTCCAAATCCATCGTGTATAAAGATCTTGGCTTGCTTATCGTTGACGAGGAGCAAAGATTTGGGGTTGAGCAGAAAGAGAAAATCAAGGAACTGAAAAAAGACGTGGACGTCCTTACTTTGTCCGCTACGCCCATACCCCGCACTTTGCAGATGTCGCTCGTTGGGATTAGGCCTATTTCCGAAATTAACACGGCCCCGCCCGGACGCATGCCCATCCAAACCTATGTCACTCCGTTCAAAGAAGCGGTGGCGGACGAGCTCATAGAGAGGGAACTTGCCCGCGGTGGCCAAGTTTTCTATGTCCATAACAACGTCGAGACCATCTACAACGTCGCGACAAAGATGGGAAATCGAATCAGGGAAGCCAAAATCGGCGTGGTTCATGGGCAGATGGACCGCCTTGAGTCGGAAGATGTCATGACGCAGTTTTACGATGGCAAGATTAACGTGCTCGTTTGCACCTCAATCGTCGAAAACGGCATTGACGTCCCTAACGCCAACATGATTATCGTCGAAGACGCCGACCGTTTCGGCTTGGCTCAGCTTTATCAAATCAAGGGCCGCGTTGGCCGAGGGAACCGCATCGCTTACGCTTACTTGATGTACAAGCCATCGAAGAGCATGAATGAGGAGGCCTCTAAGCGCCTCAAGGCCATTCAGGAATTCACTGAGCTTGGCAGCGGATACAAAATTGCCCAAAGGGATCTTATGATCCGCGGGGCCGGAGACATCCTTGGCCCTGAACAGGCTGGCTTTATAGATTCCGTTGGCCTCGACCTTTACCTCAAGATGCTCAATGAGGCGGTCGAAGAGAAAACGAAGGGGATTAAGCCCAAGGAAAGGACCTCGAGGAAGCTCTTCAACATCGATGCCTACATCCCAAAGGAATACGCCGATAACGCCGATAAGCTCGAGCTTTATCAAGAGCTAGACGACATAGAGACAAAGGCGGCGCTTGATGAATACTCCGCAAAAATAAAGGATATTTATGGCAAAATCCCCGCAGAAGTCGCCTTACTTATACAAAAGAAGCGGATTGACATCATGCTTAATGGCTCAGAATTCGAATCGATTGAGGAGAATGAAAAGACCATCGATCTCTTCTTGTCGGACCTCTTCTCCTCGAAGGATGGAATGGGGTATGAACTGTTCAATTCGCTAAGCGGCTATCTTGAGATTTTTCGGATGTCGTATCTCCAAAAGAAGTTGCGGCTCATTTTAACTAAGCGAGGGAAGTGGCTGGATGACTTGGAACAAATAATGACAATCATCCATCAATTGGCTTTGAAACATGGTTTGTCCAACTAATCCCCATAGGGGATTTGTGATAGGATTACGCTCATGAGGATCGACAAGTTCTTGAAAGTATCGCGCCTTGTCCTTCGCCGGGAGGTCGCTAAGAAACTTTGCGACGACGGCGACGTTATCCTCAATGGCAAAGCCGCTAAGCCTTCAAGCGAAATCTCCCCCGGCGACACTTTGGTGCTCTCGCTTGGAAGAAGGAAGATCACCGTGGCGATCAGAGAGATCAGGCCCTTCGCTTCCAAAGCCGACGCCTCTAGCCTTTACGAAATCATTTCAGACGAATCGTCAGGAGGTAGCAACAATGCTTGACTTCAAATTCGACCCCAAAGAAAACTACATCGCCGCCGTGAGCTATGGCTCCGACTCCATGGCAATGCTCGATATGCTTCAGCAAGAAGGCGTCAAACCGATCGTCGCCGCAATCGACTACCACAAATTCGATTTCTCCAGCGACGATATGGCGAAATTGAGCGACTATTGCAAAGAGAAGGGCCTGGTTTTCAGGCTGCTCGATACAAATTCTTTGCCGAGCAATGAGCAAATGCACATTGGGGAAACGTTCCATGACTGGGCCAGGCGGATGCGTTATGACTGGTACAAAAAGCTTTATGACGAATACAACGCGACCGCCCTTCTCCTCGCCCACGTTCAAGACGATCTCATCGAAGCCTATCTCAAGGCCCTCGACAATAAGAAAAAGGGCGCTTCGGTCAGCTACAGCAAAGTCAGCACGCTGAACGGGATGCTTCTATTGCGCCCGGTGCTCGATTACTCCAAGCAAGATCTCCTCGACTATAACCTTGAGCACAACGTACCTTTCAACCCCGGCACCGAGAGCGCTCTTGATAGGACCACCCGCTCCGCCGTGCGCAAGGACACGGTTTCCAAGATGAATGAGATTGAACGCGAGAACATTCTCAACAAAATGAGGCAAGAGGCCGATGAGACCATCGGGCTCATCAAATCCGTTGAGACCATCAAAAACGACGGCGAGGAGAGCGGCGAGCTTGAGATCAGGCCGCTTATTGCTCTTGCCAAAGACGATTTTGCCGCCGCTTTGATTAAATTCGTTCAGAAGGTGCCTTCGCTCATTTTGAAGCCGAAGGATTTCGAAGGCATTCGGGTTTTTTGCTTGGACGCTGCGGCCAATGGCGTTTACCCTCTCAAAAAAGGGTTCTCTTTGGTTAAGGATTACGATGTTTTGACCCTTGAGAAGAACATCAACGTGGTCAATTACACCTATACGCTGGAGGCACCAGGTACGCTTGACGTCAAAGAGTTTTCCCTCGATTTCACTTCCGGGGCGGAAGACAGAGGAATTTCCGTGAGCGATTACCCTCTCACGATTCGCAACGCCTTGCAGTCGGATGACGTCAAAATCCACGGTTACGTCGAGCCTGTTCGCAAACTATATTCGCTTTGGAACATGCCTATCGACATGCGAGAGACTTGGCCGGTTTTCATCAACAAAGACGGCAAAATTGTTTATGTCCCACGTTACCGCAGGAACTTCTCCGAATATCACGTCTCCAAGCTGCAGATGAAGATTTCAAATGACATTAAATAGCTAATTTTCTTGCATAAAAGAGAAATTGCTTTAAATTACACACGCTCCAGTTCGCACGCATGCTTCCTGATTAATCAGGAAGAGAAAGGATAAATCTATGAACGACGGAAACTCCCCACGCAAGAGAAGCGTACTCTCATACTTGCTGCCTTATGTCCTGATTGCCGCCACCATCGGCGTTTTCGTTTATTTAATCGTCTCTCGCCTTTCCACCGGCGGGGAGTCGTGGGCGGCGTCTGACATCGACACTTATGTCAATTACGTTGAGCTGAACGACACCAAAACCGAATACAAACCCTATGATGCCGAGGCTTATAAAGCCGCTAAGAAAAAGGTCATCGCCGTCAATGTTTCGCAAAACTATCGCGCCGTGACGATCAATGGCTCTTACATCAATGATTCCAACAACGTCATCAAATTCAGCGCGCTCGTTGGTCAAAGCGAATGGGAGCAGGCCTTCGAGATTTCCGGCGCCAAGCACGCCTCCTATCAAGAGCTCTTCCGTTCGGTCATCGAACAGGCGAAAACCTATTGCACCGAAAACAACCTCAAAGCCAGCCCGGCGATGACTGTTTCCGATGCTTTCCAAGTATCTTGGTGGGACACCTGGGGCCCGACCATCATTTCTACGGGGATCGTTCTGCTTCTTGGCATCTTCCTTTTCTGGAGGCTCAACTCCTCTGTCAATGGCGCCAACGGGCAAGTCATGTCCTTCAACAAATCACCTGCGAGAAGGGCCGACACCTCGAAAGTTCGCTTCGCCGACGTCGCCGGATGCGATGCTGAAAAAGCGGAGATGGTGGAGCTCGTCGCCTATTTGAAAGACCCGAAGAAATATTCCCAATTCGGAGCGCGCTTGCCCAAAGGCGTTCTCCTCATCGGCCCGCCTGGTACTGGTAAAACCTTGCTCGCCAAGGCCGTTGCCGGAGAAGCCGGCGTACCCTTCTATTCGATATCCGGCTCCGACTTCGTTGAAATGTATGTCGGCGTCGGCGCGGGACGCGTCCGCGATCTCTTCAAAAAAGCCAAACAAAGCGCTCCCTGCCTCATCTTCATCGACGAAATCGATGCGGTCGGCCGCCAAAGAGGTGCTGGCTTAGGCGGAGGCAACGATGAGCGTGAGCAGACCTTGAACCAGCTCCTTGTTGAGATGGATGGCTTCGAGGCGAACTCCGGGATCTTGGTCATCGCCGCCACCAACCGCGACGACATTCTCGACCCCGCGCTCCGCCGCGCTGGGCGTTTCGACCGGACCATCACCGTCTCTCTTCCTGATGCCGCCGGTCGCGAGGCGATCCTCAAGGTCCACGCCAGAAACAAGAAAATCAATCCGAGCGTCGATTTCAAAGCCCTCGCTAAGCGCACCGTCGGCTTCTCTGGCGCCGATCTCGACAACGTTCTCAACGAAGCCGCGATCCTCGCCGTTAGGGAAGGCAAATCCGACATCGGGATGCCTGAGATCGATGAGGCAATCGACCGCCGCATCTCCGGGCCGGCCAAGAATTCCAAAGGGCTATCCGCTCACGAAAGGGAAGAAGTGGCTTATCACGAAGCTGGTCACGCCGTCATCGGCATCAACCTCCCCTATAGCGACAAAGTCCAGAAAATCACCATCATTCCGCGCGGGAACACCGGTGGCCACGTCTTGATGACGCCGGAAGACGATCGCTTCCTGCTCACCAAGAACGAGATGATCGCCCGTATCGTCGGCCTTCTCGGCGGGCGCGCTTCCGAGGAGATTTTCTTCGGCGATGTGACTACCGGCGCGAGCAACGATATCCAAGAGGCTACCCGCCTTGCCCGCTCGATGGTTACTGAGTATGGCATGTCCGATCTTGGCCCCATCCAGTATGAAAGGGACACCGGTTCTGTCTTCCTCGGCAGAGACTATGCCTCCACCCAGAAAAATTTCTCCACCCAGGTGGCGTATGAGATCGATAAAGCGGTTCGCGAGATCATCGAGAACGCCTACAAACAAGCCCATAACCTCTTGATCGAGCATAAAGACGAGGTGATATTGATCGCCAAGACGCTGCTTGACAAAGAGACCATCACCGCGGAAGAGATCGATGGATTGATCCACCCGAAGAAAGATGTGGTTTCCGAGGTGAAGGCGGATGAATCGCCCGCCATAGAGGCGGAAAGCAAAGATGACAAAGCGGAGAGCAAAGCCCCCGCTGAGGACGCCTCTAAAAAAGACGAATAACGAAACTTAGCGCCTAAGCCTCCGGCTGGGCGCTTTTCGTTTGCCTGAATGTCGGATTTTGATTTATTAAACAAAGGAGATTCAATACAATCGTCACGGAAAACGTGATTACTTTGTTTGCTGCGCTATGAAAATTGGGAACGTCGAAATCAAAGGCCATGTGGTGCTTGGGCCGATGGCGGGGATAACCACCCTCGCCTATCGCGAATTCATGAAACCCTTTGGGGTTGGGCTTTCCTACAGCGAGATGGTCTCCGATTGCGGGCTTGATTACAAAAACAAACGGACTTACGAGTACCTGTTGACCTCCAAGGAAGATAGGCCTGTCGGCATTCAGCTTTTCGGGTTCTCCCTTGAGCATACGATACCGGCGATCAAGATATGCGAGGAGCATTGCGATTACGACATCCTCGACATCAATCTTGGCTGCCCCGTCACGAAAGTGGTGAAAACCGGAGCGGGATCGGCTTGGCTGAAGGATCCCGACGCCTTATATCTATATATAAAAGGGGTGGTGGAAGCATCATCGAAACCAGTAACCGCGAAAATACGCTTAGGATGGGACGAGAAGTCAATCAATGTCTTCGAAGTGGCCAAAAAACTTCAGGAAGCGGGAATCGCCGGATTGACCGTCCATTCGCGCACGCGCTCGCAAGGCTATTCCGGTTTCGCCGATCATTCCATCATCGCGGGGCTTAAGGAAACTTTATCCATCCCCCTCATCGTCTCCGGAGACATTTTCACGCCGGAGGATGCGAAAAAAGCGATTGATACAACTCGCGCCGATGCTGTCATGGTGGCTAGGGGCAGCGTTGGGCACCCTTTTCTTGTGAGCCAGATAAACCATTATCTTGATACCGGAGAGCGGCTTCCTGATCCAACGCCAGTCGAACAGGCTCGTTACGCCCTAGATTTCGCTTCGCGCCTCATCGCCTTGAAAGGCGAAAGCGTCGCGGTGCGCGAACTGCGTGGTATCTTGCCGCATTTTTTCTCAGGTTACCCTGGGTATAAAAAACTGCGCGGAGAGATTGCGCTGAACATAAAAACAGCTCGCGATGTCGAACTACTTTTGAATGGCGTTATCGCTAGAGGCGCTTGCTAAAAGAAAAAACGTTTAAAAATTAAAAACATCGCGCTGCGACAATTCTTTTTCGTTTCAAAAAAAGCCCGATTTGTCCCTTGACATAGTTCCAAAATTAACCAAAATAGTTCACGTTTTTTTGGAGGGTGTTATGAAAAAAGAAACCGTACTTAAAACGATCCAGGAACTATATGCTGCCTATCGTTATTTGTTCCGGCTCAAATATGAGGAGTCTATCTCCAAGGACGTCACTCAGGTAGAAAGCCGGTTCATCGGCTTCATCGCCGATCGCCAAGAAGAGGGGTCGAGCGTGATTTCCAAGGATCTCGTTCTAGCTTTCGGCGTTGGGAAGCCCGTTGTGTCAGAAAACATGCGTTCGCTTGTGAAAAAAGGATATGTCCAGTTCGTGACCGATCAGGTCGATAGAAGGAGGAAAACGATTGTTTTGACGGAGAAAGGCATGGAGTACCATCGCCGCGTCGCTCCGGTCCTTGATGCCTTCGCCTCGTCTTTCGAAGACGTTCTTGGAAAAGAAGAGATGAAACAATGGACCGCTAGCAGCGCTAAATTGCTGGCCGCAATGAAAGAAAGGGGGAAGAGCAAATGAAGAAAAACGAATTCGCCGGACATGAAAAAGCGATTGCCGAAGCCGAAGCTAGAAACGACGCGGCAATCCAAAGAAGCAAAAACCTGCACATCTACCGTTCCCTGGCCAAATACATGAACGGTTTTTGGCTTGACGTCGTCCTCGCCTGGATTTTCGTTGCCCTCGAGGTCGTCTGCGAGGTCCTCGTGCCGTTCTTCTCTCAGAACCTCGTCGATTCGCTTAGCGTCAACAGCGTCGAAGCAGTGGAGATGGGGGAGATTTGGAAGTATTCCCTCATCATGATGGGCATGGCCGTCGCGAGCTGCGCCTTTGGCATTTTGGCCGGCATCGTCGCCGCCAAAGCGGCTGCTGGGTTTGGAAGGAACCTCCGTAAGGCGATGTATTATCACATCCAAGATTATTCCTTCTCGAACATCGATAAGTTCTCGACCGCCTCTTTGGTCACTCGTTTGACCACCGACGTCACCAACGTCCAATTCTCCGTTCAGATGATCCTCCGCATGGTGGTCCGCGCGCCGATGATGATGATCGTCGCCTTCGTCATGGCTTGCTTCAAATCCTGGCAGCTATCGATGGTCATCCTCGTGATCCTGCCTTTCCTCGGCGCTGTGCTCTTCTCCATCTCCAACGTCGTTCACCCGGTCTTCGTCCGCGTCTTCAACGCTTATGACGACCTGAACGCCGAGGTGCAGGAGAACCTCAATGGCATCCGCGTCGTCAAATCCTTTGGGAGAGAGGCTTTCGAAGGAGAGAAATTCGGCGCAATCTCGTATTTTATCTACCGCAATTTCATCAAAGCCGAGAAAATGCTCGCTTTTAACAACCCGGCGATGCAGATCGCGATTTACGCGGCGATGCTGCTCGTCTCTTGGTTCGGCGCGCAGCTGATCGTCAAATCTGGCAACAGCGCTGCGAATGGTGGCTTCACCACAGGCGCGCTCACCTCTTTGCTTTCCTACATCATGATGATTCTCAACGGACTCATGATGGTTTCGATGAGCTTCGTCATGGTCACCATCTCCAAGAACTCCGCCGAGCGCATCACCGAAGTCATTATCGAAGAGCCGAGCATCGTCTCCCCGAAAAACGCCGTCAAAGACGTCAAAGACGGATCGGTCGATTTCTGCCATGTCAGCTTCCGTTATAGCGCCACGGCGGAAAAAGACACACTGCATGACATCGATTTGCATATCCCAAGCGGCTCGACGGTCGGAATCATCGGCGTCACTGGCAGCGCCAAATCCACCCTCATCTCCCTTATCGCCCGCCTATATGACGCCAGCGAAGGCGAGGTCAAGGTCGGTGGAGTCAACGTCAAAGATTACGATCTTGTTTCCCTTCGCGACGCCGTCTCCGTCGTCTTGCAGAAGAACGTCCTCTTCTCCGGCACCATCAAGAGCAACCTTCTTTGGGGCAATGAAAACGCCACTGATGAGCAGATTGAGAAAGCCGCTCATTTAGCCTGCGCCGATGAGTTCATATCCACCTTCCCTCTTGGCTACGATAGTCCGATCGACGAAGGAGGCACGAACGTCTCCGGCGGGCAGAAGCAAAGGCTTTGCATCGCGCGCGCCTTGCTCAAAAACCCGAAGATATTGATCCTCGATGACTCGACCTCGGCCGTCGATACCCATACCGACTCCGTTATCAGGCAAAGCTTCAAGACCGAAATCCCGGACGTTACCAAATTCATCATCGCCCAGAGGATTCTTTCAATCAAAGACTGCGACATCATCCTTTTGATGGACGATGGCAAGATACTTGCCAAAGGCAACAATGACGAGCTGATGAAGAATTCGCCCGTCTATCGTGAAATTTATGAAACCCAGATGGGGGGAGGTGACTTCGATGAGCAATAAAAAAGACATGCCGGCAATGCGCGGCAAACGCCTTTCCGGAAAAGATGAGCTGCGCATCCTGGCTCGTTTGATGAAAATGATGCTCCGCCAGTTCCCTTGGCAATTGCCTTTAGCGGGGCTCGTTATCATTCTTTCTTCTTTGGCTGGGGTCGTCGGCAACGTTTTCGTCGGCCAGGTCGTCATCGGCTATTACATTCCTGGGCTGCTAGGGAAGAGCGGCTCTTTGAGCGGCATCCTGTCCGGAATCTTCTCGAACCTTGATTTCACCCAGGCCATGATTGTCATGGCGGGGATCTACCTCGTCGGCATCGCCTCGGCCTATCTTTACCAGATCATGGTATCTGTGATTGGCCAGGGATTCCAAAAGAAGTTCAGGGACTCCGTCTTCAACCACATGGAGACCCTGCCTCTTTCTTACTTCGACACTCGCACGCACGGCGACATCATGTCGATCTACACCAACGACATCGACACTCTTCGTGAATTCACCAGCCGCGTTCTGCCGATGGTTGTCCAGTCCATCGTGACGATGGTCATCGCCTTCGTCGCGATGATCTCTTCTTCCTGGCTGCTTACCCTCGTCGTCTTGGCTTTCTTCGCGATAATCCTCTCCGTCGTGATCTACGTCACCCACCAATCCGCGCGCTTCTTCATCGCTCAGCAAAGGGCCCTTGGTCAGACCGACGGCTACATTGAGGAGATGATCGCCGGGCAAAAAGTCATCAAGGTTTTTAACCATGAGGAATCCGCCAAAAAAGGCTTTGACGAGCTTAACGACGCCTTATGCGTTTACACCACCAGAGCCAGCCAGTTCTCCAACATCCTCGGCCCGATAACCAACAACCTCGGCAATATCCAGTACGTCGTCTTGGCTCTCATCGGCGGAATCTCCATTGCTTCTGGCTTCTGCCTGAGCAACGATTCAAGCGCCGCGTTCGCGACCCAAATCGGCATCATCGTCTCCTTCTTGACCCTCGGCAAGCAGTTCACCATGCCGATTGGTCAGCTTGCCAACCAAATCAACATGATCAACATGGCTATGGCTGGCGGTGAGCGAATCTTCGCTCTTCTCGACGAGCCGAGCGAGACCGATGAAGGCTACGTTACCTTAGTCGACGCCGTGGAAGGCGAAGACGGCAACCCGGTGGAAGCCGATCACCGCACTGGCAAATGGGCTTGGAAACACCCCCATTCGGAAAACGGATCCGTCACCTACACTTGGCTCAAAGGCAAAATCGACATGTATGATGTCGACTTCGCTTACGTCAAAGACAAGCCTGTTTTGCACGGGATTTCTCTTTATGCCAAGCCTGGCCAAAAGGTTGCGTTCGTCGGTCCGACGGGGGCTGGCAAAACCACGATAACCAACCTTCTCAACCGTTTCTATGACATCGCCGACGGTAAAATCCGCTTCGATGACATCAACATCAACAAAATCAAGAAGAAGGACCTTCGCCGCGCGATGGGCATGGTTTTGCAAGAGACCAACCTCTTCACTGGCACGGTGAAAGACAACATCCGCTACGGCAACCCCGATGCCAGCGACGAAGATGTGATAAACGCCGCAAAGCTTGCGAACGCCGACAACTTCATCCGCATGCTTCCTCAGGGCTATGACACCGTTCTTCACGGCGCCGGAGCTGGGCTCTCACAAGGCCAGCGTCAGCTGATTTCCATCGCTAGGGCCGCCTGCGCCAACCCCCCTGTCCTCATCCTCGATGAGGCGACTTCCTCAATCGATTCCCGCACCGAGAAACTCGTACAGCAGGGGATGGACGCTATCATGAATGGCAGGACAGTCTTCGTCATCGCACACCGCCTCTCAACCATTCAAAACTCCAACGTCATCGTGGTTTTGGAGCACGGCTCGATAATCGAAAGAGGCGATCACGAGGCCTTGCTTGCGCAGAAAGGCAAATACTATCAGCTTTATACCGGCGGGCAGGTAACTGCCGCCGAATAAATGAAGAGGCTCGCTGAAGCGGGCCTCTTTTTAAATCCGAAAAAGCGATTTTCGCGCGTGCACGCGCGTTTCAATTTAGGAGAAGTTGGGATAAACTACTTCTCGCACCGAAGAGGTAACGAACATGGAAGAAAAACTCACTGATCAAGAACAGGCCCGTCGCGCCAAGCTTCCCCGCTACGAGGAATTAGGCATCGATCCTTTTGGCTCCCGCTACGATTGGAAGGATCGGATCTGCGATCTGCGCGAGAAATATGGCGATCTTCCCCCTGAGGAACTTGAGAGCAAGAACATCGCCGTTGATATCGCCGGGCGCGTCGTCTCCCTCCGCAAAATGGGGAAGGCCGCTTTCTTCAATATCAAAGACGAGTACGGCCGCATCCAGGTTTGGATTGGCAGGGACGTGGTCGGCGAGGACGACTACGCGGTTTTCAAATTGTCTGATTTAGGCGACATCGCCGGCGTCCAAGGCACCTTGATGAAGACCCAAACTGGCGAATTCACCATTCGCTGCACCAAATACACCCATATCGTTAAATGCCTTAAGCCCCTTCCGGAGAAATTCCACGGGCTTACCGATACCGAGGACCGTTTCCGCCATCGTTACGTCGACCTCATTGTCAACGACGACTCCCGCAAGATGGCTCTTCTCCGCCCGCGCATCGTCAGGGAAATCCAGCATTACTGCGACGATTTGGGATTCGTTGAGGTAGAAACCCCGGTTCTTTCCCCGATTCTCGGCGGGGCTTCCGCACGTCCGTTCGTGACCCATCATAACGCTTTGGACAAAGACTTTTATCTCCGCATCGCGACTGAGCTGAATCTCAAAAAGTGCATGGTCGGCGGCATCGATCGCGTCTATGAGATCGGAAGGATCTTCCGCAACGAAGGCATCGATACCAGACATAACCCCGAATTCACGACCATCGAGCTCTACCAGGCTTATGGCGATCTCCGCTCAATGAAGGAGTGGGTAGAAGGACTGTTCGAGCGTTTCTGCAAAGCCCTTGGGAAAACTACATTCCACTGGATGGGCAACGACATCGACTTCTCCAAAGGATTCCGTTGGGTTTCCATGGCGGAAGCGATTAAGGAGAAGACCGGCGTCGATTTCACCAAAGAAATGACTTTTGAAGAAGCGGTTTCGCTTGCTAAAGAGCATCACGTCGCTTTGGAAAAGAGCTGGAACAGCGTGGGCTATATCATGAATGCCTTCTTCGACGAATTCGTGGAACGCACCCTCATCCAACCGACCTTCATCCATACCTATCCCGTCGAGCTCTCCCCTCTTACTAAGCGCAGCAAAGACCCGCGCTTTGTTGAGCGCTTCGAGTTCTTCATCGGCGGCACCGAGATGGGCAATGCCTACAGTGAGCTCAACAACCCCTTCGATCAGAAGTCTCGCTTTGACGCCCAGTTGGAAGCGAGGAAACGCGGGGATGAAGAGGCCGCCGATATCGACTTCTCCTTCATCGACGCGCTTGATTACGGCATGCCCCCGGCAGGAGGCATCGGCTGCGGAATCGACCGTCTTTGCATGCTTCTTGGCGAGCAAGACAACATCCGCGAAGTCATTCTCTTCCCGACCATGAAGGACGAGAAATAAGCCCTGAATAAGCAAAAATAACGAAAACCGCCGCAAAACGGCGGTTTTTAATGCGCAAAGAGAAACGAAAGGCCCGTTCGTAATCGAGCGGGCCGTCTTCGCTATGGAGATTAGAAGAATCTTTCCACGAGGTCGTGGGAGTATTCGCAGGTCTCGTCCATGTCGCCATAGGACATGATTTCGCCGGCGTAGAAGGTGTTGTTCTTACCTTGCATCGCTTCCACTTTCTCGTACCATCCCGCGGCGTAATCCTCGGAATAGACGTGGGGGAAGTAGTAGGCTTGGTAGCGGGTGAGGATGGCTTCTTTCCCGTCGACGACTCTGATCGGAGCGCCGAGTTGTTTCATATCCTCGGTGATGATCTTCTCGGTCCCTTCGTAGGGAATCTCTTTGCCGTCGTTGTAGGTCTTGTGGTGACGGAGGGTGTAAGAGACGATCGGCATATCCGGCTCATTGGCCCAGCGATGATAGTAGATCATGACGTGGGGCATTCTCTCCGGGACCATGTTGTCGACGATGTAGTAAGAGACGTCCGGGTACTTGTCCTGTTCTACCTGGAAGGCCTGGGTGTCATAACGCTCGTAATCGATCTTGGAGAAGAGGGTCTTCTCGTCGTCGGTGACATCGAGCCATTTGTCGAGGGAGACGGCGTTGGGGTTGTTGAGCGGGTTCTTCTCGGTAGCGATTTGGATGGGGCAGGTGATGATGATCTTGTCGAAGACCTCTTCCTTGCCGTTGACGGTGACTGTGACTTTATCGCCGCGGACGACTTTGGTGACCTCGCTATTGAGAAGCGCGGGGTGCTTCAAATGATCGTTTAGGGCTTCGAAGATTGACTGGGTGCCGTTCTCCCAAGTCCAGAGGTTCATCTTGACGAAGTTCATCATCGTCTGGAAGTCGAGGTATTTGAGGACGTAGGCAGCGGGGATCTCATCGAAGAAGCCGTAGCCGAAGGAAGTGAAGGGCTGGATCCAAACTTCCTGGACAAGCGGGCAGCCGACTTTCTCGCAGAAATCCTTGAACGGCATCGAGAGGTCTTTGAGGTTGGGGTTGGTGCCGGAGACCGGTTCGCGGCCGGGGGTGACGGCATAGCCTTCGTAGCGGCCTTCGCTGACGCCGATGTGGCCGGTCACGTCGTAGCCTTTGTAAGTGGTGGCGAGGATTTCGCCGAACTTCTTGATCTGCTTCTGAAGTTTTTTGAGGTGGAGGGCGGCCTTCGGGTGTTTGAAGAAGTATTTGGCGGGGTTCTTCAAAGCGGTAGCGGTGTCCCAACGATAGTCGAGTCTTCCGTCGGGGAATTTGTAGTTGCGGACGAGCTTCGGTCCTTTGTGCTCGACGCCGGCGAATTTCTCGATGTCGGAGATGGCGTAGTAAGAAGGAACGCCCATGATGGCGCCCATCTCATAACGCTTGCCGTTGAAGGTGGGGGAGAAGCACTTGCCGCCGACGCGTCCGCTCCTCTCGTAGATCACGTAGTTGTCGTATCCCTTCTTCTCGAGATACATGCCAGCCGAAAGACCGGCCGGTCCGCCACCGATAATGGCGATTCTGATGTTTTTGTCCATTAATAATGGTCTCCTTTTCAGATTTGGTCTTATTTTATGACGTTATTCAAAGAATAAAAGTAAAACGGGATTAATTTACCGATATAGCGATTTCAATTCTAATATCATATTCCCATGGATTTCCAAAGGAAGCGCTACGAATCCTTCCTCTCCTTGCTCCTCGGACAAGAACAATCTTCTCCGGCCTTGGTTTACGAAGAAAACGGAGCGAAGACCGTTTTAACATACGGGGAATTTGCTGCGAAAATCAAAGCGTATCCTGTGCTTGATAAAGGTGTTGCGGGGATTTTCATGGATGGGACTCTTGAATCCATTCTGGCCGTGTTCGCCTATGCGGGCAAAGGAAGGCAGATTGTCTTGCTCTCGCCTTTTGAGGACGTCCCCTCTCTTGAAAGCAAAATCATGTCTGCGGACATCAATTTCCTAATTGGGCCAGACGGGCTCAGAAATGCGCTGAACGATTGTCTGGTCAAAAAAGAGGCTCATCAAGAGAAGAAAATTCTTTTCTTCACTTCTGGCACGACCGATAGCAACAAAGCCGTTTGCCTCAGCGAAGCGAGCCTTTGCTCTTCCGCCTATAATGGAGCTTCGCTTTTGCCTCTTTCGCCTAATGACACCCTCTATTCATGCCTGCCGATGAATCATGTTTTCGGGTTTGTCTGCTCTCTGCTTTGGGGGCTTTCTTGTGGGGCCTGCGTTGCTTTGGGCCGCGGAATGAGAAAGATCTTTGAGGATTTCGCTTATTTCAAACCCACCGTGGTGAGTCTCGTTCCTCAGATGGCGGGTTTCCTTGCCTCCAGGCACCTCTTCAACCCTGAGCTGAAGCTTGTGCTTATTGGGGCTGGCGATTGCCCGGATTCGGTTTTGGGGAAAATAAAGGAGCTAGGCATCCGCGTATCTTTTGGATACGGCCTTACGGAGACCAGCTCCGGCGTGGCTTTGTCTCTTGGCGACGATCCTCGAGCCATGACCCTTTGCCCGGACGTCAAAGCCTCGATAGACCAAGATGGCGAAATCTGCCTTCGCTGCCCGTCGTGCATGATGAGCGGCTATTACAAAGATCGGGAATCGACCGCCAAGGTCTTACGGAATGGCTTCTTGCTGACCGGGGATCTCGGCTATCTTGATGAGCGGGGGCTTCTGCACATCAAAGGCAGGAAAAAAGACATCATCGTTTTGGACGACGGGACGAAGATATATTGCCCTGAGTACGAGGGGAAATTGGCTTCTCTTCTTGGGGCGGACAAGGACTTCGCCATCGTTAAAAACGACAAAGGGCAGATTGCTTTGGCGGTGGGAAAAGCGACTTTGCAGGACAATTATTCCTCAATTGTCACATCCTTTAACGAGACCTTGCCCTATTCTAGCCGCATTGCCGTCGTCTTGTATTTCCCTTCCCCGTTGCCGCGCACCCAGACGGGGAAAATTAAGCGTTGGGCTTTGCAGGAGATGATATAAACTAAATAAGGAGTTTTGATATGACGCGCGAAGAAATCAAAGAAAAAGCCATTGCCATCATCCACGCCAGCGTGCCGGATCTTGACGGAGTCGAAATCAACGAGAGCTCGAACATCAATACCGACGCGAGCGTCGACTCGATGTCCTTCATTTACCTCATGACTCAGATTGAGTCGGCCTTCGACATCAACATCCCCCAGAAGAAGTGGGCGAAGCTCTCCATCTTCTCCGCCTTGATTGACGAAATAGCCTTTCGCCTTGCGAAAAAGAACTAATCCATGCTTTCCAAAAGCGTAAAGATCCTCACTGAGCACTGCGACCCGTCAAGGAAGCTGCGCCTTTCTTCGCTGCTGAAATTTCTGCAAGAGGTCTCTATCGAGGACACCGAGCTCCTTGGCTATCCGCGTTCCACCACGCTCGACCGCGGCTTACTGTGGGTTATTGGCAAACAAAGGCTGAAGATCAATCGCCTGCCTTGTTATGACGAGACGATCAAAATATTGACTTATCCCGGTGGCAAGATGCCTTTTCTCTTTCCTCGTCACTGCAAAATATTCTCTTTGGATGGAGAACTTTTGGTTTCTTCTAGCGCCGCCTGGACCCTCATCGACGAAAATAAGCGGACAATGATAGACCCGACGCAATTTGGAATCGTCATCGAGGGCGAAAACGAGGGCGACGAAATTGGCTTTCAATTTCCTTTCAAATCGTTTGATCTACCGAAAAAAGCGACTTTTGCGGCGAAATGGAGAGATTGCGACCTCAACGGCCACATGAATAACACCGCCTATATCGACGAAGCGGAAGAACTTATCCCTAATGATTTTCTCAAATGTCACGAACCCAGCTTCTTGGACGTTGCTTACAAAAAAGAGATTCCTTTGGGCCAGGAAGCCCTTGTCGCCTATGGTGAGGAGGGGGGCGTTTATGTGTTTTCCTCTCCTTCATTCTTCTTGCGAATCGGCTTCCAAAAATAAACTTTTTTAGGAAAATCCCCACATCGTCTTTTATGCATATGGTGAGGGAATGTTCAGCCCTCATCTACGATGACGGACGTTGTTTCTTGTATTCGATGCCCGCTTTCCGTATAATGCGCTTTGCTTTCTAAGAAGGAAGAAGGCAAACACATTCTCTTATGGTCGCACGAGTTTCTCGAGGCGATCCGAAGACCGAAATTAGGAGGTGCAAAATCATGGGAAAGTACGAAATCATGTACATCCTTACCGCGAATCTCGATGAGACCGCGCGCAAGGCCGAGATCGAGAAGCTCCATGGCATCCTTGCCGCTCAAAAGGCGACTGTCACCGATGTCAAAGAGTGGGGCGTCAAAGATTTCGCGAGCCCGATCAAAAAGCTCACCAAAGGTTACTATGTGGTCATCAAAGTGACCGCCGAACCCGCGGCGCTCAAAGAATTTGATCGTCTTGTCAAACTTGATTCCAACGTCATCCGTCATCTAGTTACTGTCGAACACAAATAACTACGATCAGGAGGATTCAAGAAATGATCAATTGTGTCGTACTCGTTGGCCGCTTAACCCGCGACCCCGAACTCCGTAAGACCAGCTCCGGGATGAGCGTGGCTTCCTTCACCCTCGCCGTCGATGATTCTTTCCGCGGGCCAAACGGAGAAAAAGTGACTATCTTCATGCCGGTTTCGGTGTGGGGCAAGTCCGCCGATAACGTCGCCAAGTTCACTCACAAAGGCTCTTTGGTCGGCGTCAATGGGCGTCTAACGCAACGCAAGTACACTCGCCGCACGGACAACGTTGAAGTTTCCGTGACGGAAGTCTCCGCCTCCGCCGTGGAGTTCCTCGATCCTAAGGACGCTTCACGCAACGCCGGCAACAATTCGGGTTACACCCCTGACATGGGCTCAAGCGAGCCCGTCACCCAGGTGGCCCCGCAAACCGAGAACAAGAATTTGGATTCCATCGACATCGTCGAGGATGATCTCCCCTTCTGATTCTCGTAGAAAGGAAATCAAACAATGCCATTCCGCAAGATGCGTTCCCGCAGGAAGGCCTGCTATTTCACCAAGAACCACATCGAGTACATCGACTACAAAGACGCCGAATTGCTCTCGAGGTTCATCGGTGCTGACGGCAAAATCCTTCCCCGTGCCATCACTGGCACCAGCGCGAAGTATCAACGCCAGCTCGCTAGCGCCGTCAAGAAAGCCCGCTTCGTGGGCCTTCTCCCCGACGTTAAGTAAGCTAGCGCCGATTGTGTAATCGCACGGACCAAACTTCCCTCAAGCGCACAGACCCAACGTCCCTGCGCTGCGCGATTACCAAACTCAAACGAGCCCTCTTCTATTTAAGGGGGTTTAGGTGGGTTTCTGTAACTTACATCCCCGTTTCTGAAAATAAGTTATAAAAAAGGATCCGCCCCAAATCGGGGCGGATTTTTCGTCAGTCAAAAGCCCTTCTTCGAGTAGGTCAGGATGAGGAGTATCCTCTTTCGGAACCTCGAGAAATTGAGGCATCCGTTGGATATCGTCTTGAGGGTCTTGGCGTCTTTGTTCCTCTCTTCGGCGATGGCGTTGGAGAAGCGCTCCCCAATTTTGGATGGTGCGGAATGGTATGCCGTACCGCGAGGCGAATTCGCTTTGAGTGTCGCCTGGTCGTTTTCTCAATTCATAAATGCCCATGGGAATTTCCTATGAATAAAACACACCCAATGAGTGCATTTATGAATATCTTTTGTCCGTCTGTGCGTTTTTGATCAAAAAAGGATATTTTTTGAGCCGTCGATTGTCCTGAAAAGCCCCGTCCGACGGGGCTTAGGATTGAAAAAGACAAGTGAATTGACCGAAGCCAAAGGCTCAGGAATCCTTGTGACGGTTCTCGTATTCGTCGAAGGAGACGATCGTGGAGGCCTCTCTTCTTGCTTGGCCTATCGTCGAGGAGTCGAGGATCGTCTCCTCGCTTATGGTGGAGGAGTGGGCTGAGAGAGGCGAAGCTTCTTCGCCGGGCTCTTTGCCTTTGTCTTCCTCGCAAAGCCCGGCGACGTTGGACTCTGGGTGGGAAGCGACGTAGTTCTCTTCCTCTTCTTCGTTTGCGAACCACACGCTTTCTTTGGCGTCGATGACGAGGGTCCTCGCCACTTTGTCGTGGAGGGAGGTGTGGGTTTTGGAGAGGATGAGCGAGAGGTAATCGATGAGGAAGATGAGAGCCATCGCCATGATGCCTAGCATGGTGCTCGGGATGAGAAGGCATTCCCAGACGACGGCGATTATAGCGCAGTGGATGGCGATGTTGAGTTTCTTCGCCTTATAGCCGTCGCCGCCGATTATCGCCGTCCTCGCGATCAGCTTGCCTAGGCTTCTGCCGTTAGGGACGCAGAGGGGGATGATGAAGAAGAAGATAAGAGGGGAGAGGATGAAACTGGGGAGGAAAGAAATATAGCGCTTCATGCCAATTGCGCTTTGGAGGGCGAGGAAATGAGGCTGGGCGGAAAGGTGCGCGACGGCCTCGTAATAAGGCCCGGTGCGGTCGTCGCTGTTGGCGAAATAGTTCTTGAGGTTGGTCAGTTTGAGGGTGTCTAGCTCCCCTTTGTAGGCATCGACGAGCCTGACGTCGTAGGGGTCGGCGGTGGTCTCGTCGAGGATGAAGTAGGGGTCGCTGTTTTCGCTTATCTGGGTTCCATCCTCATTCAGCTTATAGACTTTCTTAAGGACGAACTTGCTAATGCTTTCGCTATCGTATTTGCCATCGCTGCCCATTGCAACGCCATCGTCCTCGTTGAAGACGGCTCCGTAATCCCCGGGGATGAAGACGGTGTAATAATGGATGATGGCCTCTTGATAGCGTTCCCAGCCGGCCTTGCCGTCTTTGACGCTTTCATCGTAAGCCAGAAAAGTCCCCGCCGAATCCCCTTGGGTGAGCTCGCAGCCTTTGATGAAGGAGGTGTACTCATCGTAGGTGGCCTGGTAATTCTGCGCGGGGAGAAGCACAGGCTTGCCGAAAGCGTAGTAGAGGATGAAGATCATCGCTACGGTGAAGATGGTGTCCAAAAGGAAGGCGAGAGTGGTTTTGCCATAGCTCGCGGGGTGTACGTAACTGGGGGTTTTTTCTTTCATGGGGAACATAATAAAACAAGGGTAACTCTTTGACCACAAAAAGTGGATTCCTGCGACTAGGCGCTAGGAAATCGCGATTTCCGCATAGCTTTGCCTCATTCTGCGAAAACCCTTCTTGGGACTTAAGGAAGCAAACTCCCGTCTTTTGACGTGGAATGCGCTTCAGATGATCGTCCGCACAAAGCAATACTCCTCCATTTCCTTCGGCGAATCGTTGTCCCCGTTCCGGAAACGGTCTTCGAAATGCTCGGGTCCGACGAGGACGTCTTCCCCTCCGTTATGATGGGGGCCCATGCAATTGCGGGGCGATATGGTCAAGGCGATCTCGATCTTGTTTTTGCCAGGGTGGAGGTAAGGGGAAAGGTCAAAGCGGTAGGAGAACATCGAGCCTGGCACTTTTTGCCCGTTCACGGAGAGGCGAACGGTTTGGAAGCGCTTCTCGATGACTAGGCAAGAGGAGGCCTCTTCTGCCTCTATCTCGCCATCAAGGACGATCCTGCCGTGGAAAAAGGGGAATCCATCCTCGATTAGGCTGACTATCTCTTCCTTCTGTTTGGCGATGAAGAAGTTCTTCCCGAAGGCCGTCTCCTCTTTCTCGCCCTTTCTGAATTCGCCATAAACCCCGAAATCCCCTTTGAGGTAGATCGGTTCGATGTTGCTGTCATAGACGAGGCAGTTTCTGAGGCTTTCGGTGACGTTCTCGCCGAAGAGGGCATAGTAGACGGAGTCTTTCTGGAAGTAATCCATTTTGAGAACGACCTCGTTTTCCCCTTCCTTGAGTTTGGAAGAGACATCGTAGGCGCGGAGGGCGCTTTCGTATTCAGAGGCTTCATAGGCATCAAGTTCGCTCCCATTTAAGAAGAGGGAAAGAAGCCTCGTCCCTTCGACTTCGAGAAGGCAATGCGAGGGCAATTCCTTGGCCTCGAACGAATACTTTACCCAAAGCGGACCCGCGTAGCGCGCCTTAAGAAGGTCGGCGAAGGCGTCAAGGTGGTATTGGGGCGAGGTGAAGCTTTCCCCATCCAGCGAATACTGGACGCGGTCGATGGTCAGGATGTTATCAACCTTTTCTTTAAGGCGATATGACGGCTCAACTCTTTTTATGTGGGGCGAAATTTCTATTAGTCCCACACAAAAAGAAGGCGTTCTGAGAAATCAGGCCACGCCGGAATTTTTTGATTGACGTCTCGGGCGTTTGCGAAAAACAAAAGGCCTCCTAGACTTGGGGTGGTGTTAAAACCAAGAAAGGAGACCTGTATGGATTCTAACACTTTTTTGCTGCTGTTCGGGCTTGACCCCGAGCAGTTCGAGCGCGCCGGCACGGCCGTCGAGGCGCTCGATGGGGGCGGCTGGGCCCTCAGCCTGACCCAAAGGCAGGACGAGCGCGAATGCCCCTCCTGCCACAGCTCTTCGGCGTGCGTCGTCCACGACCACTACGCCCAGAAGATCAGGGCGAAGATGCCCGACGGCGGCATGGGGACGAAGCTCGCCATCAAGGCGGACCTCCGCAAGACGCGGACCTTCACCCAGATCGCGGGCGATTACGGAATCGCCGTCTCGAGGGTGATCTCGCTCTTCGACGAGCTCTACCCGTCCGTCCCGCGCCTCCGCCTCCCGGAGGCCCTCTGCATCGACGAGATCCTCTTCTCGGAGAGGGTGGAGGGCAAATACCCCTCGCTCCTCTACGACTTCGACACGAGGGAGATCGTGGACATTTGCCCGTCCCGCCAGAAGGCTTGGCTGGAGCAGTATTTCTCGAAAATCCCCGAGGGGGAGCGGAAAAGGGTGAAGCACTTCGTCTCGGACATGTACGACGAGCACCACCGCGTGGCGAGGAAGCTCTTCCCCGGCGCGATGCGCGTCGTCGACCTCTTCCACGTCGTCGAGCAGCTGGCCGACGCCGTGAGGAGGCTGCGCGCGAACCTCATGAACTCCATGCCGAGGGACAGCTTCGAGTACGGCTTCATGAAGTCGAGGTGGAAGGTCTTCGAGGCCCGCCAGGCGGCGATACCCGACTCCTACTACACGCGCAGATCGGACGGCGTCGCGATGAAATGCTTCGACGCGCTGATGCTCTGCCTCCGCAAATCGCCGAGCCTATGGGACGGCTGGTCGATTCTGCAAGAGCTCTACGATTGGCACGATTGCAGGACGTTCACCGAGGCGTCGGATTTCGTGGAGAGGATCGCGTCCAAGCTGCTGAACGCATCCTCCGAGGACCTCAGGAAAGTAGGCAGGACCTACCGAAAATGGAAGGCCGAGATAGCCAACTCGCTCGCCGGGAACCAGGCTGGGAAGCGCTTCTCCAACGCCATCGCCGAAGAGAGGAACAAAGACGCCAAGACCCTCAAGACGATATCCAACGGATGCCTCAATTTCTCGAGGTTCCGAAAGAGGATACTCCTCATCCTGACCTACTCGAAGAAGGGCTTTTGACTGACGAAAAATCCGCCCCGATTTGGGGCGGATCATTTTTTATAACTTATTTTCAGAAACGGGGATGCAAGTTACAGAAACCCACCTAAACCCCCTTAAATAGAAGAGAGCCGGTTTTCCTTTGTTTAGCAGGCTTTGCCGATGGAACCGAAGAGATCCATCTTTTCTTTGACCGTGGCTTTGATGGCCTCAAAGCCGGGCTTGAGAAGCTTGCGGGGATCGTAGCCTTTGGAGGTGTTCTCCGCGGTCGGGTCGGCCTTGCCGGCCTTGCAGTAAGCGATGGTTGCTTCGGCGAAGGCAAGCTGGCACTCGGTGTTGACGTTGATCTTGCTCATGCCTCCGGCGATGGCTTTCTTGATCATGTCCTTGGGGATGCCGGTGCCGCCATGGAGGACGAGGGGCACCTCGCCGGTGACCTCATCGATTTTCGCGAGGGCGTCGAAATGGAGCCCGGTCCAGTTGCTTGGGTAGATGCCGTGGATGTTCCCGATGCCGGCGGCGAGGAAATCGATGCCGGTTTTGATCATCGCGGAAGCCTGGGCGGGGTCGGCGACTTCGCCTTGCCCGGTGACGCCGTCTTCGGTGCCGCCGATTGAGCCGATCTCAGCTTCGAAGCTGAGGCCCTTGTCGTGGGCGAGCTTGACGAGCTCGGCGGTCTTCTTGAGATTCTCTTCGAAGGGGAGGGAGCTGCCATCGAACATGACGGAGGTGAAGCCCGCCTCGATGCAGGCCCTGACCCCGGCTTCGGTGCCGTGATCGAGATGCAAGGCGACCGGGACGGTGATGCCGAGCGATTCGTCGAGGGCTTTCACCATCGCGACGACCACTTTGAAGCCGCCCATGTATTTGCCCGCGCCTTCGCTGACGCCGAGGATGACCGGCGAGTTGTTTTCCTGCGCGGTGAGAAGAATGGCTTTGGTCCATTCGAGGTTGTTGATATTGAAATGCCCGACGGCATAGTGGCCTTCGTGAGCTTCTTTCAACATTCTTGTTGCATTCACTAACATGTTGAAACTTTCCTCCTGTTGTGAGCGGACATATTATGGTTCCTTCCGCCCATCGTTTCAATTTAAAAGGGCGGCCTTTCCTTAGATTTTGATGCCTTTGGCCTGAATCTGGCTCTCGTAGGTGTCAATCTGGCCGTCGAGGGAGAGTTCCTTGAACTGGTCCATGTAGAGGGAATAGTAGGCGCCTTTCTTCTCCATCAGCTCCTTGTGGCTGCCTTGCTCTTTTATCTCGCCCTTGTCGAGGACGACGATGGTGTCGCAGTCGACGATCGTGGAGAGGCGGTGGGCGATGAGGATGGAGGTCCTGCCTTTTAGAAGGCGCAGAAGCGCGCTTTGGACTTCCTTCTCAGTCTCGGTGTCTATAGAGGAAGTGGCCTCGTCGAGGATCAGGATCTCAGGGTCGCGGACGAGGGCGCGGGCGAAGCTGATGAGTTGCTTCTGACCCTGGCTCAGCATGTCGCCGCCTTCGTTGAGAACGGTGTCATAGCCGTTCTTCTGAGAGCGGATGAAGGAGTCGATGCCGACGATTTTTGCGGCGTTCACGATCTGCTCCATGGTGGCGTTAGGGGAGCCGTAGGCGATGTTGTCCTTGAAGGAAGAGCTGAAGACGAAGGGGGTCTGCTGGACGTAGCCGATCTTCGAGCGGAGGTAGCCCAAGGTGTATTCTCGGTAATCCTTGCCGTTGACGATTACTGAGCCGGAGGTCGGCTCATAGAAACGGCAGAGCAGGTTCACCAGGGTGCTCTTGCCGCTGCCCGTCTCGCCGACGATGGCGAGGGATTTGCCTTCTTTCACGGTTAGATTGAGCCCATGGATGACTTCGGGGCCGGTCTTGTAGGAAAAATGGATGTCCTTGTAGACGATGTCGCCTTTGATGGATTCGTAGACGCTTTCCTTGGGATTCAGCAGCTCGCCGTATTTGGCGATGGCCTCCTTCGAGTCGACGATGTCGCTTTTCGTCTCGAGGAGCTGGATTATCTTCTCCGCCCCGGCTTGGGTTGCCATGAACTCCGAGAAGGTGCTTGAAAGGCTTTGCAGCGGCGAATAGATGTCCTGGGTGAAGCCGATGAAGAGGACGATGGTGGCGGAAAGAGAGGCTTCCTCTATCCCGATGAAGTCGTTCCAATAGAACCCGGCGACGAGGAGAAGGGCGATCATGAGGGAAGAGCACATGGAGACAATCGGCTCGAAGAAGGCGTTGATCTTCTCCGCTTTGAGACGCTTGGCCTTGATGTTGCTCAAAATGTCGTCGGCCTCTTTCTGGACCTGATCTTCCATGGCGAGGGTCTTGATGGTCTTGGCCCCGGATATGCCTTCGCTCAGCCATCCGACAAAGGCGCTGTAGGAGTGGCGCGCCTCGCGGTGGGCCACCAAAAGCTTCTTCTCGATTATCGGGATGAAGATGGCCATCAAAGGGACGGAGATGGAGACGATGAGCGAGAGCTTCCAGTTGATCGAGTACATCGTGATGAGAGCGAAGACGAGGTCGAAGCCGCTCCAAAGGACGTTGGAGAGGTTCCAGGAGAGGATGTCCCCGATCGAGGAAGTGTCGTTCTGCATCCTGGCTATCAGCCAGCCGGAGGAAGTGGTGTCGAAATAGGAGAAAGGGAGCTCCTGGACTTTCTTAAAAGTGTCTCTCCTCAAAGAGGTGACGATGTCCAAGGAAAGGAGGTTGATGAGATAGAAGCTCAGGAATATCGCGACTGAGCGCGCGAGTATCATCCCTAGCTGCAGGAAGAGGAAGCCCCAGTAGGTGAGGCGGATGTGGATGCCGAAGATGAGAGTGGCCTCCAATATCAGGTCGCTGAAATCCTCGATCATGCCGTAGGAGTCGCTCGCGGCTTGGATCGCGGCGGCGTTCATCGTGGGGACGAAGCTAGAGTCGTAGAAGGTAATGATGAGGGTGAGGCAAAGGAGAAGAACGATCGTCGGCCATCTCCTGAAGGCGTATTTCCCGATCTTCAGCCAAACGGAAAGGTTCAGCTTGTCGGGCAGTTTCTCTTCCTGGAATCCGCTGCTCATAGGGAAGCCTCCTTTCCTTGCAATGAGGTCTGAATAGCGTTGATGCGGGCGTAGATCCCGCCTTGTTTGACGAGCTGCTCATGGTTGCCTGCCTCGACGATCTTCCCCTGGTCGAGCACGAGGATGAGATCGGCATCTTTGGCGGTGGCGACGCGGTGGGTGATAAGGAGGATGGTCTGCGACGAATCAAGGCTCTTGAGTCTCGTCCTTATCGATAGGTCGGTGGCCATGTCGACGGCGGAAAGGGAATCGTCGAAGATCAGCACGGGGGCGCCGGAAAGAATGGTTCGCGCGATGGCTACCCTTTGCTTTTGGCCGCCGGAGAGGGTGACCCCTTTCTCGCCGACGGGGGTATCATAGCCGTCTTGGAAGCGCGAGATGGCCTCATCCACGGAAGCAATGTAGGCGGCGCGCCTGATCTCCTCGCGGGTGGCGGTGGAACGGCTGGCGGCGATGTTGTCGGCGATCGATTTGGAGAAGAGGAAGGGATCCTGCAGCACGGGGACTATCTGCGTGCGTAGATAATGCTTTTGGATGTCCTTGATGTCGATCCCGTCGACTTTAATCTGCCCTCCGGTCACATCGTAGAGACGCGTGAGAAGAAGGGACAGCGTGCTTTTGCCTGAGCCCGTTTTGCCCATGATGGCGACGCTTTGGCCGGGCTTCACCTTGAAACTGACCCCGTTCAAGACCTTGTCTTCCGGGGCGTCGAAATAAGCAAAAGCGACGTCATCGAACTCTATCGCCCCGTCGATTCGCGGGGTGAGTCCGGTTTTGGTGTCCTCTTCCGCTTCGCCCATCACCGCCTCGATGCGGTCGTTGCTCGCCATCGCTTGGCCGAGGTTGGAAAGGGAGGTCGCTAAGCTCCTCATCGGCCACACGATCATGTTGACGAAGGTGTAGGAGAGGACGACGGTGCCGGCGGTGATCTCCGCAGGCTTTTTGGTGGCGAGGTAGATGGCGAAAAGGAGGGCGATGACGCGCGAAGCGAAGATGAAGATGTCGCTGCTTGCGTAGAAGAAGGAGGAGAGCTTCTTCCAGGCGACGAATTTGTGCTTGTAGTCGTCGAGGGTGATCTCGAACTGGGCAATTTCGTAGCGCTCCTGATTGAAGGCTTTGACGATGCGCGTGGCATAGAGGTTCTCGCTGATTTTCTCGGTTAGGCGTGCCTCGCTTTCGTCGGTGACGCGGTATCGGCTTCTGACCCCTTTTATCATGAAGAAGGAGTAGACGAACATGATTGGCATCAAGGAGATCGAGACGAGGGTGAGCTTCCATGATATCGAGAAGAGGGTCGCTAGGCAAAGCGTGCCGACGGAAAGGACGTAGCTTGCCTGCGACATGTCGTTGATGAAGAAATTGCGCACGACGTCGGCGTCCCTGGTGCAGGTCTGGATGAGATCGCCCTCCTTATGCGATTTGAAGTAGGGGTAAGGAAGCCTTTCCAGATGGGTGAAGAGATCGTATTGGATGTTCTTCCTTATCTGCTCCAAAGCGTGGGCCCTGATAAGCATGCGGATTATCGAAGCGCCGGCGGTCAAAACGCCAGAGAGGGAGACGGCGACGATGAGGATGTAGCGGTGCTCGTCAAGATAAGCGGCCCCGCGGTTGAGGCTGATCATGCTGACGACCCAATTCTCTATGGGGTCGGCGCTAGAGAGAGTGCCTTGCAAAGAGTCGACGAGGACTTTGGCGAGGAAGGTCGAGAAAACCGAAAAGAAGACCATGACGAACTGCGAGACGAAATTCATGGCGTAAAGGAGCCGGCAGTTGCGGATGTTTCTTTTGAGGGCTAGGAAGAGTTTCTTCATAAAAGACGAAGGCTATTCTAAGCCAAGGCAATTTATTGGCAATCAAAAAAACGCGCGGGCGCGCCTCTGCGCGATACTCATTCCTCTTGCTTGAGGACGCCTTTCTTGTCAAGGACGCGGAAGGAAATGAAGGGAACGAGGAAGGCGAAGAAGAGGGCGATGAATCCGCCGAGAGCGGTGTCGCTGAGGTAATGGGCGCCGTAACGGATGCGGGCGAACTGAATCGTTAAGCCATAGCATGCGCAGAGGACGAAAATCAGATGCCTCACCCATGCTTTGTCTTTCGCCTTGTCGTTAAGGAAAGGGAGGAAAGCGAGGAGGATGCTGCTCATGCTCACGAAGCTATGCCCAGAGGGGAAGGATTTGAAGTCGTCGCTTCCGACGACGTCTGAAGGATAGACCTGCTCAGCAAGCCCTTTGCCGCCTGAAAGGTACCAAGGCTCGAAGAGTTCGGCGGCGGTATAGGTCTCGTAGCCATTGCGGATCAGGCGGAAACGCGGCCTCATGACGATGCCCTTCATAATGAAGTTGAAGGCGAGCCCTAGATAGAAAGCGCCCATCAGAACAAGCCAACAGCAGAGGAGCTTTTTGGTGTCTTTGGTGGTGATGGCTTTGAAAGAGAGGAAAACGATTAAGGCTTCGATTGCGGCGGCGATGATGAGCCTCACGGCGATGTTGCTCACTTCCTTGAAGCCGTTTTTGGAGCTGTTCATGTCGGCGAAGATGAGATAGAAGCTCACCCCGATGACCATCGCGCCGAAGATTATGAGAAGGACCTTGAAGAGTTTCTTCTCCACCTGCTGGGCGAGGCGGAAGGCCATCGCGCCGAAGACGCCCATCATCGCCCAGCCAAGGACCTCGCCGAAGGAGGCGCAGATCATGCCGAAGACGCTGCTTGTGTCGGCGATGGCTTGGCTTATCTGCAAATCGTAGACGCTGCCGATGACGAAGAGGGCGACGAGGATCGCGCATAATCCTCCGAACAGGAAATAGGATGCTTTGCCGAAAACCTTCATAATGCTTTCTCTCCTTGGGACTTGCCCGGTTATGTATTGCTTTAAATGATAACGCCAAGTGATTGGCAAGGCAATTCGAAGCATTCGTTTGCTTTTCTTAAAAACCCCGCAAAAAGAAAAGAAAACTGGTTTCTGCGGGATTATTCGATTTTCTTTGCTTTCGTTGATAAGTAGCGCATTTCGCCCTTCAATTGAACTGAAAAGCCTATTGGTTTATCCTTTTCCCCATGGGTAAGAAGGTGTTGATCAGGAAAATCATCGTCTGCCTCGCCGCGCTTGGCTCGGCTTTTCTTTTCTTCTGCTTCATGGGCAAAGCCTATGGGAATGAGCCTTTCTATCCCTCTTGGTATGACCTCATCTTCGGAGGCAAAGAGCTTGATTCCTCCTCCAAGGTGGCTTTGATGAGGGAATGCAAGTACGACCCCTCTCCGGCAGGGATCGCCCTCTTCTCCCTGACCATCGCCGGAGGAGCGATGGGGCTATGGGTCTTCGCCGCGAGCCTCACCAATGAGAAATCCAACGTTTCGATGGGCTTGGGGTTAGTCACCATCCACGCCTCGCTGATCTTCCTCGGTCTCTGCCTTTGCTGTTTCACTTTGCCTATCTACCTGAGCTCAAAGCAAAGCGCCCCATTGGGCGTGGGCTCGGTCGCCTATATCGTCTTGACTTCTATTTTCCTTGCCTTAGATCTTGCGGGGATCTTTATGCTCTTGAAGGAGAAAAGGGAGGGCTGAGGGCCATGGAACGCGCGTGGTTGAAGGATTCCATTGGCTACATCATCTACCCCGAATCATTCCAAGACAGCAATGGCGATGGATGCGGTGACCTCAAAGGCATCGAAAGCCGGCTGGATTACCTATCTTCTCTCGGGGTCAATCTCCTTTGGATCTGCCCCGTTTTCGATTCGCCGATGGAGGATGGGGGGTATGACGTCTCCGACTATTACCGCCTCAATCCACGTTTGGGAGACCTCGACGATCTGAGAAGCCTTTTGGGCAATGCCCACGAAAAGGGGATCAGAGTCCTCCTCGACTTCCCCTTGAATCACACCAGCTCCGCCCATCCCTGGTTTAGGAAAGCCCTGAGCGACCCTTCGTCCGAGGAACGTTCCTTCTACATATTCAGAAAAGGAAAAACCGTGGGCGGCGAGCTTTTGCCTCCCAACAACTGGGAAGGTTTCTTTGACACCTCGGCTTGGGAAAGGGTTCCGGGAAGCGACGATTTCTATCTCCATCTTTTCTCCAAAAACATGCCAGACGTCAACTGGGCCAATCCTAAGCTGAGACAAAAATACGCCGAAATCGCCGAATTCTACCTGAATTTGGGGGTCGACGGTTTCCGTTTGGATGCTTTGGCCCATCTGGCCAAAGATCAGAATTTCCCCGATTCATGTCTGCCTTTATCAAACATAGGGACGGCTTTTGACACCAAAGGATTCTCCAATCGGCCGGAGCTGTTGGATTACCTCAATGAATTGAATGAGTCGGTCTTCTCGCGGCATGATTGCCTGATTGTAGGGGAGATGGGCGGATGCATCTCGCCGGAGGAATCCCTGCGCTTCACGAATAGGAAAAGCGGCCCCATCGACATGGCCTTCAATTTCGATACGGTTTGGGAGAACGGGGCCTTCCTTTCGATAGGCAAGAAAGACGACGAGATAAAGACGAACGTCATCTCCCTCAAAGACAATTTCATGCGCTGGTACTCCGCCTGCCACCTCTCTTCCGATATGCCCGTCTACTGGTGCAACCACGATCATCCGCGGGTGCTTTCGCAGTATGGCGACGTGCGCTTCCGCAAAGAGAGCGCCGAATGCCTCATCACCATTCTCCTTTTCCTCTACGGCACTCCTTTCATCTACATGGGCGACGAGATCGGGATGAGCAACGTGAGTTACCGCCGCCTGGAGGATTTCTCTTCCGACGTCAGCGCCGTAAACGAAATCGCCTCCTATCGCAAGCAAGGCTATTCCGATGAGGAGATACTCGCCTATTTGAACCGCACATCAAGAGTCAGTTCTCGTTCACCTTTCCAGTGGGATGACCGGGTTTTTGCGGGGTTTTCGCCGTTAGAAGGGCGTTATAAGGTAAATTCCAACAACCTTGAGGGGGTCAATGTCGCAATCCAAGAGAAGGACCCATCATCGATTCTGGCTTTCTACCGCTACGCAATCTCTCTCCGCAAGAATCCTCAGATAAGCGACCAAGTGCTCAACGGGGAACTGCATCTCCTTGACCGAAACCACCCCGATGTCTTCGCTTTCTACCACGATGGGCCATTCCGCCTCATCGTCATCGCGAACATGCGCCCCAAACAATGCTACTTCTCTTTCTATTACAACATCGTCGACGTGGTGCTCCACAATTATGAGGGGGTCATCCTCAAGGACCATGTTTTCTCTTTGCGCCCCTACGAAGCGATCGTCTTGAAGGTCTAGCATGAACAAGCATTATCTTTTCCTTTCCAACCAAGAGATCTCGAGGAAGACTTTCGAGACCGCCCTCAAGGGATTCGGGGTGAAACTCGACACCCTCTCTTATTTCTCGCCGTACGAAGGCGAGCTCATTTTGCCGAAGGAGGACTATTCCTCTTTCTCTTCGCTCGTCTTGCCTCTTCGTGAGGATTTGGGCGGCTCGATCAGCTTCCTCTGCTGTCACGACAGGGGAGAACTCGGCAAAAAGCTGCTCAAAGACGCGCTTGGCTATTTTCCCAACCAAGCCGTATTCCCCACCGACGTTCTTATGAAGGAGATGAGCTTTGGCGATTACACATCCGTACCTTTGCTGTGTGCCTCCTTCTCACATCTCGACCACGAGCTTCTCCTCACGGCGGGGACCTATCTCCGCTGCGGGTTGGATGCCTCGCTCTCCGCCAAGGAACTCTTCATTCACAGGAACACTTTCAATTACCGGCTGAACGCCTTTATCGAGGAGACGAATCTCGATATCCGCGACTATCATAACGCCTTGTTGCTGGAGCTGTATTTTCAAGTGTCTTCAGGGCGATTCTCCTCATCGCGATGAGGTTTTTTTGTAAGCGCTTACCGCCTTTTATCTTATGATAAATGTTTCACTTTCCGCCTTTCTAGACCATACTTTCGTCGTTTGAAAGGGAGACCATCATGAAGAAATCAAAACGTGCCTCTATCGCTTGCCTAATGGCTTTGTCGCTCTGCGGCTGCAACGGAGCTTCGAACGTTGACAGAACCTCCGATTCGATATCTACTTCAGATTCCGGAGCGACCGGAAGCTGGAACGCGGACGCTCAGGCTCTGATGAAGACCTATTGCGGTGAGGTGCTGCCCTATTTCGGCGACCTTACCGACAAGGAGATCCACTTCGACGAAAAACTCTCCACTTCTGGTGTCAAATACCTCCAGATCTATTTCTTTTCGCCTTCCTTCGTTCTCGAGGATTATTATGAAGGCCTCGAAGCGAACAATTGGGGCGTAATCGAAGGCTATTCCACCAACGTCATCAGGGAAGACGATTCCGGCACCAAGTTCTGCGAGCTGACCAAGATCGGCTCCGACGGCAAGACGGGTTACAATCTCACTTATTTCTTCTATCCCGAATCAGAAGGGGAGGAAGGCTATAATTGCGTTTGGTGCTACAACAACGCGACCACGACGCTAACCGATGATTCCTCTTGGAGCGATCACAACTCCCAACTCATCGAATATGTCCTTATGGACAGTCTTCCCTTTATCAGAATCGGCTCTGACTACCAGGTTTATCAGCGCTCCGCCGACCAGCTTTCAATCTACGATTACTGCGCCATCGATAGGCGCGAGGAGACCGCCGCTCTGCTTGAAAGCAATGGCTTCGTCGCCGACGAGGAAGAGAGCGAGGCAAATGACTGCGAGGTCCTGGTGAAGGACATCGATGCGGGCACGATAACCGCTCAGCTTATGTATTCCAGCGGAAACCTATTCTATTTCACCTTCGACGCGAAGAAGAAGACTTCCAAGTCATGGCCCTCAGACTTTTTGGCTCCGATTGAGCAAGAGACCGGAATCAAAATCCCTCTGTTCGCGTCCAAAAACTATATCTACTACGAGAAGCATGGCGTCCATTATGTTTACGGTTATACCGATGGGGATGTCTCTTCGATTTATCAAGACGCTCTCGAAGACCTCGGCCTCATTGGCGATTACCTTGGCAATTACACCAATTGGGATGAGACTTTCGCCCTATCTTGCGGCTCTCTCGTCAACTCAAAATATGTCGTCGTGGGCTTTGAGATAATCGTCGGCGTCACAAAGCCGACTTCGAGTTTCTCCGCGTCTTGGCCCAGCGAAGACATCGCCTCTTTTTGCAAGGAGGTAGGGATCGACGTCGCGTGCCCTTCGCCTCTAGCCTCGCCCAACTCGGCAAGAAGGATCAAATACACGAGCGAGACCGACATGGAGTATTGGACCGAATATTGGTACCACTACATCATGGAGAACGCTGACTGGATGGGAGTAGACACCACCGACAAAGAAGCCATTCGCGCGATGGCTGAGAAGACGGCCAAAGAGAACATCGGCCTTTTCATGGATATCTATGACCCCGATTATTCTTTCTCCAAAGCCTTTGAGCAGCAGCTTTATGAGCTTGCTTGGCACCGCGAGTCGATAAGCCAAAGCCTGTTCGGCGAGACTGATTTCTACAACATGACCTTCGAAGATCCTACTGGAACGCTGTCTATCGTCTTTTGGCGCACCGGCCTCGACGTGACAAGAGTCACCGTCATGAAGGGGCAGGGCGAGGCCAATGAGCCCGTCTTCGCCTTCAAGGAGACGAGCGTCACTCTGGGCCTTGGCGACAGCGCCGCCCTTGAGATGAACATCGATATGCTTCCTTACTCGGTCTCTTATTCTTGCAATGATACCTCCGGCAAGGTCCATATCGATGCCTCCACCGGGGTGGTCTCAATCGATGAGGACGCAAATGTAGGCGATGTCGTCGTCGTCACGGCGACGATGAATGTCCCGGGCGAAGAAGACGCGCGTACAGCTACTGTCGAGATCAAGGTCGCTGAGAGGACCCCTTATACCGTCGGCAGCGCCTATGATAATGTGGCCGCGCGCATGAACGATTTCCTCAAGCCCGCTTCGGACGAGAGAATAAGAAGGAACTACTATGACGAAGAAACCGAGAAGATCGGTTATTTCGAAGTCAATTTCGGAACCCGCAGCGTCAAGAAGACGAAAAGCGTTATCGAGACGAAGATGATTCCTGATTCTTTTGTGGCCGATGGGACGTGGACTAAAGGGCGCGGCCTTTGGGGATATACCTCAGAAATTATCCGCTACAAGTGCGATGGCATTGTGATTGAGTTCCAGATTTATCAATCCGACGATATCACTGGCGTCATCTTCCTTTGCTATGTCGAAGGAACGGTCATTGAAGAAAGCGCGCATTGATTTTGGACAAACTAAAAAGCCGCTTGAATGGTGAAGCGGCTTTTTAAGTTGTTTTTGCGGAGTTATTCGAGCTCTTTGATCTCGTTGGCTTCAAGGATGCGCATGAAATTGGTTTTGCCTGCGCCGGTGGGTGTGCCTCCGACGAGGATTATCGGCGAGCCGGGGGCGATGCCGATGTCGCGCGCTATTTTGAGGGCGAGAACCTCCATCTCCTCGATGAAGTCCGGCATCGAGGTCTTGAGTAGAATTGAGTAGACGCCCCAATCCCAAGCGGAACGGAGGGCGGTGCTGCGCCTGTTTGTTATCGAGATTATCGGACAGCAGGGGCGCGCTTTGGAAATGCGCTTAGTTGAGTTGCCGGTCTCGGTGAAGTTGACTATCAGTTTCGCCCCGATGAGCAGAGCGGTGTTGGCAACGGCATTGGATATGGCGTCGTTGTTGGAACGCTCGCTGGTGTCGTAAGCCTCTTTTGCGAGGTTCTCATAATTGAGGTACTTCTCCATCGTGGCGCTTATCTTTGCCTGCATTTCCACGGCTTCGACCGGGTATTTCCCCGAGGCGCTTTCGCCTGACAGCATCACGCAGTCGGAGCTTTCTTCTATTGAGGTGGCGACGTCGGAAACCTCGGCCCTCGTTGGGCGCGGGTTCTGCTGCATGGAGTCGAGCATCTGGGTGGCGGTGATGACGGGCTTCCCCTTCTGGCGGCATCTTTGGATTATGTGGCGCTGGATGACGGGGACTTCCTCTGGCGGCACTTCGACCCCCAGGTCGCCTCTAGCGACCATGACTCCATCGGAGGCATCGATTATCTGATCTATTTTGCTCACCCCTTCTGGGTTCTCTATTTTGGCGAAAACGGGAATGTCGGGGTCGCCGTATTTGGCGAGGATTCTTTTTATCTCCAAGATATCCTCGGGGCGTCTTGTGAAGGAAGCGAATATGCAATCGACGTGCTGCTCACATCCAAACTTGAGATCTTTCTCGTCTTGTTCGGAGATGAAGGGCATCGAAAGGCGGGAGAAGGGGCAATTGACGCCTTTCTGGTCTTTGAGAAGATGGGCGTTTTTGGCCTCGACGAGGAGGGAACGCTCATTGGAATCCTTGCCTTTGACCTCAAAATCGAGCTCGCCGTCGTCGATGAGAATGTGATCGCCTATCTTAACGTCGTCGTAAAGCCCTTTGTAAGTAACGGAGAATTTCGCGGGGTCGCCGATGGTCTCTTCCATCAGGATCTTCATCTTCTGCCCGGCTTCGACGGGGACGCCGCCTTTCTGCATGTAGCCAGTGCGAATCTCAGGGCCTTTTGTGTCCAAAGCCACGGGGATATAGATCCCTTGGTTTTCCATCGCGCGGACGATCTTGATTTTGTTGAGCTGCTCTTCGTGGGTGCCGTGAGAGAAGTTGACTCTCATGACGTTCATCCCGGCCTTGTAGAGTTCCATGATCATCTCGGGGGTTTGCGAAGCCGGTCCGATCGTGCAGATGATTTTGGTTTTCTTGTTGATATTCAGCAACATAAATGTGCTCCTTCTTCGTTGAAAGGGAAAAGGGCCCAAAGGCCCTTGTTCAGTTGAGGATGTCGACGAGGCGAAGCATCGAGATGTGCTTGTCTCGCGGCAGCTTCAACGCTTCATAGATGTCGTAGTCCACGATTTTGTTGTTGATCATTCCTATGCAGATGCCCGCTTTGCCCGCAAGCAAGCAGTCGACGGCGTAAGAGCCCATCCTGGCCGCGAGGATGCGGTCGAACGCACTCGGGGTGCCTCCGCGCTGCACCCTGCCGAGGACTTCGGCTTTGGTCTCGAAGCCGGTCTGCTCTTGGATTCGCGTGGCGAAGGCGTTGATGTCGGGATAGATCTTCTCGGAGACGAGGACGATCGCACGCTTCCTCTTGGCTTGGTACATGGCTTTGAGGGAAGACATGATCTCCTCTTCGGGAATCGGGTGGTCGGGGGTGATGATCATTTCGGCGCCCTCGGCGATGCCTGAAAACAATGCGAGATCGCCGCAGTGGTTGCCCATGACCTCGATCACGGCGCATCTCTGATGGGATTCAGTGGTGTCCCTGATGTGGTCGACGCAGTACATGATGGTGTTGAGGCAGGTGTCGAAGCCGATGGTGTAGTCGGTGGAGGCGATGTCGTTATCGATGGTGCCGGGGAGGCCGACGCAGTCGATTCCCATCTCGGTGAGCCTCTTCGCGCCCATGTATGAGCCGTCGCCGCCGATGACGACCAAGGCATCGATCCCGAGCTTGCGCAGGTTATCGACGGCGATTTGGCGGACAGATTCCTCTTTGAATTCGCGGAGCCTCGCAGTGCCGAGGATCGTGCCGCCGCGGTTGACGATGTCACTGACGGAGGAACGGTCCATCTTGAAGATGTTATCGCCTCCTTCGACAAGTCCGCGGTACCCGTCAAGGATGCCGTAGACCTCAAGGCCGTAATGCAAAGCAGAGCGCACGACAGAGCGGATGGCGCAGTTCATGCCGGGGGCGTCGCCGCCCGAGGTTAAGATACCAATTTTGTGAATCATTCTAGTTCCTCGCAAATTGCGCGCCCATTATAGAACTTTCGCCCGCGTATGTGTGCACGAGTTATGCGCGTTTTGCAAATCAGTTTGTGGAAAAATCAAAATTTGCTTGCCTCTATCGATGTTTCTGTTGTGGAAAACCTTGAAAACGTTCGCTGGGGTCGATATTTTTCCTTTTTCAATTTTTCATTAGGTGCTAGAGTATCCGCATGGAAAATTTGGGGGCGAAGGATTTTTTTGAAACCAAGCGCGAGGGGGAATTCTCTTCTTCCTCCCTTCTTGCGATGGGCGATCTTTACCTTCCATTGATCGGGACTGATGCCTTCGGTGCATACTTCGCTTTGCTTGGCGAAGACGAAGGGGCGAGAACCCATGAGCGCCTCCTTCAAAAACTCCAGCTGAGCCCTGGCGAATTCTATAAGGCG
This sequence comes from bacterium, assembly GCA_963611815.1. Classification (GTDB taxonomy): domain Bacteria; phylum Bacillota_I; class Bacilli_A; order RFN20; family CAG-826; genus Alloenteromonas. The sequence goes on from CAVDSY010000022.1 coordinate 81,338, forward strand.
ATGCTGCCTCTAGAAGCGGTGGGCCTAGTCAAAACGTATTACCGCGAAGAAGGCGACATCCATTATTTCATCTACGATCTTTGCGCGCCTTTGGAACCGTCGACTTTCTTCTCCGACATCCTCTTCAGAGGCGTTTTGGCGACTTATCTTGGGGAGGAGGGCGTCGCAGCTTTGGAGAAAAAATATCTCAGAAACGCGAAGTTCGATGCCTCTGGCTTCAAGGAAGTCAGCGAAAGCTTTCCTTCTTTCTTCGCGCCGAATCTCACGAACCCCCTTTTCAAAGAAGGGCGGAAAAAAGGGAAGAAAGCGAGCACGGCGAAGACCGGCTTCGATTACCGCGAGTTCCAGACTTCCTTCGAGTCCCTCGGCGGGAGGATGGATGCTTTGACTCAAGATGAGCTTGATAGGATCGACAGGCTTTCCGGATTGTATTGCCTTGACTCGAAAGCTTTGGGCGAGCTCGTATTCGACTCTTACAAAGGCTACCTCGACAGAGGAAAGAGGGTGGATTTCGGCAAACTTGAAAAAGCCTGCAGAGACTCCCTGTCCTTTCCTTATCTTCATCAGGAAAAAGGCCGCAAAAGCCGCATATCTTCGGATTCGGTGAATGCCGATTTGATGCGTTTCATGGACAACTTAGAGCCGACGGTGTTCCTTTCTTATCTTCAAAAGAACCACAAGCCAGCCGCCAGCGATCTCAAAATCATCAACCATCTCGCATCGGACCTCGGCCTTGCTAGCCCCGCCATCAACGCTCTTCTCTGGTTTACTTTGCAAAGCAATGACAACGAGCTACCTTATGGCTACGCCGATAAAATCGGGGCGGCTTTGGTCAGGGAAGATTGCCGGACGAGCCGCGACGCATGGGAATATCTGGTGAGCCGGAAAAAGGAGAAAAAGGCCAAGCCTTCTTTCGTTTCGGCTTCGCCCAAGCCTTCTTTCGTCGCGGAAAAGCAAGAGGAAGAGCCTACCAAACACGCCAGCGACGCCGACGTCGACGCCGCTCTGGCTGAGCTTTTTGGAGGTGAGGGGAAATGAACAAGATGGTTTTGCCGAAATCGCTTATGCGCACGCCTGATATAGATGAAGCAAAGAAAAAAGCCATCGAAGGCTTCAAAAACGACCCCGCCGTTTATGAGACGATTCAACGTCTTGGCCTCAGCAAAGGTCAAGTCAAGGAATTCATCGGTCCCCTTTTGGATTTGCAGGAGGACCTTTCTTATTGCGCTTCCTGCCCAGGGCTTGCAAACTGCAAGAAAGCCAATCCCCATTTCAATGTTCGCCTGGAAATGGAGGATGGCTACCTCGATCGCCATTACGATCCCTGCCCACCTGCCCAAAGGGAAGCCGAATTCGAAAAAAAGTACATCAAACATGAATTCCCCGATGCTTGGAGGGATTACGATCTGAAGGACATCGACCGCAGCAAGAAACGCAACGACGCCCTCACCGAGATGTCCTCCGTCCTTCTCAAGAAAAGCCAGCGTTGGCTTTATTTCGTCGGAGGGAAGAAGTCAGGCAAATCGATGATGCTCGCTTCTTTCTCCAATATGTTCGGCGACAGGATCGCTTCGCCTGTGGCCTTCGTCTCTGCTGCCTCGCTGCTTGAGGAACTGAAAGGCCTCTCCTTCGACGACAAGGAAGAATACGCCAAACGCTTTGACTCCTACGCGAACTGCCCTTTGCTCGTCCTTGACGGCCTCGGCAATGAATTCGTCAGCGAATACAGTTTCTCAACGTTCCTTTTCCCTTTGCTCACTTACCGCAGCCAGCATTCGCTGCTCACTTGCTTTGCCTCGTCTTTATCGATGCAGGATGTCTGCTCGCTCTACGCCGAAAAAGTCGGGAAGATCAGGGCGAAGCAGTTCTATCAGCTGCTCAAAGATTATTGTGTCAAGGAAATCGATGTGAGCGGTGCCGACCTTTACTAGAAAAGGTTGTCTAGCTTTGCTCTTAGATCGTCTAGGCTTCCGCTGTTCTCAATGAGCAAGGAAGCTTTTTTCTTGGCCTCTTCCAAAGGGTAACCCTTGTTGAGCGAGAGGAGGGCGCTTGCGTCTTTGCCTTCTTCTTCTAGCCTTTTCCTTTGAAGCGAAGATGAGGTCGAAACAAGGATAGTCAAGTCGCATAGCTCGCCCATATCAGCTTCGAAAAGGAGAGGTACATCAAGGACGATATTGGACTTTTGCGGCGATTTTTTGATGAAGTTGCGGGCTTTTTGCTTTATCAAAGGGAATATCAATCCATTAAGGGCCTTCTTCTTGCTTTCGTTTGATGAGGCCTCTTTTCTAATAACGGCGAAGTTGATAGACCCATCATCTTTGATGGCGCCGGGATAAATAAGGCTGACTTTTCTTTTGACGGATTTGAGGGAATAAAGCTTCTTAGCCTCTTTGTCCGCGTCAAAAACGATGAAGCCTTTGTCTGCTAGAATCGAGGAAACAGTGCTTTTCCCCGAATGGATTGGGCCGAGGACCCCGACGACGTATTTCTCCTCTTTCCTCTTTTGGCAAAGCGGGCAGTAAGTGGTTCCTCTTCCATTCAGGGAGATGCGGGTGAGTCTAGCCCCGCATCGGGGGCATGGTCTATTGCCGTGTCCATAGGCGAGAAGCTCATTCTGCATCCTTCCCGAGACCCCTTCTTTCGGATGGTAGCTTTTGATGGTGCTTCCCCCAAGTTCAATCGCCTCTTTGAGGATGGCTTGGATGCAGCGGAGAAGGCTCCCGCATTCCTCCTCGCTTAAGGCGGAGGCCTTGCTGAGGGGATGTATTTTCGCGCGATAAAGGGACTCATCCGCGTAGATATTCCCCACGCCGACGATTATCTTTTGGTCCATTATGACTTCTTTTATGGGCTTGCTTAGGCGGTGGGCGCGCGAATAGAAAGCCTTTTCCGTGTCGAAGAAAGGCTCGGGGCCAAGCTCTTTAAGGGCCTCGCTTAGGGAGGACTCATCCTCGAAGTAAGCGATTCTGCCGAATTTGCGCGTGTCGTTGTAAGCGAGGCGAAAACCATTGGAGAGATGATAGTAAAGGATGTCGTGTTTGCGGGCGGGGGAGCTATCTTCTTCATAGAAGTAGCGGCCTTCCATTCTGAGATGGGAGAGGATGAAGCCGTTTGGGGAGAGATTGAAAATGAGAAATTTCCCGCGCCTGGTAACGTCCTTAAAAGTTTTGCCTAGGACGCCCGAGACGAATTCTTTTAAGGGGTTGTCGATGTTTTTGTCCCTCAGCGAGGTTATGGAAACGATGGTCGCCCCCTTGATTTCGGGGGTGAGGGTTCTAGCGACCGTCTCTACTTCCGGAAGCTCAGGCATGGTCACTCCTTCAGCTCGTACCAGCTTTTGGCGATCGTCGCTTCGACCGTGAGGGGGACGGAAAGATGAAGGGCGGTTACCATGATGTCGGAAAGCTTCTGGAGAAGGACCTCCAGTTCTTCTTTGGGGCCGGAGAAGATGAGCTCGTCGTGGATCTGAAGGATCATCTTGGTTCTGTATCCGCCTTCCTTGAGGAAAGCGTCGATTTGAAGCATCGCCGTCTTGATGAGGTCGGCCGCCGAGCCTTGGACGGGGGCGTTGAGAGCGGCCCTTTTCGCCGCCTCTCTTTTCATGTAACTCGGGTCGGTGAGGTCTTTGAGGTATCTTCTTCTCCCAAGAATTGTCTCGACGTAGCCTTTCTTTTGGGCTTGGTCGATCGTCTTGTTGAGATATTCCTTTATCTCGGGGTAAGTCGCGTAGAAGGATTCAATGACTTGACTTGCCTCTTTCGGCGAACAGCCGATCTGCTCAGACAGCCCGAAAGGCGTCGTCCCGTAGATGATCGCGAAGTTGATTGCCTTCGCTCTTCTTCGGAGCTCACCGCTGACTTTTTCCAAGGCAGGCAGTTTGAATAGGCGTCTGGCAGTTTCTTCGTGGACGTCCCTCCCTTCGCGGAAAACCTCTTTATATAGCTCGCAGCCGGACAAAGCCGCAAGGATGCGGAGCTCAATTTGGTGGTAATCGATGGAGAGGAGATAGCGTTCGTCGTCGTAATAGAAGGCTTTGCGGATCTTCTTCCCTTCCTCGTCCCTGGCGCTGATGTTCTGAAGGTTGGGGTTGCTGGAGGAAAGGCGGCCCGTGGAGGTCTGGGCTTGATTGAAACAAGTGTGGATCTTGCCGTCAGGCTGGATGTGGGGGAGCAATCCGTCGACGTAGGTCCCAATGAGCTTGGCGTATTTGCGGTAGGCGAGGATATGGCCGCAGATGGGAGCTTCATAAGAGAGCTCCTGCAGCTTTTCGGCGGAGGTTGACAAGGCTTTGTCGTGGCTCAGTCCCATCTCATTGTAAAGCACCTCTCCGACTTGCTTTGGGGAGGAGATATTGAAGGAGTGCCCGGCCAAAGCGTAGATCTGACCCTCTTCTTGCTTTAACTTCGCCTTGAATTCCTCCCCCACTTGCTGAAGCTCTTCTTTGTGGGCTGGGAAGCCTTCCATCTCCATCTCGGCCAAAATGGAGGAAAGGGGGAATTCGATCTGCTCATAAAGGGCGGAGGCGTCTAACGAATCGAGGCTTTTCTTCGCTTTGCTCTCTAAAGCCAGCAAGAGGAAAGCGAGCGCGGCCGTCTTTTCCTCGTTGCCGTTTGAGAAAAGGCTGATCTCGCCTTCCGGAAGCTTGGCTCCGAGCAAACAGACGCACTGCTCCGAGGAAGCGCAGGAAGAGGTGTCGATGAGGTAGCAGGATAGCAGGAAATCGAACTCGATGCCCTCGATTGTCAAACCCATTTTGTTTAAGACGACTTTTGTCTCTTTGCTGTCATAAACGTTCTTGATTATCTTTTTATTGAGGAGCAGCGCTTTGAAAGCGGGGTCTTTTTTCGCGTCCTCGGTCTCTAGATAATAGGATTCTCTTCCGTCTGATACTGCAAAGCCTAAGCAGGCCTCTTCGTGGTAAGAAGGTCCTTCCATATCGAGGGCTAGGCCTATTTTGCTTGGGAAGGCGATCCCCGAGAGGCTTTTTACTCTTTTCGCTTTGGGCAAAACGAGGGCCGCCTCGCCTTTTCGATAAGAGCTTGGCAAGCGGGAAAGGAAGGATTTGAGCTCGTATTTCGCCGCAAAAGTCTCGGCTTTTTTGAAATCGTATCCTTCGTAGAGCAAATCGTCCAAAGAGAAAGGCAAAGCGCAATCCCTCTTGATGGTGGCGAGCTCATAGCATTTCCTGCCCATCTCCTCGCCGGCGATTATCTTGTCTTTGAGTTTCCCTTTGATGAGCCCTTGCTTGGCGGCGTCTATTATCGCGTCGAAACTCCCGTATGTCTTGATTAGGTCGGTGGCCCCCTTGTCTCCGATGCCTTTGATGCCGGGGAGGTTGTCGCTGCTGTCTCCCCTGAGGCCTTTGAAATCGATTATCTGCTTCGGAGAGAAGCCGAATTGCTTCACCATCTCTTCGGGGGTGATGGGGTTCATGTTGCTGAGTCCGGTCTTCAGAAGGTTCACGGTTATGCTGCCGCTGACGAGCTGGAGGTAATCTTTGTCGGAGGTGTAGACGTCGACGATGTAGCCCTCTTTCTCGGCGAGGGTCGCCACCGTTCCGCAGAGGTCATCCGCTTCCACCCCGTGCTCCTCGTAATGAAGGACGCCGAGGACCTCCAGGAGCTCGCGCGAAATCGGGAACTGCTTGACGAGGTCCTCGGGAGTCGGCTTCCTGTTGGCTTTGTAGTCCTCGAACTCCTCTTTGCGGAAGGTTTTCGAGTCGGCGTCGAAGCCGACGAAGATCGATTCCCCGCCCGAGAAAGAGGCGAGGATCTTCGTGATCATGTTCGAGAAGGCGAAAATGGCGTTGGTCGGGATGCCTGAGCTTGTGCGCATGATGGTGTCGCTGCCGCCATAGCTGGTCGCGTAGTATGCGCGGAAGAGGAGCGAGTTGCCATCGATTATGTAAATGTGCTTTTTGTTTTCCATTGTGCTTTTCTCCTTAAGAGAGGGTTTCGACGAGGCTTGCGAGGTATTTGCCATTGTTGCGCTGATCTGCTTGGAAGGTGACGATGACGAGGTTCCCCTCGTTCAAGGAAGCGTAAGAGGCGTTATAAGCTTCTTCGAAGAGGGTGAATTCCTCTTCGCTGGTGTCGTCATATGCCTTCAAGAAGGCCATTTTCGTCCCTTTTTTGGTGATGATGGTCTTCACCGAGCTCACAATCGCAGCGGTTTTTCCGCTTCGGATGCTTTCTTGCAAAGCCGAAAGGGGTAGGAGGCTGAGTTCCCGTATCCGCTCTTTCTTGCCTTCTAGCGGCGAGCCGGAGACCATCATGCCGAGGACTTCCCTTTCCTGGGCGAGGTCGATGAGGCGGTTTTCCTCGATTTCAATGATCTCGGGCTTCTCGAATTCCATTGGGAAGAGGGAGGGTTGGTCTTCGAAGGCTGAGGTGACTTCGGCGTATTTGAGGGCGGATTTGCTCGCGAGGCGGAGAGCTCCGCGGCGGGAGTCAAGCGCGTCGAAGACCCCGGCGTCGATGAGCTTGAGGAGGGTGGCTTCGCTCAGCCCTTTGCGGTACATCCGCGAGACGAAGGAGAAATAGTCCTCGAAATTCCCCTTCTCCATACGCTCGTTGAGCATCGCGGAGATGAAATTGCTCTGCAAGCCTTTTATGCAGGTGAAAGGGAGAAGGATTTTCCCTCCTTTGGCCTCGAAACGGGTGGTGGCTTCGTTGAGCGAAGGCAAGCTCAGGCGTATCGCGCATTGCTTGATCTCGCTGAGCAATTGCGCGTTGGTGAGCCCAGAATCGTCGAGCACCGCGCAATAGAATTCTTCCGGATAGTGCTTTTTGAGATAGGCCATCTGGCAGGCGAGCATCGCGTAGCAGACGGAGTGGGATTTGTTGAAGCCGTAGTCGGCGAAGCGGTAGATGAGGGCATAGGCTTTCTCGGCGATATCTTGGCTCCGCCCCATTTTGAGGCAGCCATGGATGAAACTCTCTTTAAGGCTTCCTAATTTGGCGCTGTCCTTTTTGGAGATTGCCCTGCGGAAGAGATCGGCCTGCCCGAAGGAGAAGCCGGCAAGGACTTGGACCATCTGCATGATCTGCTCTTGGTAGACGATGATCCCGTATGTGGGGGCGAGGATGCTTTCGAGGCAGGGGTCAAGATAGGTGATTTTCTCTTTCCCTTCTTTGCGCCTAGCGTAGCTGGGGATATTCTCCATCGGGCCCGGGCGGAAAAGGGCGAGCAAAGCGACGACGTCGTTGAAGCATTCCGGGCGCAGCTCTCTGATGGCTCTGTTCATGCCGGGCGATTCAAGTTGGAAGAGGCCCATCGTCTTGCAGGAGGCGATGAGGGCAATCGCTTCCTTGTCATCATAAGGAATTTCCCTGTAATTCAATGAAATCCCGTGGGTTTTGCGGATATTTTCGATGGCGTGATCAATGATTGTCAGGTTTCTTAAGCCAAGCAAATCCATCTTGAGGAAGCCTTGTTCCTCGAGATAATTCATCTCAAATTGACTCACATAGCCGATATTTGGATCATCGCTTATCGGCAGGCATTCCTCCAAGGGCCTGTCGTTGATGATGACCCCCGCGGCGTGGAGGCCGCTTTGGCGGGGGAGGCCCTCGATTTTGGCGGCGAGGGAGACGATTTGGAGGTAGTAGCGGTCGGAGTCGACGATCTTGCGGAAGCGCGCGTTCCTACGGTAGTTGTCGCGCAGGCTCATCTCGTTGTCGATGGATTTGGCGAGCATGTCGATTTGCCTGGCCTCGTAGTTGTAGACCCTGCCGATGTCTCTTATCGCGGCCCTTCCTTTCATGGTCTGCTCGGTGATGATGTGGCTGACTTTGCTCACGCCGTATTTCTCTTGGAGGTAACGGGCGACCTCATCCCTGCGGACATCGGCGAAATCGACGTCGATGTCTGGCATCGATTGCCTTTCGGGGTTGAGGAAGCGCTCGAAAAGAAGGCCGTTGGCGATGGGGTCGGGGGTGACGATGTCCAAGGCATAAGAGACCAAAGACCCTGCGCCAGAGCCTCTGCCCGGCCCGACTGAGATGTCCACTTCGCGGGCGTGGTTGACATAATCTTGGACGAGGAGAAAGTAATCAGCATAGCCCATCTTGGCGATCACGCCCAGCTCATACTCAAGCCTTTTCCGATACTCCTCGCCATATCCTGGGTTCTTTTTTGCTAGGCCTTCATAAGCGAGCTTGCCGAGATATTCCTCGCTGCTGATCCCAAGGTGGTTAGGGAAGGCGAGCAGCCCGCCGCGCTTAGCGATGAAAGTGAACCCTTCTGTCTCCTTGGCCAGGGCGAATGTTTCCTCCCTTTCTTCATCGGTGAAAAAGTCATCGGCCTCCTCTTGGCTTATGAAATAGCAGTCCCCCTCTTCCTCTTTGCTTTCAAGCGTTTTGCTTTCGGCGATTGCGCGCAATATGGAAAGGGAAATGGCGTCTTGCTTTTTCTCATAAAGAATGTGGGGGAAGGCTATCGTTTTATAAGGGTAGGTCTCCACGAAATTTCGCAGGAAGGAGACGAAGCTCCTCTCCTCGGGGAGATAGGGAATCCCTAGGCGGAAGGAAGAGAAAGAGGAAGTGAGCTCGGCCAATTTGGCGGGGAAGCCCTTGGCCTCGGTCCGATATCCTTCGTGGAGGAAGCTCCTCTCACAGGAGAGAACGAGAGAAAGCCCTGACGAATGGGCTTTGAGGAAAATGAGGTCGAGCTTTGACTCGGAGAAGAGGCGGTCGATTAGGAGAAGGTTGCGGTAGCCTTCCTCATTCTGCACGAAGAGGGAGAAGAGGTTGCCTTCGATTTCCACGTCCATGCCGAATATCGGCTTGGCCCCGATTTGTTTGGCCATCCTTTGGATTTCTGGGAACCCAGAGCAGGTGCCGTAATCCGCAATGGCGAGGAAGGGCAGCTTGTGCTTGCTGGCCAGCCCTCCTATCCGACGCAGCGTCAAGGCGCTGCGGAGGAAGGAATTGCCGGAATAGATGTGGAGGGGCTGGTAGGACATTAAGGTAATTATACCTTAGGACATGGTTTCGACCTTAGGAAATGACAATCTTTTTGCCTTTGAAATTGCCTTCTGAGAAAATTTAAAAAGGCTAGCAAAACAAAGGACAAATCCCTAAAATGCCTTCATGGCATACCATACTAGGATTATCGAAAAGCAAATCGTAGAAAAGCTTGAGAAAGGCGACAAAGTCATCGTCGAAGGGAGCATGGGCGTCGGCAAATCCACGCTTCTGAAAAAACTGTGCGCCAAGGTCTTCGATGTCAAAAAAGCCTTCGCCGACCTCAATCAGGTTTTCATTCTGGACATCAATCCGAGCCTCGCCTTCAAAGGAAAGGGGATTCACGGGATCGACGGATTGGATCTCGACTATTCCTTGGAAAGCGCCCAAAGCGGGAAGGCGATATATTCGTCCGGGCGAGCCAGTGGCAAAGAGCATCTGACCCTTTACCCCCTCTCTTTCTATGAGCAGGGCATATCCAATGGCGCCGTCTCGCTCCGTGGCCTCTTCTCCGGGGCTTATGAAGAAGGGTTTTCCGCTTCTTCGAACTTCGCTTTAGAAGAGCTTTGCTCGGCTTTGGTCAAAGGAGGGTATCCCGTCTCTTTGGGCAAGAAAAGTTCGGCATACCCTAAAAAAGTTATCTCCGCCCTCATCGAAGGAGCCCTCTCCAAGGAGAGCAAGACAGAACAATCCGCCGAAAGGTTGGGGGCCATTTTAAGGCGTTACGCAAGCGCCATCGGGACGATCGAGAAGAACACCGATATGCTGCGTGACCTCCGCGGTAGGGACCCTGCCTTGGCCGAAAGCACGCTCTACGATGTGCTGAATGCCCTGAAACGCCTTCTCATCATCGACGAGATAGAGGCCTGGTATCCGCCGATAAAAGCCGCCCCAACCATCAGAAGGCTTTCGAAAAAAGAGTTCGTCGATCCTTCGTTGGCCCTTGCTTGTCTCAAGAAGAGCGAGGCCGATCTTCTAAAGGAGGCGTCTTTGCTCTCTCGCGCTTTCGAAGGCGCGGTGGCAAGGGATTTAAAGGTTTACAGCTCCGCCAGCGGCGGCAAAGTAAGATTCTATGAAGATCGTTTCGGGCTGCGCTCAGACCTCGTTCTTTTCCTTGGAAGCGGGAAATACGCCCTTATTCAGGCCAGACTTGGGGAAAAGGATGCGAAAGAAGGGGAAAAGCAGCTTCTTGAGCTGAAAAGGAAAATCCTTCTCCACGATTCCCGCCACCCCGAGGAAATGGTGGGGCTCCCTTCCTTCTTGATGGTCGTGACTTGCGCTGAGAAAGCCTACCGCAGCAAAAGCGGCGTCTATTATTGCCCGCTTGCCTGCTTAGGTGAATGAGATGAGCAAAAAGAGGCGCAAAGGGATACGCATCGCCCTCATCGTCGTGGGGTCGCTTTGCCTTTGCTATTTCGGCGGCGGCTATGTGGCTGGGCTTTGCGTGCAGAACGCCCTTTTCGGCAAAAGGCTTTCCAACGCGGAAGAGGCAAGGAGCTTTTCCTCCCTCCTCTATTACTCCCGTAAGGACTATGAAACATTGGAAAGCCGGAAGGAAGTCACTTTCCAATCAGGCGGCAATGAACTCAGAGGGTACTTCTATGAAGCAAGCGAGGCCAAAGGCACATTTGTTTTCGCCCACGGCATAAACGGGTATGCGGACGACGCGACGGCGATGGTCCAAGACGCGATTTTGCGCCGTGGATATTCCGTTTTTGCCGTCGACCTCACCGCTTCCGGCAGGAGCCAGGGAGAAGGGCTCTCTTCGCTCGCCCAAGGGGCATATGATATCAAAGCCGCCCTCGAATACCTTTTCACGCAAACCGCCTTCTATGCGCCTTTGTCCAGCCTCTTTTTGGCCGGTTATTCTTGGGGGGCCTATTCGGTCGCGGCGAGTTTGAATTTCAGCTACCAATCGAAGGTGAGCGGAGTCCTGTGCTTCTCTGGCTTTGATAGCCCGGAAGGGGAGATGCTCGGCGTGGCGAGGAACTACGCCGGCTTCTTCGCCGACATGAATTCCTTGACTTTCGATTGGGCGCTAGCCACCCGCTGCGGCGAAGACAGGCACCTCAGCGCCTCCAAAGGAATCCTCTCCTCAGGGGCCAAAGCCTATATCGTCCATGGCGATGAGGACTCAACCGTCTCTCTTTCCGTTTCGATTTATCAGGCGCTTGAAGGTGGCGAAAAAGTCAAAAAGAACCTCAAAAAAGGATATGGCCATACCCGTCCATGGCTCTCTGAAAGCTCCGCAGAAATATCGAAAACCCTGCAAAACCGCGCTAATCAGATGAATTTGGACGAATTCGAATCGAGCTTAAGCCAAGAGGAAAAAACCTCTGCCAACCTCATCGATGAAAGCCTCATCGACGAGGCGCTTTCCTTTCTCACGAAATGAAAACCGCCCGAAGGGGCGGTATCAGGCGAATAGATCGTCAAGCTCTTTGATGAAGGAATCGAGCTCGGTGAGGTCTTTGATTTTGGCCCCGCTGGCTTGTTTGTGGCCCCCTCCGCCCCAATGGTTGGCGACGACGGAGATGTCTTCCTTCTTGCTGCGGATGGAAATTCTCCAGCAAGGCTCCTTCTTGTCGATGTCTTGGGTGATGGAGCACCAGGCGTTGATGCCTTCGATGTTCGAGAAGAGGTTGACGTGTTCCTTGCCTTGCTCGGTGGTGATGCGCATCTCTTCTTGGACCTCGATCGGGAGCAGATAATAGGCGACGCCGTGCGGTGAGACGCTGAAGTGTGAGAGGATATAAGCCTGGTTCTTCAACGACTGGATGGTCTTCTCGTACATCTCAAGATAGATGTCGGAGATCTTGATGCCGGTTTTCAGAAGCTCCTCCGCCACGGCGAAGGTATGGACCGAGGTGGTGGAGAACATGAACCTGCCTGAGTCCCCTACGATGCCGATATAGAAGTAGCGGGCCGCCTCCTTGCTGAGAGGGTAGCCTTTGCAGCTAAGGCAAAAATCGGCGACGAGCTCGGCGGCTGAGGCGCTTTCAAGCTCACAGACGGTGGCGTGGGGCGCGACTTCTTTCTTGCAGGGGTGGTGGTCGATTTTGACCTTGTATTTTGCTTTGGCGTAGCGCGGGTCTGCGATGCGTTCCTTGTCGCCGACGTCGACGATGATTGCAAGGAAATCGCCTTTTTCGAACCAATCGTTGCCAAGCGCTTCGGTCTTCGGGAAGATGCGCCCGGTGAAGGTTGGGTGATTGTCCCCGAGATAATGGATTTCCTTCTCGGGGAAGTTGTCTTTCAGCCACGTTACGAGGCCCATTTGGGAGCCCATCGCGTCGAAATCCGGGCGGATGTGGCGGAAGACGGCGATTTTTTGGTAGCGCTTGATGGCACGAAGAATCGCGCCGTATTGCTTTTTGTGCTCTTTGGCGAATTTGGAGATGGCGGGGTTAAGATCAGAGCTCATTGTTGATCCTCTTCATGCAGTCGCGGGCTATCATGACTTCTTCGTCGGTGGGGATGACGACGACCTTGATCTTGCTTTCGGGTTTGGAGATGACCTCCTCGACGCCGCGGACCTGCTCGTTCTTCTTGTAGTCGATCGCTAAGCCAAGTGCTTCTTCGACCCTTTCGAGAATCTCCTTGCGGTAAAGCGGGGCGTTCTCGCCGACGCCGGCGGAGAAGATGATGAGGTCGAGCCCGCCGAGGCGGACGAAGTATTGGCCGATGAAGTCGGCGGCCCTTCTTGCGTAAAGGGCGATGGCGAGCTTCGAACGCTCCTCGCCCCTTTCGAAGGCCGCTTCGACGTCGCGGGTGTCATTGGAGACGCCGCTCACGCCGAGGATGCCGGATTCTTTGTTCAGAATGTCGTAAATCTCGTCCACTGATTTGCCGGTGCAGGAGCAAAGATAATAGACGACGGAGGGATCGAGATCGCCCGAGCGCGTGCCCATCATAACTCCGCCAAGCGGGGTAAGGCCCATGGAGGTGGCGACGCATTTGCCGTCTTTTATCGCGCAGAGGGAAGCGCCGGAGCCGATATGGCAAGAGAGGATGCGGGTGTTCCTTTTGCCTCCGAGGAAGTCCTCATTGCCTTTGAGGGCGAGGTAATTGTGCGAGGTTCCGTGGGCGCCATAGCGGCGGCAGTCGTATTTCTCGGTGTATTCGTAAGGGATGGCAAACAGGTAGTCCTCGGGTTCCATGGTCTGATGGAAGGCGGTGTCGAAGACGGCGATCTGGTAGGCTTTCGGCAGCGCGTTCTTGAAGGCGTGATAGCCGACTAGATGCGCTTTGGCGTGCATGGGATCGAGGGGGATGAGTTTGGTGATCTTGGCCTCGGCGTCTTCGTCGAAATCGACGGATTTGGAGAAATACTTGCCGCCTTGGACGACCCTGTGGCCGACGCAGGCAATCTCATCGAGGCTCTTGACGATGCCGAACTTAGTGAGGGCCTTCAGGACGAGATCGACGGCGACTGAATGGTCTTTGACGGGAAGGATGTCCTTGATCTTCTCGCCGTTGTATTTCATTCCGAAGATGCCGTCGTCGTGGCCGATTCTCTCGACGTTGCCTGAGCAAAGGACTTTCTCCTCTGGCATCTCATAGAGCTTGTATTTCAAGCTTGAGCTTCCGGCGTTGACCGCCATGACTTTGTACATAACTTTTTCTCCTTGGCCCGCTTGGGCGATTGCAAAAAGAATCATAGCACCGCCACAGCGGAAAATGGGCGCTAAAGTGCCGGAGTGGCCTGCTTCTGGCGGCCAACTTGGCGAAAGACGCGTTTTTGGGATGGCCGCCATTACGCCCGCGCCCCTTTCTTTTCCTTTCTTATTAAGAAAGAGAATTCTATAATTCGGCACAGGAGTTCTTTCTTATGGCATATGGAATTTTGTATGACTATTTGATGGGCCAGTCGATCGACGGCTTTTCTTATTTCGGCGCGCATTTCGGCAAATGCGATCTCCGCAAATTCGTCAAGATCCCTCCGAAGAATCCGGGAGGGGAAATAAAAACAGTCGCGCTTGGCGATGTCCTTGACGGGGTTTGGTTCCGGCTTTACGCCCCGATGGCGGATGATGTTTCGGTCATCGGAGAATTCAACGGCTGGGACGCCAGGGCGAACAAAATGAACCGCGTTGACGAATCGGGCGTCTTTGAGACTTTCATCCCTGGGCTCCACGATTATCAATGCTACAAGTACCATTTTCGCAATGCCCGCGGGGAATACGTCGACAAAGCCGACCCCTTCGCTTTCTATAGTGAGTTCCGCCCCGCGACCTGCTCGCGCCTTTATGACGTCGAGGGCTTCCCTTGGGGCGATGAGGCGTGGATGAGAGGGAGAAGCCGCAATTTTGATGAGGCCCTTTCGATATACGAAGTGCATCTCGGCTCTTGGAAAGGCAAAATCGACGGGCGCTATCCTTCTTATGAAGAGGCGGCGGAGTATCTCATCCCTTACCTGAAAGAGAATGGTTTCACCCATGTCGAGATCATGCCGATAACCCAATATCCTTTCGATGGCTCATGGGGCTATCAGGCGACGGGGTTCTTCTCCGTGGATTCGCGCTATGGCAACCCCAAGCAGCTGATGTCCTTCGTCAACCGCCTCCATCAGGCCGGATTCGGGGTGATCCTCGATTTCGCCCCGGTCCATTTCGCGACCGATAATTACGCTTTGCGCGAGTTCGACGGGACCTGCCTTTACGAATACTCCGATCCGCGCCACACCATCTCGCCGTGGGGAAGCGCCCAGTTTGATCTCGGGAAAGACCCGGTGCGCAGCTTCCTGATGTCGGCGATGAACTATTTCCTCGAGTATTTCCATTTCGACGGCATCCGCTGCGATGCGGTGAGCAACATCGTCTACTGGGACGGAAACAAAGCCAATGGCGAGAACACCGGGGCCACCGAATTCATCCGCCGCCTGAACACGAAGATCCACGAACGCCATCCATCAGTGATGATGATCGCGGAGGATTCGACCGATTTCACCAAAGTCACACATCCTGTCGAATACGGGGGGCTCGGCTTCGATTACAAATGGGACCTCGGCTGGATGAACGACACTTTGAAGTACTATTCCAAAGACCCAATTTACAAGAAATATGAGCACAACAAGCTTAATTTCTCGATGGCCTATTTCTTCTCCGAGAACTTCCTCTTGCCCCTGTCTCATGACGAGGTGGTGCATGGCAAAGGGACGATCATCAACAAGATGTGGGGCGATTACGACACGAAGTTCGCCTTGCTGCGCAACCTTTACGCCTATCAGTTCGCCCACCCCGGCAAGAAACTCAACTTCATGGGAAATGAGCTCGCGAGCTTCGACGAATGGAATGAGCAGAAGTCGCTTCCTTGGGAGCTTCTCTCTTTCCCTAAGCACGATTCTCTCCGCCGCATGGTGAGGGATCTGAATCTCATATACCGGGCGCATCCCGCGATGAAGTTCGAGGAATACAACCCCGCCCATTTCCACTGGCTCATGGTCGACAATGCCGACCAAAGCGTCTTCGCCTTCGAAAGGGAAGTTGACGGGGAGGACATGATCTTCGTCTTCAACATGACCCCTAATTACTATGAATCATACGACGTCGGTACCTACAACGAGGGCGAATACGAGGAGATTTTCAACTCGGACAAGGATGTCTACGGGGGCAACAATCAGTATAATGGCGCGGTGCTTGTTTCCGAAGGCGAAGGCGGTCCGGAAGGTCGCCCGCACCGGATGAGCATCAAACTCGGCGGCTACTGCGCTTGCTTCTTTCTGAGGAAGCAAGAAGATAAAAAGCCTGAGCCAAAAGCAACGAAACCCGCCAAAAAGGCGAAAAAGAAAACGAATAAGAAATAAGGAGATAATGAATATATGTTCGAGTCAAAACAGGATTTTCAACTGACTTTCGCGCGTCGCTTGGAGGAGAAATACGGGCGCAGCGTGGAGGATAGCCACATCACCGAGCGTTACGACATCCTCGGCGAGATGGTCCGCGACTACGCGGGCCACGATTGGCGCGCTTGCCGCGACGACGTCCTCAAAAAGAGCCATAAGCAGCTCATCTATTTCTCCATGGAATTCCTGATGGGAAGACTGCTCCTCAACAATATGCAGAACCTTGGCATCTACAACGTCGCCAAAGAGGGTTTGGATGAATTGGGGATCGACATCGGCGAGCTTGAGGATCTCGAGGCCGATGCGGGTTTAGGCAATGGCGGTCTTGGCCGCCTCGCCGCTTGCTTCCTCGATTCTATAGCTTCTCTTGGCTACCCAGGGCATGGCAACACCATCCGCTACGAATATGGTTTTTTCCGCCAGAAATTCGTTAACGGCGAGCAGGTAGAATTGCCTGATCAATGGCTGAGCAACGGCTTCGTCTTCGAAGTCAGGAAGCCTAAACACGCGGTAGAAGTTAAGTTCTACGGCAACGCGGAGACCTACCTCAAGCCAAATGGCGAATACGCTTTGCGCACGGTGAACGCCACCTGCGTCCGCGCGGTTCCTTATGACGTTTCCATCCCCGGCTACAAAAACGGCGTCGCCAACACCCTTCGCCTTTGGTCGGCCGAGCCAAGCGAGAACAACCTCCCGAGCGACCGCTCATTCGAGGACTATCTGAACACCCTCAAAGAGCTTTGCCATGGCCTTTATCCAGACGATTCCACCGAGCACGGGCGCATGCTCCGGCTACGTCAGCAATATTTCCTCGTCAGCGCCGGCCTCCAAAGCGCCTTCCGCTCGCATTTCGGAAAATTCAAGACCTTGGACAACATCTCCGATTACTATGTCTTCCAGCTCAACGACACCCATCCTATACTCGCCATTCCCGAAGCCATGCGGCTATTGATGGACGAATACGGCTATGGCTGGGACGAGGCTTGGGACATCGTCACAAAAATCTTCGCCTACACCAACCACACCGTCATGCCGGAGGCCTTGGAGAAGTGGCCCGTTAATTACGTTCGGACCCTCGCCCCGCGCGTTTACATGATCATCGAGGAGATCAACCGGCGCTTCAATCTTTATCTCAGCACCAAGAACGTCACCGCCAGCGACCGCTATGAGATGGCCATCATCAAAGATGGCCAGATCCACATGACCAATATGGCCATTTACGCATCAACCTCGGTCAATGGCGTCGCAATGATTCACACAAACATCCTGAAAAACTACACTTTTGCGGCGTTTTACAGGCTTTTCCCAAGCAAATTCAACAACAAGACAAACGGGGTCACCCCGCGCCGCTGGGTGATGTACGACAACCCTCGCCTCGCCTCTTTGCTCGATGAGACCATCGGCGAGGACTGGAAGAATGACTACGAGAAGAACATCAGCAAGCTCGCTTCCTATCAGGACGATGCTGCCTTCCAAAAGAAGCTGATGGACGTCAAGACCGCGAATAAGAAGGATTTCGCCGACTTCGTCTTGAAGACTTACGGCATTGCCATCGATCCAAATTCGATATATGACGTCCAGATCAAGAGGCTGCACGCTTACAAGAGGCAGCTCCTCAACATCTTCCACATCATCTCGCTTTATCTGAAGTTCAAGAAGGATCCTTCCTTCCAAATGGTTCCCCATACCTACATTTTCGGGGCCAAAGCCGCGCCCAGCTACGCTTTCGCCAAGAAGATAATCGAGCTCATCCTCGCCGTGGCCGACGTCGTCAACAACGACCCACTCGTATCGCGCTACATCAAGATCGTCTTCGTCGAGAATTACGGCGTCAGCCTCGCCGAGAAGATCATCCCCGCAGCCGACATCTCAGAGCAAATCAGCACAGCCGGCAAAGAGGCGAGCGGCACCTCCAACATGAAACTAATGATGAACGGTGCCATCACTTTGGGGACTTTGGACGGAGCCAACATCGAAATCGCCGAACGCGCCGGGATGGAAAACGAGATCATCTTCGGCCTCAAAGCCGATGAGGTCGAACGCCTCGTTGAGGAAGGCTCGTATTCGCCTTGGGACGTCTACAACGATGACCCGAAGGTCAAAGAAGTCATTGATTCCCTCTTCACCGGGCCGTGGTGCTTTGGCGATCAGAACAAGTTCCGCATGATCTTCGATGAAATCATGAATAGGAACGACCAATTCTTCGTCCTTGCGGATTTCCGCGAATACGCCCGCGCCTGTCAAAGGGCCGAGGAGATGTACAAGGACAAGAAGAAATGGGCGAGCGCCTGCATCGCCAACATCGCAAATTCAGGTTTCTTCACCAGCGATCGCACGATTGAGGAATACAATCGCGACATCTGGCATCTTGACAAATACGAGCTCGACAACTGAGCAATCCCGTGATGGGGGCGAGAGATCGCCCCCTTTCTTTTGTTGTGGCAGACGTTCCAATTCCGCCATCCTCAAGGTAAGATAATTGGCTTTGGAGGGGGAAGGCAGATGAATGAATTCATGAAGATGGCGATAGAGGAGGCCAGGGAAGGCATCCATAAGGGGCACGGCGGTCCGTTTGGCTCGGTGATAGTCAAAGACGGAAAGGTGATTGCCAAAGGCCATAACCACGTCGTGCAAAACAACGATCCAACTTCCCACGGCGAAGTCGACGCCATCCGCAAAGCCGGCAAAGAGCTCGGCACTTTCGACCTTTCGGGATGTGAGATCTATACCACGGGAGAACCCTGCCCGATGTGCGCTTGCGCCATCATGTGGAGCAATATCTCCAAAGTCTATTACGGCTGCAGCACCGAAGACAATGCGCGCATCGGCTTTCGCGATGAGAAATTCGCCGAGGTCTTCAAAATGGATTCGCGCCCTGCCAATTACCAAGAGCTCGACCGCAAAGAATGCCTTGAGCTCTTCGCCGAATACAATGGCATCCGCAACAAAGTCGAGTATTGAGTGGCGGCTGCGCGTTTTGCCTTCTTTGGCCGCGACTTTTCCAAAAGCTAGGCGTCTCCGCGAAAAATCTCGCAAAGACCGCGAATATGCTCGAAAATGAGTTTGGGTTATAACCGAAAAGGGACCTTCTTATGGAAAATCTTGAATTAGTCAGCTTCTTCAAACGCGCCGCTTGGATTTACGAGAACGAAAATCCTCAAGAGGATGAATACTCTTCTTATTTTGCCTCCTTTGAATCGAAAGGCGGGGAGCTTACCCTTTTGATCGCCGGTGACAGCGACGTCGCCTTTTATCTCAACGACGAGCTCGTTTATTTCGGCGTCTCGCCCAGTTACCCCTCCCACCCCATTGCCGATGAGGTGAAGGTCAGAGCAAAAGATGGGACGAATTCCATTCGCGTTGTGCTCTATTACTTCGGCTCAGATAGTTTCTCAAGCTACTGCAAAGGCCCGGCCCGACTCAAATTTTTGCTTCTCGACGAGACAAAAAAGGTGGTTTTCGCCACCTCGAAAGACGTCCTTTCCTGCCCTGACCCAAATTATATGAGCCACCAGAAAAAGGTCATCACCGTCCAAATGGGATATTCCTATTGCTATGATGCCAACAAATTCGTGCCCGAACTTCACCCATCATTTGAAGTTCCTGACTCCGGGGAGGTTGAACTGCGCATCAACAAGCGCTGCGAGTTGAAAGGCCGCGCCCCTTATCGGATCTCCCGCCTTGGGAAGGGACATTACCTATTCGATTTTGAGAAGGAAACAGTTGGATATCTTGATTTGGATTTCGTCTCCTGCAAGGAACAGAAAATCAAATTCGCCTATGCCGAGCATAAGGAAGGCGAAAGTATTACTTATCTAGTCGGTCCGCGCGATTTCTCGTTGGATTTCGTCGCAAAACCTGGCCGGAATGTGTTTTTAGGGACTTTCAGAAGACTCGGGCTCCGCTATTTGGAAGTCTTCGCTGAGGATGATCTGGACATCTCTTACATCGGCATAAGAAAAGTTGAATATCCGTTCGTGAGGATCCCTCATAAGCTGGACAATCCTTTGCTTCAAACCATTTACGACACCTGCGTCTATACCCTTGAATGCTGCTACCATGAGCATTACGAGGATTGCCCTTGGAGGGAACAATGCCTTTATGCGATGGACAGCTTCAACCAAGCCGTCTCCGCTTTCGTTTGCTTTGAGAACACCGAGCAGATGAAATCGAGCCTGCGTCTCATTGCATATGATGAGAGGCCAGATCACCTTCTTTCCATTTGCTCGCCAAGCCGCGCTCCGCTGACCATTCCTTCCTTCTCGCTTTATTACATCCGCGCCGTCGATCTCTATCTAAGCAAGACGGGGGATGTCGAGTTCGTGAGAGGTGTTTACCCAAAACTCAAGTCCATAATGGACGCTTTCTTCGCCAGGGAAGAAAATGGCTTGCTTTATACCTTCGACCACGATGGGACGTGGAATTTCTACGAATGGGCTCCGACGCTAGAAGGCGGATTGGGGCAAAAGCAGAAGAGGAAAGCCGATCTCGTTCTCAACGGCCTCTTCGCGTTGGCGATCAATTGCTTTGAAAGGATCGAGGGCACACTCGAAATCAGCCATGATTATTCGTCCTTCAAATCCCGTAACAGGGAAAGAGTCAGAGAGGCCTTTCTAAAAGACGGGCATTTTGTGATGGATGAGGAGACGCCCGTCTGCTCGCAGCACGGCAATGCGCTTGCCATCTTAGCGGGCTATGCCGACGATGAGGAAGCGGCGTCAATCGCCGAGGAGCTGAAGAACCCATCCGCGGATTTCGTGAAGTCAACTTTGTCCAGCAGGCCTCTTGTCTACGACGCGCTGCTGAAAGTGGACAAAGGGAACGGAGCTTATATTCTCGAAGATATCAAACGCACTTACGGGAAGATGCTTTCCGAAGGCGCAACGACTTTCTTCGAGACTGAGCTCGGATGGAAAGACTTCGATGAGGCCGGCAGTCTTTGCCATGGTTGGTCTTCCGAGCCGATTTACTATTTCGAGCGTCTTGGCCTATATAAATAAGGATTAATATAACCCGTGGGGATTATTGAGCGCTGCCTAATTTATTAAGTCATTTAACAAATATCAGAAAATGATATTTTGATAGCTGGTTTTTCCTTGTAAGTAAGCGCTTACTACCTATAATGAATCTAATCTTTTTTAGGAGTTCCAACATGAAAAAGAAATTTGGCGACCTGTTTAAAAACAGGACCTTCGATGGGGACAACGTCCCTAAGCTGACCAGGATTCTTTATCCGTGGTCCGGAATTTTCCGCGACGCTTGCTACACGATGATCGGCACCTTCTTGATGCAATACGCGATCACCGCCGGTGTCCTCTCCAGTGACCCCGCGACTTTCAAGGCTCAATACGGCATCATCACCGTCGCGATGATCTTCGCCCTCATTTGGGATGGTCTCAATGACCCGATCATGGGCTTCATCATCGAGAAGGTTCACCTCAAAGCCGGCAAATACAGGCCGTGGATCGCAATCGGCGCCATTGGAAACGCTTTGATGGTCGCGCTCATGTTCTTGGTCCCTCTCACCATGATAGGAGGAGATGGCTGGGGATATGTCGTCTTCATGATAATCGCCTATCTCCTTTGGGATGTTTGCTTCACGATGAACGACATCGGCTATTGGTCGATGCTTCCTTCTCTCACCAACGACCCCAAACAAAGGGCCAGAATCACCACCAACGTCACCGTTGCCGCCTCCATCGGCACCGCAATCATGACCCTCTGCATGTACTTGCTCCCCGGACTTATCCCTCTTTCTACCGCCGGCATCTATGCTTTGATCGGCACCTTGGTGGCAGTGTTCTTCCTGGCTTCGCAGCTTTTCGTCTATTTCCTGTGCAAGGAGAAGCAACGCGATTCAGTCCAAGAGCAGATCTCGGAATCCTCAAGCATCCTTGATCTCTTCAAGGTAGTCATCAAAAACCACCAGCTATTGTTCGTCGTTTTGGCGCTTCTTTTCTTCCAGTTCGCTGAGTTTATCCTGACGGGCATCGGACAGAATTACTTCTACATGGTCTTCGGCTATGGAGGAAGCAATGGCGGACTCGTGGCCACGGCGATCCTCGCGATTTATATCGTTGCCACCGTCCTGTCCCAGCTTCTTTACCCAGCTCTGTCGAAGAGGATGAAGCAAAAAACCATCCTCACGACAATGGGCATCATTGTCGTCGTGGGATATCTCGTCTTCTACTTAGTCGCCTTCCCGCTCTTCGGTGAGAACCCAATCGCCTACAACACACCAGACCCCAGCAATGTTTTCTGGATTCTCGGCGGGACGATGTGGATGTATTACGTGACATCTTTCTTCTTCTTCGGCGCGAGCGGCATCTTCTATCTCGCTTTGCTCGTCTTGATGCAGAATGCGATCGATTACAACGAATGGAAGTTCGGCGAGAGAAAGGAATCGATCTGCTTTGCCTGGCGCCCGCTTGACGTAAAGCTTTGCTCCGGCATGAACCGTGGCTTGCAGTTTATCGTCTATGCCGCTACGGGGACGAGCCTTTACATCTCCGCGATCTCCAACGCCGAAGCGAACTACAACAGCGTAGCTTATAGCGGCGACGCCGCGGCGAAAGAGGCCGCTGAGATCAGCAGGAATCAAGCCATTGCCGAGGCTGGTGAAAACATCAGCCAGCATTCGCTAGTCGTCTTCGGCACCATTGTTATTGGCACGATTCTCGTCTCGGTCATCATCGCCTATGTCTTGCTCCGCTTCGGCTTCAAAGTCTATGAGGAGGAAGAGGCGAAAATTGTCAAAGACCTCGCCGAGCGCCATAAAGAGGATGAGGCGAAAGCCCAGTCAGAAATAAAAGCTGAAGCCTGATTTCGCAGCTTAAGCAAAAAACAAAATCCCGGCAAAAACGCCGGGATTTTTATGTTTTGCGTGGTTTTAGCGAACGGAAATTGGCAAGGTGAGCGTCTCTTCGCCGTAGATTTTGAGCTCGGCTTTGCAGGGTTTGCCAACCTTTTTGCTGCGAATGTAGATTGAGATGCCTCCGCCGACGAGGCAAACATTCTTGGGCCCCATTATTTCAATCGGGCCGGAGGCTTCAAGGAGCAAGCAATCGTTGGCGTAGGCCATCAAGGTGCCGTTTTGGTCGAGTTTGCGGACGGAGACACGGAGGGCGTCGTAGGTGTCGCCGTTGATGAGCTCGTCTTTTGAGTAGCTGAGCTCGTAATGCCACGAAGCTGACATGGATATTGTTTTTTCGGCGAAGGCCTTGCCCTTTTTGTAGGCGATGAAGCGATAGGGCTTGGCCTTTTCGCCTCTCCCGATCAAGAGGTCTTGGATTTCCAAGACGGCTTTGCCAATGTCCGGGTTATGCTTCTTCAGCGTGCGGAAGAGGGTCAGTTTCTCTTTCGAGGACAGGCTATCCAGCCCTTGGGCGGCGTATTGGGATATCGGACCGCTCAAAGCGCGACATTCTTTGTCGTTGTAGCCTAGGCTCTTTAATGTCGAGCCCAAAAGATCGCTGACATGCACAGGCGGATGGGGAAGATGGGGGAATTCGTTCTTGGCTGGATAGTAACGTCCCACGTAAAGGCTTCCATGATAGACATCGACGCACTCGGCGTCTGTGAAGATGTAAGGGCCCTTCAATTTGCAGCCGTTCTCCTCGCCGGGATCGAGATTTCCCATCACGTAGAAGGTGTTTTCTAGACCTTGGGAGGCGTAGAAATAGGCGGCGGGCTTGGGAAGGCGGAAGATGTCGCTCAAACCATGGTAGCAGATGCGGTCTCCGGCCCCGAAATCCTTGTGGGTGTTGTAGTCGAAGGCGCACCAGGCAATCGAGCCGCAAAGCTCGTCGTAAGAATAGGAATCGTCCATTACTTTGGCGTGGCGCAGGGCGTGCTCAACCCTTTTGCCTTCGACGTCAAACGATTTGGTCGGGAACATATGCCCGTTATGCTCGGTGACGAGGACGGGATGCCTTCCCTTGACGTCGCTTAAAGGATCGTCCAATCCGTGCTCCAATGAGCAGCAGGAAAAATCGTTGTAGCCATAGATGTCCTCGAGGAGTTCGCTGTGCTTGAAATTCCTCACGCCGATCGATTGCCTTTTCGGATCGAGTTCCTTCTTGACCTGCTCAAGGGCGGTGTAGAGCTCATGGTCGTCTTGGCTCTCATCGATCCTAAGGCCATAAGCGACAAGGCAAGGGTGATTCCTTTCCTTCATGATCATGCGATAGGTGAAATCGCGCAGGGTGGCTCGCCACTTTTTGTCCTGCGAGATGTGCTGCCATCCCGGTATTTCGTCGATGAGGAGAAGCCCGATGCGGTCGCAGTGGTCGAGGAATGATTCGTCATCGCTGTAATGGGAGGTGCGCACGAGGTTTGCGCCCAAGCCGAATTTGAGGATGTTCGCATCGTCCTCTTGAAGCGAAGATGGGGCTGCCGCGCCGAAATAGGGATAGGTCTGATGGCGGTTGAGTCCTCTTATTTTGACGTTCTCACCATTGAGGAAGAAGCCGTTTGGGGTGAAGCAGACGGTGCGGAAACCGACGGCGTCTTCCCTTTCGTCATCTCCGTATATGGTTTTCAGGGAATACAGATAGGGATCGTCGAGAGACCAAAGGTGGGCGGAGGGCAGGTCAAAGACCTCGCCAAGGAATTCGGCGACAGGCTTGCCCTCACGGTAGAGGATGTGGCTGACTTTCAGCTCAGGGGTCGGGTTGACCAGCTTCGTCTTAATTTCGAGATGGCCTTCCATGGTCGCGGAGATGAGAACCGAGTCGATATAAGAAGAGGGATGAGCGATGACGGAGACCGCGCGATAAATCCCTCCAAAGGTCATGTAATCGACGATGTCACCGAAAGGAGGGATACTTTTGTCCTCGCGACTGTCGACGACGACCACGAGGAGGTTGTCTTTTGGTTTGATGAGCTTGCTGATGTCGATGTCCACCGGAAGATAGCCGGAGATGAAGTGCCCGAGGCAGATGCCGTTGAAATAGACCTGCATTTGGAGCATCACCCCGTCAAAATGGAGAATCTTCACGGGCATCATGGGGTTCTCGTCGTCGAAACGCTTCCCGTAGGTGAATAGCCCTTGGTAGGCTGACTCATCGAATAAGTGGTAGGGGAGCATCTTCACCGTGTGGGGGAGATCAACGCTCTCGGCCTCCTGTGGGAGCCCCTCAACGTAGCTTGGCTCGTAGCCCGGGAGGAAGGTCCAACCGAATGAAATTGACTGTTTTTTTGGCATGCCGATATTCTAAAACAAAAGCGCGGGGAAATGGGGGAAATCGTTTCCTAGGGAAAGATACCGTGTGATAAAATTATCTCAAATGATCACCCAGCAAAACCAAGCCTTTCATTTGAAGGGAAAAGAAGTCTCTTACGTCGTCCGCATCAATCCTATCGGAAAACCTGTCCTCGATTACTTTGGCTCCTCCTTGAATGATGACGAATGCCTTTCCTCTCTCGCTTTTGACCCAGCCCTGCCTGTAAGCAGATCGGTTTCCTATAGCAAAGAGCATCCGGAGATTTGCCTGTATTCGCTTCCTTTGGAACTCGCGACGCGGGGGAAAGGGGATTTCCTTTCGCCTTCGCTGAAATTAGAGAACGCGAGGACGTCGCTTTTCGATTTCGTTTTCGTCTCCTCTTCCATCGGCGCCCCAAACGAGATGACGGGGTACCCGAACCCAAGGGGTGCGGACTCGGAACTCGTCTTGCGCTTTGAGGACAAAGTGACTGGAGCGGAGGCTGAACTCCATTATCTCGTTTATCCTTCCAGCAATGTTTTCGGGCGCTACGTCGTGATAAGAAACACTGCAGAAACGCCATTAATTGTTCATAAGGCAGCATCGTTGTGCCTGTCGATAGAGGACAAAGGCTATTCTCTGCATACTTTCCGGGGCGGCTGGATCGATGAGTTCCATGAGGAAATAAGCGCCCCCAATTCGAACCTTATTCGTTTGGAAAGCTCCACGGGTTCTTCCGCCGATCTCCATAATCCCTTCTTCTACCTGGACAGGAAATCGTCCTCTTATTCCGATGGCGACTGCATTGGCTTCAATCTCATCTATAGCGGGAATCATCAGGAAGAGGTTCAAAAGAGCAATGGCTATCTGCGTATCGTCTCTGGCCTCAGCGAAGAGGATTTCGCCCTCTCTCTTCAAAAAGGCGAAAGCTTTGTAACCCCGATGGCCGTTTTCACCTATTCGCCCAAGGGACGAAACGGGATGGCCAAGAATTTCCATTCTTTCGTCAACGATTCCGTTTTGCCTCTTTCTCATCAAAATGCGCCGCGCCCGATTGTCTATAACAACTGGGAGGGGACCTATTTCAAGTTCGACGAAGCTAAACTCCACAGCCTTGCCAAACAAATGCAGAAACTGGGCGCAGAGCTTTTTGTTCTCGACGACGGCTGGTTTGGGCAGCGGAACGACGACAAATCATCGCTGGGCGATTGGGTCCTGAACGAGGACAAATTGCCGCACGGCATCAAAGGACTCGGCGACTATCTCCATAACAAGGGCTTGCTGTTCGGGCTTTGGTTTGAGCCTGAAGCCATTTCGCCGAAC
Source organism: bacterium (assembly GCA_963611815.1). Classification (GTDB taxonomy): domain Bacteria; phylum Bacillota_I; class Bacilli_A; order RFN20; family CAG-826; genus Alloenteromonas. The sequence goes on from CAVDSY010000022.1 coordinate 107,674, forward strand.
AGCGACTTGTATCGCGCCCATCCTGACTGGGCGATATCGTGCCCTGGCCGTGAAGCTTCCTTAGGCAGGAACCAGCTCGTTCTCGACCTCACCAAAAAAGAGGTTCGTGACTATCTTTTTGAGCGCATCTCCCATTTCGTCAACGAGGGGAACGTCGATTTCATAAAATGGGATTACAACCGCGTGTTCTCTGACGTCCCTAAGAACTCAGGCCTATTCTGTCATCGTTACATTCTTTCCTTGTACGATTTGCTAGGAAAACTCCGCAAAACCTTCCCCGATCTTTGGATGGAGAATTGTGCTTCGGGTGGGTCGCGCAATGACCTGGGGATGTTCTCTTTCTTCGATACGGGCTGGGTGAGCGACGACACGGATTCATTTGAGCGCTCCAAAATCCAAAAGGCCATGATCCTTGGCTATCCGCCGTCTTTGATGTCCAACCACGTCTCGGCCAAGACTAACCACCAGACCCTGCGGAAAACCAGTTTCGACACGAAATTCGACGTCGCTTGCTTCGGCGTTTTGGGATATGAGCTCAACCCCAATGACCTAAACCCCATTGAAGAGAAAGAAATAGCGGACCAAATCGCCTACTACAAAGCAAATAGGCAAATCCTGCAATTCGGCGAGTACCGTTTGCTTGAAGATTATTCCGACAAAGGCGTCCTCATCCAAGAGATTAACAAGAACGGCGTCTCCATCGTCAACTTCGTGCGTTCCTTGCAGGTGCCTTCCCCAGAGGCCAGGAAGCTCCGCTTAGAAATGGTCGAGAAGTCGTCGACTTACGATTATGAAGTCAGAAAAGAGGATGTTTCCTTTCTGCGCTTCGGCGGGTTGGTTAACACGCTCGCGCCCATCCATTTGAAAGAGGAAGGCTTCATTGTGAACGAGATTAGCAAACGGAAATCTCTCGAGAATGAGAAGTTTTCCGGCAGCGTCAGTGGTGATGCCCTCCTCGGTGATGGGTTGCGGATGAAACAAGAATGGAGCGGAACCGGTATCAATGAAAACGTGGCCATCATTCTCGACTTCGGGGCCAGGCTCTATCGCTTCGCCAAAAAAGTTTGACAAAGGGAACGGGCCAAACTATGATTCTCCTTGCCGCTAAGCGGCAGACATCGCGGGGTAGAGCAGCCCGGTAGCTCGCCAGGCCCATAACCTGGAGGTCGGTGGATCGAAGCCACCCCCCGCAACCAAGTTCACTTAGGTCCCTGCTGGGGCCTTTTTTCAACCTCGCTTTGTTGCTTCTTGCACCCATGCTAGTAAAATGTGTCGGCAAGGAAAAACCATGAGCAAAAAGCCGAAGATTGTCTACTACCATGACGCTCTAAACGACGACTTCGCCGGGACGAACATCAAAAAGAAGCCCTTTCCTAAAAAGTACAAATACGTCCATCGTCACAATGTTTTTTGGTCCATCGGGTCATTTTGTCTTTATTACTTCATCGCTTTTCCGATTCTTTGGCTGGTCGGCAAAATCGGTTATGGCATCAAAGTGAAAGGGAAGAAAAACCTCCGCATCCTTTTCAGAAGGGGAGTTTTCTTTTATGGCAACCACACCCAAATCGTCGATGGGTGGCTGGTGCAATGCTTTGTCGCCAACCCCAAGCGCAGCTACGTTCTTGCCGACAGCGATGCCATTTCCATACCTTTTATCCGCCCGCTCGTCTCCATGCTTGGTTGCTTGCCAATCCCTGACCTTGAGCACAAGGAAGGCTTTGAGGAGGCTATCCGCCATAGGTATGAGCAAAAAAGGGCAATCGTCATTTATCCTGAGCGCCACATTTGGCCTTATTGCACGCACATCAGGAACTTCCCTGATGATTCCTTTGTCTACCCAGCCACTTTAGGTGCACCAGTCGTCGCATTTTGCACGACCTATCGCCGCCCTTATTTTTTTCCCAAACACAGAAAGCCCAAGATGACTATTCATGTCTCGCGCCCTTTCTACCCCGACATGAAAAAGTCCATCCCTGAGAGAAAGAAAGAGCTGCGCGATGCCGTTTACGAATTCATGCTCGATTACAGCGCCGAGGAAGAGAACGTTGAACACATCGCATATCTGCCCGCGCCAAAAGAGTGAGCATCTTTTGACACCATTAACTGGCCTCCTTTTATAATAAAGGCACAAAGGAGATTCACTTATGGAACTTAAAGGATCGAAAACAGAAAAATGCCTGCAGGAAGCCTTTGCAGGAGAATCCCAAGCGAGGAACAAATACACTTTCTTCGCCTCCAAAGCGAAGAAAGAAGGCTATGAGCAGATCGCCGCGCTGTTCCTTGAAACCGCCGACAACGAAAAAGAACACGCCAAGATGTGGTTCAAATACCTTGAAGGCGGGGAAATCAGGACCACGGAAGAAAACCTTCAGGAAGCCGCTAACGGCGAATCATATGAGTGGACGAGCATGTATCCCGAATTCGCCAAAATCGCCGAAAGCGAGGGCTTCAAGGAAATCGCCGCGAAGTTCCGCATGGTCGGTGAGATCGAGAAGCATCATGAGGAACGTTACAAAAAGCTTTTGGAGAATGTGAAGGGTGGAGTCGTCTTCGTCTCTAAAGACGTTGCCGTTTGGAAATGCCGCAACTGCGGCCACATCATGGTCGGCAAATTCGCCCCGAAGATTTGCCCGGTCTGCAATCATCCTCAATCTTATTTTGAGTTATCCGTCGTCGCGTATTGAACTTATGGCGGATGGCCGGGCAATCGCCCGGCTTTTTATGGCCAATTGAGGCGAATCATCAAATTCGCTGTTGAAATGTCCGCCTGAAGTTCGGATAATATTTCTCGCGCGAAAGCGCAGACGGACCATTGGTGTAGTGGTCAAACATGTCTCCCTGTCACGGAGAAGATCACGAGTTCGAATCTCGTATGGTCCGCCAAATTAAGATCCTAGTGTCCTTTTCCGTGCCGCGCTCTACCCTGAGCATCGGTCCTGGACGCTACGCTTGGCCCGATAGCTCAGCTGGTAGAGCACGGCACTGAAAATGCCGGTGTCGGCGGTTCGACCCCGCCTTGGGCCACCAAAACGAAAAATAAGCGCCTCGGCGCTTTTTTTCTTGGCTGCCCAAGCCGTGTTCTAACGCGCTCTCCACCGTCATTTTCTTCTACCCGGCGACTTGGGACCCGCTTCGCCCCCAAATCGCCTCGTTCAACTTTGGGTAAAAAGCATAATTACCTTTTATATAAGTGGTGGAGGTGCATAAATATGCAACATTACCAACGCCGCCCAAAAGGACAAGCTGGACTCGACTTCGAGACCCAATTTGTCACTGCCATCAACGGGAAAAAATTCGGAGAGCTTAAGGGCAACATGCCTTTTTTGATCAGCCGTATTTTCCCTGGCATCAAGAAAAGCGATCTGATTCTGGCTCAGAAAGCCGATCCAAGAGGAAAAAGCGATGTCAGCGTTTTCACCAACGAAGGAAAAGCCGAAATCTCTCTGAAAAGCGTCAATGGCGATTTGGTTCATTCTTCGCCAAATGAGAAATTCATCAGTTACCTTTATCACCAAGGCGTATCGGAATCATCGTTGAAGACGCTGCTTTATTTTCTTTATCGCGATGGCACGACCGATGGCAGCGGAGAGCGGAAATGGAATTACGACGAAACGATGTTTCGGCTTTCCAAACGCATCGCCGATTTCAATGAAGAGGTAAACAGCGATCGCGATTTGCTGCAAGATTGCCTGGATTTGGCTCTTTTCCGGGGAAATAACGCGGATTTGCCGCCTGCCAACTGGCTTTATCATGGCTCACTTGAATCCGGCCTCGCTGTCTCTCGCTACCAAGTTACAATTTGGGCCAAGCGCGTTCTGAATATGGATTTTATTAGAAACCCGCATATTGGGCCTCTTCATATACGTCCTTATGCTCAAACGATGAAAGAAACGTCTAGAAACAAAGAAAAATTGGATTGGCTGCGCCTCAAATGGGTCGGCATGGATTCGAATCTGGATTTCATCTCAAGGAAAATCCCCTCTCACCGCAAAAGCAAAACTGGCGAATAAGTCGCGTCGGCGGCTGGGAAAGAGGTCAATTGTCGCCTGTTCTTTCATGTGTATAATTAACCCCAGTTAAACCTTATGAAAATCGTCTTTGTCCTCGAATGCGCCAACAAACTCAACAATGGCACCACGGCGACTTGCAACCGTTTCGCCGACGAACTGAGGAAAAAGGGCCATGAGGTCATAACCATCGGGTGCGAGTTTCAGGATAAGCAGCCAAGAGAGAATTATGTCGGAACTCCGCATTATGTCTTCCCTGTTTTCGAGCCTTTGATTGCCAAAGAGGGCTTTACCTTCGCCCGCTGCGACATAGCAAAGATTTATGAAGCCATCAAAGACGCCGATTTGGTGCACGTTTTCCTCCCAATGAAATTGGGGAAGACCGCCCAATTAATAGCGGATGGCTTGGGGATAGCCGTCACCACGGCCTATCATTTGCAGCCGCAGAATATTTCTTCCGCCATTCATCTGGGGCATCTTCAGTTCATCAATTCAGCCATTTACGCCGGCTTCCGCCATTATTTGTATCGCTCGGTGAGACACGTTCATTGCCCCTCGCCGATGATTGAAAGAGAGTTAAAGAAACACCATTACGATACGAACGTCACGCATGTCATATCCAACGGAGTAATTCCTTTTTTCCATCACGTCGACTCGGTTAGGCCGGATTTCTGCAAGGACAAAATCGTCGTCTGCATGTCCGGGCGGCTTGCCTCCGAGAAGAGGCAGGACCTCATTATCAAAGCAGTTGCTTCCAGCAAGTACAACGAGCGGATACAGATAATCCTTTGCGGCAGCGGCCCGAACGAAAAGCATTACGCCAAACTCGGCAAAAAGCTGAAGCTGGCAAATCCGTTGATTATGAGATTTTGCAGCCAAGAAGAACTGCGCGACGTGCTTTGCTATTCCGACATTTACGTTCACGCTTCTGATTTTGAAATCGAAGGGATCAGCGCCATCGAAGCCATCACTTGCGGTGCTCTCCCTCTTATCTCTGATTCCAGGCTCTCTGCCACTAACAGCTTTTCCATAAACGACGAAGTCTGCCTCTTCCATCATGGTTCAGCCGCTTCACTGCGCGCCAAGATGGAATGGATAATCGAACATCCAAAAGAGGCCGAGGAGCTCAGGAAGGCCTATGTCCTCGCCGCCCCGAAATTCGCCTTATCGCGCCAAGTGCAGGCGATGGAAGACATGTTCCTCCAAGCCGTGAAGGAAAAGAAAGAAGGAAACGACATCGCCTCGACTTCGCCAAGAAAGAAAGACATCCGCAAAGAAAAACGCATTTTTGCCAAGCTTCTCAAGAACGGGGTTATCGACGAAATACCCGCAAAACTTAAATAAACGCCGCGATTTAAGCGTTTTTCCTTTCGATTAGCTTAACGCTTTTCATCACGAAACCAACCAATTGCTTCATGCCTAAATACAAAGGGAACGCGCCAAGCAAAGCAAGGAAATAAATCCATATGATCCAGCTTTGCTGTTCGATGTCGGCGAAGACCCTGCTGTTCCATGGCTGGAAGAATTCGCGCCAGAAGGTCGAATCCCCGAATATCATGTTCAAAGTCGTAGGCGCGCCGCCCAAATAAGAGTTCGGCGCCGCCAAAGCCATCACTAATGCGGCGAGGAAAGATACGCCAAATACCACAGCGCGATATTTGGTGAAAGGGCAGGAAAGCGAGAACATGATTATCAAGCCGCCGATGATTGTCAGGATGGAGATCGACGCCCTCGAATTCTCTTGGCTCATGACTCCGCACTGCCAGAGAATCATCGGAACAAGGGCGAAAATCAGCAGCATCAATCCCCCCGATATCGCAGCCGGTATTACCTTTGATATGAAATTCCCTTCGATCCTCTTTTTGGAATTCTCAAGCGACAAAAGGAATCCTCCGATCCCGATTACTGCCTGCTCAAAGAGATAGACGTTCTCTATCGTGAAGAGCATTTGTCCTGCTTTGAAGGGGATGGAGAATAGGCAAAGCGATATGATGAAGGCGGTTTTTGACAGGAAGAGGATGGATGATCTCTGGATGTTGTTCACGACGCGCCTGCCCTGCAAAACAACGTCGACGAGGTGAGAAAAGTCATCATCCATCAAAACGACGTCGCTGCAAGCTTTCGCGGCATCGGTGGCGCGGGCGAAAGTGACGGAGGAGTTCGCTTTGCGAAGAGCCAAAGTGTCATTGACCCCATCTCCAGTCATCGCGACTTTGTGGCCTTTTTCCTGCAAAGCCGTGACTAGAGCTTCCTTTTGCTCAGGCGAGACGCGCGCAAAGACGACATACTGTTCGGCAAGCGCCTTCGTTTCCTCGATGCTTTTGCCTTCCAAAGAAACGGCTTTGTCGGCGTTTTTGACCCCGCACGCCTCAGCGATTTTGGAGACGGTGATGGGGGAGTCGCCAGAGATGATTCTGATGTCGACGTCATTCTCGTAGAAATAGGAGATCGTTTGTTTGGCGGAGGGCCTTATTTTGTCTTCTATCGAATAAAGCGCCAAAGGGGATCCGTCATAGACCAAAGCCAGTACGCGAAGACCTTTTTCCTCCTCCGCATTTGCCTTCTTGATGACGTTTTTGAATGAGGAGCAAATGTATTCTGGGGCGCCGAGAAGAACCTCCTTGCCTGATTTAAGGACGATTCCGGAGAACTTCCTTTGGCTTGAGAAAGGGATTACCTCACGGATTCTCATCTCGATCGGCTTGAAGGCATCTCTCAAGGCGTTTGCGGTCGCATTGAAGGACTTCATGTTCGATAGCAACGCCCCAAGATAGGCGTCGGCGTCTTCCTTGGGGCCGAAGTATTCGGTTGAGACGACGCGCATCGTCCCGTCTGTCAAAGTCCCCGTTTTGTCCAGGCAAAGCACATCTACGCGGGAAAGGTTCTCAAGCGAATAAAGTTCTTGGATCAACGTTTTCTTTTTGGCGAGGTTCACTATGGAGACCCCTAAGGACAAAGACGTGCAAAGGACGAGGCCGGTAGGGATAACCCCGATCGCGAAAGCGGAAGCGGTGGAGATTATCTGCGCCCATCCTAGCGGATCGCTCAATGACATCGCGTCAGAAAAAACGCTTGGGTCATTCCCATGCAGCGTTATCTTCACGCACATCGTGGCCACGACGACCGCTACCACCCCGATCAAGACGAAAGAGAGTATGTTCAGAATGCCATATATCGTCTTCATCAGCTCCGATTTGCCGCTTTGAATCGCTTTTACCTTCTTGGAAAGAGAGTTTGCGTAAGTTGCTTCGCCAACGGCCGTCACTATTCCTTTGCCTGCCCCTGCGACAATGAAAGATCCTGAATAGAGCTCAGCCCCTTTATTGAACTTTCTCACCGGCACGCTTTCGCCAGTCAGAAGCGACTCATCCACTTCGACGTCCCCTTCGACGAGTTTCGCGTCGACAACCAGCTGGTCCCCGTTTTGGAAAACGATGATGTCTCCGAGCACGATTTCCCGCTGGGTCATAGTCAGTTTTTCCCCATCGCGGATGACGTGAACCTTGGCTTGATTCACTATTTTCATCTTGTCCAAAGTTATCTTGGAGCGCATCTCGGTGGAGATGCCGATGATGAGGTTGAAAATGAGCGGTATCAGATATCCGAATTTCGAGATGCCGAAATATTTCGCGGCCTCCTCGCGGTAGCCTAGATTCAGCAAAATGAGGTAGAAGACGACGAAGAGAATCGCCACGGCAAAGAGAAACAAGGTGAAAAAGTTGCAGACGTTGTTTTTGAAAATCGACCAGAAGCCTTTCTCACTTTTTTTCGAGGGCGCATTGGAAAATCCATCGAGAAAACGCTGTCTCGCCTCTTCGGTTGAAAGGCCGGAGATGGGCGAAGTGGCCAAGTAATCTTTTTCGCTTTTCTTTTCCATCGATTTTGCTTCAGCGATTTAGCGGTGAAGCTCCACACGCGCATGTAGGCGCGCAAAGAATTAAAGATATATTGACAGGACACGACCTTGATAAGATCTATTGGCCCGCAAAAATATCATTACATGAATTCTACTCCTGATGGCAAAAACAAACAGGGGCAGGTAATGGGCTTTGTTACTTGAGCGTCAACCCAATGTTGAAAGCTTTCGCGACGGGCTCACCGATTTTCCGGTAGATGCCCTTTGCTTCGTCAAGACAAATGAGTTTGGCTTTCTCCAAATCTATGTCCCCATTCTCGTCAAGGACGCTTTCCTTGACGAGGCAAGCGACGATTTCGCCGACCAATATCCCGCCTTCTTCCTTGCTTCCGATGAATTTCCGCACTTTGCACTCCAAGGTGATGGGGTAATTTGTGAATAGAGGAGCGTCGATGTCTTTGGCTTTTTCAGCGGTTAGGCCTGATTTCTCTATTTTCTTCGGCTCGGTTTTTAATGAGACAAGCCCAACGTAATCGCTGGCGGCGACGTTTGCCTCATCGGCGAAAGCGACGGTGAATTCTCCTTTGGCGAAAATATTGTCCGTGGTTTGGTGGGAGGATAGGCAAATGGCGATTTCGTCAGTATCGCTCCTCCCTCCCCAAGCGGCGTTCATCGCATCTGGATTCCCTTCCTCGTCGTATGTTCCGATGATCAAAACCGATTCGGGGAAGCAGATATTCTTCTTTTTGACTGATTTCATTCTTTTTCTACCTCTGGTGGGAATTCTAACCCAAATCGGGGTTATCATATGCGCATGGTTACCCAAATTTATTCAATTCACGATTGCCTCGAGGCCAAAATGTGCATCGATGCAGGGGCGGAGCACATTGGCGTCGCCCTCGAAAATGGCTATTTTTGCCCTCGCGAGGTAAAGCTTGATGGGATAAAAGAGATTTTCTCTTGCATCGGGACCAAGGCGAAAAAAGTTCTGATCGTCGTTTCAAAAGGCGAAGACGAGGTCCTTGAAGCGGTGAGAGAGTTACGGCCCGACATCGTGCATATCTGCGGGAACTACTACGAAGCGACTCCGAGCCTGAAAGAGCACCTCCATCAGATTGACCCGAAGATTGAACTGATGCAAGCCATTGGCCTCCCGTCTGACGATTATATGGAAAAGGCCGCAAAATTCGCCTCTTTCTGCGATTATCTGATCCTTGATTCAATCAATCCGACGCTGACATCCATCGGCGTGGCGGGCGTCACCCATGATTGGAATGACGACAAAAAAATCGTCGAAACCTTCCCGAATCTCAAAGTGATACTCGCTGGAGGCCTCGGGCCGGACAATGTTTATGATGCCATCATGAAGGTGAAGCCTTACGGGGTTGACTCGTTCACGAAAACCTCGCGCAAGCTCAGCGATGGGACGTTGGTGAAAGACGCCTTGCTCATCGACGATTTCGTCAAAGAAGCGAATCGCGCCTACAAAGACTTGGGACTTGGAAAAGCAAACTGAAGACTGCTTTACTTTAGGTCCAACTCAATTGGACAATGGTCTGAACCGAAAATTTCGTTGTGGATCTCAGAGCCAGTGACCTGGCTTATGAAATTGTTCGAGACGAGAAAGTAATCGATGCGCCAACCGGCGTTCTTTTCCCTTGCGTGGAAACGGTAGCTCCACCATGAGTAGCGGACCTCCTCGCCATGGAAATAACGGAAGGTGTCGACGAGCCCGATGCCAAGCAAAGAAGAGAAGGCGTTCCTTTCCTCGTCGGTGAAGCCAGCATTATTATGATTGCTTTCTGGATTCTTCAAATCGATTTCCTTGTGGGCCACGTTCATGTCGCCGGTGTAGATGATGGGCTTTTTCGTTTGCAGCGAGGAAAGATAGCCTTTGAGCCGAACCTCATATTCCAAGCGGAACGGCAGGCGCTTCAATTCCTCGCCCGAATTCGGCACATAGGCGCCGACGAGGTGGAAAGAGGGGTATTCGAGAGTGATTATCCTGCCTTCCTCGTCGTAGGCTCCGTCCTCAAGGCCGTAATGGACACTCAACGGCTTCTCTTTGCAAAAGAAAGCGACCCCCGAATAGCCTTTCTTGACTTTGGAGATGGTGAAAAACAACTCATACCCTGGCAACTCCAAGGGGAAATCCACCCCTTCGCTGAGCTTCGTTTCCTGCAAGAATATGACATCCGCATCCAAGGAAAGGAGACTCTCCTTCAAGCCATGGGTCAGCGCGGCCCTGATACCGTTGACGTTCCAAGACACCAATTTCATAAAGACTCCTCATTCGAAAGCGAACTGTGAATTGTAAAGGCCGGCGTAGAAACCGTTTTGGGCAATAAGGTCGTCGTGCGTGCCCTGCTCGATGATGTTGCCGTCCTTCATCACGAGGATGAGATCCGCGTTTTTGATGGTGGAGAGGCGGTGGGCGATGACGAAGCTCGTCCTTCCTTTCGTCAAGGCGTCCATTGCCTTTTGTATCCGCTCTTCGGTGCGGGTGTCGACGTTTGAGGTGGCCTCGTCAAGGATGAGCAGGGGGGCTTTCCTGATCATCGCCCGAGTGATGGTGAGGAGCTGCTTCTCACCGCTAGACAGCGAGGAGCCGTCCTTGATTTGGTAATCCAAGCCTCCCGGCAGGGTTTTGACGTAGTGGAGCATGTGGGTCGCCTTCAAAGCCGCGTAGATGTCTTCTTCGCTGACCCCTTTGGTGTTGTAGACGAGGTTTTCCCTGAGCGTGCCTTGGAAAACCCATGTGTCTTGGAGGACCATTCCGAATATCTCGCGCACCTCCTCTCTTTTCATCGAAGAGATGTCGACGCCGTCTATCGAGATCGTTCCGGAGTTCACCTCATAGAAACGCATCAGGAGATTCACCATCGTCGTTTTGCCCGCGCCCGTCGGACCGACGATGGCAACTTTGGATCCCGGCTTAACCTTGGCGGAGAAATCGTGGATGATTTCCCGACTGCTGTCATAAGCGAAATAGACATGGGAGAATTCAACTTCCCCTTTGATTGATCCAGCCTCCCCTTCGATGAATTTAAGGGTCTTTTCGGATTCGTCTGGCTGCTCGCCTTCCTCGAGGAATTCGTAGACTCTGCCGCTGGCGGCGCTTGCGCTGGAGAGGGAGTTCATCGACTGCGAAATCGATGACAAAGGGGATTGGAAAAGGTTTACATAGACCAAAAACTCCGCAAGACGGCCATAATCCATTCCTTCCGCCCCTTTTATTAGGAGCAATCCGCCGACGAGCAAGACCCCGGCGTAAGCCAAATAGGAAACGAAGTTCATCGCCGGCTGGAGCATGCCCATGAAGGCCTCGCCGAAGAACATTGTCCTTCCGAGATCGCGGTTAGGTTTGTCGAACTGGTCTTTTTCAAGCTGCTCATTGCCGAAGGCTTTGATGACCATCTGGCCGGAATAGTTTTCCTCGATGACCCCGTTTATGTCGCCGAGGATCTTTTGCCTTTTCCTGAACTGGGGGAAAGCAAGGCTCCCCATCAAAGCGATGACGATGAGAAGTATCGGCAGGGAAGCGATGCAAGTGAGAGCCAGCTGCCATGATTTAACGAACATCATGATGATCACTCCCAAAAGCATGATGACGTTTTGAAGAAGGGTGGCTATTGAGGATGCAAAGTTCTGGGCGATGTTGTCGACGTCGTTGGTGATGCGAGAAAGGATGTCGCCGAATTGATGCGAGTCGAAATAGGAAAGAGGCATCGCGTTGATCTTGTCCTCTATCGCCTCCCTCAAATCCCTCGCATAGTAATTGGATATTGTGTTCAGAATGAAGCTTGCTGCATAGGAAGCTAGAGCCGAAGCGAAATAGAGGCAGGCAAGGATGAGGCCATAATGCGTGATGTCGTCCATCGGGACTTTGGAGCCGGCGTTGGCTGAGTTAGTGATGGTGTTGGTCAGGTTGCGAAGCTCGCTTGGAGAGTAAATCGAGATTAGGACGTTGATTATGGCGAAAACGATGGCCACGAGGAAAAAGACGACGTATCCAGGATGCTTTTTGGCCATATGGGAGAAGGCCTTCTTCGTCGCGCGGACGGAGAATTTCCTCTTCTTCAGATCATCGGGATGCTTTTTCATAAGCCAAGTTCCTCCTTACTGAGCTGGGAGAGGGCGATCTCACGATAGACCTCGCAATCGCGGAGGAGGTCTTTGTGCTTGCCCTTCCCGACGATTTTGCCCTCGCTGAGGACGATGATTTGATCGGCGTCCATAATGGTGCCGATGCGCTGGGCAACGATGACTCTCGTCGTCGATCCCAATGCCTCTTTCAGGTTCTTGCGGACTTGCAGATCAGTCTTGAAGTCCAAGGCGGAGAAAGAGTCGTCGAAAGCGCATATTTCGGGTTTCGTCGCCACTGCCCTAGCTATGCAAATCCTTTGCCTTTGGCCGCCTGAAACGTTGCTCCCACCTCGGGCGATTCTGGCCTCGTAGCCCCCGTCCATCTTCTCAATGAATTCGTCGGCCATGGCGATTCGGGCAGCCTCTTTCATGGCATCGTCGCTCATTGAGGCGTCGCCGAATTTGATGTTGGAAGCGACGCTTCCGCTGAAAAGAAGGCCCTTTTGCGGCACGATCGTGAGCCTGCTGCGCAATGTCTTCTCTTTCATTTCGCGGACGTCCACGCCGTCGATTTTCACCGAACCGGAGGTGACGTCGTAGAATCTCGCGAGAAGGCGGATTATCGTGCTCTTTCCGCTGCCCGTCGCGCCGATGATTGCGAGAGTCTCCCCTTGCTTCACTTGGAAGCAGAGGTCGTTGACGACGTCTTCCTTCGCATCGCCATAGCGGAAGCAGACGTGGTCGAATTCGATTGTCCCCGTTTCTTTTGGCTGCGTCTCGCTTTCAGGGTCGACGATTTCAGATTTGGAGGCGAGGACCTCGTTGACGCGGGTGGCGGAGATCTGGGCGCGCGGGATCATGATGAACATGAACATCAGCGTCATGAAGGCCATGATGATCATCGAGGAGAGCGTTGAGAAGCTTACGAGAGTCGCGTAATCGGTGATTTCTTTGTTTATTAAGGCGGCGCCGAGCCAATAGATACCCAAAGAAAGGCCGTTCATCACGATCATCAGCACGGGGTTCATGAGAGCGGTAAGGCGGCTTGCAAAAACCTGGATCTTCGTGAGATCGGCGTTGGCTTTCGCGAATCTCTCTTCCTGATAATCTTCGGCGTTGTAAGCGCGGATCACGCGAATGCCTGAGAGATTCTCTTGCGTCAATAGGTTGACCTTGTCGATGAGCTTTTGGATTTTCTTGAAACGCGGCATCGTGAAAACGAACATGAAAATGAGGAAGGTCAGAAGAATCACGATCCCTCCAGCCGTAAGAAGGGTGAGCTCGCCTGAGACGGCCTGTATCTTGCAGATTGCCCAGATGGCGGTGACGGGCGCGTTGAAAAGCATGCGGGCAGCCATGACGAAGGTGAATCCGACCGTCTGAATATCGTTGGTCGCGCGAGTGATCAAAGAGGAAACTGAGAAAGACTCGATTTGGGCCATCGACATCTCGGAGATCTTGTCATTAAGGTTTTTGCGGAGCCTCGTGACCAAAGAGGCGCTGATGATCGAAGCGAAAAAAGCCGAGATGCCTTGGCAGACCATGCTTCCGGTGGCGTATCCAACCATGATGCCCGCCCCTATCCAGATGTCCTTCTCTTCTTTCATCCCGGCTTGGGCGGCAATGATCGTTCTCGTAAGGTCGCCGATGGCATCGGTGAGAGTCATCGTGCAAAAGACCTGAAGGATTGTCATCCCTAGTATTAAAGCCAGGAACAGCCAGTCTATTTTCCGAAGACTTTTCATTATCTTTATCATCTTGGCTTCCCCCCGTTAACGGGGGAAATGATAGCAACAATCAAACCGATTGCAAGGATGTCGCGCGTTTTTGCCCCAAGCAGAAAAAAGTGGGTCTGATTTAAATGCGGCAAAGTTCAAAAATAATTGGTTTTTGCGGGGTTATTTTGAGTATTTGCGGAGCCTGAAACGATAAGACAAAGGTTCTTTTTCTCTTTCGTTGGACGAAAATGAAATGATTTTGTAGCCCGATCCATCCAAAGCATTAAGCGCCTCTTCCTCGGTGATTTGCCGAGGGGAGAAAATCGTCGCCTCTTTTTTGAAATGCGAGGCCTTCACGATCAGCGCCCCATCGATCTTCCTGAGCATGAGGCTGACGTGAGACTCGCATTGCCCGCACATCATTCCATCTATTCCGATACGTGTTATATACATGTGGCGCCTCCCACTTTGCTCCGTTTCATTTTACCGATTTCTTATCCAAATTGTTAAACCGTTGTTTATTTTTAAAAGTTGGGGTGGTTAAATTTTCATCAAGCGAGGAATATCTATGCAACAAACTGCCTCATCGACGAACAAAGCTTCTTTTAAGCTCAATTACAAACGGACTTTCCTGATTGGGTTTGCCTTCTTTGGGATTCTGCTCCTTTGGCAAGTCTACGATTCTTGGTGCCCGACCTTCTTGACCGAGTTGTTCACGGAAGCGCTCGGCGCAAAAGACCAGACCGAGGTCCAATATCTCGTCGGCATAATGATGGCCTTGGACAATTTGGCCGCTTTGATATTGCTGCCTATCTTCGGGCATCTCTCCGACAAGACGCATACGCGCATCGGCAAACGCATGCCTTACATTCTCGCTGGGACCTTCGTTTGCTCCGTCGCCTTCCCTTTCATCCCCGTCCTCTTCCATTTCCATAATCTTGCCGGGGTCATTGCCTTGATGGCCATCGTCGTCGTCTTCTCGATGATGTACCGCAACCCGGCCGTCTCGCTGATGCCCGACATGACGCCGAAGCCGCTGCGTTCGAAAGCCAACGGCATCATCAATATCATGGGCTACATCGGCGGAGCTTTCGCCACCATCGTCGGTATTGTTTTCGTCCTCTCTTCTTACCTTGGCGACGATTCCGCCAACTGGCTTGCCGGGCCAAGCAAGAGCAACGTTTGGATAATTGAAGCCCCTTTCCTCATCGCTTCCGTCTTGATGCTTTCCTCCGCGCTCGTCCTTTTCTTCACCATCAAGGAGAACAAAATCGCCAAAGAGGTGGAGCCTGAGATGAAGCGCGGCGAAGAAGAGGCGGAAGTGGCGGACAAAGTCACTGACGACGCCCCTCTCACCAAAGGCAACCGCACGATGCTCTTCCTCATACTGGCGGCCGAATTCTTCTGGTTCATGGCCGACAACGGCATCGGCACTTTCATGGGCAACTACACCCTTTACTATTTGCACTGCCAAACCAGCGGCAACATGATCAACACAATCGTTGGCGGAGTCGGTTCGGTCGTTGGCTTTGCAATTGGCGGGTACATCGCTTCCAAGATCGGACGCAAGTGGACGATTTTCACCGGGCTCGGCATCACGGGAATCTCCCTTGCCATATGGGCGATTCTCACCTTCGCTATCCCCGTTACCCTCCCCGCCGACGGAGGCTACAACCCCTTCCCCTTCTATATCTTCATCATTTGGGGATTCAAGGGATTCGGCATGTCGCTTGTCCACGTCAACTCCTATCCGATGGTCGTCGAGCTCTGCACAGGCAAGAAGATCGGCGCCTATACCGGTTATTACTACGCATCTTCCATGGCCGCCCAGACCATCACCCCGATTGCCCTGGGCTCGCTTCTTTTCGCCATCGGCAAGAGCGATGCCTGGAAGTTCCTCCCCATCTACGCCGTTTGCTGCCTAGCCGTTTCCTTTGTCATCTTCATTTTCGTGAAGAACGTCAAAAATACCAAGACCGAATTCAAGATGGGGCTCGAGGGGATTGGCGCCGACGAGGATTGAGCATGCCCGCCGCCCTCACGCATTATCTTTTCGCCAAGCAAAACGAGGAAAACATCCCTGATGAGGGGGCTTTTCTTCTTGGTGCCCAAGGACCCGACCCCTTCTTTTTCTATGGCTTGGTGCCTTGGAGAAAGAAAGCCGATCCACTGAAAATCCGCGGCTATGGAGAAAACCTCCATCATGGCGATTTCTCCGCAATCTATGCCCGAATGGCGGATTTCGCACATCAGAAAGACGGCGTAGAGAAAGACGTCCTCATTAGCTATCTCAAAGGACTCTGGGCCCATTATAGCCTTGACCGCGTTTGCCATCCTTACATCTTCTACCGCTCCGGCTTCGACGAGAACGGAGAGCTGAAAGGGCATTACGGCTATGCTCACAAAGTCTTCGAAGCCCTTTTGGACGCGGCGCTTAAAAAGAAGCATCGCTTGCCTCTCCCTTCTGCGGCGATGAAACTGAGCAAGAACAAAGCCAAGGCGATTTCCGCCATGTGGAAGGCGGGCTCGCCCGAGCTTCTTGAGAAAGACACCTTTTACGAAGCTTGGCGCGATTATTGTTCGGTCGAATCTTTCCTGCAGAGCCGCACGGGCTGGAAAAGAATCATTTGGAAAGCGCTTGGAAAAGAGAATGTCCTCTATGGTTTCTCTTACCCCGTTTTCTTGAAGAACAAAGAAACGCTCGACGTCCTTAACCTGAAGAAGGCGATTTGGAAAAATCCCGTCACCGGCCTTTCTCATTCGTCTTCGATCCCTGAGATGTTCGAGGAAGCAAAGAAGCTTTACCGCAAGGGAGCCAAGGCAATAGACGAATCGAAAAGCGTCGACGGCGTCTCGGCTTTGCTCCTGAGCCTCGAGAAAGGCATCGATCACGATGGCTGCCTTTGGGGCAAGAAGAAGACCTACTTGGATTTGACCAGCCCTTTCTGATCCTCCTAACCAGTTTCGATCCTTGAAGCGATTTTCGCTCTCCCTCCTCACGGCTTTTTGTTCCCTTTTGAAGACAACCCCATTAAAATGGGGTGTCTTTTTGTGAGGTCTGCGCATGGGAAACATCGCCGTTGAACATTATGCCGCCGCGGTAGTGATCGTCGGCAGGCACTTTTTGTTGGTCCGCGAGCTCGGGGGAGACGACTTCCCCATCAACGGGTTTTGCTTTCCCGGGGGCAAGGCGAAAGACGAGGATGGGCTGAAATCCGCGCTCCATGATTCGTTGAAGAAGAAATATGGCGCAAAAGTCAAAATCATCGAGCCCATCACCCCGATCGCCCAAATAAAAAACGGCAAGATGATCGTCATCCATGGCTTCATCTGCGAGCCGCTTGCTCCGTTCAAATTCCCCGCAAAGCATTTCCAGCACGTCTATGCCGACTTCGAGAGAATCCCCTCCCTTTACCTTGACCCGCTTGATCGCAAGCTCGCCGAGAAAGTGATTCGTTTTTATCCCTTGTACGGCTACAAGAGGCGTCTTGCTCCCCTGACCGAAAAGGAGAAAGGGGAGGCTGGTTTCTATCTTGATTCCCTTTTCTATTTCCGCAGCGCCATCCCCGCCAAGGAAATCTCTGATTTCTCATTGCTTCTAAGGGCCGACAGCACCATTGAGCAAATCCGCGCGGCCTATCATTGGCTGCTTAATCTTTATGGTGTCGATTTGAACCAATACCTCGACGTTTTGGAATATAAGAAGGCGCATTCGAAAATATGAAAAAACTAATCAAGCCGTCCTTTTGGCCGAAACTTTTCATCGGCCTGCTTCTTTTTGCCCAGATCATCATCATAATCGGGCTTTTGTTTTGGCTGCTTTCGGTGGTGACCGACGGGACGCTCAGTTCAAGCTACATCCTCTTCTTTATCATCCTCATCTACGCCTTCAATGTGGTGCTGGGGGTCTACATCATCAACAGCGATTCCCCTTACGCCTACAAAGTTGCCTGGCTCTTCGTCGTCTTCGCTTTGCCTATCGGCGGCGCTTTGCTTTATCTCTTTTTGGCCAATAAGACCGACAGCGCTCTGCGCAGAAGGGCCGTCAGGAAATGGACCTATCCGATAGTCGAGAACAAGACGAACCCCGAATCCCATGCGAAGATGAGGGAGGAGGCCCCCTTCGCCGTCTCCACCTCCGATTACCTGAGCCTCGTCGGCGGCTTCGGCGCTCATGAGCGCACCAGCGTCGAATACTTCCCCCTCGTCGATTTCGCCCATGAGCCGATCCTACGCGAGCTCCGCAAGGCCAAGCATTATATTTTCTTGGAGTTCTTCATCGTCGAGCCCGGCGTTTTTTGGGACTCCATCCTCGCGATCCTTGAGGAGAAAGCGAAAGAAGGGCTAGATGTCCGCTTGCTTTACGATGACGTCGGCTCGCTCGGCACTTTGCCTAGCGGATATGCCGCAAAACTCTGCAAAGCCGGCATCAAATGCTCCCCGTATAACCATTTCCGGCCGTTCCTTGACATCAGGCAAAACAACCGCGACCACCGCAAGATAATGGTGATCGACGGCCACACGGCCTGGAGCGGCGGCTTCAACCTCGCCGACGAATACGTCAATAAGGTCGAGCGCTTCGGCCATTGGAAAGACAACGCCATTCTCCTGAAGGGCGAGGCCGTTTACTCCTTTACCCTTCTCTTCCTCTCCGTCTGGGTGGCCAACGGCCATCGCGATGAGAAGATCGACAAAGCCTATTACAGCCCCGATACCTACATCGATGAGATTGGCGGGTATCCCAAATCGTCCGGCTTCGTCCAGCCTTATGGCGATCTTCCCTTCGATAAGGAAGAGTTCGGCGAGTCGACATATCTAAGCCTCATCCAGCACGCTAAGGATTATTGCTACATAACCACCCCCTATCTCATCATCGACAGCGAGGTCGAGAATGCCCTTTGCCGCGCTGCGAAAAGCGGCGTTGACGTGCGCCTCATCACCCCGCACATCCCCGATAAGAAAGCCGTTTTCAACATCACCCGCTCTTACTATGGAAAACTTCTCAAAGCGGGGGTTAAAGTCTATGAATACACCCCCGGATTCGTCCATGAGAAGACCTTCTGCGTCGACGACCGCATGGCGACGGTCGGGACCATCAACCTCGATTACCGTTCCCTCTACCTGCACCTTGAATGCGGGACGCTGATGGTCGATGTGCCGGCCATCAAGAACATAAAACGCGACTTCGATGACTCCTTCCCGATCTGCCACGAGGTCAGCTTGGAGGAGTGGAACCGCTGGAGGGTGAGAAACCGCGGGTACTGGTCAATCCTCAGAATCGTCGATCCGATGCTTTGAGCCAAACTTATGAATCTTTTTAAAAAGGCATATTGCCGCGTTTATCAGAAAACGATCTTCATCGTGCAGACCCTTCTGCATTTCCCCATCCCCGAGACCATCGAAGGCCCAGGGTCTTTGTCTTTGATTCCCTCCAAGCTCAAGGGGGTAGGAAAGAGCAAACCTCTCATCGTCTGCGATCCTTTCATCGAGAAAAGCGGCGCTTTGCAAAAACTCACTGAGCCTCTCGCCAAAGAGGGTCTCGCCTATGAGGTTTTCGCTAAAGTCGAACCAAATCCGCCCTTCCCGAGCATCGAAGAGGCCTACGCCCTTTTCTCCAGCGCTTCCTGCGATTGCCTGATCGCGATAGGCGGAGGCAGCGCGATGGATACGGCCAAAGCGGTGGGGGCGAAATCCACCAATCCCAAAAAGAGTCTCGCCCGGTTCAAAGGCGTTCTGAAAGTCGGAAAGAAGATCCCCTACCTCATCGCCATCCCAACGACCGCTGGGACCGGGTCGGAAGCGACTCTTGCCGCTGTGGTTGTGAACCCCGAGAACCATGACAAGTTCTCGATCAACGACCCCCACCTGATTCCCTCTTTGGCCGTTCTTGACGCCGATTTGCTTTCCTCTTTGCCAAAGAAACTCATATCGTCCACAGGAATGGACGCTTTGACCCACGCCCTTGAAAGCTATGTTGGCAGGGCGAGGACCAAACTGACCAAAAAGACCGCTTTGGAGGCAATGGAGCTCATCCGCGACCACCTTTTCGCCTTCTATTCTGATCCATCCATTCCCGAGCATCGCCAGGCGATGCAGAAAGCCGCTTTCCTCGCTGGGGTCAGCTTCACGCGAGGCTATGTCGGCTATGTGCACGCGTTGGCTCACGCATTGGGCGGCCTATACGGGGTGCCGCACGGCTATGCCAATGCCGTTTTGCTGCCCCATGTTCTGCGTTCTTTTGGGAAAAGCGATGAGAAAAAGCTTGCAAAAGCCGCTTCTTTTTTGAAACTTTGCCCCGAAGCATGCAGCCAAGAGGAGAAGGCTGAGGCATTAATTGCCTGGGTGGAAGGCCTGAACGAGAAGATGGACATACCGAAGAAATTCGCCGGAACCATCCTGGACGAGGACCTTGATGAGCTTGCAAGTCACGCGGATAAGGAGGCAAACCCCCTTTACCCCGTCCCCAAGGAAATGGACAAAGATGAACTCAAGAAAATACTTTTGGAGGTCAAATGATATGAGTAGAACCTGGATTGAAGACGTCTCTAATGGCGAAAAGCTGATTAACGTCGAGAACGATTGCGGCCTGAGGATGGCCCTGTCGAGTTTCGGCGCGGGGCTTTTCTCCTTGGATTTCGAGGGCAAAAGCATGCTGAGTCACCCTTCCTCATATGAGGATTACGCATACAGCAAGAGCTATTACGGGAAGACCGTCGGCCCAATTGCCGGGCGGATCAGCGAAGGAAAATACGAAATCGCTGGGAAGTCCTACCAATTGCCGGTTAACGAGAACGGCAATTGCCTTCATAGCGCGAGCCTTTGCTACGCCTTCTCCCATTTCGATTACGAGATCTTAGAAGAGGCGGACAATATTCGCGTTCGCTTCCACGCCTTTTTCCCCGCTTCCCCATTTGCCTTCCCGGCCAATGCCGAAGTCGAGGCGATCTATTCTCTGAGTTTGAAGGAACCGTGTCTGAAGCTCACGATGAATGTTGTGCCTGACGAAGATTGCCCGCTCAATCTGACCAACCATTCCTATTTCAATTTGGGCGGCGAGAAAAACCTATACGAAGACGTTTTGACCCTGAAAGAGAGTCTCGTCGCTTCCTATTCCTCTTCCGCTTTGCTGCTCGATCGCTTCCTGAAGCCCAGCGAAGAGCTCGATTTCTCTTCTCCGATGAAAATCGGCAAGTACGTCGATTCCTCCTCTTTGCTTCCCGTGACCGGATACGACCATTGCTTCTTGCTTTCTGCTTCAGCCGGCCCGAAAGCCTTCCTCGAGAACGCCTCTTACCGCCTCGAAATAGACACGGATGCCCAAGGGCTGCAGATCTACTCGACCAATTTCCCCATCGCAGGCCAACGCATGCAGTCGGGCTACCTCGACGAAAGGGCTTCGGGCATCACCTTCGAGCCGGTCTCGAGGATGGATGAGAGTCTGCTCGCCAAGAAAGGGAAGACTTGGAGTAGAAACATCACATATCGCTTCTGCAAGAAAGGACAATGAAACATGGAACTCAATGAATGCGTCGCGAGGCTCGTCGCCTATTCGAAAAAGAACCTCTCCCTCCCCGAATTGGACGCCATCTACGTCGGCAACCTCCTTTTTAAGGAGTGGGGGATCTCCGCGCCTTTCGAAGGCCAAATAGACGATGGCGAGTTCGCTTCTATGAGCCGCCCGGACAAACTTTGGGAAGAACTCGTCGAAGCGCTGAAAGCCAAAGGGGTGGACGCTGGCGAAGCGGAAAGAGAAGCCGCCTATGCCTTCGGGCTCTTGACTAGCTCGCCAAGCCTTTGCGAGCGCAATTTCTTCTCCGCTTACCAAGACAGCTCCCCGAAAGCGGCCACCGACTATCTTTACGACCTCGGGGTCAAAAACGGCTACATCGCTCTCAGCAAGATCGAGAAGAACATCGTTTTCGATGCATCCTTCGCCTCCGAGCCTTCTATCGAGGTCACCATCAACCTCTCAAAGCCCGAAAAGAACAACAAAGACATCGCCAAGCTCCTCACCAAAAAAGAGAACCTCGATTATCCGAAATGCTTCCTCTGCAAAGAAAACCTCGGCTATGAGGGGACCGCGAGCCACCCGGCCAGGGAAAACCTCCGCTTCGTCGGGCTCAACCTCGATGGCGAGAAATGGTACCTTCAGTATTCACCATACGGCTATTTCGAGGAGCATTGCATCGTCTTCTCCGCCTCCCACAGCCGGATGAGCGTATCCCAGCGCATCTTCAGCAAGCTCTTTGCCTTCGTCGATCTCTTCCCCCATTATTTCATCGGCTGCAACGCTGACCTCCCGATCGTTGGCGGCTCGATTCTCGACCATGAGCATTTCCAGGGCGGAGGCCATATGCTCCCATTGCTTGGCGCCTCGCCCAAGAATCGCTACGCTACTCCCAAGCACCCGAACACGAAGCTGGAGACCCTCGATTTCTACGTCTCTTGCCTCCGCCTCTCCGGTCCGTGCAAGGAAGAGATCCTCGATCTCGCCGGGAAGATCCTCGCCAAGTGGAGGGTTTATGATGATCCCGAGAACCTCATCTTCCACTCCGACGGAGAAGCCATGCACAACACCATCACCTCCCTTGCCAAGAAGGAGGGGGATATCTATTATCTCTTTCTCATCCTAAGGAACAACCGGACGGATGAGACCTACCCAGATGGCATCTTCCACGCCCATCCCGAGTACTTCCACATCAAAAAGGAAGGAATCGGGCTCATCGAGGCCGCCGGACGCTTCATCTTGCCCGCCCGCCTCGTTAGGCAAAGCAAGCTCATCGAAGAAGGGTTGGCGAAGGGGCAGAGCGATGAACAAATAATCGCAGAGAACCCCGAATTGGCCGATTTCGGAAGAATGATCGACGCCTTGAGAGACGGGATGAGCATCCAAGATTATCTTGGGGACGTCTGTCAGAACATCCTCAAGAACGTCGCAGTTTACAAAGACACCGCGAAAGGTGAGAAAGGATTGGAGAGATTCCTCCAAAGCATTGAATTATGATCCGCAGAGAACAAGCTGACGCCCTCTTCTACAAAGAGTTCGGCAACATCGAGAGAAAGCATTATTTCTCCCATGGCCGCATCGAGATAATCGGCAACCATACCGACCACAACAACGGCCTTTGCCTCGTCGGGGGCAGCACCCTCGGAATCACCGCCAGCGTCGCCAAAAACGACCTCGGCACCGTCCGCATCGCCTCGACCGGCTACCGCCCTTACGAATTTGACATCAATTCCATCTCAGCCGATCCGAAGGAGAAAGGCACCTCATTGGCCCTCACCAAAGGCGTCCTCTTCGCCCTAAAAAAGCTCGGCTACAAAATCGGCGGCTTCTTCGCGGCGCTGGATAGCGACATCCCTTCAGGCTCCGGCGTTTCCTCTTCGGCCTGCTATGAAGCCCTCATCGGCGAGATAATCAACAATCTATATAACGATGGCAAGATTGATCCGCATGATCTCGCTTTCGCAAGCCAATACGCCGAGGTTCTCTTCTTCGGGAAGCCCTGCGGCATGCTTGACCAAGTCGGCTGCTGCTATGGCGGGGTCAATTACCTCGATTTCAAAGACGCCCAGAACCCGATAATCGAGCCTTTGGAGTTCAATTTGCCTCTCACCCCCGTCCTCGTGCTCACCAAGTCGAGCCATGAGGGCCTCGATTCCCTTTACGCAAGCATCCCTAACGACATGAAAGCCGTCGCGAGCAACGTCTTCGGCAAGAAAGTGCTGCGCGAGGTCGACCCCCAGGATTTCTACAAATACATTTCTCAGCCCACCGAAGGCGTCAGCGAGATTGCCAAACTCCGCGCCACCCATTACATGGACGAGAACAAGCGCGTCCTCGAGGCGAGAAGGGCTTTGCTGGGCCACGATATCGCCACTTTCCTTCAGAGCATCAGGATGAGCGGGGAAAGTTCGAAGGCCTTGCTCCAAAATACGATGGTGCCTGGAAAATACAAGAATTCGCCGCAAGAGGCGGTGGACGTCGCCCAACGGTTTATCGGCGACGGCGCCTGCCGCATCATGGGCGGAGGCTTCGCCGGCAGCATCCTCTGCTTCCTTTTGCCCAAAGACAAGGACAATTTCGTCCGCGCGATGAAAGGCATCTACGGGGACAAGAACGTCCTTGAGGAAAGCTTCACCCCCGGCGGGGCCAGAATGATCGATGAGGACTGAGAAAATGGAAAAAACGTCGCGCAAAGCCGGGATTCTTATCGGCGTTGCCTCGTTGCCGGGCGAATACGGCATCGGCGATTTTGGCAAGAACAGCTACCGCTTCATCGACAAGCTCGCCTCCGCGGGCTTTTCCCTTTGGCAGATTCTTCCTCTTGCCCCCTTGGGCTATGGGCATTCTCCTTATCAGCCTTTCAGCTCTTTCGCGATGGATGAGATCTACCTCGATTTGGACGCGTTATACGATGAAGGGCTCATCGAGAAGCCTTCTCCTTTCATGGGCGAAACTGACAAAATCGCCTACGAAGACGTCAGAGCTTATAAGCTCCCTTATCTCCGACAGGCATTTTTAGCGGAAAAGAAAAGGGCTCCGCGCTGCCTCTCTTCCTTCAAAAAGAGCCACGCTTGGGCAAGCGATTACTCCGTCTTCGCCTCCTTCCACGAAAAGCATCAGGCTTCTTGGGACACCTGGCCGCTAGAGGAGAGGGATTGGATCAAAGAAAGGCCCGCTTTGAGAGGCAAAAAGAAAGAAGAGGCCGATTTCCGCCTCTACCTCCAATACAAACTTTACCAGCAATGGGACAAACTTCATGCCTATGCGAAAAGCAAGGGCATAGAGATAATCGGCGACCTCCCTTTCTATGTGGGGTTCGATTCCTGCGACGTCTGGAGAAACCAAGATACCTTCTTGCTTGACCCCTCATCCAAGCAACCCACCTTCATCGCCGGAGTCCCTCCTGATTATTTCTCCGCCACCGGCCAGCGCTGGGGCAACCCGATATACGACTGGGAGAAGCTCGCGAAAGAGGATTTCGCCTTCATCGAGAATCGCATCGCCCTCAATGCGAAGATATATGATATTCTCCGCCTCGACCATTTCCGTGCCTTCGACACCTATTGGAAAATCCCCTCATCCTGCCCGACGGCGGTGGAAGGGGAGTGGGTGGAAGCCCCTGGCTACGCCCTTTTCGACTCGCTTTTTGCCAAATACCCCGAGCTCAACATCATCGCCGAGGATCTCGGTGATCTGCGCCCGGAGGTCCTCACCCTCCGCGACCATTATTCCTTCCCGGGGATGAACGTCATCGAGTTCACTTTCCATGACTACGAGCTTTCCCACAAAGGCAAATGGGATGAAGAGAACGCGGTTTGCTACCTCGGCACCCACGACAACGAGACCATCATCGGCTTCTTCTACGATCTCCCTGAGCATGAGCAAGCAGAATGGGTCTATGCGCTTGAGCAAAAAGGCATCGACCAAGGGCCGATGAACGATCGCCTCATCAGGTATTGCTTCCAGAAAAAGGCCAAGTACGCGCTCGTTTCCATGCAAGACATCCTTGGCTTGGACAAAGAGGCCCGCACGAATATCCCGAGCACCGTCGATAACAGGAATTGGACCTGGAAGATGAGCGACTTCGCCTCCTTTGACGAGAAGCTTCCCTCTTTGGAGAAAGTCCTTGAGGAGACTGGAAGAAAGGCGTTATGAAGAAACGCGTTGCCCTCGTTAGCCTCGGTTGCGCGAAAAACCTCGTCGATTCCGAGGAGATGCTTGCGATGTTCCCTTCCGACCGCTTCGAGCTTTCCTCTCGCCCCGAAGGCGCCGACCTTATCTTGGTCAATACCTGCGGCTTCATCAACTCGGCGAAGAAGGAGTCGATTGAGACCATTTTGCAAATGGCGTCCCTGAAAAAAGGAGGCGCCAAGCTCGTCGTCACCGGCTGCCTGGCCGAGCGCTATGCCGATGAACTCCGCAAAGAGATTCCCGAAGCCGACCTCGTCGTGCCGCTCAAGGATTATCCCAACCTCTCGAACATGCTTATGGGCTTGCTCGGCGAGGCGGAGATCTCGCCGATGAACCCTTTGAACAGGCTGCTTTCGACCGCTTCTTATTCCGCTTATCTGCGCATCAGCGACGGCTGCAACAATTTCTGCTCCTTCTGCGCGATCCCTTTCATTAGGGGGCGCT
The DNA here is from genome assembly GCA_963611815.1 of bacterium. Lineage (GTDB taxonomy): Bacteria > Bacillota_I > Bacilli_A > RFN20 > CAG-826 > Alloenteromonas. Next base: position 133,483 of record CAVDSY010000022.1, read on the forward strand.
TCAAATCGCGTCCATACGAGGAAGTACTCGCGGAAGCCCGCAAGCTGAAGGGAATGGGGGTAAAGGAAATCTCCCTGATCTCGCAAGACACCACGATTTACGGCACCGACCTTGAGAAAGGCCATGATATCGTCGCTTTGTTGAAAGACCTGGAGAAGATCGGTTTCTACTCGATTCGGCTCCTTTATCTATATCCAAGCGAGATAAGCGACGAACTCATAGAGACCATAGCCCAAAGCAAAGTGATTGCCCATTACTTCGACATCCCCGTCCAGTGTGCAAGCGACCATCTTCTGTCTCTCATGAAGCGCCACGCCGATCAGAAAGAGACGGTTGAACTTTTCCGCAAAATCAGGAGGGTTTGCCCCGACGCGATCCTCCGCACCACCCTCATCTCCGGCTTCCCCGGCGAAAATGAGGAAGACCAGAAAGAGACCCTCGAATTCCTCAAGGAAATAGCCTTCGACAAGATGGGCTGCTTCCTTTATTCCCGCGAGGAGGGGACCGCTTCCTATAACTACCCTGACCAAATCAAGGAGGCGACGAAAAAGAAGAGGCGCGCCGAGCTGATGAAACTGCAGGCCGGCATCTCCTTTGAAAAGAACAAGGGGCACGTCGGCGAGACGATGGAGGGGATAGTCATCGGCAAAGAGAAGAACGGCAACCGCTATCTTCTCCGCTCCTATTGGAATGCGCCGGATGACATCGACGGCAGCATCCTCTTCACCTCTTCTGCCCCTGTCAAGGAAGGGGACATCGTCAAGGTCAAGATCAAAGAAGCCCTCGTTTACGACCTCATTGGCGAGATGGACTAAGAATCGCCTTAGTTTAGTTAAAACCGCGCAAAAACCGATTATTCTTCCGTTTTGCGCGGTTTTCTTTGCTTAATATATGGATTTATTGCGGCGTTTTCTGAAAGCTTTCAATCCTTCCATTTCTTTTTGAAAAAAGTTGTTGCCCCTCTAATAGGCGGTGGATATAATCTTTCACGCCGAACGAGTTTGTAGCGAGCCCGAATCGGCATACCGCCCTCATAGTTCAGCGGTAGAACGGATCCATGGTAAGGATCAGACCTCTTTTCGACTAAGGGTGAGGGCACCAATGGGAAATCGCCCCGGAGCAATCCGGGGTTTTCTTGTTCTTGAGGACCTTTTCCTTTATACTTCACCCATGGAAAGAAACTCATCGTCGGTTGAAGCGTCTTCCTAAGCGCTTAGCCGAAAGGCGCTTTGGTGGGCCTTTTTTCGGTTATCGCCAGCGTCAGAATTTCCAATATTTCAAAGGAGCAATTAAAACCATGAGAATCGCAATCACCGCTGAAAGCACCATCGATCTGCCGAAGAACCTTCTTGAGGAATTCGACATCCGCACCGTGCCCTTCAGCGTCACAATGGGGGACAAAAGCGGCCTCGACGGGGAAGTGACCCCGGACGAGGAATTCGCCTACACCAAAGCCACCGGCAAATTGCCGCACACCGCCGCGGTCAATCCCTTCCAATACGAGGAATTCTTCGCCGATGTCCTCAAAGACCATGACCATATCATCCATTTCTCCCTTTCCTCAGGTATCTCAAAAGCCTGCGAGAACGCCAACCTCGTCTCGCACGAGGAGGCCTTCGAAGGAAAGGTCGACGTGATTGACACCCTTTCTCTATCCACTGGCATCGCATTGCAGGCCATCTATGCAAGCAAACTTGCCAAAGAGGGCCTTGAAGTCAGCGAGATCCTTGAGAAATGCCGCGCGAGGATCCCTTATTGCCAAGCCTCTTTCTCCTTGGAGAGCGTCGACAATCTCTACAAAGGGGGCAGATGCTCTGCTTTGGCGATGGTCGGGGCCAATATCCTCAAGATCAAGCCGGAGATTTACGTCCAGAACGGCAAGATGATCGCCGGCAAGAAATACAGAGGCAGCATGGACGCCGTGGTGGGACATTACGTTGACGACACCCTCGCCTCTTTCTCCAACCCCGACAAATCCCTGGTCTTCATCACCTACTCGACCGCGACGGAAGAGGCGCTCAAGGTCGCGAAAGACAAACTAATCGCCGCCGGCTTCGAGCGCATCGAATACACCACCGCAGGGGCGACGATCGCCTGCTATTGCGGCCCGCATTGCCTTGGCATTCTCTATATAAACGACGGAGGCGCGAAATGAAGAAAAAGATAGCCTCACTCGCCCTTTTGCCCCTTCTCCTCTCTTGTTCAAGCGAGGCGAAGCCGGGGCTTGAAGACTACATCAAGACCCTGCCCCTTTTCGATTCGCAATCCTCTTTGCGCATCCTCCAGCTCACCGATATCCATTGGAATTTCACCACGGACATGGACAAGCAGACCGCTTACATCAATGCCTTGGTGAAAAACGCGAGCCCCGACCTCGTGATGATCACCGGCGATCAGGTCCTGACTGCGACGAAAGAGAACTATGAGACCCTCTTCGACGTCTTCGAGGGCTTCTCCGAGCTTCTAGGCAAAGACATCTACTATGGGGTGACCTGGGGCAACCACGACCAGCAAGGATATTGGGATGCCTATTATTCGGGCCGCCTCGCCGGAAAATACAAACATTCCCTCTATCTTGAGGTCGAAGACGAGCTGACCGGCGAGAGTAACTACGTGATCAATCTCACCAAAGGCGGCAAGACCCTTTGGCAGCTTTACGCGCTTGACACCAACTCTCTGGCTTACAGCTTTCCCGACTTCAAATACTCTTACGACACCGTCCATCCTGAGCAGGTGACCTGGTTCGGCGAGGAGGTCAGCAAAGCCAAAGCCGAGAATCCGAACGTGAAATCCGTCCTCTATTTCCACATCCCCCTTTGGGAGACCGAATACGCCTATCGCCTTGCCAATCCCTCTTTGAATGATTACAAGACGGTAGAGGGCTCCATCAAGCGTCATTCCGGAGAGATCAGGGAGAATCGAAAAAGCAGGGGGGACCTCGGCCCCACCAACATGGGGACGAGCAATACCCGCAGCAACCTTTTCGAGGTGGCCGAGAGCCTCGGGACGACGGTCGCGATGTTCTATGGCCATGACCATATCAACGACTTCGCCGCCGAATACAGCATCAAGGGCGAGAACTACATCTCCTTGGTCTATGGCCTCAAGACGGGAGATGGCCTTTATTACGACAAAGACATGCTCGGAGGCACGATAATCGACATCAAAGACGACATGAGCTATTCGCTCAGCCGCGCCTATCAGTTCTATGAGGAGAGCTATGAGGGCGGGGCCGGATACGCATTGGAGGCGATGTACGAATGAGTCTCAAAAAGAAAAACATAATCTTGCTTTTCGCCGAAGCCATTTTCTTCGCTCTCGGCGGGCTCGCCCTTTTCCACATCCTCTGGTTCTTCGTCCAGGACGTGAATTCCACCGATCTCAGCGGTGCGACTTTCATCCCTTATTATTTCTCTTCCTTCATCCCCGTCTATATCGCCTACGCCTTCCAAATCATCCGTCATCCGCGCGATGAGAAAAGCAAGAAGAGAGCCCTTTTGGGACATGGCATCGCCATCTCATCCCTTTCCTTCGTCAGTTTGCTTCTTTGCATCATCTACCTTGCCTCGGGCATCTACCCTTCGCTCATCATCCATCGCGGCGGGCCGCTTTTCCCTCTGTCGACGATTATCTTCAGCCTTATCGCTCTCCTCGTCGGCGCCGCCTTTATCCTCTTCGCGACCAAGCTCTTCTCTTGGAATGAAGAAGAAGCCTGCCCAAAGAGGAAATATCAGCTTGTCTCCACGATCCTTCTTTTCGTCTACAGCGTCTTCGCCGCCGGATTCCTCGGGGATTTCCTGCTTTTCCCGGTCATGATGGATTATTCGTGCAGGAATTTCTTCCAGTGCCTGCCGACCATCCTCCTCATGGCTTTGCCTTCCCTCGTCTTGCTCCGCAGAGAGATCTGCGCGACTTTCGTCGAGAAAAGCAAGAGGCCCTCATTGGAACTCAAATTCCTTTGCATTGAAGGCGGCGCGGGAGTCGTCCTCGCGGCCTGGATGGCCATCTCGCTTGCCTGCCGCCCGATGTTCATCGTCGAGTCGATGACCTCTTTCTTCCCCATCGACTTCATGGGCTCGATGGCCATTGGCCCTTACGCCCTTTTCTTCCTCAACCTCATCTACCCCATCGTGGCCTTCCTCTTCTTTTTGAAGAGGCCCGCTGAATGAGGGAAGTCCCCACCGGGGCTCCTTTGATTGCGACTTTTCGCTCTGCGGCTGTTGCAACAGGCTGCCCGTTGATTTTATAATAGCCGCGCGGAAATCCAGGACTTGGTTCCGTCGAAAACACACTGACAGAGTGGCCCTGGGACCACTCTTTCTTGTTTTGGAGGAAAAAATGGAAGAAGAAAAGAAAACCCATTCGCTGTTGGAAGGGCCCTTGAAGGAAAAGGGCTATGACCTCGTTAGCGTCCTCTTCCACCCCTGCAAAGAGGGGATGAAGCTCGAGGTTGTCGTCGACCGCGTCGAGCCGATTGGCCTCGATGAGATCATCTCCCTTTCCGAGCTCATCTCGCAGATCCTCGATGAGAACGACCCGATAGGCGGCGCCTACACCCTCGACGTGAGCTCCGCCGGCGCGGAGAAGCCCATCAAGCTCGAGAATCTCGGCAAGTACGTTGGGAAATACGTCCACCTCCATCTGAGCCACCCTTTCGAAGGGGAGAACTCCTTGGAAGGCACGCTTGAGGAATATGGGGAGCAAGCGACCCTCGCCTACTTTGTGAAAGGGCGCAAAAAGAAAGCCGCCTTCCCGAGCAAAGACATCGACCAAGCCCGCTTAGCCATCAAATTCTAGGAAAGTAAAAGGAAAACAAACATGAACAAAATCGACATCAAAGGCGTAATCGAAGCCGCCAAAACCATCTCCGCCAACAAAGGCATCTCGGAAGAGGACGTCATCTACGCGCTTTCCGAGGCCGTCAAAGCCGCCTATATCCGCAACCTCGGCGGCGGAACCAAAGACATGCCCGACCCAATCGTCACCTGCGACATTGACCTTGAGGACAAAGAGAGCCCCATCAAGCTCGCTCAGGTCAAGACCGTCCGCGATGAGGTTGAGGACGATATGCTTGAAATCGAGACCGAAGAAGCCAACGAAGGGCTCGATGAACCCAAGTACAAAGATGGCGACGAATACGTCATCCCGGCGACATTCGAGGAACTCTCCAAAGCCTTCACAAACGGGGTCAAGAACTCCTTCCGCCAGAAGCTCGCCGAGGCTGAGAGAAGCGCCCTTTACGAAATCTACAAAGACCGCATCGGCGACATGGTGACCGGCATCGTCGAAAGGGCCGACGACAGAGGCGTCTCCGTCAACATCGGGCGCACGACGATCGAACTCGGCAGGCGCGAGCTGATCGGCGATGAGTACTTCCGCTCCGGCGACCCCATCAAGGTCTACATCCAGAAAGTCGAGACGGCCGCCCCCATCGAGCCCGGCAAGAAGCCCCGCGGCCCGCAGATCGAGGCCACCCGCTCCAGCGAAGGCTTCCTCAAGAGGCTCTTCGAGGAGGAGATCCATGAGATCTATGACGGCACCGTCCTCATCAAGGCCGTTGCCCGCAAGGCCGGCGTGCGCAGCAAAGTCGCCGTCGCCTCCACCAACGAAGACGTCGACCCGACCGGCGCTTGCATCGGCCAGGGCGGCGCGCGCATCCAGAAGATTGTCAGCCAGCTCGGCAACGGGAAGGCCAAAGAGAAGATCGACGTTATCCCCTATAGCGATCTCCTTCCTCTCTTCGTCGCCGAATCCTGCCGCCCCGCCCAGGTTTTGGGCGTCAATCTCAGCGAGCCAGACGAATACGGGAAGCGCCGCGCTTTCGCCATCATCCACGACGATGACACCGCCCTTGCCATGGGCAAATACCGTTCCAACATTGACCTCGCCCGCAAGCTGACCGGGGTCAACATCGAGTTCCTCGAGGAAAGCAAAGCCATCGAGAAGAACATCGAATACACCCCGATTGAGACCCTTCGCGAGCGCGCCGAAGAACTCAGGAAGGCCAAAGCCAAAGAGGATTATCTCAGGAAGACCCAGGAAGACGCCGCCAGGAGAGCCGCCGAAGAGGAGGCCGCCCGCCGTCGCCTGGAGGAAGAGAACCTCGCCAGACTCAAAGAAGAGGAAGCCAAGAAAGAGGCGGCCAAAGAAGAAGCCAAGAAGTCCTTGGTTGAGCCCATCACCCCGATGGAGGCGCCCAAAACCGGCGCCCGCCCGGAGGAATTCCCCGCCGAGGCCGTCAACCCCGCGGCCGCCGCTTTGGCCGCGCTCAAATCCAGCGCCGCCAAGCCTGACTCGGCCGCGGAAGAGACTTTCACTGCCGAAGCCGTTTCGGAGGTCGTCGCCCCTGTCTCGGCTCCGGTGATCGATGAGAAGAAGGAAGTCACGACAACGACCACCCTTTCTGACCTTGAAGCCCAGCTTGAAGCCTCGAAAGAGAAAAAGACCCGCCCGGCGAAGAAAGGCCGCCCGCACAAGATCACCGAAGAGGAAGTCAAGCGCGAGGTCGTCAAACCCTCCGCCAACGACAACGCGATGCCCGTCTATACCGAAGAGGAGCTCGCCCGCATCGAAGAAGAGGAAGCAGACAGCTTCGACGGGGAAATCGAGACCGACGAGGACATCGACCAGGATTACGCCGACTACGATCAGTATTACGACGACGAGAAATAAATATGAGAAGAGAAAACGGGCGAATGGACATGCTGACCAGGAAGAGCTATCCCAAAAAGGAGCTCTTCCGGCTCGTTTTCTCCTCGAATGGCTTGCTTTTGGAAGGGAAGAACCCACTCAACGGCAGGGGTGTCTACCTTTATAAAAGCAAGGAAAGCATCGCCGAGGCGAGAAGAAGGAAACTCTTAGAGAAAAGATTCCGCCTCGCTGACTGCGAAGAAATCTACAAAGCGATGGAGGAAAGGCTATGAAAGAGAAAGCGCTGAGCTTCCTTGGCATCCTCAACAGAGGGAACGCCACTCTCATCGGGGCGAGCTTGCTGCACGCCAGAAAGCTCTGCCTCGTCCTCATCGCCTCCGATTGCTCGCCCAATACGGAGAAGGAAATCCGCTCGGCGGCAAACAAGTTCTCCTGCCCCGTCTTAGAGGGCGCGAGCAAGGAAGAGTTGGGGAAGGCCTTAGGATACGAAAGCCTTTCAGGCGTGGGAGTCACCTTGCCCAAAGCCGCGAAGGCCCTAATTGAAAAATGGAACGCAAAGGAGTGAATAGAATATGAAGAAACAGAATTTCCAGAAAAAGAAGAGCGACAATCATCCCAAGAGGGTCTCCAACTTCTCTGATCGCCCTGGCAACAAGAAACAGGATTACGCGAAAGTGAACGGGGGAGTCTTCGTCTATTCAAAGCCCCTCAGCGTCGCTGAGCTCTCCAAAGCCATCAACATCCCCGTCCCGAACATCATCAAATTCCTTTTCCTTCAAGGCAAAGCAGTCACCATCAACCAGATGCTCGATGACGACACCATCGGCATGGTCTGCCTTGAGTTCAATTACGATTTCAAGAAGGAAGCGGCGGTGGACGCCACCCATTTCGAGGACATCGAGATGAAGGACGACCCTGCCGATCTTGAACCTCGACCGGCTGTCGTTACCATCATGGGGCACGTCGATCACGGCAAGACCACCCTCATCGACGCCATCCGCTCCTCGCACATCGTCGATACCGAGGCCGGGGGTATCTCCCAGGAGATCGGCGCCTACCAAAAAGAGGTCCATGGCCAGAAAATCACCTTCATCGACACTCCAGGGCACGCCGCCTTCACAGCCATGAGGGCGCGCGGAGCCTCCGTCACTGACCTGGTCGTTTTGGTCGTCGCCGCAGATGACGGCGTCATGCCCCAGACTCTGGAGGCCATCGACCATGCCAAAGCCGCCGACTCGCCGATCATCGTGGCCATCAACAAGATGGACAAAGCCGGGGCCAATCCGCGCAAAGTCAAGGAGCAGCTTATGACCCATGACGTCATCGCCGAGGATTACGGCGGAGACGTCATGACCTGTGAGATCTCCGCCAAAAAAGGCATGGGCATCGACGATTTGCTCGACATGATCCTCCTCAAGGCCGAGATGATGGAGCTCAAGGCAAACCCCAAACGTTACGCTAGCGGCACCGTGCTTGAGGCGAGTTTAGACAAAGGGGAAGGCCCGAAAGCCACCCTCCTCGTCCAAAACGGCACCCTCACCAACAGCGACTACGTCGTCGTCGGAGAAATATACGGCAAGGTCCGCCGCATGACCAACGAATACAAGAAGATTCTGAAAAGCGCCGGGCCGAGCTGCCCAGTCTCCGTCATCGGGCTTTCCGGCGTTCCTAGCGCGGGCGATCGCTTCATGGCTTTCCCCACGGAGAAAGAAGCTAAGGAAATTGCCTCCAAGCGCGCCCTTGAGAAGCAGCAGAACAGCCGCATGGGCAGCAGCGCCATGTCGCTTGACGATCTCAATAACCTCATCAACGCCGGCAAAGTCAAAGACATCAACGTCATCGTCAAAGCCGATACCGACGGTACCGCCGAAGCCCTCAAGGCCAACCTCGAGAAACTCAGCAACGAGCAGGTGAAAGTCCATGTTCTTAGCGCCTCCAGCGGCGCCATCAGCGACTCCGACGTCTTGCTCGCCGAGGCTTCGCACGCCATCATCTTCGGCTTCAACGTCCGCCCCGATGCACGCGTCAAGCAGAAAGCCGAGGAGGCCCACGTCGAAATCCGCCTCCATAAGATAATCTACGAGCTGCTCGACGAGATGGAAGCGGCCATGAAAGGCATGATAAGCGTAGAGAAAGTCGAATCCGTCACCGGCCAGGCCGAGGTCAGGCACATCTTCAAGATCACCCATGTCGGCACCGTCGCCGGCAGCTATGTGATCGACGGCGAGCTTAAAGTCAAGTCGAAGGCGCGTCTCATCCGCGATGGCGTCGTCATCTATGATGGCGAAATCGCTTCCTTGCAGCATGGCAAAGACGCGGTCAAAGACATCAAGTCCGGCTATGAATGCGGCCTCACGATCGCCGGGTACAACGATCTCAAGGTCGGCGACATCGTCGAAGGCTATGAGATGGTGGAGAAGCAATAAGCATGGCCTTCCGTCCCGGGCGCATCAAAGCCCTCATCGAAAAGAACATCATGGACATCGTCCGCGGGGAGATAAAAGACCCCAAGATAGGGATGGTGTCCGTTAATGAAGTCGCGGTGAACCGCGATTGCAGCGAAGTCAAGGTCTACGTCACCTTCTTCAATGCGAAATACCCCCATCAGTCCTTCGAATCCCTCAAGAAAAAGGAAGGCTACGTAAGGAGCAGCCTCGCGAGCAAGATGGATTTGTACAAAGTGCCCAAGGTCATCTTTGTCTATGATGAGTCCTTCGAGCGCGCCGATCGCATCGAGAAAGCCCTCAAGAAAGAGGAAGAAGACCTCAAAACGCTTGAGGAAAACAAAAAATAAGGCATTTTTGCAGGGAAAAGCCAACTCATAACGGGTTGGCTTTTATCTTGGCTTAGCGCTTTCTGCGGGCTTACCAGAACTTTTTGACGTAAGCATCGCCGATTAGCTTCCAAGACGAATCGAAGTTAAAATCCTCGGAGACGTCAATGCAAAATTGCAGAGGCAGCTTTTTTCTCTTCTTCCAATAGGCGAAGAAAGAGGAAAGGATCTTCGCCTTTTCAACTTCGTCGGTGAAATAGAAAGAGGAGAGAAGAAAGCGGTGGGCGTCGAGCTCAGACACCTTGAATGATGCCATCTCAATTCCGAAACGATCTTTTATTTCGATTTCCCCATTCTCCCCCTTTTCGAAATAAAGCTCGGGGTAATCAGCGAGGATCTCCCTCTTGCTCAGCGAAGGAAGATTGGGCGAGGATTCCCCATAGCACGTGGCTTTTAGGAAAGAATCCTTTTCGTTTTTCGATAAAGGCGACTCTCTTACCTGCCCGCAGGCGCTTATCCCAAGCTCTTCTTCCCCTTTTTTCATCTTCTCCTCGTCGAATGAGAAAAGCGGCCGGATGAAAGAACAATTGTTGGATGCGAGGGAATAAGGAAGGTAGGAATTGATCTTCCCTAAGCGCAGAAGGTTGTCCTCGTAATGGAAAAAGAAGTCTTCGAAGGATGTTGGCAAGGCGATTATGGAACAGCCGTGGGCTGATGCTTCGTTGGCGTAGGCTAGCCTTTTGAGTTTAGAGACGTATGACTCGTAACTCCTTGAGGCGAGCTCTCTGGCCAATCTCTCCTGCTCGATCTCCAAATGCTCCAGCAAAGGAAACCCCGAGATTGCCTCATCGCTTTCCTCAAAGCGGAAGCAGACGGGAATCAGCTCAAAGTCTTTCTGGGCGTATAGGGCGTAACGTTTTAGGCATTCGTAAAGGAAAAGCGAATGGTCATTTTTGGAAATAGGGATGAGGATTCTTGCGCTTTTTGGGATGAGGAAAAAGGTCTCGTCGTTCTTTTTGATGCAGGATAATGCCTCGCGCGTTTCTTTCATATGCAAAGAAAGTATAATCCCATTTGATATGAAAGACGGGATTCTTTTGCTCGACAAAGAGGCTGGGATGACCTCGCGAAAAGTGGACAATCTCATCGCGAAGAGATTCCTCAGCAAGAAAGTCGGGCACCTCGGCACGCTCGACCCTTTCGCGACCGGCCTCTTAATCGTGGCTGTGGGAAAAGCGACTAAATTTCTTCCTTATATAGATTCGTCCTTCAAGACGTATGAAGCCAAGCTGATTCTCGGCAAGAAAACCGATACAGGCGATCTCAGCGGAACAATCATCGAAGAGAAAGACGTCCCTCAAATCGATGAAAAGCAAATCGAAAGGGTTTTTGCGTCGTTTTTGGGCGTTTCGTATCAGCTTCCTCCGATGACTTCGGCCATAAAAATCGACGGCACGCCCTTATATAAGCTCGCTCACAAAGGCGAAACAAAAGACAGAGAAAAGCGTCGCATCGAAATCAAGGAGCTTGTCTGTTTGGGCTTCGACGAAGATTATTTGCGTTTCAAAGCCACGGTCAGCAGCGGAACCTACGTTCGCACGCTGGGCGAAGACATCGCCGAGCGATTTGGGGCGGTCGGGTATCTAGAAAGCCTTCGCCGAACCTATATAGGCGAAACATCTGTCGCTGAAGCCAAGCGCCTTGATGAACTGAGCGAAAGCGATTTCCTGCCGCCTTCTTCTTTCGTGAGCCTTCCCAAAATAGTGGTCGATGAGGAAAAGGTTCCCGACATCAAAAACGGAAAGCCGATCGTTCTCCCTGATCTTGCTTACGATCAAGTCGCTTTGATGCATGGAGGAGAGGCCATCGCTATTTACGAGCGCGACATCGACATGACATTCAAAAGCAAAAGGGGCCTTTTCTGAAATGGATAAGATCTTTTTCTCGCTTGATAATCTGCCGGAGAAAAAAGAAGGGCTAACCCTTGCTTTAGGCAACTTCGACGGCTTTCATCTCGGCCATCAAAGCATCGCCAACGAAACAAGGCTGCATGCAATCGGTCCATCCGGCATACTCTTTTTCAAGGAACCATATAGCGATGGCCCCCTTTTAAGCGATCTCGAAGATAAAATTCGTTTTTCCTTTCCTTGCGGCCTTGATTGCGCTTATTGCCTTGAAAATGACCGCTCCTTCTATGAACTCAATCCTTCCTCGTTTATGGATATGCTTGAAAAACTCGGGGCGGAAAAAATAGTCTGCGGGCCAGATTTCAGTTTCGGAAAGGACCGCCTGGGCAATCCGGCTTTGCTGAAAACGCGTTTCGATGTCGAAGTGATTCCCTTCCTTCTAGACGGGGCCGGGGCGAAGATATCTTCGAGCGCCATCAAGAAAGAGATTGCGGAAGGGGACCTCTCCAAAGCGAATAGGGATCTTGGGCGCAATTATGAGACGAAGGGGACCATCGTCCATGGTCTTGAGAATGGGCGGAGGATCGGCTTCCCCACATTGAATCTTGAACCTTCGGGGAATTACGTCATACCGAAAAACGGCGTCTACGCCGGCATTGCATACCTAAGCGGCATCCCTTACAAAGCCATGATCAACGTCGGCACCAATCCTACTATCGGAACCAGGGAAAAGGCGATAGAAGAGGCGCACCTGTTTGGCTATAAGGGCGACGCCTATGGGAAAAGAGCCTACTTCCAATATCTTTCCTATCTTAGGGAAGAGAGGAAATTCGCCTCTTTGGACGAACTTAAGAAACAACTGGAATCCGACAAAGAGAAGACGCTTGCCTTCTTTGAGAGGCCTTGAAAAAACCACCCCGGAGGGTGGTTTCGTCAATAATTGAGCTCAGCGGAAAGTTCGCTTCCTGCGTCTTTCTTTTTGGCGTCGAATTTCTTGCGGTCAGGAGTGCTGAGGATTCTTTTCCTCATGCGGATGGCGTCGGGAGTGACTTCGACCAGCTCATCCGAATTGATGTAATCCAAACAAGCTTCCAGCGTCATCTTACGTGGGCTCTTGAGCACGACGGTCTGATCCTTATTGGAGGAACGAACGTTGGTCTGAGGCTTGGCGGCGGTGACGTTGACCGCAAGGTCGACGGGGTAACGGTGCTCGCCGACGATCATGCCTTCGTAGCAAGTGGTGCCAGGAAGGATGAACATAGTCCCGTGGTCCTCGACTTTCTCGATTGAGTAAGGAGTGGCAGGGCCTTTGTCCACGGAGACGAGGACGCCGATCGTGCGCTCGCCGACAACGTGGTTATAAACCGGGCGGTATTCTTTGAAAGTGTGGTTGATGATGCCGTAGCCTTTCGTCAAGGTAAGGAAGTTGTTGACGAATCCGAGCAAACCGCGGGAGGGGATGACGTAGGTGAGGCGGGTCTCGCCGTTGTTGCTGCTCATGTCGATCATCTGGGCGCCCCTTTGACCCAAGGTGTCCATGATGTCGCCGACATACTCGTCAGGAACGTCGATTTGAAGGTCCTCGTAAGGCTCGCATTTGACCCCGTCGATGTCTTTGAGGATGACGCGCGGCTTGCTGACCTCCAGCTCATATCCCTCGCGCCTCATGGTCTCGATGAGGACGGAAAGATGGAGCTCCCCACGCCCGGAGACGATCCAGGTCTCGGAATTGGGGATGCGGCGATAGCGCAAGCTGACGTCGCGCTGAATCTCTTGGTAAAGGCGGTCTTCGATGACGCGCGCGGTGACGAATTTGCCGGACTGCCCGCGCAAAGGCGAGCTGTTCGTCCCGAACTCCATCTGGAGAGTCGGCTCATCGACGCGAAGACGCGGCAAGGCGTTCAAGTGGCCGGGGGTGACGACGGTCTCGCCGACGTTGAGGTCGGGATACCCGGCGATGGCGCAGATGTCTCCGCATTCCACGTGGGGCACTTCGATGCGGCGGAGCCCCTGGAAAGTGAAGAGTTTCATGATTTTGAAGTCCTTGGTGGTGCCGTCGAGCTTCATGTCGGTCACTGTGTCGCCTAAGGACAATGAGCCAGAGCGGATGGTTCCAACGCCGATCCTGCCGACGAACTCGTTGTAGTCAAGCAGGGCTGGTTGAAACTGAAGGGCCCCTTCCGGGTTGCATTGAGGCTCCGGGATCTCTTTGAGGATGGTCTCGAAAACCGGGTCCATTCCATCTTTCTGGGCGGAAGGGTCGGGGTCGTAAGAGGAGGTCATGTTAAGAGCGCTGGTATAGACGACAGGGAAATCGAGCAGATCGTCAGGGGCGCCGAGCTGAATGAAGAGATCAAGGACCTCATCTACCGCTTTCTGAGGATCGGCGTTGGGCCTGTCGACTTTGTTGACGACGACGATCGGCTTGATGTGAGCTTCGAGGGCGTTCTTCAAGACGAAACGCGTTTGGGGCATCGTGCCTTCGAAGGCATCGACTAGCAGCAAGCAGCCGTCGACCATGTGCATGATGCGCTCGACCTCGCCGCCGAAGTCGGCGTGCCCAGGGGTGTCGACGATGTTGATTTTCGTGTCTTTGTAAGTGATGGCGGTGGTTTTGGCGAGGATCGTGATGCCTCTTTCGTGCTCTAGGGGGTTGCTGTCGAGCATGCGGTCGTTAATCTGCTCGTTGGAGCGGAAAGTGCCGCTTTTGGCAAGAAGGGCGTTGACCAAAGTGGTTTTGCCGTGGTCGACGTGAGCAATGATAGCGATGTTTCTCATTTTCATAGGGAATGCCTCCTAAAAAAGCCGTTTGAAATACTATCCTCCCGGGCACGCGCGTGCAAGGAAATACTTGCCCTGGCTGTGGTGAAACCCTTTTCATGACGAAAAAGAAGAATGGGGGGCGCCCATTCTTCGTTCGCGCCAGAGAAAGGACAAGAAAGGAGGATGTCGGGGTAATTGGCTGGCGCTGCACAAGGGATCGCCTCGTTGACGAGACGAAGCTAGAGACATGAATTGAATTCCTTGGGGAATGGAATTCAAGATGCCTTGTGTTGCCTTCATTATTCGGAAAGCACTTTTTCCAATCAATGCGTCATTTGGACTATTTGGCGCTTGGGCGATTCGATTAGGGGCTTGGAGGGGCCGCTTTTGGCTATTTCATGAAAAGAATGGGTTTTTGCGGCCGTTTTTTGGCAGAGAAATCTTTTTTTGCAAAGTCGGCAATTGCAATGATGCATGCTTTCGTCTTGGCTGGCAATGCCGCAAAGGCAAGGGTTATGCTGCCTCTTTTTCGATCTTAACCGCCTCCGCTCTCTGTTGAAGGCTTCCTGCGATGCTTAATTAGCAAAGCAAGATGAGGCCGAGGGTCGAGAAGCCCAAGGCCAACGGGACGAGAATCAGTCCATAGCGCACGAAGGAGAAAAAGGAATAGTCGACCCCGTGCTTTTTGAGGATCGACATCCACATGATGCCCGCCAAGGCTCCTATCGGTGTGAGATAGGCGCCGATATTCGAGCCGATGATGGTCGCGTATATTGCCAAGGCACTTTTCCCTTCGAGGATTGAGGAATAGAGGATAGACATGGGTATGTTGTTGATCAGATTGTCGAAAATGATCGAGCTCAGGCAATAGGCGTAGCCTTCCGCCCAAGGGTTGGGGGATAGGGCATCTAGCGTCTGCTGAAGGTAAGAGACGACCCCGCTTTGCCGCAAGGAAAGGACCAAGACGAACATCGATAGGACGAAGGGGATTAGATTGTAGGGGAGGCGCTTGGCCACGTCGAGTATGTAGGTTTTGTCTCTTCCGATGGCAGATACGAGAGCGAAAAGAGACAAAGAGAGGCCGAGCATCACCGCCCACGATTCTATCTTGACGTAATTGGAGAGTATGAGCGAGGCAATCGCCAGCAGAAGGAAAGCGAGATTCAGGACGACGAGCGGCTTGTTTTTGAGAGTCTCTTCCTCCATCTCCGTCTCTTCGATGGGTTTAGCGAGGTCCTTGTGAAATAGCAGCAGGATGGCCAACAAAGTAGCCAGGCCAGCCAAAAGGGTTGGCAACCACATTTTTGAGAGGTAGGCGAGGAAGGTTATCCCCTCGCTTTCGGAGAGGTAGATGTTCGTCGGGTTGCCGATGGAGAGGAGCATCGAGTAGGTGTTCGCGTTAACGAACTCGGCGATGAGATAGGGGAGGGGGTTGATCTTGGCTTTCTTGGAAAAGAGAATGATGAAAGGAGTGAAGGTCAAGATGACGATGTCATTGGAAGTGAAAATGGTGAGCAAGGAGACAAGCCCATAAAGCGTGAAGAAGATCCCGTATTGGCTGCCTTTGCTTTTCTCGAGGGCTTTCGAGGAGAGGTAATGGAAGAAACCCAGCTCATCGAGCGATATAGAAATAAGAGAGAGCGAAATGAAAAGAGCGAGAATCTTCAAAGGGTTCATCGCCCCTTGGGTGAGGCCATCCCAAAGCGCGGAGAGATCAACTTGCCTGGTCGCAAGGGCGAAGACGGCTCCAAGGAGGGTGACGACCCAGAAAGTCTGAAACGAAAGCTTCCCTATCTTAAGGCTCGGCTTCAAGGCGATCATGATGATCATGAGGGCGATGGTGATGATGAAGGTCAGCAAGGAAAGAAGCATAGCGGCCGCCGATGATTATAGGAGCCTTTTCGTTTGGCGGCTCCGCGTTTGCTTCCCTATCGGTATTTCTCAAGTAAGCGTGCGAGGGCGCTTGCGTAGCCTTCCTTCGCACGCTTTTTGGTGTAGGCGAGGTCATTCCCCCTCCTAGAGGTCTCGTAGACGGGGAGTGGAGGATCTTCTAGATTGCTGAACCCGCAGAGGACTGCGAGCTTTCCTTTCGGGGAGCGAGAAGAGATGCCGGAGAAGGCTTTGCCTTGCAATGATTGGGCGTCGAAGGAACCTTCGCCGGTGATGATTAAATCGGCTTTTGCGGCCCTTTCTGCGAAATTGCTCTCATTGAGAAGAATATCGATGCCAGATTCCATCTTCGCGTCGAAAAAAGTGTAAAAAGCCGCCCCTAAACCGCCGGATGCGCCTAATCTAGGTACTTTTTGCAGTGATTTTGAAGTCGTTTTCTCATATAAGGACGCGATGTGATTGGCTTTGGCTTCTAGCTCCATCAAGCAATCGCCATATCCTTTTTGGGGGCCGTAGACATAGGTGGCCCCCTCTTTCCCTAACAAAGGATTGGAGACATCGCTGAGGCAGATGAATTCGGTTGGCGATCCTTTCAAAACGAATCTAGAGGCATCGATTGACCTTATCCGGTCAGCGTTTGCCATCGTCGGAGCGTTGGCTCCTTCAAAATTGACGCCCAATTCGCTGAGCATACCCATTCCCAGCTCGTTTGTTGAGCTTCCGCCTAGGCCAACGTAGACGCGCTTCGCTCCCGAATTGGTCGCTTCCATAATGAGTTTAGCCAACCCCCTTGTGCTTCTTTCTAGCGGAGGCACCAACCCTTTTATATATGGCAACCCGACGACGGAAGCCACCTCCAACAAGGCGTCCCCGTTTTTGCATAGCAGCAGCGGGGCGGTGATTGGAGATCCTTCCGCATCGACAGTCGGGACATATGTTTTCCTCCCTCCCCAAAGCGAAAAGAAGGCCTCAACGGTTCCTTCGCCCCCATCCGCGATCAGCTGGTAGTCGAGCGACCAATCGTCTTTGAATTTTGTCCTTATTATCTCTTGGGCAATCTGCACGATGTCGCTAGACGACAGCGTACCCTTGAAGGAATCCGAGGCGAGGAGGAGTCTTTTCACCGGATAATTTTAACGTGCGCTTAACAAAACCTACACCGCGATTCTGCTCATTTGCGACCTTTGTTTCTCGTGATGGGGGATATTGCGAATCCCTTGCGCGCAAAGCAAAGCATTTCGACTATTGTTTCTTTGGGGGGCACGGCAATAAAGCAGGGAATTACTGGCCTTAATCAGGAAGAGGGGAGGAACCCCCTTCAACGTAGCTGCGCTTTATCGGGAGGCTGAAGAGGCGATGAGCGAGTTCGCTTATTTAAAGGCGTCAACGGCTTTGCCGAAAAATAAAGCCTCATCCGCTTCGCCTGGGGGGCTTCTATTGCTTCCTCAATTCCGAGGAAGGATCTCGTGGGGCTTTATCTCAAAAGCAAGAAAGGGGCGAAGGCTGGTTGCTCGGTTTGCCATGGGCTTGGGCTGGCGAAAGAATCGCCCCTAACCTTAGCAGACGGTCGCCTGAACATCGACAATTTATGGCGGAAAGTGGTCTTGTGGCTTAGAATTCACCCATGCAAAAAAAGAGGGGGAAAGTTGAACGCTACATCCTTTATTTCTTCTTTTTCTTTTTGGCTGGGGCTTTGCAGTGGATTAGCAGCAGCGTCTCCGGCACTTGGCTGCCTTTCCTTCTGCAAGTCCTCGCCAACGCCATTTTCTTCGCCCTCGTCCTCTTCTGGGCCTTTTCCGTGCAAAGGAGGATGCCTGACAAGAGGAGCCGCTACCTCCTTTCGGGGGTCGCCACCCTTCTTCTGGCTTTCCTTGTCATGCGCTTTTCCAAGTACAATCTTGTCAAAGGGGAAGCTGAGATTGAAAGATATCTTTTTTACGCCTTCCTCATCCCTGAGCTTTTCGTTCCTTTGCTTGCTCTGATCGTGGTTCTGCCGATGAGAAGAAGAAGGGCGGTGGGACTCGTCCTTTCCTTGCTTTGCTCCGCTTTCATTTTTTTGACGTTCACCAACGATCTTCATCACTTGGTGTATACCTTCCCTGGCGGTGAGCATAACAGCGATAACCATGGACACGGCTGGCTCTTTTACCCCCTCATCGCCACCGTCATCGCGATGATCCTTTCCTTCATCCTTTGTTTGGCTTATCGCTGCAAAAAGCAAGGAAGCAAGCGGCTTTTCGCCTTGCCTCTCGTCTCGCTGGTCCTTGTCGTTGCCCTGAACGTCATTTTCTTCCTTTTCCCCTTCCCCGCCTATAAAAGCCCGGAACTGATGTGCTTCTCTTTCCTCGTCGTCTTCGAATCCTGCATCGTCACCTCCCTTTTCCCCAGCAACGACAACTATGCCTCTTTCTTCACTGTTTCCAGTGTGAAAGCCCTCATAATCGACGAGAAGAAGACCATTATCGCCAAATCGAAAGAAGCCGTCTTGCCGAGCCTTCAGGAGAAAAACGATGCTTTGGAAAAGCCTATCTTCTTGGAGGGCAACATCCGCTTGAGGAGCGCGAAGATAAGAGGCGGATGGGTCCTCATCGAGGATGACCTTTCCTCGATCAAAGACCTTGAGAATACGCTGCTTGCGAATCGACAGGAGCTGGTCGGGGAGCAGGATTTGCTCCTCTATGAGAACGAGATCAAGGGGAAAGAAGCCGCCATCAAGGAAAAGAAGGAAATCTTCAAGACGATTAACAGACTTAGCAAAAGCGCATTGCCAGACATTTCTTCCTGCCTAGCCAAGGCAAGAGAAGGCGACTATGCCAAGCATGTCAGCGAGGCCCTTCTTCGTCTTGCCTATCTCAAAAGGAAGGCCAACATCCTCCTGATGGAAGGCGAGTCGATCCCCGTCGAAGAGCTTGGCCTAGCCATCAAAGAATCCCTTAATTACCTGCCTTGCCTCTCCTCGTTCAGGCTCATCGGAAAGGGCAATGCGAGCAAAGCCTCTCTACTCAAAATCTACGATGATTTTGAACTAATCGTGACCGCTTTGCCGGATGAGTCATATTTCCTCCTCGACCTAAAGAAAGATAAAAACATTGTGACTTTGCGCTTCTTTTTCTCCTCCGAGGTGGTTTTTTCAGGTCGTTTGAACGGGAGAAAAAAAGAGAAGAAGGGTGAGGAAGGGCATCTTTTGGAGCTGGTTTACACGGAGGGCAAAGCATGATTTACCGCGACTTGCCTAGGCTAATAAGAAGCATCCTCGCGCTTTTGCCTTTGGTCGCGTTTCTTCTGCATTTCGGGGTCGCCTTTCTCTCTTCTTTGAGAAACAAGCGAAGGCTTCCAACGGGGGTCGTCGCCATGACCATGGCCTTGCTTTCTTTGGCTCACCTCTTCATCTTGCTTTCGTACGAGGAGGAAGAGAGCTTCGCCGCCGAACTCCTAGACTCCTTTCCTAACGCCATCTCTGTCGCCATTTCCGTTTTCCTTTTCGCCTCGGGGCTGTGCTTTTTTGTCTACTTTGCCTACAGAAGAAGGCATTACCTCTCCCTCACATCCTTTCAAAACGCCTGCGACGCGATGGAAACGGGGGTCTGCTTTTACAAAGACGACGGCACTTTGCTCCTCACCAACCGCTATCTAATCTCATTCTGCGAGCGTTATCTTCATGGCACTTTGCTCAACGCCAATGGCTTCCTTTCCCGCTTGGAGAGCGGCCAGTGGGATGGGAAATCCATCCTTCTCGGCGGCAAGAAGGCGTATCAGGCGAACGATGGAGAAGTCTTCGTCCTGTCCTTTTCAAGCCACGAGATCAACGAGAAGAAAGTCAATGAGTTCTCCATTACCCCCGTCGGCGAGCTTTACCGCCTCAGCGTAGCGACGAGGAAAAGCAACGAGGAACTCAAGGAAAGCAACAAAAGGCTGAGGAGGCTCGGCAAGGAAATAGCGAGACTAAAAAAAGAGGAGGAGAACCTCATCGTGAAGAAAAGGATACACGACGACCTAGGGGGATTGCTTCTCTACGCGCGCTCTTGCCTTGATAAGGACCTCAACGAGGAGGAAAAGGAAGCCCTGCTCAACTTTTTGGAGAAGGAATCGCGCCAAGCGGTCTCTTTGGAGAAGAAAGAGGTCGGCGAAGGGCTTTTGGACGATCTCATGAAAGCGGGGGAGGAGATCGGGGTCGCGGTCCTCTTCGAAGGGGATGAGGTCAAGCCGGAAGAGGAGGTCTTCGTCTATGAAGCCGCGAAAGAATGCCTCCTCAACGCCTATCGCCACGGCAAAGCCAAGACGATGAAAGTCGTTTTCAGGAAAGAGAGCGATGCTACGCTGCTCAGCATCAGCAACGACGGCGTCTTGCCTTCGGGCGAGGTGAAGGAAGGGTCAGGGCTCTCTTCCCTCCGCTCCCTGGTTGAGAGCAATGGGGGCAAAATGAAGATCGAAACCTCGCCAAAATTCGAACTGAAGATTAAAATGGAGCGCAAATTATGAAGAAACGCGTATTGCTCGTCGAAGATCAGCCCCTCACTGCTGAGCTATTCTGCCGCTACCTCGAAAGCGATGAGACCCTCGTCCTCGCTGGCAAGGTCATCGCCGCCTCCTTGGCGGAGGTTTACTGCCTGAAGGAAGACATCGACCTCGTTTTGATGGACGTCCTCACCGCCGGCAACGAGAATGGGCTTGAGGCGGCGAAGCGCATCAAAGACAAATTCCCCGCGGTCAAGATCCTCATCGTCACCTCGATGCCGGAAGTGAGCTATCTGCAAAAAGCGAAGGAATACGGCTGTGACGGTTTGTGGTACAAAAAAGACGACGAGGCGGATTTCCTTTCCACGATCCACAAAGTCCTCGACGGAAAGGGCAACTTCCCCGAGGCGAGCCCACGGATCAGACTCGGCCTTTGCTACAGCGATGAGCTGACCGAAAGGGAACTCGAGGTGCTGCGCTACGTCACCGGAGGCCTCACCAACGAAGAAATCGCCGATAAGCTCATCATCTCGGTCAACACGGTCAGAAATCACGTTGCCTCCTTGCTTCTCAAGACGGGCTTCAGGAACCGCATCGAGCTCGCGGTCAGGGCCAGAGAAACGGGCGTCGTCATCTTCTGGGGCGAATAAGGCTCCTCCAAAGCGTCTATTCTTTTATACATTGAAAAAGCCTGCCGAAAGTTTTTTTGCTTTCCTTTGGGAAAAAGAAATAAACGGAAGCGCAAATTGGATCGGTGGCATCCCCAAGATGGATTGCCTTCCGCAAGAAAAAAGGCAAACGGCCAGACGATCAATTCAACCCAAAATCGAACCATCAAGCAAGCCGCGCCTTAAGCGCCCCTTAAACGATCAATCCATTCCGGGGTTTGCTCTGAATTATTTTTGTGCTCAGGATTTGCTCAAAATCATTTCTCAAATATCGCATCGCTTGGCGATTTGACCCAAAGGAAAGGCCACCGGTGCTTTCCTTAGCGATTTATCGGTTGGAAGATTCGGGCAAAAATGAGCAAAATGTTTCCAAATCGCGCACGCGCATAAAGATAAATGCTAGAATGAAAGAGATTTCGGTTTTCGGATACCGAATACCAATCAGGAGGTAAAAAATGGGAGTCAAAATCGTCGACACCGCTCTCCGTGACGGCTCGCAGTCGCTTCTTGCGACGCGCCTTACCACGGAAGAGATATTGCAAGTAGCGCCTATCTTGGACAAGGCCGGCTACTATGCGCTGGAAGTATGGGGAGGGGCGACTTTCGACGCTTGCCTCCGCTTCCTGGATGAGGATCCCTGGGAGAGGCTGCGCGCTTTGCGCAAAGCCTGCCCGAACACCAAGCTGCAGATGCTTTTCAGGGGTCAGAACATCCTCGGATACCATCATTATCCGGACGACATCGTCGAGAAGTTCGTGCAGAAATCCCTCGAGAACGGGATCGACATCATCCGCGTCTTCGACGCCCTTAACGACGTGAGGAACCTGAAAAGCGCGGTCGATGCCTGCAAGAAATACCATGGTCATTGCCAAATAGCCCTCTCTTACACGACTAGCCCCGTCCACACCGTCGCCTATTACGTCGAGCTCGCCAAAGAAGTCGAGAAGATGGGGGCCGACAGCCTCTGCATCAAAGACATGGCCGGCGTCCTTCTTCCCGAAGACGCCTACACCCTCATCAGCGAGTTGAAGAAAGGGACCAAGCTCCCCATCGAGCTGCACAGCCACTGCACGGCCGGAGTCTGCCAGCTCACCTACAGAAGGGCGATAGAAGCGGGGGTGGACATCATCGACACCGCCCTCTCCCCTCTTTCAGGCGGCACCAGCCAGCCCTGCACCGAGGCCTTGAACTACTGCCTAAAGGGCACTCAATACGATCCTTGCCTCGACCAGGAGAAGCTCGATGAGGCGGCCGCGAAGCTCAGCCCAATCGTCGAAAGATACCTCAAGAAAGGCGTCTTGAAGCCGAAGGCCCTCTTGGTCAACCCCAAGATCCTGAAGTACCAGGTTCCCGGCGGCATGCTCTCCAATCTGATGTCGCAGCTCGATAAGCAAGGCGCCATGGACAAATTCGACGAGGTCCTCAAAGAGGTCCCCGCGGTCAGGAAAGACCTAGGCTATCCTCCGCTTGTCACCCCCCTCTCCCAGATGGTTGGCACGCAGGCCGTGATGAACGTCATCGCCGGGGAACGCTATAAGATGGTGCCGAAGGAGATAAAAGACTATCTCCATGGCCTCTATGGCAAGGCACCCGCCCCGATAAACCCCGAGGTTCAGAAGAAGATAATCGGCGACGACGAGGTCATCTCCTATCGCCCGGCCGACAAGCTGGAGCCTGAGTTCGAGAAACTCAAGAAAGAATACAAGAAAGTAGCCAAGTGCGACGAAGACGTCCTCTCCATCGCCCTTTTCGAGCAGGTCGCCCTAAGCTTCCTCAAAAAGAAGTACGGGCTGGAGGCGGAGAGCTTCTCCGTTAGCCTATGATTGCTCTAGAAGGAGGGATGTGGGAAGTCAACGGCTTCCTCGACGCCCTTTGGATCTCGCTGCTTTGCATCGCGGTCGTCTTCGTGGTGCTCATCGTCATCACCTTGCTCCTTGAATTGCTCAACCGCATCAAGGCGCTCGACGTGAAGGAAGTGGTCACCCTCAAAGACGGCACCAAGGCCGACGAGGACATGATGGCCGCGATACTGGTGGCCTCAATCGACTACCGCAAAACCTGCAAGGAGGACTTCAAGGTCGCTTCCTGCAAACTCATCGATCAGGAGAAAAAGAAATGAGAATCTACAAAGTCAAAGTCAACGGCAAGACCTATGAGGTCAAAATCCTCTCCGTCAGCGAGAGCGAGCCGCTCGAAGTGAAGGAAGTCAAAGCCTCCGCCCCCTCCGCCCCCGCCCCGAAGAAAGAGGAGAAGCCTGTTGCTAACGCCCCTGCTGGAGGGACGACGGTCGAGGCCCCGATGCAAGGGACTATCCTCAACGTCCTCGTCAAGGTGGGCGACTCAGTCAAAGCCGGGGACAACCTGGTGATCCTCGAGGCGATGAAGCTCGAGAACGAGATCAAGGCGCCGGTGGACGGCAAAGTGATCGCCGTCAGCGCCGCGAAGGGGAGCAGCGTCAACGCCAAGGACGCGCTCGTCGTCTTGGGGTAAGAATATGAACCTCACCCTAGCCAATGATTTGGGGGGTTTCTTCCAGGGCTTCTGGGGCAATACGGGAATCGCGCAGTTCTTCGTCGATGGCGGATGGAAAAACGTCATCATGATCTGCATCGCCTGTTTGCTTCTCTACCTGGCCATCTGGAAAGAGGCCGAACCCTATTTGCTGATCCCGATGGGCATCGGTATGCTGCTCGCGAACCTGCCACTAAGCGGCATCTTCGAGACGAGCTACTCGCACATCGCGACCATCCAGGAGACCGTGAACGGTATCACCTACAATCCAGGGGACATCGTCCCGACGGCCGCCTACAAGCTGCAGACATACAAAGGCCTCCTCGGCCTCATTTACCCAGAAGGGGAGCAAGTGGTGGACGTCGCCAAGACCACGACTTCCTATAGCGGACTCCTCGGCTACCTCTATTACGGCATCAAGTTCGAGATCTACCCTTGCCTCATCTTCCTCGGCATCGGCGCGACCACCGACTTCGGCCCGCTCATCTCCAACCCGAAGACCCTGATCCTCGGAGCCGCCGCGCAGATCGGCATCTTCGTCACCTTCCTCCTCGCCATCCCCTGCGGCTTCACCGCCGCCCAGGCCGGCTCGATAGGCATCATCGGCGGGGCCGACGGCCCGACGGCCATCCTCACGACGACCACCCTTGCGCCGGAATTGCTTTCTTCCATCGCCATCGCGGCCTATAGCTACATGGCCCTCGTCCCCTTCATCCAGCCGCCCGTCATCAGGCTGCTCACCACCAAGAAGGAGAGGCAGATCCACATGGAGATGCCTAAGCCGGTCTCGAAGACCAAGAAGATCCTCTTCCCGATAATCGTCACGATCCTCGTGACCCTCATCGTCCCAAGCTGCGCCCCGCTCATCGGCTGCTTGATGTTCGGCAACCTCATCAAGGAAAGCGGCGTGGTGCCCAAGCTCGTGGAAAATGCCTCCAACTCGCTTCTTTACATCGTCACCATCCTCCTCGGCCTCACGGTCGGGGCGACGGCGACGGCGGCCAATTTCCTCAACGTCAAGACCCTTCTCATCTTCGCCCTCGGCGTCATCGCCTTCATCACGGCGACGGCCGGAGGCGTGCTCATCGGCAAGCTGATGTGCTGGATCACCAAAGGCAAGGTCAACCCGATGATCGGCGCGGCGGGAGTCTCCGCTGTCCCGATGGCGGCCAGAGTCGTGCAGAAAGAGGGGGTCAGAGAGGACCCGAGCAACTTCCTCCTCATGCACGCGATGGGGCCTAATGTTGCCGGGGTCATCGGCAGCGCCGTCGCGGCGGGGCTGCTCATGATGCTCTTCTGATATGGGCTACCAGTTCCTCAACTTCGCCTCTTTGCCAAGCACCTCCGACTACATCAAGGAGAATTATCTTTCTCTCCCGGATAAGACGGTGGTGGCCGCAAGCAAACAGACCCTCGGGCACGGGAGACTTGGCAGGGAATGGCTGAGCGAAGACGGAGCGGTTACCTTCTCTCTCCTCGTCAAAGGGGAGAGCTACGCGAGAAACCTGCCTTTGCTCAGCTTCGCCGCCGGAGAGGCGGTGGGGCTAAGCCTTGCCCTCAACGGGGGCAAGGCGATGCTCAAATGGCCAAACGACGTCTATCTCGGCGACAAGAAGGCCGCGGGCATCCTGCTTGAAGGCATCTATGAAGGAGAAAGCTTCCTCGGCGCGGCCATCGGGATAGGCATCAACCTCAATCAGGAAAGCTTCCCTTCCTCTCTTGGCCAGGCGACGAGCCTTTACCTCGAGACGGGGAAGAAGCTGGAGCCGGGGAAGATCGTAAGGCAAGTCCTCGAATCGCTTGAGCCGCGCCTAGAAGACCCCTTGCCCTCGCTTAGTTACTTCAAATCCCACGATTACCTTTTCGGGAAGGAGATCTCCCTCAATTACTATGGGGAGAACCTGAAAGGGAAAGCGCGCGGCATCGACGAAAGAGGTAGGCTCCTCCTCGAGACGGAAAAGGGAGCCATCGAAAGAGTTTCTTCGGGGGAAGCATCGCTTCATCCCCAGGAATAAAAACAAGAAAGGAAAAACAATGAATCCGATCGATCTGAGCCGTTATGGCATTGTGGATGCCAAAGAAGTCATCTACAACCCTTCCTACGAGTTCCTTTACGAAGAAGAGAACCGCCCTGAGCTTGAGGGGTATGAGAAAGGGCAGCGCACGGAGCTTGGCGCGATTAACGTCATGACCGGCGTCTACACTGGGCGCTCCCCCAAAGACAAATACATCGTCGTCGACGCGCAGAGCAAGGACACCGTCTGGTGGAACTCGCCCAGCTATCCTAACGACAACCATCCGATGAGCGAGGCGACATGGAAAGAGATCAAGGAGCTTGCCGTCAAGGAGCTCTCCAACAAGCGCCTCTTCGTCGTCGACGCCTATTGCGGGGCGAACAAGGACACCCGCATGGCGGTCCGCTTCATCGTCGAGGTCGCCTGGCAAGCCCATTTCATCAAGAACATGTTCATCAGGCCCAGCGAAGCGGAACTGAAGGACTTCGAGCCTGACTTCGTCGTCTACAACGCCTCCAAGGCCAAGGTGAGCAACTACAAGGAGCTCGGCCTCAACAGCGAGACCTGCGTCGCTTTCAACATCACCTCCAAGGAGCAGGTGATCCTCAACACCTGGTATGGCGGCGAGATGAAGAAGGGGATGTTCTCCATGATGAACTACTTCCTCCCCCTGAAGGGCATGGCCGCGATGCATTGCTCCGCCAACACCGACAAAAACGGCGAGAACACCGCCATCTTCTTCGGTTTGAGCGGCACTGGCAAGACCACCCTCTCCACCGATCCGAAGCGCCTGCTCATCGGCGACGACGAGCACGGCTGGGACGACAACGGCGTCTTCAATTTCGAAGGCGGCTGCTACGCGAAGGTCATCAACCTCGACAAGGATTCCGAGCCCGATATCTACAACGCCATCAGGAAGGACGCCCTCCTTGAGAACGTCACCGTCGACGGAAATGGCAAGATCGACTTCGCCGACAAGTCCGTCACCGAGAACACCCGCGTCTCCTATCCGATCTATCACATCAAGAACATCGTTAAGCCGATTAGCCACGGCCCGGCCGCGAAGAACGTCATCTTCCTCAGCGCCGACGCCTTCGGGGTCCTTCCTCCGGTCTCGATCTTGACCCCTGAGCAGACCCAGTATTACTTCCTTAGCGGCTTCACGGCGAAGCTCGCGGGCACCGAGAGAGGCATCACCACCCCGACCCCGACCTTCTCCGCTTGCTTCGGGCAGGCCTTCCTTGAGCTGCATCCGACCAAATATGCCGAAGAGCTCGTCAAGAAGATGCAGAAGAGCGGCGCCAAAGCCTACCTCGTCAACACCGGATGGAACGGCAGCGGAAAGCGCATCTCCATCAAGGACACCAGAGGCATCATCGACGCCATCTTGGACGGCTCAATCAACAAGGCCCCGACCAAGAAGATCCCTTATTTCGACTTCGAGGTCCCCACCTCTTTGCCTGGCGTCGATCCTTCTATCCTCGATCCGCGCGACACCTACAGCGAGAAAGGCGCTTGGGAAGAGAAGGCCAAAGACCTCGCCTCGCGCTTCATCAAGAACTTCGCCAAATACGAGGACAACGAGAAGGGCAAGGCTCTTGTCAAAGCCGGCCCGCGCCTCGATTAACCCTTTGTTAGCCAAAGCCACGCCCATCCTTCATCGGGGCGTGGCTTTTTTGCGCGCAAAGGCTAGATTTTATGAAAGACAAGGCGAGCGCTGAACGGGTTTCCCGCCCAGCCAAACCTTTTCTTCCGGCGCGATGATGTATGGTAGAATGTGCTCAGAAAGGGCATGGATTCGCATGGCCGTCTATTTGAATCAGAAAAACGACAAATTCCAAAAGTACCTGAAGAACCAGATTTTCGTGGACAAGTCGCTCATCATCAGCGAATGCAACCGCGTCTTCGGGTCGGAGGATTCCTACATGTGCGTCACCCGCCCAAGGAGGTTCGGGAAGACGCTCGCTCTTTCGATGCTCAACGCGTATTACTCGAAAGGCTGCGATTCGAGGGAACTGTTCAAAAGCCTCGCCATATCGAAAGATCCCTCTTTCGAGGAACATCTCAATAAGCACAACGTCATTTGCGTTGATATGGCCGCGGTTTATACAGGAACGCGCGATAAGCCGCTTTTCGTCGACAAACTCCAAAGCGAGATCGTTAATGACCTCAAAAAAGCCTACCCGAACATTCTGACCTCCGCGGAGGTCACCGTTCGCGAAGCCATAACCAAAATCAATGGCGAAACAGGCGAGCGCTTCGTTTTTCTTTTCGACGAGTGGGATGTCGTTTACCGCGAAAAGGAGCGGAGCGGCGAGCTTTGCGAGAAGTACACGGAATTCCTCCGGTCGCTTTTCAAGTCAAGCGATGCCTCCGCCTGCCTCGATCTCGTTTACATGACCGGCATTTTGCCCATAAGAAGATACGATACCCAATCGACCCTCAATATGTTCGCTGAGTACAACATGCTCGAACCCCGGGGAATCGCTTCGCTTTTCGGCTTCACCGAAGATGAGGTGAAGGGGCTTTGCGAAAGCCGCCATGCCGACTTCGCCGAGATTAAGAATTGGTATGATGGCTACCGCCTTGGCGGCGTGGAGATCTACAATCCGAAATCGGTCGTCGATGCCCTTGCGCTCGGCCATTGCGGCGATTATTGGGTGACTACCTCCGCGACCGAGGCCGTGACGGAGTACATGAACTTCGACAAAGGGGCGCTCAAGGCGACAATCGCGCGAATGCTCGCCGGGGAAAAGGCTGAGCTTGACGTCGGCGAATTCGGCAACGATCTCACCAAGGTCGATTCGCAGGACGCCGCCCTGTGCGTCTTGATCCACCTCGGCTATCTCGCTTACGACCCCAAAGGAAAGTCCTGCTACATCCCAAACCATGAGGTTGCCATTGAATTCAAAAGGGCGCTCAAGAAACTCAAATGGCGACAGGTCTTCCTCCCGATGGGAGACTCCGACAA
Organism: bacterium; assembly: GCA_963611815.1. Taxonomy (GTDB): domain Bacteria; phylum Bacillota_I; class Bacilli_A; order RFN20; family CAG-826; genus Alloenteromonas. Next base: position 162,087 of record CAVDSY010000022.1, read on the forward strand.
ACTGCTTGATGCGACCCTCAAGGGGGATTTGGCCTTCATCGACGAGACGATGGATAGGAACCACGAGGACCTTGCGACCGTTTTCTCGAAGAACAAGGAAGATGTCCTCGGAGTCGTTGTCTACCTTTCCTATTTCTCGGCCAGGGAGCATTATGAGGTCAAGAAAGAGGAGGGCTCCGCGCATGGCCGGAGCGACCTTTCCTTCTTCCCCTTTGAGCAAGGCTATCCTCCCTTCATCGTTGAGCTCAAGGCCGGGAAGGGGCCGGAAGAAGCAATAGCCCAGATCAGGGAAAGGGAGTATTGGAAAGCTTGGGGGTCTTACAAAGGCGCGGTGCTGCTCGTCGGGATAGGCTACGATCCGAAGACCTTAAAGCATAGCTCCAAGGTCGAGTGGGCCGAGGCTCAATAATCTTGCTTGGGCGTTTCTTCGCGGAGACGCCCTTTCTTTTGGCTTCCGGACTCGTTTTGGAAGATGGGGTTTGCGCTCAAATCGGCGTCGAACGTCATTTCCCTCTAGGGATAACTTTCCTGTTTTGGTAGAGTATTCCCATCGAATGAGGGAGGGGAAATGAAAAGGAAGAACGCGCTCGTCGCTTTGGCTTTGCTCGGATTCCTTCTTTCGTGCGGCCAGAGCGGAAGGGAAGCCAACGATGGCGATTCATCCTCCTATTCCTCGCTTTCCTCCGAGGAACTGCCTTCTAGCGGCGAGTCCGCGTCTGAGGTCCCTTCTTATTGGAAGGGCCTCGATTTCAGCAAGCAGGGGAACGCCTTCAGAGAGGACCTCCAAACCCTGATAAAGGGATACAAGACCAAGACCACGACCTATAGCGATTGCCTTTCCATCGGGGCCAAGGCCGCCTCTTTCCCCGAAGGCTCAAGCACCTTCGTCCCTTTCTACCACGCCGCCCCGGGGACGAGCCAAGGGGTCAGCGGCAAAGGGGCTTTGACGGTCACCCAAGACCAGTGCAACAGGGAGCATACCTGGCCTAATAGCAGAGGAAGCGGCAAAAAAGAAGGGCCGGGGTGCGATCCTTTCATCGTCCGCCCGACTTTGAAGAGCGAGAATAGCGGCAGGCAGAATTTCTTCTATGGCTACGCCTCGACCAATGAATGGGACCCCGCTTCCTGCGGGTATGAAGGGGCGCGAGGGGAATCCTCCAGGGTCATCCTCTACGCCGCCACAGCCTATTACCTCACCTGCGGCAGCGGGGGCTCCTCGAAAGGCAATGCCCCCTTTGAACTATCCAACGATCCTTCCGACGCGACCATCGAGCACACGATGGGGACGCTGAAGACGCTGCTTCAATGGAACAAGGATTACGCCCCCAGCGCGATGGAGATCCAGATAAACGACTACCTCTATGAGGAAGGCTATGGGAGGAATCCCTTCGTCGACTGCCCTGAGCTCGCCTTTTGCATTTGGGATGATGAAGGCGTGATAGGGGAAAAGGCGAGCTGATGACTTTTGCTCGGTTTGTTATTTGAGCCAATTCAAAGCGCTTTTAAGCTTTGAATGGCTCTCATGATGGGGTCCTTAGGTGAGCATCCTGTCGGTTTAAAGAAAGCGAAACGCCACAAAAGCGGTCTTGTCGGACCTTGATTTCACCCCCCCCTCTCCATATACTTCGTATTTAAACAAAAGGGAAATGGAAGCGTGTCCATTCGTCAGAGGGACCTTTGCCAAACTTCCCTGAATTATGGAGGATACAAACCATGAAGAAAACGAAGAAGATCCTGGCCTTGGCCATGCTTTCGGCCGTCATGAGCATCGGCTCCTGCGCGGTCATCGGAGGGAGTGATGGCAAGAGCCAAAGCCCGGCCTCGAGCAACCTCGTCGACTCCACGGGCCAAGCCGCCCAGACGGGCTCAAAGGTCCTTTCGGGCGTCGGGGAGCCCGACGGCGCCATCGGCGACGACGGCGACTACTACGTCAACACCGCCAACTACGACGTCTACGAGAAGAGCTCCTCCGGATGGACCCTCATCGACAACCTCAAAGGCGAGAAGGGCGACAAAGGGGACAAGGGAGACAAAGGCGACAAGGGCGAGGACGGCCAAGACGCCGTAACCTACGTCCCGTGCATCTTCAACAACTGGGACGGGACCAAGCTCTATGAGTTCTACTTCGAGAAAGGGACCTCCGCTGTCTACGAAGGCCCGACGCCGACCAAAGAGGACACCGTCGTCGACGGCGAGACGGTCCATTGGATCTTCGACGGCTGGGACAAATCGCTCGACAACGTCCTGAAGCCCACGATATTCACCGCCCAGTTCAGATCGTCCCTCCTGAACGTGACCTTCGCGAACTACGACGGGACGGTCCTGGAGACCGCGACGGTGCAATACGGCGAGACGCCTTCATACACCGGCGAGACGCCGACGAAGCCCAGCGAGACCGACGGCTCGACGACCATAGAATGGACCTTCAAGGGATGGGACAAATCGCCAGGCCCCATCTACGAGGACACCG
>CAVDSY010000023.1:0-26021 GCA_963611815.1 bacterium
GTTTGACGTACAGGAGGTCACAGGTTCGATCCCTGTAGCACCCACCACGCGAGAACTTAAGCCATGGACCAGCCCATGGCTTTTTTCTTATGCTTTTGCCTGTGCATGGGGTATCATTTCGGCTAAGGAGATAAACTCATGAAATACCGTCACACAAAAAGATCGAGCGTTCTGTTCATTCTTCTGGGGATAATAACGCTGGATATTTATCAGATTGTCGTCCTCAGCCACGTTCGCAAAGAAGTGAATGAACTCAACGCCAACAACGGCGTTAAGAAGCAGATGCCCTGCCTCGTCGCTTATCTTCTGGGTTTGATCACCTGTGGGATCGTGCCGCTTGTTTGGATGACTAGGCTCGCCGGCAAAATTCAGATTGCCGCTTTGGAAAGGAAAATCACGAGCCCGAGCATCAGCAGAGGCTTCTTCTTCTGCTGGCTTGTGTTTGGCTCAATCATCATCGTCGGACCTTTCATCGCTTTCCATCGTTTCTTCAAGGTGCTCAACACCGTGGAATCCTTCGAAAACGCGAAAACCGATTCCGATGGCGCGACCGCGCTTATCAAAGATGAGATGAAAGAGGAGATAGACGCCAAAACGATCTCGGAGCCCGTTCAAATTGCCACCGCGCAGGATAATGCTCCCGAATCCCCCTATCCGAGCATGCCCTCGGCTGAATCCAAAGAAACGGCCTCAGCCAAAGCTCAGCCTGCCCCTTCCGCTAAAGGCGGTAGCAACAGGCCCTGGAGAGTCAAAGTCAACGGTGTCACCAAGGTCTTCTCCAGCCATGAGGAGGCCGTTGCCTACGCCAAAAAAGTCTCAGCCGAAAGGCGCGCTTTGCGGAGCAGGAGCGAAAAGAAAGAGTAGACAAGGCGCTCTCTGTTCGTATAATAAATTTCGCCGAAAGGCGAGACGCATCCCTAGTTTAGTGGTAGAACACTAGCTTCCCAAGCTGGATATACGGGTTCGATTCCCGCGGGGTGCTCCAAACGAATTTGACTCGGCGTACCCGCGCCGAGTTTTTTCTTTGCCAAAGCGATAAGCGCCCTTTCCATATTGAAAGACCTAGTAAACGAAACTAGAATGCGTTGGAGGCGATTCGTCTGGACGCTTTCGATGGAGGAACAAAAATGGGGATCACGATATTCACTGACGCTGGCAGCAACCTATTCGCTTCTTTTTTGAAGGAAAAGGGGTCAGAGATACGCGTCGTTCCGATGCCTTTGCGCATCGAAAACCAAGAATATCTTTGCTATGACTCGTCCATCGACGCCGAAAAGTTCTCCTCTTTGTTTTATGAAAAGATGAGAGAAGGCGCGGAGGTCAAGACATCATTGCCTAGCCCGGGGCTATTGGAAGAGAAGATCCGCGAGGAGATCGAAAAGGGCAATCAAGCTGTCTTCGTCTCGCTTTCTAGCGGCATCTCAGGCTCTTACCAAAGCGCGGTGAACATTGCGGGAATGATTAATGAGGAATGTGGTTCTTTGCAGGTTGGAGTCATCGACAGCAAGACGGCTGGATTTGGCGAAGGGATGATTGCTCTTTATGCCGAAAACCTCGCAAAACATGGATGCTCTTTAGAAGAATTGCTCGATAAAGCCAACGATTATGTCCAAAAAGTCCGCTCGGAGTTCACCGTTGATAATCTCAAATATCTCGCTGCGAATGGCCGCATTTCCAAACTCAATGCAGCAATAGGGAACGTCTTGATGATCAAACCTCTGCTTTATGGCTCATCCGAAGGGAAGATCGTCGTTACCCAAAAGGCCATTGGCCGCAGAAATGCAATTAAAAGGCTTCTTTCCCAAATCGAGGAGAATGCCTCCGATAAAGCCTCGACCATTTTCATTACCCATTGCGATGCGCTAGATGAGGCCAATGAAATGAAAAAGGCTTTGGAAGACAAAGGCTTCAAGGATGTCGAGGTTTATTTCTATGACCTCATTACCGGCGCCCATGTCGGCCCCGGCACGCTTGCCGTCTTCTATGAAGGAAATAATCGGACTGTAAAGCGGGTCGGTTTAAGCTGAGGCGGACAAATAACGCCGCGTTTTGCTTTTTCGCGCGCGTAAATCGTTTTTTCTTTCATTTTGCATTGGTATACTTTCCCTAGGCGAAAGCCTTTTTTGCCGCGGGAGTCCTTGTATGAACGGATATCGATTCGAACAGTTTGCCCAGCCAGTGAACTATTTAACTTTCATTTTCCTCTTGTTGTTGCTGCTGGCCGCCGGATTCTGCGTATGGATGTTTTTCCGACGCGTTTCCTGCCGCGCGATTTTCTACGCGACTGAAGTTTCAATCCTCCTCTTTTGGGGATTCAGCCTCGATCCTGCCCTCTATCTTGCTTTGGCCGCCTTGCTTGGGGAAATGATCATCTTCTATATCGCCAACCCCAATGAGAATCGCGAGTATATCGCCAACAACATGGTCGGCAAAGCCAACCGCATCGCTTTCTTCACCAGGAAGAAAAACCATCCGGAGGCACTTTTTGACCGCGACGCCGTCTATCGTAAAGTCTTTGACGCCGTCAGCAGGATGAGCAAGCAGAAAGTAGGGGCCATCATCACTTTCGAGAAGCGTGATTCTTTGGATGAGGTGATGAAATCTGGCACAAAAATCAACGCCCCGGTCTCTTCCGAGCTCCTCCAGACGATCTTCTATCCCGGAACGAGGCTTCATGACGGCGCCGTCATCATCCGCAACGACATGATCGTCGCCGCAAGCGTCTATTACACGCCGACCACCCGCCCGCTTACTGGGAAATTCGGTTCGCGCCACCGCGCAGCCATCGGAATAAGCGAGACCACAGACGCCGTGACGGTCGTTGTTTCAGAGGAAACGGGACGCATTTCCATCGCCTATGAAGGGGAGCTGAGGACGGTCAATCCAGACGAATTCTTCTCCGTGTTCAATGATTACATGGCAATAGTCGAAGCGCCCAAGAAAGACGAAGAAAAAGCCCATTGAGGCGGGAGGATAACGATGTCAACACCACACAATGCCGCGAAAAAAGGCGATTTTGCGAAAATCGTTTTGATGCCAGGCGATCCGCTCCGTGCCAAACTCATAGCCGACAACTTCTTAATCGAGCCTCGCTTGGTCACCAGCGTGCGCAACGTCTATGGCTATACTGGCAAAACCAAAAGCGGCAAGGAAATATCAGTCATGGCCTCTGGCATGGGGCAGCCGAGCATCGGCATCTATGCCACTGAGCTTTTCTCCCAATATGACGTCGAAGCCATCATCCGCATCGGCACTTGCGGCTCTTATCAGAAGGATGTGAACGTTGGCGACATCATCATTGCCGAAGGCGCAAGCACCGATTCCAATTGGATGGACGAATACGATTTGAAAGGTGGCACTTTCAGTGCCGTTGCCGATTTTTCCTTGCTTCTTCAGACTTACGAAATTGGGAAGAGGCTAGGAAAAAAGATTCACGTCGGGAACATCCTCGCTGCCGATCATTTCTACAGCTCCAACCCGGATCTATGGAAGAAATGGGCTGATATGGGTGTTTTAGGCGTTGAGATGGAATCCTACGCCCTTTATTGCATTGCTGCCAAATACCATAAAAAGGCCCTTACTTTGTTGACTGTTTCGGACTCCTTCCTCGGCGAAGAGCCGATGTCTGCCGAGCAGAGGCAAAAGACGCTAATCGACATGATCGAGATGGCGGTGGAGGTCGCGTCCGCCTATTAATGCCTTATTCCGTTGAGCTTTGCCTGTTCATTGTTTCGGCTTGCCTTGTAACCCTTTTGTTTTTGAATTTGCTCCTTGCCCCTTGGTTCCGTCGCATTCGGTACAAACGCAACACGATTTATTCTTATTACAAAAGGATTTACCGCGTCGCTTTGGACGAAGATTTCTACCTCATCAACGCTTTTCAGAACAAAACCGCAGATGAAGAGGAATTCCACATCGACCACATTCTTATCGGCAACAAATTCATCTACTGCATCCGCGATCGCTATTACGATGGCGCGCTGAGGGCGAAGGAGAAAGACCAAAGCTGGGTTTTCTACTCCAAGAAAAATAAGAATGGGGAAATAATCCCCAATCCCCTCAGGATGAACGCGCTTCGCGTGGACAGGATGTCTTTGATGACGGGGTTGGATAAGAAACTCCTCATTTCCGTCGTGCTCGTAAATGACGATTGCCTCATTTCCAATTATGAAGTGACTTCCTCCAACAATTTCGTCGTTTCGCTTAAGAAGTTCGCCTCATTCATCAACGAGAAAGAAAGCTTGCCTATCGAGCCAATGGATCCGCGTGCGCTTGATGTGGCCGCAAAAGATATCGCCCAACTTAATCAATATGGAAAATAAAACCAACGGCATTGGACATATCGCTTTGAACCGCTACAAAAATAGCGTGGGGGATTCATTACTCCTTTCGTTGACTTTCTTTTTGCTCTTCGGCTCTTGCTTCGCCCTCATCCTGATTGGAATCGATCTGTCATTGCTTGGGGTGCTGCTTATTGGCTTGCCTGCGCTGCTTTCGATGCAATTGATGGTTCTTCGTCCAAAGAAAGAAGATGGGCCAACCACAAAAGAGGGTTTCCTCGGCTTCCGCCTTTATTTCACCTTCTATTTCGGCGTCTATCGTTTCTGGCTTTCCTTGGTGAAGGCTTTGCTTGTCTTGATTCTTGCGGCTTTGGTTAGCAGCTTCACTTTGTTTTATATCTTCAATGCCTGCTCGCTTCCCTTCCGCGAGGCTTTCTCCTCTTTCTCTAATTTGGCCACCCAAAGCGAGACGACCGTTCAAAAACTTTATGAGGCGCTATCGTCGTCGCAACCGCTCATGAGTTACTGTTCATGGGTCGCTGTGATCTCCTTGCTATTCGCCGGCTATTACTTTTTCCATGAGATAGGGAAGAACACCTTCAATACTTACGTCCGCTCGTTCATTGGGGCGGTGCCATCTAGGGCCGCGAATGCGATTTTCTCGGACTTCTTCCGTCAGGAAAGGTTCTCTTTCTATAAGGATTATTACAAAGCCAACTGGCCGGCCATAATATTATTCGTCATTGGCTATGCGGGAGGAGCGGCCTTTGGGATGTTCCTTTTTGCGAGCCCTTCATACGCGATTTCTTTCGCTTTCATCGGCGCCTGTTTACTGCTGTCGCCTTATCTTCCGTATTTCTTCTATGTGATGGACGAGATGGCTAAGAGAAGGGAAAAATCCCTCATTTCCTATTCCTTGAGGCAAGCCGAGGCGGCTTTGGAACAAACCCCTCTTGGCGACGCCAATCAGCAAGAGACCCGTGAGAGCATTCAAAAGTACATCGACGAGCTCAAGAAGAAAGTCGAGGATGAAGAGGCGAAAGAAAAAGAAAATGGCGAGGACAACTCGTCGCCCGATGACAAGGAAAAGCCTAGCGGCAATTAAAACTCGTCGGCTGGGTTTTGCAGTCTTTTTAAAACCAAATCCCGCAAAAACGCCTTTTTTTCAGTGTTGAGAAAAGCCATATCCACGGCGTTCAGGTAGAGCTTTTTGCGCTCATCCTCGCCCAAGGAGAAGACTTTGCTTGCTTTGTGGTATTCCTCTCTGAGAGTGATGCTAGATATCGCCATGTCGTCCGTCGCCAAAGTGAATAAAAGATTCTTCTTCAGAAACTCCTGAACCGGGCAGTTCTCATAAGATGGAATGGCACAGGTGTCAACTTCCGAGGTGGGGCACACTTCGATTCCGATGCGCGCCTCGGCGAGAAAAGTCATCAGCTGAGGATCTTCGATTGAGCGAATGCCATGGCCGATGCGCGTGGCCCCCATTTTGATGGCGCTCCAGACCGATTTGGAGCCATCGGCTTCTCCCGCGTGGATGGTTATCGGCAATCCCAAATCGCGGGCCATCTTGAATTCCTCGGCGAAATTTTCGTTTGGGAATAGGGCTTCGGCCCCGGCTAGGTCGACTCCGCAAACGCCTTTCCCAAGCAGTGATGAGGCAAGATCGACGGTCTCTTTGTTTTTGGCGGTCGTGTTTTCTCCCCTCATGCAGCAAAGTATGAGCTGCCCGGCGATTCGGCATTCGCGTTTGGCCATTTCTAGGCCGGACAAAGCGGCTAAAACGGCCTGTTCTTGGGTAAGGCCGTTTTTCGTGTGCTGTTGCGGGGCAAAGCGCACCTCGGCGTACAAAATCCCCTGCGAGGCGAGCCTCCTGTATAAGGAATACGTCGCATAAGTCAAACTTTCCGCGGTCTGAAGGATGGAAATGGGGAAATCGAAGCATTGCAGATAATCGTTCAGGCTGTGGACCGACTTATCCGCCGAAAGCTTGATTTTGCTTACGTTGACGTCCTCTTTGTGATTCAAGGTGCAAAGATAGGCAACGTCCTCTTTGCTTAAAGAACCGTCGAGGTGGCAATGAAGCTCAATCATGCGAGAATTATCCTCCAATCAGGATTGCGAATAAATAAAAACCCAGCCGAAGCTGGGGGTGCTTGCTACTGGAGCAAGTGACGGGAATCGGACCCGCGTATCGACCTTGGCAAGGTCGTGTTCTACCATTGAACTACACCTGCATTGCCCGTTGGGCTTCGCTATTATAAGGACGGCAATTTTCACTTTCAAGAGGCAATTTCGCCCTTTCATCCGTCCCTTTGGGACGATTCTCTCATAGATTGTGGAACGGGAATAGAGAAGAGATTATAATCTCTTGGCCTTTTGGAGGATTCTTATGGCTGACAACAACGATTTGGCTGAACTTCTCTTTCCCGACGTCACGATGACAATCGCCGACCTTGAAGCAAAATACCCGCCGCGCAATTTGCCTGAGGGCGCGCAGGTTACGCGTTTTGCCCCCTCTCCCACGGGGTTCTTGCACACCGGAAGCCTTTTCACCTCGCTTATCTCCTACACTCTCGCCAAGCAGTCCGGCGGCGTTTATTTCTTCCGTCTTGAAGATACCGATACCAAGCGCACAATCGAGGGAAGCGGCGACCTTTTGATCAATCAACTCGCCCAATTCGGCATCGTGGCCGATGAGGGCTATACGCCTAATGGCGATGAAGGCGCCTATGGACCTTATCAGCAATCCAAGCGTCGCGATATTTACCGCACCGTCATCAAGCAGATGATCAAAGATGGTTCCGCTTATCCGGATTTCTGCACCCCAGAGGATCTTGATGCGATTCGCAAGACTCAGGAGGCCAACAAAGTTCTTCCTGGGTATTACGGCAAATACGCCCGAGATAGGAACCTGAGCGTCGATGAGCGCATCGCCAAAATAAAAGCCGGGACCCCTTGGGTCATTCGCTTCCGCTCTTTGGGAGATCATGATCGCAAGATTAAATTCAACGACGCTATCAGGGGCGAGATCGAGCTTCAAGACAACGACACCGATGTCGTTATTCTGAAATCCGACGGTCTCCCGACCTATCACTTCGCCCACGTCGTCGACGATCACTTCATGAGGACCACCGTCATCACCAGGGGAGAAGAATGGATCCCCTCCACTCCGATTCACCTTGGGATGTTCAAAAGCTTAGGCTGGCATGCACCTCGCTATGCCCACATTCCTTCCATCATGAAGCTCGATCACGGCAATAAGAGAAAACTGTCCAAACGTAAAGATCCCGAAGCCGCTGTTTCCTATTTCCTTGAAAAAGGGTATGAGCCGGAGTCGTTGCTCGTTTATTTGATGTCCATAGCCAACTCCAATTTCGAGGAATGGACCTCGGCGAACAAGACCTATGATTTTTCGAAATTCGCCTTCCGCCTCAAAAAGATGTCTCTCGATGGCGCGCTCTTTGACCAAGATAAACTCAATTACTTCGGCAAGGAGATGATCGCGAAGACCCCTCTCGACAAGCTCTTCGGAGACGTTAAATCATACGCTGATAAATACGATAAGGTTTTCTATGAGCACATCGAGGGCGATGAGGCTTACTTTAAGAAGATTCTCAACATCGAGAAGGACCGCAAAAATCCGAGAAAAGATTATGCCAAATTCTCGGACATCTATCCTCTCGTGAAATTCTTCTATGCTGACGAATATGGCAAAATCATTGCAAATCCTCTTCCTTTCAATGAGTCTTATTCCAAAGATCTCATTGTCGGGGTGCTTTCCGATTGCGTGGAGAAGATGCTTTTCGGAACTGATGAAAACACTTGGTGGAACGGCTTGAAAGAGATTGTCTCCGCCCATGGCTTCGCCATCTCCAACAAGGATTACCTCGCCAATCCTGAACTTTATAAAGGCAATGTTTCTGATGGGTCGGGGGTCCTCCGCGTCGCCATTACCGGTGCCAAGGATTCACCCAACCTCCACGAGATCCTTGAAATCCTTGGAAAAGAAGAAGTTGAGCGCCGCATCAAACTCGTTATCGAAAGTTTGAAATAAGCCCTTGCCTAAAGTCCGCGAGAATGGAATAATTCCTTTCGCGGCCATGGCCCCATGGTCAATCGGTTAAGACGGGACCCTCTCAAGGTCCAATGCCTGGTTCGACTCCAGGTGGGGTCACCAAACGAAAGATCGGCTCCTGCGGGAGCCTTTTTTCTACCCTCGATAATAAATCCGCTCATAAAGGGGATCTATTTCGCCGAAAGAGTCGATATAAGAATAAGCGCCGACGGAGTTTATTTTGGTTTTGTTGCCATAGCCGAAGTTAACAATTAAACAAGGGATGCCGTTTTGCTTTGCGCCTTCTGCGTCTAGATGGGTGTCACCTATCATTAAGGCATTGGCTTCTTTTCCAATATAGGCGAGACAGCTGCGGATTATCGCCCCTTTCTCCGCCCCTTTGCCATCCAAGGCAGACCCAAAGGCCCTCTCGAAAAAAGCATCAAGCTCAAAATGGCGGAGGATGTCTTTTGCTAGGCTTTCATTTTTGGATGTGCACACAAAAAGGCGGTAACCCGCTTCTTTGAGGAGGCTTAGGCTTTCCCTGACTGAGGGGTAGACTTTGGCGTTGTATTTGCCTTTGCTCTCATAGAGCTCGCGGTAGATGAGAACGGCTTCCTCGATATCTTCCTCATTAACTTTCGACAGGCGGAAGCAATCGCGAAGGGGCGGTCCGATGAAATAATCAAGGTCTTCGGCCTTAGGGACGGCGTACCCTAGCTTATCCAATGTTTCCTGAGCGCATTTTTTGATGCCCGGCGCGCTGTCTAGCAGCGTCCCGTCTTGGTCGAAGAGGATGATTTTCTCCTGCATGGCCGCCATTTTATGCTTTTGTGGTGCTTTTTTCTTCACCTATTCTTAATTTTTCGGTCCAGGAAGTATAATTTTTCCCATGCAACCTCAGTTCGCTAGAAGCGCGTTGATCATTGGCAAGGAAGCCATCGATAGGCTAAGCAAAAAAAGAGTGGCTGTTTTCGGGCTGGGCGGAGTAGGCGGCAGCGCGGTTGAAACCTTGGCAAGAGCCGGCATCGGCGAATTCGATCTCATCGATAACGATTGCTTCTCGCTGAGCAACCTCAATAGGCAATGCCTTTCTGACTTAGGCAAAGTCGGGAAAGCAAAAGTCGATGTGGCAGAAGAGCGCATCCTTTCTATCAATGAATCCGCGCTCGTCCATAAGCATCGTTGTTTCTTCTTGCCGGAGAACCGGAGCGACATCGATTTTTCCAAGTTCGATTATGTGGTGGATGCGATAGATACGATGTCGGGAAAACTGGCCATCATCAAAACCTGCCAAAGCCTTGGCATTCCTTTGATCTCTGCTTTGGGGTGTGGGAATAGGCTTGATCCAAGCAAACTCGTTGTGGGGGACGTTTTCGATACAAAAGGAGACCCTTTGGCGAGGGTTTTGCGTAGAGAACTCCGCAAAAATGGCATAAAACAGCTGAAAGTCGTTTATTCAACCGAAGCCCCAAGGGAGGCTGTAGGCGTTGCCGATGAGCCTCTTCCCCCAGGGAAGAAGACCATCCCTGGTTCGTCCCCCTTCGTTCCTCCCGTCGCAGGTATCCTCTTGGCCTATGCCGTTTGCCTTGATTTGGCAAAATAGCAAACTTTTACGCGCTTATTGAGAAAAAACGGGCGAAAGCCCATAATTGTTGGCGATGATTTTGAACGTCGTCATCTACATCCTGTCTTTGGGCGCCGCCTTAGGCTGTGCTTATCCTGTTTCGAAGTTCAATGTCTACTTTTGGCTTTTGGCCGCCCCTTTCTGGCTCGTTCTTTATTACATCGTTTTTGCCCTTTGGCTTCTTTTCCTGATTATTTGGGGCAAGACCTTCAAGAGGAAACCGATGCCTACCGAGCCATCCTCTTTCTACTGCAGCATCATGCATCAAACCGTCGTTACTTTTTTCTGGGCGTTGAATATCCACGTTAGGCTTAGGGGCGCGAGCAGGCTTCCGAATGAAAAGGTGCTTTACGTGAGCAACCATGTTTCCAATTTCGATCAGATGGCGATGATTGCCGCTTTTCGCCATCCCATGGTCGCCGTGACTAAGCCTGAGAATCTCAGCTTTCCAATCGCCGGTCCTTTCGTGAAGATGGCAGGTTTCATTCCCATCAATAGGGCGGATCCAAAAGAGGGCGCCAAATCGATCGCTAGAGCTGGTGAATATTTGAAAGACAATCTCGCCGACGTCAACATCTGTCCCGAAGGCACGCGCAACAAAACCGATCAGCTTCTTCTAGAGTTCCATCCCGGCTCTTTCCGGGCCGCGATGGATGTTAAGGCCCCTATTGCGGTCATTTGCGTCAAAGGGACGAAAGAAATCTCAAAACGCACTCCGTGGAGACCGTCGTTTGTTTATTTGGATATTCTTAAAGTCATAAAGCCTGAGGAGTACCAGGACCTCAATTCCTCACAGGTGAGGGATATGGCGGTCAATCTCATCAGGCAAGACCTGGAAGGAGGAATGCTTTATGAATTATATGCTCTTTAATAGCAAGGCCAACGCAGGGGAGGGCAAAGACGATGCTCTTGCTTCAAGCGCGAAGCTGAAAGAAAAGTATGGGGAGTTCGAGTTCCTTGACCTCATATCACTCAACAAAGAGGAATTTTTCAAAGGGTTGGGAAAAGACGATATGGTCGTCATCACCGGTGGAGATGGGACGCTGAACCATTTGGTCAATGACATCGGCGATGCCCCCATTCCCGAGAAACTTTATCTTTTGCCCCTTGGCACCGGCAATGACTTCCTCAACGACGTCATGGATGCCAAGCAAGAGGATGGGCTGGTGCCGCTTAAACCCTATATCAGCAATCTTCCCGTTGTGGAGACGATGGGGCTCAAGAGGAGATTCGTAAACGGCATCGGATTCGGCATCGACGGGGAGTGCTGCGTCAAGGCCGAGGAAATGAAGAAGCAAGGCAAGACTGACATAAATTACGGGAACATCACCGTCAAACTGCTTCTTACTAGTTACGTCGCCCCCAAGGCCACCGTTTTGCTCGACGGCAAGGAATTCACCTTCAAACGTTCCTATATCGCCGCAGGCATGAACGGACGTTATTACGGAGGAGGAATGCAGGTCGCTCCGATGCAGGAAAGAAATGATGGGCTGCTTACTTTCGTAAGCGTATACGGGGGTGGCAAACTCGGCACTTTGATGCTTTTCCCCTCCATTTTCACCGGGAAGCACATCAATAAGAAAAAGCACGTCTTCGCCAAAAGAGCCAAGGTAATCGAAGTCAAATTCGACCGCCCGACCGGCCTGCAGATTGATGGCGAGGTCGTTCCCAATGCGACTTCCTACAAGATTTATTTCCCTGAGGCATGAAACGTCTAAAAGCACCGACTCCACTTGAGAAGGGCGATGAGATTGCTTTCGTCGCCCCTTCTTTCGGCGTCTCCACCGAGCCTTACGCCTCGCGGATGGAAGCGTCTTTGATCAATCTCAAGAAGCAGGGCTTCACCGCGCGCGTATATCCTAATGTGTATAAAGACGAAGGAGTTGCCGCCAGCGTTTCTCCCGAAGAGCGCGGGAAAGAGATAAATGAGGCCTTTGCTTCCAAAGCCAAAGCAATTTTTTCGGTTGGGGGAGGGGAGACGATGATCGAAATCCTCCCTTTCGTCGATTTCGCCTCGATCCAGAAAGGCGAGCCCAAATTCTTCATGGGCTACAGCGACAACACGAATTTGACTTTCTTGCTCAACACCATTTGCAACATGGTCTCCGTCTATGGCCCTCATGGCCCTTCTTTCTACGCCGCTCCGTTCAGATGCAGCGAGAAAGACGCGCTTAGGCTTTTGCAAGGCGAAAAGCATTTTGAGGGGTATCCGAAATATTCGATATCGCATAGCGATCCCGCCCACCCCCTTTACCGCTATCGCCTTACCCAAGAGAAAGTAATCACACCCATAGCATATGAGGGGCCGTTTAGGGGCACATTGCTCGGCGGCTGCCTCGATTGCCTGCTTTCCCTGTGCGGGACGCGCTTCGACAAGGTCAAAGAATTTAACCGCGTCCATCCTGAGGGCATCATCTGGTTTTTGGAATCATGCGATTTGAACGCGGTCGCCATCAGGAGAGGGCTTTTCCAGCTCAAAGAGGCGGGGTGGTTCGATAACGCGAAAGGCTTTTTGATTGGGAGACCGTTGCATGGGGAAGAAGTTTTCGGCACCTCTCCTCTAGATTCGTTCGTCGATTTGCTTGGCGATTTCGAAGTGCCTATTCTGTATTCAGTAGACCTTGGGCATATCCCTCCTTCTTTGCCTCTTCTAAGCGGCGCTTATGCCGAAGTGGCGTTAAAAGAAGGAAACCTTACCGTCGACTACATTTGATTCCCCATCGTTTTCTAGCGAAAAAATTAAACAAAAAATAGGACATTGTACGAAAAAAGACAAAGTGGATATCCCCTCTTTTTCTTCATGCGTCTACAATGTGCGGCGTTGTTTTTTGCTAAGGAGCCGCAGGGCTTGCGGTAAGGTTTTATGGACACCAAATTCATTTTCGTCACGGGCGGAGTCGTCTCGAGCTTAGGGAAGGGCATTTCTGCCGCTTCCGTCGGCCTGCTGCTTCAAAAGAGGGGCTTCAAGGTCTTCACTATGAAGTTCGATCCATATCTGAATGTCGATCCAGGAACGATGAGTCCTTATCAGCATGGCGAGGTCTTCGTCACTGACGACGGCGCCGAGACCGATTTGGATCTAGGCCATTATGAGCGCTGGCTTGATATCAACCTCACCAAAGAAGCCTCCGTCACTTCCGGCAAAATCTATAGCTCAGTCATTGAGAAGGAAAGGCGCGGCGATTACCTTGGCGCTTGCGTCCAGGTCATCCCTCACGTCACCAACGAGATTAAGAAGAGGCTCATGGACGCAGCCAAAGCCTCCAACGCCGACATCGTCATCGCCGAGATTGGCGGCACGGTTGGCGATATCGAGTCGCAGCCCTTCCTCGAAGCCATCCGCCAAGCCCGCCTGCAATTCGGCTACGACAACACTTTCTTCCTTCACAACACCCTTGTTCCTTACCTCAAGACTTCTGGGGAAACCAAAACCAAGCCTACCCAGCACTCCGTGAAAGAGATGGCTTCTTTGGGCTTGCAGCCAGACGCGATAATCCTCCGCTCCGAGGTGCCGCTGGACTCCCACACCAAAGAAAAGGTCTCCCTTTTCTGCAATGTGCCTCTTAAGGGCGTATTTGAGTGCGATGACGCGCCGATCATCTACTCCTTGCCGCGCAATCTCCATGAGCAGGGAATCGATGATTTCATCCTCTCCCATTTCCGCATGCAGACGGAAGGCAATGCGCCTGATCTCAGCGATTTCGATGCCCTGGCCTCAAAAATCAGCGCCCTGTCCAAAAAGGTTAAAATCGCCCTGGTCGGGAAGTACGTCGAACTCCATGACGCCTATCTCTCTGTTTATCAAGCCCTCAAAGCCGCCGGATATTACCATAATTGCGAAGTTGAGGTTTCTTGGATTCCTTCTACTGATGTGAAACCCGGCACCGAAGACAACTTCTTCAAGGACGTCGACGGCATTCTGGTTCCGGGCGGGTTCGGCCATCGCGGCTCCAGCGGCAAGAAACTCGCCATCCGCTACGCCAGAGAGAACAAAATTCCCTTCCTCGGCATCTGCTTCGGGATGCAGCTCGCGATTGTCGAATATGCTCAAGACGTTCTTGGGCTTAAAGAAGCGAACAGTACGGAATTCGATCCGGAAACCCCCTATCCTGTCATCGATTTCCTCCACAACCAGTATCAGGGCATCGACATGGGCGGGACTCTGCGCCTCGGCTCTTATGACTGCGACCTTGTTCCCGGCACCTTGGCTTACAAATGCTATGGGCAGGAACATATCCGCGAGCGTCACCGCCATCGCTACGAATTCAACAATTCCTTTAAAGACAAATTCGAAGGATCTGACATGGTTTTCTCCGGAATCAATCCGCAAGCCAATCTCGCCGAGATCGTCGAGCTTAAGAACCATCCATTCTTCATCGCCTCGCAGTTCCATCCGGAATTCACCTCGCGCCCGCTTCGCCCGAACCCCCTCTTCAGGGAATTCATTGGCGCTGCCATTGAAAACAAAAAATAAGGAATTGCGCTATACTCAAAGGGCTTCATGAAAAAAGCCCTTTTCTTATATAGCGACCTTACCGGCGTAGGCTTCAAAAAGAATCGCGTTCCGAAGGCGATAAAACGCTTGGGGAAAATCTTCGATCTGACTTCATGCAAAACGTCATCGCTTGATGAGCTGAGGGAGAAAGCCTCTCTTGCCTGCTCTTCTTTTGACGTCCTCATCATCGCGGGGGGAGATGGTTCCTTCCATCAAGTCATCAATGTCGTCGCCAAAGCAGAAAGGCAGCCGATATTGGGGTTTCTCAACGCCGGAACGATGGGAGACGTGGCTGCGAACTTCGGCTCTTCGCATTCTTTTTCGAAAGGGCTGAGAGTAATCGAGAAAGGAAAGACTTCCCGTTTGGATCTCTGCTGCGCCAACGGAATTTATTTCGCTTACATGGCGGCGGTGGGGGCTTATTCGGACATTGCTTATATCGCCGAAAGGAAAAAGAAAAAAGCTTTTGGCAAAATGGCTTATTACGCCTTGGCAGTCAAAGAATCCCTGAAGAAGCAAAGCATCTCTTTGCGCCTTGAGGAAGACGGGGAAACGATTGGATACGATGGTCCTTTCCTGATGCTTTTGAATGGTGCACGCGTCGGCGGATTCTACGTCAATAGGAAAGGCGACGTCCATGACGGGCTATTCGAGGTATATGAGACGCCGTATGGGGCTTTTAATGGGCTTTTGCGTTATTTATCGCCGAAGAAGAAATGGGCAAAAAGCGTTTCCAAGCTGCGCATTGAGCCCGAAAATGAGCTGATTTGGTGCTTGGATGGCGAAAAATATGTTTTCGGCGTGGTAGACATCGAGATTTGTCCTGCGAAATTGTTGGTTTTCACCCATTGATACGGAAGATGGGCCTCATCGTCTCAAAAAAGAAAGATATTTGATTTTTGCGGAGTTTTTCTCTTTCCTTTCCGCATCAAAGGAAATAAACTACGCATGTATTTTCATCGTAAGGAGAAAAAACATGAAAAAAACCGTTCGTGGACTGATGATCGCGGGCACAATCCTGATGGTCATCGGCGTCGTGATGTTCGGCTTCACACCGAAGATCATGAGCATGTGGAAAGGCATTGGCTTGGAATTCGGAGCGCGTTCTTTGCTCGAATCCTTCATCCCTAGCCTGACTGGGCTTTTCACTTCTTTCGGCATGGCTTCCTACATCTTCATGGGAACCGCCGGACTCGTTGTGCTGCTCTTCTTGATTCACGTCATCATGATCATCGCGAAGAAGAGGCCCGACAGACTTTGGGTCAGCTTCCTCTTCCTCATTCTTGGCGCCGTTGTCGCCGCTGCGACCGTCGCCGCTTTCGTCCCTGGCTACATCGCAGGCGAGACCGAAGGCTTCAGCCCCTTCTTTAGCTATTTGCTCGCTGCTTACCAAGATGGCTCGCTTCCTTTGGTTTGGTTCATTGTCATCCTTTCTGAGGCCGGGATCAGCGTCATCGGCTTCATCCTCGCCTTCATCGCCATCATCGTCGATATGGTCTATATCTGCCGCACCCCCAAGGCCATCAAGGCTCGCACCGCCAAAGACGGCGCCGCTGATAATGATGTCGTCGTCGTCCGCGACGATGCCGTCAACGGACCCGCTCCTACCCCGGAGGAGATCCGCCAGATCATGCACGACGAGATGAATCAGAACACGGTCAAACCGGCCGCCGCCGAATCGGAATTCAAAGGCAAGCCCGCCGCCGACGGCGCCCCCGTCATGGCCAGCGGTCCTACCGCCATCACCGGACCTCTCCTTGTCCAATATATTAATACTTATTCCCCCGACCCTCATGGACCCGCTCCGATGGGCGACAAGCGTCCTTCTTCCGTCCCCCTCTCCGAAATCAAAGAGAACGTCACGGGCGAGAGGAGCCTCAAAGCCGAGGATATCCGCAAAATCATCAAAGAGGAGCTTGATTCCCAAAAGAAAGAAGCTTCATCTCAGCCTCTTATCGTGACTGTTCCCGCCCCTGCCAACGAGGAAGAGAAAAAGGAAGAAAAAGCCCCTTCTCTCACACCGGACGACATCCGTGCCATCATCGCTGAGGAATTCAAAGCCTATTTGGCCGAGAAACCGCAGGAACCGCAGATTGACGACGACATCGTCATCGAGCCAGTCCCCGAGCCCGAGCTCTCCGCTGACGACATCCGCTCCATAATCCGCGAGGAACTCGCCGCCGACAAGAAAGAGTCTGACGAGAAAGAAGCCGCCAGGAAAGCGGAAGAGGAGAAGAAAGCCGCTGAGGAGAATGCGCGCAAGGAAGAAGAAGCGCGCCATCAGAGAGAGCTAGAGGAGGCCCGTGCCCAAGCCGCGGAGGCCACCCGCAAGGCCATTGAGGAGGAGAACGCCCGCAAAGCCGCCGAAGAAGAGGCTGCCCGCAAAGCCGCGGAAGAGGAGAAGAAGAACACCCTCACCGCCGAGCAGATCCGTCAGATCATCGTCGAGGAGCTTGCTCGCAAAGAGGAAGAGGAACCAAAGCCCGCTCCCGCTCCGACGCCCGCTCCGCTCTCCGCTGATGACATTCGTTCCATCATCGCCGATGAGCTCAAAGGATTTAAGACCACTTCGGATAAACCCGCGACCCCGGTCACCATCATCGTCCGCGAGCCGCTTGACCGTAAGGAAAGCGCGCCCGTCGTCGAGAAGAAGCCTGAGTCCGTCGCCGAAGAGCCTAAACCCGTTGAGAAGAAGCCTGAGCCCGCTCCTGCCCCAATGCCTGCCCCGACTCCGGTCGAAGAAGTCAAAGCTGAGCCCGAGCCTGAGCCCGTCGCCGAGGAAGAGCCCGCCACTGACGAAGACCCTTCTACCGAAGAGGACGACAACGAAGGGAAAAGGGTCGTTGGCCAAGTGAATCCCAACCTCCCGCCTCATGAGAAGATCGTCCGCATCCCTTTCCAAACCAGGATGGCCGAGATGGACGATGAGCTCAAGAATCGTTACAACGAGCTTAAGAGCGAGATTATGAGCTATGGCGTGAAGAGCCGCGTCTCCAATTCTGGCGACACCTTCCGCCTCCACAAAGTGACCTTCATCAAGATGTGCGTCGCTGGCAAAGGGCTCAAGCTCTACATGGCTCTCGATCCCAAGGATTACGCCAACACGACCCTGCCGATCCAAGATGCCGGGCACAAGGGAACCTATAAGGACATCCCGCTCGTCTTCAAGGTGAAGAGCGACCTCTCCATGCGCCGCGCGAAGCAGTTGATCGCCGACGTCATGAATAAGAATGGTTTGACCCAAGGCACCGTCGAAAAACACGACTGGATCGCCGATATAGCCAACGGTTCCTCGGAAGATTCCGACGAGGATTGATCCCTTAGCCCGCTGCCACGAAGTAGCGGGCTTTCTTCGCCCCTGCTTTGAGTGGGGGCGATTTTATGTTAAGATACCCTCCGTTTAGGAAAGGAAGTGATGCATCGCCTATATGGATCCTCTTGATTGGGTGTTCCTCGCGTTGCTTCTTTTCGCGTTCGTCTTCATTGGTTTCTTCTCCATGACGGAGACGGCTTTCGCTTCTCTCAACAAATACCGTTTTAAGGTCAAAGCCGATGAAGGCTCTAAAACGGCAAAACTTATTGTTTGGCTATACAATCACTTTGATTCGACCCTTGTCACCGTCTTGATTGGCAACAACGTCGGCTCAATCGTCATTTCCGTACTTTCGACGACATTGTTTTTGAAATGGCTTCCAAATTGGAATGAGAACCTTTCCTCGCTGCTCGTCTCCATCGTCATGGGCTTTTGCACCTTCCTTTTCGGCGACACTATTCCGAAGTATCTTGGCAAAGGGGCGCCGAATGCCGTTGTGAAGATAACCGTTTATCCTCTGACTTTTTTCTTCGTCCTTTTCTACCCTCTTGGACTTTTCTTCCGCCTTATTTCCCTTATTGCCATGAAAATCTTCCGCGCCAAGCCGACGCCTGAGCTTACGGAGGCCGACTTCACCTCGGCGGTAGAAGAGGCGGAGGAAGAAGGCGAGCTTGAGGCGAATGAGTCCGACATTATTCAGGCTTCGCTTGATTTCGATGACACTTCCGTCAAGGAAGTCCTCACTTCGAAAAGCAGAATGGTGATGATCGATTTGCAGGGTCTCACCAACGAAAAGCTTATCGAGATCATAAAGAAAACCGACTTCTCGCGTCTGCCTTGCTACGTCAGCGACAAAAACAAAATCGTGGGCGTGTTGGTGGTGAAGCGCTTCTTAAGCGCCTATTTCAAAAACCCCAAGGTCAACTGCGTCTCGATGCTTGAGAAACCTTATTTCGTCTCTCCTTCCGTCAAGATCGACGACCTCGTCACTGGATTCAGGGACAGGAAGACCCAGATAGCCATCGTCAAGAAAGGGGATGAAGTTCTTGGGATGGTGACCATGGAAGATTGCCTCGAGGAGCTCGTGGGGAAAATCGCTGAGCCAAGAAAGGAGAAAGCATGAAAGGCGCCTTAATTATCATTTACTGCTGCCTCATTTTTATTTTGCTTTGCTTAAGCGCGATTTTTTCATGCATGGACATGGCTTATTCCTCCGCTTCCTTGCCAAGTTTGAAAGAAAGCGCGAAAAAATCCAAAAAGGCTGCAAAAGCCTATTATTTCGCCTCGAATTACGAGGAAACGATAATCGCTCCGCTATTTGGTAACTCCGTGGTTAATATCCTCGCTTCCTCTTTGGGGACCTTGCTTGCCGTTCAGCTTGCTTCTCTCAATAACTGGGATGAGAGTCTGGTCTCTTTCTTCGTTTCGGCCATCATGCTTTTGTTGATCCTCACCTTTGGCGAGATTCTTCCGAAAGTCATCGGGCGCACCTATTCCCGTCCTTTGGCTCTTCTTTTCGCCTATCCTCTCGTCGGACTCAGGTTCATTTTCTTCCCCATCGTCTTCCTCTCGAAGAAGTTCGCTTCCGCTCTTACTAGACCTGTTTTAGAAGCCAGCGCGGAAAAAGAAGAGGACGCCCCTAGCGATGAGGAATTGCAGGAGATGGTCTTGGCCATCAGCCGCGAAGGCATCATCGATTCCAAATCGCGCGAGCTGCTTTCCAATTCCATTGAATTCAAGGACACCTCGGCCTATGAGATCATGACCCCCCGCATGAAAATCGAAGGAATTTCTTGCGAGGCGAACCTCAATCGTTACGTGAAGCTCGAAGGAGCCTTCCGGCATTCTCGCATCCCCGTCTACGAACACGATTACGATCATATTGTCGGGTATGTCCCAGTGAAGGCGCTATTGAGGGCGATGCTTTCTGACGACGACCTTTCCTTGAATGAGCTAATCAGGCCGACTCTTTCCGTGCCCCGCACAATGGAAATTTCCTCGATCCTACGCCTTATGAAGAAAACGCACATCCATCTTGCGATAGTCAAAGACGAATACGGTGGGACCGAGGGCTTGCTCACGATGGAAGACATTCTCGAAGAACTCGTCGGAGAGATTTACGATGAAGGGGAGGTGGTTGTCCTCGACATCGAGAAGACCACGAAAAGGAACGTCTTCCTCGTAAGAGGCAACATGAACGTCGAGGAGTTCTTCCGCAAATTCCATCTCGACCAGGAAAAGATAGACGAAGATTATGAAACCGTTTCTGGCTGGATAAACGATCAGCTAGGCAGATTCGGTGAGGAAGGGGACCATTTCGAATTCGGGCCCCTGACCGTCAGGGTTAAAAAAGCCTCCCCTTACACGATCGTGCAGGCGGAGGTCACTTACCATCCTAGAAGGAAGCTCAGCTGATCTTGCTGAGCTCGGCTTTGTATAAGGCGTATATCTGCTTGGCGATGGCTTCGACGGGACGCGAGTCCGTGTCGATGATGAAATCCGCCTCCGGGACATTCGACAAAGCGAAGGCCTCTTTGTCGTTTTCGATGCGCTTGACGATATCTTCTTCTTTGTCGCCACGCCCTTTCATTCTCTCTCTCCGCGTATCTTCGTCCGCGCGCAGCAAGAAAGAGATTACTCTTTTGTTTTTCAGCGCCTTGAAGGATTTGAGCCCGTTGGGATCGACAACCACGCATTTGTCATCGGCGACCTGGTCTTTTGAGCAACCATAATAATGGCCGTTGTAATAGGTGGTCTCAACGAAGCAGTAACGCGATTTCATTTGGATGAAAATGGCCTCGGGGACGAAGAAATAATCCACTCCGTCTATTTCGCCTTCCCTTTTCTCCCTGGAGGTGTGGGTAATGGCTTTTTTGATGCCGTAATTCGCGGCGAGGTATTTAGCGATTTCCGTTTTTCCTGAGGCGGAAGCTCCAACCAAAATTATCATCGAGCCCATTATAAAACGGACGTCGAGCAAATTCCTTTAGGAAAAAGACGAATTTCCCTTTATTAGGAAGTGGGGGAACAATTATGAAACCTTATGATTATTCGATTTCCGGCCTCCTTCCGGAGGATCCTGAATGCGCCAAGCTTAGGTATAAAATGAGGCGCAGCCTTATCGAGGTTGGAAAAAGCCCAGATTCGCACGTCTACGATTTCGATGAAGGCTTCCTTGCAAGACACCGCTCCAAAGCCTCTATATATCTAAGGAGGATAAAAAACTTCTACGACGGCCTCGATGCGTTTAAAAAAAGAATCTTCCTTTCAGAATGCGTGGAAGTCGGGCGCATCTATCCCTTTTGGTATTATGGCTGGATGTCTCCCCATAGCTACCGCCGCGAAAGAAAAGCGGTCATCACGGCTTTCAAGGAGGCTTTCAGATAATGGCAAGGAAGGGTTTGGCGGGCATCCTTCTCCTTTCTCCGCTTGCCCTTGGCGCCTCGACCATCACTTTTGGCCCGATTGGCGTGAGCAAGGTGGTGGGCGATCCTCTCATCGCCGAGAGAAGCCAGAGCCTCACCTTCACGATTAACCATCAAGGCGGCGATCAAAGGAACATCTTCGATTTCGTTTTCACCGTCTCCGAATCGACGACAGAGCTTTTCAAGGTCAAGAAAAGTTTCTTCAAAGTGCCAAACGGCCTATATGAGGTCGCTCTTACAATCCCGGCGAAAGTCCTTCAAAAGGAGGTTGCCTTGCGCTTCAAGTATTCATGCGAGAGGACTTACGCCTTGGGCGGATATGTCTGCTACTCCTTCAAGGAGATAACGAAAACCCCAAAGGAAGCTGGCAGGATCTTTTCCTCGAAAGCAAACAATGCCTCTTATGGGTTCGAAAGCGTCTATTACCCAAGCGTCGAATTCTATCAAGACGCCTTCTATAGTTTTTATGGCGTCCAAAAGAAAAGGCGAAGCAATTCGCGTCGTTTGCACTTGGACGAGATTACCTTTACCTGCAATTATATGAGTGAAGACTATTCGCCTGTGAAGCGCGCGATCGGCGAGCTGCGCATTTTCACGAACATCTCCTATTGGAAGATAGGGGAGATGGTTAATTTCTCATATGTTTCGCTGCCCCTTACCTACAAAGAGGACAGCAACGGCACTTATTCGCTTCAGCTTTCCAATTTCTATTCCTTCTCGAAGGAGACTGGGGAGATGATGAGCGCGACCCTCGGCTATCCGAGGACCCGCGATCTGATATTGCCTTATTGGGCCACCGCTTCAAATCCTTTGAGAATCGCCGTATCCTTGTGCGATTTCAATCAAGCAGGCGAAACGTATGTTTTCGAGAAGGAAGCCTATTACCAAGGCGATGGGGCCCTTGGCGGCTATACCGTCCATTGGGAGGAAAGCTGATGGGCAATATGCTTATCGCCATGCTTTTCCTTTCCTTCTGCTTTGTGTCTTTTCGCTATAGCTTTGCCTATATGGGCTCTTACCGCGCTTTCTATGGCCTTTTCACGCACGAGATGGAGCTCAATGTCACTAATCTCACCTGGAAAGGCGAGAAGACGATTCCTTATTTCTCCCTTGATAAGGTCAACGCATTCACGGAGGCGTATTTGAATGAAAGGCTGGCCAATGTCTGCGATTATCAATTCGAGGTGGAGGGTTTTGAGTTCCGAGGTGATTACGAATACCCAATGGGCGTGTCCATCAACTTGCGCTGCACTTTGATGAATGCGGCCATTTTGGACAAGACCGCCTACTTCACCTTGGTGGAGGATGGCGCATGAACGGCGAGAACCCCCTTTGCACTTACGTTGAGAGCTCCTTCCTGCGCGAAGCTTTGAAGATAAAGGGCATCAATGACCTTTCCTATAATGGCGAGGAGTTTTTCTCGGAGTCGGTTCATTTGGGAAGAAGGAGGGAGAACATCAAGGCCACGCCGGATGAGGTTGGGGCCTTTCTTAGACAGATAGCGAATATCTCTGAGCGTCAATTCTCATATCTCAACCCCATTCTCGACGTTAGTTTTGGAAAATACAGGCTTTCTGCGGCCTTTATGTCATTAACGAGGGTAAAAGACCGCAAATCGTACTCCTTTTCCCTTCGCGTTGAACGAAAAGGGACGATTTTGGATGAAGATGATTCCTTCTTTCCGGGCAATAGCAAAGAAATTCTTCTCAATCTCCTGAAGGAAAAGCAAAGCATTGTTATCGGCGGGGAGACGGGCAGCGGCAAGACAGAATTGCAGAAATTCCTTTTGCTGCGTTTGGAAGAGGCAACGCGTGTGCTCGTCATCGACAACGTTGAGGAATTGGAGCTTATCAGGGGGATCGCGCCCATCGATTTGACGACTTGGGTTATAGACCCTTCTGGCAAAAGCGGTTCCGCCGCCTCGCTTATCAAAGCGGCCCTTCGCTTCGATCCGGATTACATCGTCTTGGCTGAAGCCAGAGGGGAGGAGATGTGGGAGGCGCTATGCTGCGCGATGAGCGGCCATCCGGTTATTTTGACTATTCATAGCTCCTCGCTGGAGAACATGCCTTCGCGTCTTGCCCGCCTTGCCCAGATGAGGGGCAGCGCGATGGTCTACTCCGATCTTCTCAAAGACGTTGAGGAGAATTTCTCCGCTTTCGTGCTGGTCGGGAAAAAGAGGGCCGACGAAGGGATAAAAAGACGCATCAAAAAAATCGGCCTTCTCAAGGAGGGGAAGATGGAAATCCTCTTCCAAGGCGAGGAATGAGCGCCGTGCTGGTTTGTTTCATAATCGCCCTTGTCGTCGGGGGAGTTTGCTATTTGGCTTCTTCTCAGCTCACGATGACTGCCGCTGTGGGCTTTGTTTATTTTCTCTCCCTTCTAATTTTCGCCAGACCGAAAGTCGCAGTGATGCAAAGGAAAAGAAGAATCAGGAAGGAGTGCTACCGCTTCATGAATTCCTTCGTGACGACTTGCTCGGTCACATCGAGTCTTTCAAAGGCATACGAAGTCTCCTGCGAGGGCAGCGAAGGCGAAGAAAAAGAAGTAATGGAGGCCTGCGCCTGCAATGACATCGAAGGCAGGCTTCATGAGCTTTCGTCTTATTTCGAAAGCCAGCTTTATGATGTTTTCCTTTCAATTGTCGCCATCTACGAAGATAGAGGCGGGGACATTTTGAATCTTTCTTCCTCCTTGCTGGAAGAAGCCACCCGCATCGAAGAGGAGATGGAAGGGAGGGCGAAGATCTCAAGGGGGAAACTTTTCCAGTACATGACCCTTTGGGCGATGTCTTTAGGAATCGTCGGCTTTCTCCGGTTTGCCCTTTCTTCTTTCTACGATTCGCTCATGGCTTCCTCGACTTACATGATCTGCTTGGCCGTCTACTTTGGCTTGGTCCTTTTCGGGCTGCTTTTCTATTGCCAGGCCTACACGGGAGAGAAAGGGATCTCCATACCCAAGAAAAGAGGTAAGAAATGAGCAAGAAGAAGGCAAAGGGAAGCGGGAACGAGAAAATATACATCTTTCTCCTTTTCGTTTGCTGCGTCGCGATGGCCGCCTTGATCTATCTTTGGAGAAGACAATGGTATTGGTGCCTTTTCCCTTTTCTCCTTTTCGTCGTGGCCCTCTTCTTCTCACTCAATAACCGGAACAGCAAGGCCTTGCGGGAAAGCGCGGAGGATGAAGAACAATTCGTCACCCTTTTCTCCTATTTCTCCATCTACATTCAGGATGGCTTCAATGTTTACAACGCCTTCGAGGAGATTTTGCCTTACGCGAAGGGCAGGGTTAAGAACCATCTGGAAGGCTTGCTCATGCAGATAACCCGCGATAAAACGCTGCTCCCATATCTGGCTTTCGCCGGGAACTTCACTTCGCTTGAGATCCGCGAGGTGATGCTGGCCATCTATCAGATGGTCGATCAAGGAAGCAGCGGCGTCTATCTCGTCCAATTTCAGAGGCTTTTCAGCAAGCTGTCTGATCAAAAGAGGTCCTTGCGGGAACGCAAACATATGGAAAAGCTCGATAATCTATCGTTTTTGCCCCTTTTGGGCGCCGGCTTCACCATGCTGATGCTGATGCTTGCTTTGATGGAGATAATGGGAGGTATGCTCGATGGCCTATAAACTCGGATTGATGCTTTCGCTTGTCTTCGTGATGTCGGTGATGCTGCTTGGAGGAGACATCGTCGCCATCTCCTCTATCCATTCATCTTTGGACGCCCTCGCTCTGGTGGTGGCTAGAGCGATTGGGAAGGATGGGCAGGTTTCCAGCGCCACCTATACGTTAGTTCGATCGCACGGCGTCGGCATCCGCACCGATTCCTCCAAAACCCCTGCGCTTGGGGAGAGCCTGACTTTCTCTCTTTATAAGTATTACACCAGCATGGTCCTCTCAAAGAAAAGATTGAAAATCACGGTGAAGCGTTCTGTGATCGTCGGTTATTACATGAAATAGAGAAAGGAGGTGAAAGCATGAGTGAAATCAAAGGGCAATTGCTCGGCCTGGTGCTGGTTCTCAGCATCTTCGCGGTCGTTGGCGTGGTTCTCAAACAGGTCTTTGAGAAAACCTCCAAGAAGATCGGCGAAAAAGTCGACAGCGCCATCAGCGCTCAATACGTCGTTGAAGACTTTATCGCATAGAACCCTTCGGGGTTCTTTTTTTGTTGGAAGAAGACGACCCCATGCTTATAATCTTGGGTGAGGGAAACGTTTATGTCTGATAGCAAAATAATGTCCGAAATCAAGCAAAGCTTCGCTGAGAGGCTCAATGTTCTTCATGTCGACGAGACGAAGTCGCTGAAGGATCTCGGCCTTGATAGCTTAGACGTCGTTGAGATGTGTCTGACCCTTGAGGACAAATACGGAATCCAGTTCGAAACCGAGGAGCTTTCTTCGATAAAAACGGTTGCCGATCTTTATTCTTCCATTGAGAAGAAACTCGATGCTGCCAAGTAAATTTCGCCTTTTGTGACTTCGGCAATCAGCCCGTCAACCCCTTAGGGTTTTCTTTCGAAAATTGTTGCAAAGGGCTTTTGCCGCGCTTAGAATAGGTCTCGCCCGTTTAGGGTATGCGCTCAGTTAGCTCAATGGTAGAGCAATCGGCTGTTAACCGATCGGTTGTAGGTTCGAGCCCTATACTGAGCGCCATTCTTGGCCCGTTGGAGAAGTGGCTTAACTCATATCCCTTTCAAGGATACATTCATGGGTTCGAATCCCGTACGGGTCACCAAAAACAATTGGAGCTTCCACGATGGTGTGGAAGTTTTTGGCTCTTTAAATTCCTAGTTGGTATTAGTTGGTATTTGCAAAAACCAACTCTCTA
>CAVDSY010000024.1:0-53531 GCA_963611815.1 bacterium
AAAAGACTACCCCTGCAACGTCATCGACACGACCGATCTCGCCGACTTCATCATCGCCCACCTGAGCGAGAAGAACAAAACCTACAACGTCGGGGGCCAGGAGACCTACACCTACAAAGAGATCGCGAATATGTTCTTCGCCGCCGCCGGAAAGAAAGCGAAGATCTCTCGCGCTCCAACCTTCCTTTTCGACTTGATCATCAAAAAAGCCGAGAAAGCCAACAACGGCAAGGCCTCGATCATCCGCTTTTCCAAATGGACGCTGACCCACGATTTGGTCGGCAACGACAAATGGGGCAAGCTATCCTTCAAGGACTATATCGGCAAAATCTACACCAAGGAGGCCAAATGATGGATCCAGTAGCTCTCATTTGGATTGTCACGGGCATCTTAGCCGGCGTCGCGGCCGTTCTTAGCGCGATTGGCTTTTACAAATTCGTTTATTTCCTCAACGTGGGATATGGCTTCGCCGTCGCCGGCATGTCAATCGCCATCATGGTGATGTCTTGGACCGGTTTCATCCCCTTGCTTGGAGCTTGCGAATACGTGCTTTTGGCCCTTCTAGTGCTATATGGGGCCAGGCTATCCGGCTTCTTGCTCTACCGCGACATCAAAAGCGCTTCCTACAAGAAAGCAGTCAGTGGCGCGATGGAAAAGAAGAAGATGCCCATCTTCGTCAAGATAACAATCTGGATTTCCGTCGTCGTCCTCTACGTTTGCGAAATCTCCCCAATCGCCTACCGCGCAATGCAGGGGAATGTCTACGGCGCGACCAATAGCGTCCTCGACTTGGTCTTCCCGATAATCGGCGCATTCATCATGGCCACCGCTCTCTTCATCGAGACTTTGGCGGATCATCAAAAATCCAAAGCCAAGAAGGTCAATCCGCGCCGCTTTGTGGACACCGGCCTCTACCGTTATGTCCGCTGCCCCAACTATTTGGGCGAGATCCTCTTCTGGACCGGAGTCTTCCTTTCCGGAGTAAACGTCTTGAATTTCTGGTGGCAATGGATCATCGCAATCTTCGGTTACCTCTGCTTGATTTACGTCATGCTTTCCGGAGCAAAGCGTCTCGACAAGAGACAGTCGAAGAACTACGGGGAAGATCCCGAGTTCCAGGCTTACGTTAAGAAAACGCCGATCTTGATGCGTCTCATCCCCGTCAGGTCATTGAAAAATTGGAAATGGATCGTCTGATTATGAGCATTCAAACCTTGTCCGTCAGTGAATCGACTTACGCCGAACTATACGAAAGCTCCCCGTGGGCCATCGTTCTGCAATCGCTTTACGACCTCATCCCCATCGCCTTGTTTCTAGTTGGCAGCGTCATTTTGCTGCGTTGCCTGTACAACAAGATGGTGAAAGGCAATTATGCCCTCTTCGCGGCAGGTTCCATCATGGTCTTCGCCGCAGGCTTCTTGAAGGCAATGCACAAATTCATCATCGGAGTCTCGGGATACACCTACAACATCCTGGACAGGCAGTTCACCTCCACCCAGTCGATTGGATTCGCCTTGATGTTCGTCGCCCTCATCGGGATGTTCACCTCCTACAACAAGAAGTACACAAAGGTATCGGTGAGCGTCGTCCCCCTAATTGGGATTTTCGCCCTTGCTGAGGCCACCGGGCTTAAAGAATTCACGAATACTCTCCCCTTCATCATCATCATGATCATCGGCGCGGCGGGAACGCTCTCGATGCTTATGGTAATCTCCATCAAAAGGAAGGACGTTCTCTCTGCCGTTTTATTCGGCTTAGCGATCGTCTTCATGGTCGGCATGGGCTACCTTTCCACGAAAACCAGTTGGACTTACAACTGGATTGCCATCTCCGTGAACATCGTTTACCAAGGCTTATTCATGATTGGCTGCATCCGTTTGCAAAAGAAAGGCCTGGGTTCTGAGGATTCCCTGCAAAAGTCCAACTAAATCAATTAGACATTTAAAAATAGCGGTGCAAAACCCCGCTATTTTTTTATGCAAAACCCCGTTTCACGCCCTTAACACACCTTTGAAAAGAAGGCAAAATATGGACGCGAGGTGCGCTTATGAACTTCTTGATCGGATCAGACATCCATGGTTCGAAGAAATACGCAGAAATCTTCTTCGGCAAGGACAAAATCTACAATCCCGAAAGGATCATCGTCCTCGGGGACTTCTTCTATAATGGCGCTAGAAATACCCCGCCAGATGAATACAGCCCGAAAGATGTCGTTGCTTTGGTAAACGCTTACGCAAACAAGCTCATTGCCATCAAAGGAAACTGCGATTCAGAGGTCGACCAGATGGTCGCTGATTTCTTCTTCAACGAGAACGCTTGCCTCTTCGCTTTCAACAAGACGGTGACTTTCACCCATGGGCATCACGCAAATTTCGAAAGTCTTCCGAAAAATGCCGGGGACGTCTTCTTCCAAGGCCATACCCATGTGGGCGTGTTGGAACAGAAAGACGGGATTATACTCGCCAATCCCGGATCTATCTCTTTGCCAAAAGACGCTAACCACTCATATATGGTGATGAACGAGAAGGGCATAACCCTTTACGATTTGCTTACGGACAAGGCTTTGAAAACGCTAAGCTTCTAAGCAAAACTTCATTCAGCGGTGCATCAGCCAAGGTTTGATATCTTGGCTTCTTTTCTTTGAACGGCTCTCAGAACAAGGCAAACAATTTCATGAACAATGACGGGGGTTATCATCAATAGACCTGTCCACAGGAAATCCCAGCCTTGAAGCGCAACGACCTGCAAGGCAGTGTTAAGCCCTGGGGTGAAGATGAAGAGAACCTGCAAGGCAAGCCCAAGGAAGAAGGCAATCCACAACACCGAATTCTTGTCGGCGAAAACATGGTAGATACTCTTTTTGGCGTCCACCATGCCAAGCATGTGGAAGAGCTGGCTCAAAGCAAGGACGCAGAAAGCCATTGACTGGGCTTCCTCTAGTTTAAGCGGGTCGGCGAAATAAGAAGATATCGCGTCGAGATTGAAGGAGAATCCCTTGCTCATCCAGAAAGTCGATAGGAAAGCGATAAGAGTCGCGATGCCAATCAAACCACCATAGCCGAACACCAGTGCATATCCGCCATGGGCAAAAAGAGAATCATTTGGATCGCGCGGTTTTTCCTGCATGACTGTCTTGCTCTTTTTGTCGACGCCGAGGGCGATTCCTGGCAGCGAGTCTGTAACGAGATTGACAAGAAGCAAATGAATAGCGATAAGGGGGCTTGGCAAGCCAAGGAGAGAGGCGACGAACATGCAGATGATTTCCCCAACGTTAGAGGAAAGCAAGAAGAGAATCGTTTTCTGAATATTCTTGTAAATGCCTCTGCCCTCTTCAACCGCCTTGACGATCGAAGAGAAATCATCGTCCATAAGAATCATGTCGGCGGCGTCTTTAGCCACATCGGTCCCGGTTATGCCCATCGCGATGCCGCAATGGGCGGCTTTGAGCGAAGGGGCGTCGTTTACACCGTCACCCGTCATGGCGACGATCTCGCCGTTGCGCTGCAACGCGGCGACAATCGAGCTTTTGTTCTCAGGCGAAACGCGGGCAAAGACATTGACACCCTTCACTTTTTCAGCCAGTTCGGCTTCGCTGCAAACATCGATTTGACTGCCCGTCATGACCTGAGAGGCATCGGAAGCGATGGTCAGTTGCTTGGCGATGGCCAAGGCAGTGTCAGGATGGTCGCCAGTTATCATGATGGTGCGCACGCCCGCGCCGCGGAGCTCTTCGACCGAAGCTTTCGCATTCTCTCTAGGAGGATCGATCATGCCAGTCAGCCCAACAAAGGCAAAATGCTCTTTCCCAGGATATAAAGCGATTAGCCCAAGGACGCGAAGACCGTTGTTTGACATCGATTTTGTTTGGTCCTCAATTTCTTTGATGTCGTTTTCGCCTAGCGGGAATATTTTGCCGTCCTTGTAGATGAATTTGGTCTCAGGCAAGAGGCGCTCAATGGCCCCTTTCTTATAATGAATGAGACCATCTTTGCCTTGATGCATCGTCGTCATGGTCTTCGACGTGGAATCGAAGGGGATTTCATCGACGCGTGGCAAAGAGACGTCCAACTCTGTTTTGCTTAGGCCGATTGCGGAGGCAAAATCAAGCAAGGCGATTTCCGTTGGGTCGCCGGTTCTAGTTCCTTCATTCCGCGCATCATTGCAAAGGGCCATCCCTTTGGCGAGTTCCTCAAGAGATGAATCGAATCCATTCAAACCGACATGCTTTGCATTGCTATAAGCCTCAACGACCTTCATCTTGTTTTGGGTCAAGGTACCGGTTTTGTCGGAGCAAACAACGGTCACAGCGCCGAGCGTCTCAACGGAGGCCAGCTTTCTCACAACGACATGGTTCTTAGCCATTTTGGTGACGCCGTTGGCCAAAACGATGGTGACAATGGCGGTAAGGCCTTCCGGGATGGCCGCAACGGCGAGAGCGACAGAATCGAGCAAAGCACTTTGCCAAATCGCAGGCAAATTGCCATCAACAACACCCCAAATGATTTTGGCAACCATCATGAGCACAACCACGATTGAAGCTAAAATGCCAAGGAATTTTGATAGTTTTGCGAGGTTTTTCTCAAGAGGGGTGACCTCGCCATCCTCTTTTTGAAGCAATGAGGCGATCTTCCCTATCTCGGTTTTCATGCCTGTGCTCACGACAATGCCAAGCCCTCTTCCGTGAACGACGAAAGACGAAGAAAAGGCTTCGTTAATCCTCTCGGCTAATGGGGTGTCTTCCTTTAATACAAGAGAGGGATCCTTTTCAACAGGAACGCTTTCGCCAGTCAAAGAAGATTCATCGGTCTTTAGGCCAGAAGCGGAAATAAGCCTTAAATCAGCGGGGATGATATCGCCTTCTTTTAATACGACGATATCGCCAGGGACTAGCTCGCGAGATGGGATAACCTTGCTTTGGCCATCCCGAATGACATTGCTCATTGGCGAGCTCATCTTTTTAAGGGCGTCAAGCGCTTTTTCGGCCTTGCTTTCCTGAATGGTGCCGATGATGGCGTTAAGAACGACGACGCCGAAAATGACAAAGACATCAATCAGGCCTTTGGCGCCTTCAGCCTGCCAATTTATAATCGCAAGAACCAAGGAAAGGACGGCCGCCAAGCAGAGAATCAGGGTCATCGGGTCGCAAAGATTGCCAAAGAACATCGCCAAGATGGTCTTTTTCTTTTTCTCCTGCAACTCGTTATGCCCATATTCGCTTAATCTTTTTTGAGCCTCTGCCTCTGATAGGCCTTTCTCCGCATCGCTAGAAAAAGAGCCGATTACTTCTAAAGCATCCTTGTTTTCGTACATATGTCCTCCTTATCGAAAAATCGGTAAGGTCTTGCGAGGCATCCGCCGCTTCCTCCCGGCTTCTTCCGAAGCGTGCTGACGAGCAGGAAGCTTAACGCTACTCTCCTTAACGGAGATTAGGTTATCAAACGCCGGCGAAAATAGAAAGATAAACCTCAAACGAATTACCTTATAGAAAAAGCCTCGAAACCGGTCGCACAGAGCGAAAGAAAATCTGAAAAGCGCACCAAAGTATTCCAAGCCACTGAAAATAACGCCGCAAAAACCAACTATTTGCCTTTTTTGCACCATTTTTAGAAAGGAAGCAATTGTCTGACTAGGCCTTCGAATAATGAAATCATCGCTTATTCGGGCTACAATCTTGCCGAATGAAAATCCTCGTCACCGGAGCCAACGGATTCATTGGCAAGAACCTCCTCGTCCACCTGAAAGAGAACGATTACGAAGCGATCCCTTTTGACAAGGGCGACTCCATTGAGAAGCTGCGGGATGGCCTGAGGGAGGCGGATTTCGTCGCTCACCTGGCCGGGGTCAACCGCCCGCTGACCGAGGCGGAATTCATGGACGGGAACGTCAACCTCACGAGAGCCCTCCTCGGCGAGCTCAGGGCCTCCGGAAGGAGGGTCCCGCTGTTCTTCTCCAGCTCGACCCAGGCCGAGAGGGACACCCCCTACGGAACCACCAAGAGGATGGCGGAGGAAGAGATACTACGCTTCGCCGCGGAGACCGGCTGCCCCGCTTACGTCTACCGCCTGTGCAACGTCTACGGAAAATGGTGCCGCCAGAACTACAACTCGGTCGTCGCCACCTGGTGCCACAACCTGACCCGCGGGCTGCCGATCGAGGTCAATGAGAAGGCGCCACCGATCGAATTCGTCTACGTCGACGATGTGTGCGGGGAGATAGTCTCGCTCATAAGGGAGGGCGGCGCGGGCGACCCGGCCATCAGGCATGTGGAGCCACGCGACCGCGCCTCGCTTCGGGACGTCGCCTCCCTCCTCGAATCCTACGCCAGGGCCAGGGAGAGCAGGGGGACCCCGGACGTGGGGACGCCCTTCAAGGCGAAGCTCTACGCCACCTTCCTCTCCTACTACCCGGAGGGCGACCTCTCCTACGGCCTGAGCAGCCACGCGGACGCCAGGGGCTCCTTCACCGAGTTCCTCCGCGGCAGGGAAGAGGGCCAGCTCTCCGTCAACGTGATAAACCCCGGGGTCACCAAGGGGAACCACTACCACCACACGAAGAATGAGAAGTTCCTCGTCGTCTCCGGCGAGTGCGAGACGAGCTTCCGATGCGTGGGCGGTGGAGGGGAGGCCTCCTACAGGACGGGCGGGGGCGACCTGAGGGTCGTCGACGTGCCGCCTGGCTACGCCCACTGCATAACCAACGTCGGAGAGGGGCCGGCCGTGGTCCTCATGTGGGCCAGCGAGCCCTTCGACCCGGCGAGGCCGGACACGTACCCAATGGAGGTGAAGGGAAGATGAGCGGGAAGAGGATAAGGCTGATGACGATCTTGGGGACGCGCCCCGAGATCATAAGGCTGAGCGAGGTCATCAAAGCCTGCGACGCCGCCTTCGACCACCTGCTGGTCCACACGGGGCAGAACTACGACTACGAGCTGAACCAGATATTCTTCGACCAGCTGGGGCTCAGGGCCCCGGACTTCTACCTGAGCGCCGCCGGGAGGGGCCTCGGCGAGACGATGGGCCAGGTGATCGCGAAATCGTACGACCTGATCAGGGAGCAGCGCCCGGATGCTGTGCTGATCCTGGGGGACACAAACTCGGCCCTCTCGGCGATCTCGGCCAAGAGGCTGAAGTGCCCGGTCTTCCACATGGAGGCCGGCAACAGGTGCTGGGACTGGAACGTCGCCGAGATGACCAACCGCACGGTCGTCGACCACGTGAGCGACGTCAATCTCCCCTACTCCCGCTTCGCCTACGACAACCTCATGAAAGAGGGCCTGAGGCCCGAGAGGACCTTCATCACCGGCTCGCCGATGAAGGAGGTCATAGCCGCCCACATGGGCGAGATATCCTCCTCCCGGATCCTGGAGGAGAAAGGGCTCGAGAGGGGGCGCTACATCGTCGTCTCGGCCCACCGCGAGGAGAACGTGGACATCCCCGAGAAGTTTTGGAGGCTCTTCCCCTCGCTCAACAGAGTCGCCGACCATTTCGGGATGCCGGTCGTCTTCTCCGCCCACCCCCGCACCAGGAAGATGCTCGCCCAGAGGGGATTCGCCCTCTCGGGGCTCATAAGGGAGGACAGGCCGTTCGGGTTCTTCGACTACTGCGCGCTCCAGAAGGGCGCCTTCGTCACCCTGAGCGACTCCGGGACCCTCTCGGAGGAGAGCTCGATACTCGACTTCCCAGCCGTGCTGATCAGGACCTCGACCGAGAGGCAGGAGGCCAACGAGCACGGCTCGATCGTCCTCGGGGGAGTGGATTACGAGACCATGATGCCCGCCATCGAGGAAGCGAGGAAGATCCACCGCCCAGGGAACGGCATGCCGATCGTCCCGGACTACGACGTCGACGACGTCTCGGGGAAGGTCGTCAGGATAATCTCCGAGTACGTGGACGTGATCAACAGGGAGACCTGGCTCAAAGGGGTCAGGGACGAGGCCCACATCTAAAAACGCCGCCCGCGAGGACGGCGATTTTCATTTCAATTCGCCATTAAAGAACAAAGACGAGAATATAGGCCGCGGTGCACCCGGCCGCCAAAAGTCCAGTAATGACGTAGCCGAGTTTCTTTTTCGAAGAGAATAGATTCGAATAAGCGCGGAGGAAGCAAAAGAGGATGACGGCTGCGCAGACGGCGATACCTGCGATCTCAAATTGAATCGCGTCTGGCTCGGCGATGTAAATGCCGCGTTCAACCAAGTTATTAAGACCCTCGTTCATCTGGTGCCAGGAGACAAAGTCTGCGAAGGCAAGAATAGCGAAATCGAAGGTGCAGGAGCCAATCATGTTGCCAAAGCCGGCATCGTAATTCTTCTTGCGGAAGAGCTGTGCCGTGGAGATGATCTCGGGGATCGAAGTGCCGATGCCGAGGAGGAGAGCGCCTGCGACGGAACCGGAAAGAGCGGGAATTTCTTTTTGAATACCAGCGGTGAGATAGGTAAGAGCAATCGATGTGCCGATTAGCAAAACGGAGCTGATTGCGAAGAGAACCCAGATCTTTTTAACCGACCAATCTGGCCCGCTCGCCTCTTCTTCATCGTCCTCTTGGTCGCTCGTCTTTGGCTGAATGAACAAAGTGACGATGTAGAGAGCAAAAATAAGAATAGAGGCCACATTGATGTCACCCAGCATTAATTGCCAAGAAACGGGAGCAAAGAAGGCATATGCGGCGCAGCCATACATCACAAGGCAGAAGATGCCATTAAAGACATGCCACCTCTGAAATTTAGCTTCGTGGAAATGCTTCACCCAAATGAAGGTCTCGATGGCAAGGACCACCATGTCGAAGATAATGGAGCCAAGAATATCGCCGACAACGAAGGAAGCGTTATAAACAAGGAAAATGGAGGAGAAAGCCGTGAACAGCTCGGGGAGGCTTGTCACCGCCGCAAGAAGAACGCCGCCGATAAAGGCGCCAGAAATCTTCGTCTTTTTATCGAGCATATCGACGAGATTGCCTAGCATCATAGACAAAACGACCATCGCAACAAGGTCAAGCACGTAAACCGGATAAATCCACCACATAGTTTTCACCCCTGAGTTGAAACTTATAAAGTTTCTTCCTTTCTATTTTGCGGGTCAAGGAATTTAAAAGAAATCGGTAATCCGAGAAGTGTGGGAGAAATATCGCTCGTCGCCAAGGAGGAGAAGAATCAAAAAAGCCCCTTTGGCTGTTGCCATAAGAGGCGCAAGTAGCAATGGTGCCCGAAGCCGGACTCGAACCGGCACGTCCTCATCAGACATTGGATTTTGAGTCCAACGCGTCTACCGATTCCACCATTCGGGCGTGGTACTTTCACTGTTCGCAAAAGCCTAAGCATTATAAGAAGGACAAAGATTCCTTTCAACATAAAAACGAGTGAAAATACCTTTGTTTTGATACGAAATAAAAACCTGAAAGAATAAAAATAATCAACTTTTGCAAGCTTTTTAAGAAACGTAACGCAAAACCAAATGATTTCCGTTTAGAGCGATTGTGGAGGGATCACTTACCAAGTTTGGGACGAAGCGTCTCGGCTAAAGCGTGGGCAATATCTTTGATGGAATGTTTGGAGGTATTGACCATGAAATCGTAATTGGATTTCTCGCCCCATCTTTTGCCGGTGTAGAACTCATAGTATTTGGAGCGATTCTTATCGATTTTCCTGATTTTCTTAGAGAGGGTTTTGACATCGTCGTTCGCGTTTGGATCGTTTCTCTCTTTGCAGCGCGCAATCTTGCTGCTCATATCGGCGTAAACGAAGACTCTGGTAGGATTAAACTCTTTCAGAACGTCGTCGGCGCAGCGGCCAATGATGACGCATGAAGATTTGGTTGCAACTTCTTTCAAGATTTTGGTTTGAGCAGTATAGATGTCGATGGATTGATCTAGATGCGGATCATTGGATACAGAGAAAGACATCCCGTAATGAATAGGCAGAAGAGGAACCGGTTTTTTCTCAGTAACCTGTTCGATGTACTCTAAGCAGAATGGGGTTTCCTTTTCGATTTCGAGAAGGATTTCCCTATCGTAATAAGCGATTCCGAGTTCATCGGCGATGCGCCTTCCAAGCTCGCGTCCACCACTACCAAACTCGCGCCCTATCGTAATAATTAAGCTCATAACTATCCCTGCCTTTATGTTTCAATTATATATTTTTGCTCAAAAAAAGGTGCCCTTGAGCACCGAAATTTTGGTTCTTGCTGGCGCGCCCGAGCGGATTCGAACCGCTGACCCCAAGCTTCGGAGGCTTGTACTCTATCCAGCTGAGCTACGAGCGCAAATGGTGCACTGGATGGGAGTCGAACCCACACCGGTTGCCCGACTAGCTCCTGAAACTAGCGCGTATACCAATTCCGCCACCAGTGCACGCCGATAAATATACGCTGAAGAAGGCGAAATGTCGAAGGCGAAAACAAAAGCGCGTCATGATGTCCATGTCTCACGCACAGAAAAACGTCATTCTGATGTATGGTTTACTTTACATTCGCATGATTGATGATGAAAGGAGGATTTTGTTGCCTTAGAATCGCCTTTATGAACGCTTTGGCAAAGCCCGACCTATTAGCAGCAATTGCTCACTTCGATTTCCATGGTGATTTCCTGGAAATAAAAGAAAACCACATTGGGCACATCAACAGCACTTACAATCTGACATTTAAAGAAGGCGATAAGGAGCATCGCTATATATTTCAAAGGGTAAATGCCAACGTCTTCCCTAACGTAAAAGAAGTCATGGCGAACATTGTGCTCGTCCTATCCTATATGAAGAAGAAAGTCACGGACGCCGGTGGCAACCCAGACATCGAAACAATGTCCTTGGTCAAGACAAAAGACGGCGGCTTTTATTATGAAGACCCAGAAGGCAATTATTTCAGAAGCTACTACCTAGTTGAGGGCGCCCGGACCTACGATCAAGCAACCCCGGAGATCTTTGGAAAATCCGGATACGCTTTCGGCAAATTCCAGCGCGATTTGGACGGATTCCCAGCCGAGAAGCTTTTTGAGGTAATTCCTCACTTCCACGATACCGCTAAACGTTACAATGATTTGGAAGAAAGCATTGCAAAAGCCCCGCAAAACCGGCTTGAAATTGCTAAAAACGAAATAAGCTGGGCAAGAAAAAACAAAGAGATATCCAACTATTTGACCGATAAAAAGCTTCCTTTGCGCGTCACGCACAACGATACCAAGCTTAACAACGTCCTCTTTATTGAGAAACAAGACGCCACCTGTGTCATCGACCTCGACACCATAATGCCCGGCCTGTCTTTATACGATTACGGCGATTCCATCCGCTATGGAGCAAACACCTGCGTTGAGGACGAAGAGGATATTTCGAAGATAGAGCTCGATTTGGAACGCTTTGAAGCCTACACGAAAGGCTATCTTGAAGGCACCGGAACAACGCTCACGAAAGAAGAAATCGCCTTGTTCCCTGAGGCCGCGATCACACTTACGTACGAATGCGGCACCCGCTTCTTGAAAGACTATTTGGATGGGGACGTCTATTTCTCCGTCTCCAAGCCCATGCACAACCTCATCCGCGCAAAAGATCAGTTCGCGCTTGTGGATGACATGAAGAAAAAACTTCCGCAAATGAGGGCAATCGTCGAACGCCTTTCCGCATAAACGAACCGCTTACTTTCTTTGAAAAGCTATTTTCCCATTCACCACGGTCATAAGGATATTGAATGAGGAATCCATAACGGCAAAAGAAGCTTTTTTCCCAATCGCGAGGCTCCCATAATCCCCCTCAATATGGAGGTTTCGGGCAGGATTCAATGTCAAAAGATTGACTAAATCATTGTAGGCATAGCCGAATTTGCTAGCTATCGGCGCAATGTTCCTCAAACCTTGGTCAAGCTTTAATATTGAAGCAGCGATGGTGCCGTCAGAAAGTTTAGCGACCCCATTAGACACAAAGATTTCTTGTGAGCCCAAGTGTGCCTTCGATCCTTCCGGGAGATATTTGGCTTCGCAGGAATCGCTTATCATCACGATGTCCTCTTTTTTCTTTGATTTAAACATCAAAGCCAAAGCGTCTGGGCAGACATGATATGTATCGCAGATGATCTCCGTCTTCACGCCATCTTGGAGCAGCCCCTCGCCGGTGATACCTGGGTCGCGATGATGGAAACGCCTTTGTGCGTTGAAAAGATGGGTGACGCACCTAAGCCCTTTTTGGATGCCTTCTTTGAATAACTCAGCAGTGCAATCGCTATGGCCTATTGAGGGTGTTATTCCATGGGACAAGCAATATTCGAGGAATTTAGAATCTTTGTCATTCTCATAGGCGAAAGTCACCAAGCGGACCAAGCCGCCGCTGTCTTTGACGAAGCTATCTAGCAAACCAGCATCAGGCTCAAGGATATAAGCCGCGTCTTGGGCGCCTTTGTGAATTGGTGAAATGAACGGCCCTTCTAGGTGAAGGCCGAGAATCTCGGCGCCGGAACGCGAAGAGGAAACATATTCATTAACCGTTTTGCAGGAAGCGCTGATTTTCTCTTTGCTTTCCGTCATCGTTGTAGCCAAGAAAGACGTGACCCCCTCTTCGACCAAAGCATCCGCCACCGTTTGAAGCGAGGAGACTTTCGCATCCATCACGTCGCATCCATTCGCCCCATGGATGTGCTCATCGATGAAGCCAGGGCAAACATAAATTTCTTCGCCGGAATAAAAAGCTTCCTCCGGGTCGGAGAAAGCCGTAATGCGGTCGCCTTCGAAGGAAAGAGAACCTTTGACAACCTTATCCGGGAGAACGAGATTAATGTTTTTGAAACCTTTGCTCATATCGCCCGAAATTATATATCAAGAAGCGAAGCAAAGGAGATTGCCGATAGCAGTAGCCTCCTCCGGTCCCCTGCTCACCTTGAGACCGGTGGTTTCCTCAGTCAGAGAATTGAGGATTTCAGCTTTAACTCCGCCGCCGAAAACGCGAATTCCTTTGGCTTTGACTCCGGTGAGCTCTTCCATGTTCGCGATGGCTTTCTTATAGCCAAGCGCCAAGGAATGGTAGACGGAATAAAAGAGTTCCCCATTGCTCGCAGGGGCCGCATGCCCGCCCTCTTCAAGCAATGAGAGCACGCATTCTTTCATGGATGAAGGATTGGACAAACGCGGATCGGTGACATCGAAAGTCCCGCCGTAAGATGAACTTTCTTTTGCCGAGGAAGTGATGTCCCCGAAAGAAGAGATTTCAAGCTCGTCTTTCATCCGGTTGATGATCCACATCCCCATGATGTTTTGTAGGAAGCGTACCTCGCCTGGACGGCTGAGCTCATTGGTGAAACCAGCCTCGTAAGCACGCTCATGAATAACTGGCTCTGGCAAAATGCAGCCAAGCAGACTCCACGTTCCACTGGAGAGCAAAACTTCGCCTTTTTCAGCGCCGGAAGCATGGAACGCAGCGGCAGTATCATGCTCCAATGTCGCGTAAACTTCGCATGAATAACCGACTTTTGCGGAGATTTCATCATTAAGCGTGCCGATTTTGCTGCCAGCCGTCACGATTGGGGCGATGAGGTTTGAATCGATCCCAAGTAGATTGAGAATCTCAGTGTTTGGCTTCTCGTTCCTTTCGTCGAGCAAAGCGCTCGTTGATAAGGCGGACAGTTCATTCTGCTTCACGCCGGTAAGCAAATAACAAAGATAGCTCGGGAGCATCATGAAGGTCTTTGCCTTCTGAAGTTTCCCATTCTTCTTATCGCAATAAAGTTGATAAACGGAGTCGAAGTTCTGCGGATAAACGCCATTAGCCAAGAACAAGGACAGGGGGGTCATGAATTCCTTTTGGGCATCAAAGGTCCTAACGTCGCGATAGGACTGTACCAAACCGATGCGTTTATCGTTTTCATCAAGCAAAGCATAATCGACGCCAAAGCAATCGATTCCCATCTTGCACGGGGCCTTTCCAAGATCTTTGGCGATTTTCATCCCCTTCAGAATCTCCTCGAAAAGGATGTCGACGTCCCAATAGCAATGACCTTCGCCCTGCTGCACAAGCGGTGTTTTGAAACGATGAATCTCTTCCAGCTTCATCTCCCCATTCTCAAAATGGGCAAGAATGTGTCTGGCACTCGTCGCTCCGATGTCGACGGCAAGAAAGTAATTCACTCGAGGTAACCTGCCTTCGGTGTGAGATTAAAGCCTTTGGCGATTTCTTTGAGATTTTCGTCGGTGATGACCTGCTTTTTCTCATATGGAAGTGCCATCAAATAAAGCTCAGCAGCCTTTTCGACGGTCTCAATGAGACCAAAAGCCTCATCCAAATCATCTCCAGCGCCATAGATACCATGGAGCGTCCAAATGACGCAGCGGTACTCTTTCATCTTTTCCGCGGTGTCGACGCCGATCTTGTTGGTTCCGCAAAGCTCCCAAGGAAGCACGCCGATTCCTTCGGGGAAGACAACGATCTCTTCCGTCATCGTCCTCCAAAGGTCTTTGGTGAAGCTCTTCTCGTCCAAGTCGTGGATGGAGGAATAGGTAAGCAAATACTGCGGATGGCAGTGCATGACGACATGGTTCTTTGGATTGACTTTGAGCCTGGTCGCATGGCACATCATATGGGCGAAGATCTCGCTCGTGAATTTGCTGCCATTGGCAAAGCCCCAAAGGACTTCAGCGGTCTTGCGGTCTTCTTTGACCCTGAAGACGCCGGTGTTTTCCTCGGGATAGGCTTTGGTATTGCGGAAATACTTGCCGGTGCCAGTAATCGCGAAAACCTTGCCGACCAAAATGGGGTCGACTTCGAGAGGAAGAGGAATCTCGCGAATGACATTCTTTCCTCCGTCGAGATATTCATCGACGACCGGTTGGTCGAGAAGCAAAGAGATATTCCCTCCGTTCCTTTCGTCCCAGCCGAGACGATACATGTTATCGATGATATTCAAATAGTCTTTGAAGACGCGGCAATCCAAAAAATCTTTAGCCATGTTCGTTATTTCCTTAAAGCAAGAACGCTTTTCTCATAATCTTCGACTTCGCCATACCACTTGCCGTCCGCCGGCACGCCCTGCCTGGAGCAGTATTCGGCGAAAACATCGCCGAAGGGGAGGGTCTTGAGATCCTCACTGAGCTGGAGGAGTTTTGTATGGTCATGATCATCTTGGGCTTTCTTAAGCAGGTTCCAAGGGGTCAAGAGAGAATTGAGCAAAGCCTTTTGGGCGTTGCGGCAGCCGATGACAAGAGCAGCGACGCGGTTGATCGAGGCGTCAAAGTAATCGAGTCCGATGTCCGTGCGGTCATAAGCATCGTTTCTAGCGAGCTCATCGAAGACGGCCTTAAGGTCATCGTTGAAGCGAATGACGTGATCGGAGTCCCAACGAACAGGACGCGAGACATGAAGGGCGATGCGAGGGAGATAGCAAAGGAGAGAGGAGATTTTATCGGCGACGTTCTCAGTCGGATGGAAGTGTCCCATATCGAGGAGACAAAGGATCTGACGCGAGACGGAATAGCCGACGTAGAATTCATTGGAACCGACCGTGTAGGATTCGATACCAATGCCGAAGACCTTGCTCTCCACCGCGACATCAACAAGATTTTTGTCGTAGGGGTGGGAAAGAATCTCATCAAGAGACTCCACCAAGCGCTTCCTCGGGCCAAAGCGGTCCGCAGGATCTTCTTTCATGCCGTCAGGAATCCAGATATTGCAAAGGCAGCGCTGGCCGGTGGCTTTGGCGAAGGCCTCAGAGACTTTTATCGAATTGACGCAGTGCTCAATCCAATACTTCCTCGTGGCCTCATCGTTAGAGGAAAGCGAGCAGCCATCGTGCATATGGGAGGAGGAGAAGCAAGTGGGATTGAAATCGAGCCCCAAGCCATTCTCCTGGGCATACTTGATCCAACGGGCGAAATTCTTCTCGGTGATGTCTTTGCGATCGACAACATCGTCGGATTCGTAAATCGCGTGGAGATTGATTTTCTTTTTGCCAGGGATGAGGGAGAGAGCCTTATCAAGATCTTGGATCATCTCCTCGTAGTTCCTAGCCCGGCCAGGGTAATCACCGGTGGTCTGAATGCCTCCTGTGAGGCTTCCGGAATTTTCAAAGCCAATCACGTCATCAAGCTGCCAGCATTGAATGGAGATGGGAGTCGAGGCAGCCTTTTTGAAAGCGGCTTCCACATCCACACCATAGGTGGCATAAGCCTGCTTCGCTTTTTCAAAGTCGTTCATAAAAACCTTCCTTTTCAAAACCATTTTACTATTTCCCTAAAGAGAATCGCCTTTGCCTGCGCGGTTTTGCGCATATGTTGGAACGTGCGCACAAAAACAAAGGCCAAGGAGCAAGAAAACGCATTGATAAGTGAAAAAACGAGGACAGCACCGATGCTCATCGCAATGAAAAACGAGTAAACAATGGCGCTTTAACCCACTTCAAAGTCACGCAAGGTCTGCCTAAATTAGCCAAAACCGATAAAAAACAGGCAAACTATTTCAAAAAATTTCAAATCCGCCGATAATGAGCACGTTATGCTTGA
The DNA here is from genome assembly GCA_963611815.1 of bacterium. Classification (GTDB taxonomy): domain Bacteria; phylum Bacillota_I; class Bacilli_A; order RFN20; family CAG-826; genus Alloenteromonas. Next base: position 16,459 of record CAVDSY010000024.1, read on the forward strand.
TTTAGAAAGAGATGAGCAGATCCTCACGATACTGCAGCAGAAAAAAGCGTGCACGGTCTACGAGCTGTCGCGAAAACTTTACGTCAGTGAATCCACCGTCAGGCGCGATCTGACGAGAATGGAACAGAAAGGCCTTGTGACCCGTACCTTCGGAGGGGCCATTTTGAAGTCCACCCCCACTATTGAGGAAACTTCGTTCTATCTCCGGGAAAAAGAAAACCTTCAAGTAAAAAGAGCCCTTGCGAAAACCGCACTTCAATTCATCCAAGACGACACGGCTATTTTTTTGGATTCCAGCTCAACAACACTTCAAATCGCGACGATGCTCAATGATTTCAAAAACCTGCGCATAATCACAAACGGCCTCGCCATAGCCAACGAGCTCGTCACTAAAACAAAGCACCAAGTAACATTAATCGGAGGAGACATTCAGCCAGCCTCCAATTCCGTTTTGGGTTCCAGGGCCGAGGCGATGATCGAAGGATACCACGCGAACCTCGCCATCATGTCCACGGCAGGCGTCGACCCGGATTTCGGTTTTTCCGAAGCCACAGAGCAAGGCGCAGACGTCAAGAAGATGATGGCCAAATGCTCAGAAAAGACCATCGTCCTTTTCGACGAGACCAAGGTAAATCGCAAGAACCTCGCGCGGACATTCTCTCTCGACGCCGCTCAAATAATCATCTCCTCCATTCCTCTTTCAGAAACATATAAAAAGAAAGCGCCCGAATCAACATTCGTGGTCGCTTCCGTAAATTGAATAAATCAGTCCAAATCTTCGGCGCAGAAACCTTTGAAGAAATTAGCGCACATCTCAGGCCATTGCTTCATGGTTTTGCCCATCAAAGAGTGATCCAAACCAGTGTTGATTTCATTTTTGGCATCCCCGAAACCATGCCACCCAGTGGGAAACATATGCAATTCGAAGGGGATTTTGCGGGCTTTTAGGGCTGAAGCATAGGCCAAAGTGTTCTCAGCCGGCACGCAGTCATCGGTGACGCAAGTGGCAAGGAAAGTCGCTGGTTGCCCTTCATGGACATGCTTATGAAGCGCGAGTTTTTCCTCAAATTCTTTTTTGTTTTCAAAACCCATCAGGAGATTGCCATAAGAAGCGACGTGCCCAAACTCAGCACCGATGACTGGGTAAATAAGTCCGATCGCTTTCGCTTTGCAATCAACGTTCAAATCGTAATTGCTATTGATGTCGTTTCCCTCCATCGCGAGGTTACCTACCAAATGCCCGCCGGCGGAAAAACCAATAACGAAAATCTCATCAGGATTCACCCAATATTCATCGGCGTGCTTTTTGACGTAGTCGACGGCACAGGCGAGTTCTTTCAATTGTTCAGGATAAACGGCATTAGGTGAGCAGAGGTAGTCCAGCACGAAAGTTTGGAATCCTCTGGCCAAAAACTGATTGGCGACTGGCAAAGCCTCCCTTTTGCTGACCATTGAATAACCACCGCCAGGAACCACGACGAGAGCTGGCCTTTTAAAAGGGATGCCCGGAATATCAAAGGGATAAGGCAGCACGTTCGGGGTAAGAAGGCCGCCGTGCAGAGAAGGGTAAATTTTTGAAAGCTCAATTTCGCTCATTTTTGTTGCTCCTTGTTTTTATAAACCAATGCGGCGGCGCCATAAATGCCAGCGTCGCTGCCGAGTTTTGACACGAGAATATCAACTTTCGGCGATATAGAGCCACCATAGCCGTAGTGGTTCTTCTCCAAATAGGCTTTGACGCGATTGCCGAATTTGTCGCCTTGCTTGGTGAGACCGCCGGAGAAGATGATGGCCTCCGGGCGGAAGATGTTGATGAAGTTGATGCAGCCTTCGCCAAGGTAATGAAAATAATCATCCAGCACTTTTTTCGCGGTGGCATCACCCTTTTCTTCCGCTTCGAATATGAAACGCGCATTCATTTCATCAGGATTTGGGCAAAGCGACCAAAGGAGACTTTCTTTGTGCTCTTTCATCGCTTTTGCGCCATCGCGGCAAAGGGCGCTAGCGGAGGCATAGCTCTCTAAGCATCCTTTCCTGCCACAAGTGCATTCACGGCCATCGAGTTTGAGCAAAGAATGCCCGAGTTCAGCGCCTTTTCCCTCATTTCCGGAGTAGATTTGGCCATTGATGTAAATGCCGCCTCCGACGCCGGTTCCAAGAGTGATGAAAATGATATTTTTATAATTCCCTCCAACGCCAAACTGCACATCGCCAAGCAAGGCCGCGTTTGCGTCGTTTTCAATGTAAGCCGGAAGGGGAATTTCTTTTTGAAAGGCTTCGACGACATGGAAATCCTTCCAGCGAAGGTTATTGGAGTAATCGCATGTGCCTTTTTCGGGGTCGATCGCGCCGGGGCAGCCAATGCCGACGCCGAGGCACCCAGGATGGTTGTTCAAGGCTTTTTTGGCTTCCGCAACGACGAGCCCAAGAAGATCGTCTTGCGAAAGGCTCAGATCAACATCAACGACAAAGCGGTCGCTAAGATTGCCCTTTTCGTCCACGAAAGCGGCTTTGATGCTGGTTCCCCCAACATCAATCCCTAAGGCTTCAATTTTATTTTCCACGTCTTGTCCTCCTAAAAGGCAAAAAGAGGGGGCCGTGCCAGGCCCCCTCAAAATAGATTAGAGATAGTACTTGTTGAGAACGGAGAGGTCTTTCTCGTCGAGCTCATAGACAAGGGGCTTGCCGGTTGGGATCTCGACTTTGAGGATTTCCTCGGGGGTCAGATGCTCAAGCATCATGACAATGGCGCGCAAGGAGTTGCCGTGCGCGGCGATGAGAACTTTCTTCCCAGCTTTGATTTCAGGGGCGATTTTCTCGTCGAAATAGGGTTTGACGCGTTTAGCGGTATCGATAAGGCACTCAGTAAGCGGGCAATCGTCGATCGTCATCTCGCCTTTCTTGATGAGTTCCTGATACTTTTCCTGGTTGCCGGGCCAACGCGCATCGTCTTTGGTCAATGATAGCGGCGGAACATCGGCGGAACGCCTCCAGATATGAACCTGCTCATCGCCCCATTTTTTGGCAGATTCGGCTTTGTTAAGGCCTTGGAGAGCACCGTAATGACGCTCGTTGAGCCTCCATGAGTAGAACTTCGGAATGGAGGTCTCGCCCATTTCGCCGAGGGCGAAATTCATGGTGTTGTTGGCGCGTTTCAAGACAGAGGAGAAAGCCACATCGAAGGAGTAGCCGTTCGCCTTCAAAGCCCTACCGGCTTCTTTGGCCTCTTCCACGCCCTTGGGAGAGAGTTCAACGTCGGTCCAACCAGTGAAAAGATTGGAGAGATTCCACTCGGACTGACCGTGGCGGAGCAATACTAATTTGATCATCAATTGTTACCTTCCTTTTGGTACAAGGCAAATTATAGCCGCAGTGAAAGAACGAAGAAAGACGCAAGAAAAGGCGTTTTTCCAGCATTCTGCGCGTCTAAGCAAAGGGCTGGCTGCGCTCAATTTACTAGTTTTCCTGCAGAGCTAGATACTCTTCAAGGATGAGCCTCACGCGACGAGAAGCCTCATCGAGATTCTTGGCGTATTCAGTCTCCGGGTGATCGCAATCGGTGATGACGCGCAAAGAACAATAAGGGACTTGGAAAACATAAGCGATTTGAGCGAAGCAGGCCGACTCCATATCAATCACAAGAGGATGAAAGGCATCAATGGCTTCTGCTTTCCTCGGATCATCGGGCTTAAAGAAAGTATCGCCGGAAGAAATGCGCCCAAAAGCGCAAGGCACACCCGCCTTATCCGCGGCCTTTTTGAGGTCGTTCCTCAGGCTTTCGTTTGATGGAAGTTCAATGATATTGATTCCCGAAAGCAGGCCTTTTGGGTCGCCAATAGCGGAAGTATCCATATCATGCTGAACAAGGGAGGAAGAGACGACGCAGGAAAGAATCGGAGCTTTCATTCCATTCAAAGATCCGGCGACGCCGGCGTTGATGACGCGATCGACCTTATACAGGAGAAGAGCAGAAGTAAGCCCAGAGCAAGCAAATCCCTTGCCGATGCCCGAGACAAGAATCAAAAATGACAAAGATTCCCTTTTGCATAGATAGAGCTCAGCAAAACCAGATGTTTTCTTTTCGATGACCACGCAATGTTCAAGCAAAGGCGCAGCTTCTTTCTTCATGGCGAAGCAAAGGCAAATCATGAGGTTATTTTATTTTCTCCAAGCCAAAAATACACGGCTTATTCTTAACTTTTGCATCGTTTGAAGGAAAGAAGCTTGGCCTCATCGCTTTTCAAATCGATGAGAGCGTAAAGAAGACGCCCATCCTCATCGCGGCAAGAGAAGCATAAGCGGGCGCCGCGAGGGAGAGAAAAGGAATCGGAAATCAGATAATGCACAATAGCGCTTTGTTTTTTTCCTTTTTCTATAAAAAACCCATAAGATCCATCTTTCCGTATGATGAAGTTCGTGTCGAGGCCATGAGGCAATGGGGAATAGGCCATTCTGCAGACTGGCGTGATTTTGCCGGAATCAAAGTAAGAAAGTTGGAAATCATCCAGCGTCCAATCTTTTTTGGTGGAGTTTTCGAATTCAAGGTTGAAGCGAATCTCTTTCGGGTCAAGCAATCCTATGCGCCTGGCGATGCAATCAAAGCCTCCGCCTCTTTTTAACGAAGAAGCGATTTTGGCGAGAAGGAAAACCAAAACGGCCACGACAACGGCAATGATGGTGAAGACGATTCCAGTTTTGGCTTCCGCTAAGAACATGACGCGAGAAAAGATATCATCCAATGTGCGGCTCTGCATCAAAAAACGATGCGGAAACGCCTAACCCAGTTGCCTCAACCTTTTATAAAATAAAGCCTTTCGCGGCAATCCCCACGCTTGAACCATTTCGGGAAATTGGCGCTTATGGTGTTTTCGAGACATTGCTGCAAAGAGGAAATGGGGGAGAAATCGAAATACATCCTGAAAGCGGACAAAAGGAGGATGCAGGAAAGAAGAGAAATCAAGGAAAACTGGGTAACGCTTGTCGGAATTTGCTCAAGAGGCAGGCACAGAGCCACCAACAAAGAAGCGGCAAATAAGGCAAAGAAGGACAGGCACATCGGCAAATAACCCCGCAAAAACGACTTCTTTTTTACGCAGCAATGGACGACTGGGAAAATAGGGGCAAGCAAGGCACAGCCAATCGCGCCAAGAGATGGAAACAAAGGCTCCCAACCGAATGCGCGGGCAAGATACGTGGCAATTGAAGAAATGACGGCAAGCAGGCTCAGCGCAGCGAAGGTCGTTGTGAGGCCTTTGTTCATTGCTCCGTCTTTTATTTTGTTCTCCGCGATGCAGGGAACGTATTTCTGATTATGCTCAATCAGGAAAGGAAGAATTAAGACAATTGAAATAACGACGCCTTTGCCGTCCGTCTCAAGGAAAGAAGTCGTTTCGGAGAAAGCGTGGGCAAGCATGGCTCCAAAGGCAAAGACGAATGCGAGCGTCCCTTTTCTTTTATGGATAAGAGCCTTGATGAAGAGATAACCAACATAACCGATAAGATAGACATAGACGGCCGAACGCAGCACGCCGCCAGTGCAGAATTGAAGAAGATAGCCATTGTGGATGATTCCATAAGGGCCTTCGATGCAGGTGCCGAGGAGCCATTGCATATTCCCTTCGCCGAGGCCAAAGATAATTCTAAGCGGGTTATTCATTTGCCCAAAAGCAGCGGCCCAAATAGCGTATCTAGCATCCATCGTCCCATGCTCTGAGGTAAATAGGCGGGTCTTGAAAAGATCGGTGATTTTCGCGAAAAAAGAATTTGGATCATTGATCGCGCAAAGCGCCCAAACGGCAGCAAGAATACCAAGGGAAACAATGAATGCGCCAAGGCAAATAGAAGAGCGAATTGGATGGAAACGAACGGTCGCGACATATCGATAGACAATGAAAAGGAGAAAATAGAAAGGCAAAATTGTGAGGCAGGTCTTGGAGAACAACAAAAGCTCTTGGAAGGTGAAAATGGCCATTAAAGCGTAGTTTCCCCAGAAATGCCTTCGGCTTTGCATAATCCCCAAGCAAACGATGCCCAAGAACAAAATCGCCGCAAAAGTGTTGCGGTTTCCCGTGAACGAGCATATTGAAGGCTCCGTCGGCAAACGTTCAAGGGAAGCGTCGAAATAAGACACGTACTGATTCCATTCGGCAATCCAAGAGTAGATGATCAAAGCCAAGCACATCAAAATAAGCCCATAGATGTAAATCAAGATCGACCTTGAGCTCCTCAGGCACTTCGGAGCGACGCCCCAAAGCAGATAGAAATAGAAGCAGGAAATCGCAAATGCGACGATATATCTAGCGCGTGCGACATTTTCCAAAACATATGTGGCTTTATAGACGTATTCTCCAGTGGAAGTTTTCGTAAATACGTCCGTGCTCTCGGGGAAAAAAATAATCGCGATCGCATTGCCAAAGCACAAAGCCATGAACATCGCAAAGAAAATCCAAGACTGCCCAATGCGGAAATGACGGTAAGCGAAGATGCAATAAGACAAGCAAAGCAAGAAAGTCACCCCGGAGATCATGAAGAACCCCCAGTCGGTGAAGCGGATGCCATAGCCTTCCAAGAAGGCGATGCCTTCGCTCAGGAAAGCAACGGCAACCGAAACAAGGAAAAACCACCAAAAGGAAAGTGCGTACCAACGGCTTTTTTCTTGTTGAACAAATTCCATGCTACCCAAAATCTTACTAACGAGCGCTCGGCTTGTTAATTGTTTTCAATGCATTTGAGGATGGTCGCACCATAGCTGTTCTTAGCCATGAGATTGCCTCGTTCCATCGCTTTTTCCTTGCTGAGCCATCCCTTGCGGTAAGCGATGAGCTCCGGGAAAGCGATGGGCTCTCTCTTTTCCGCTTCTTTGATGGCAATGGAAGCATCGAGCAGCGAATCGAAGGTCCCGGCGTCAAGCCAAAGGGTTTCCTTGCCCATCTTTTCGACTTTGACCCTTCCTTGCTTTAAATAGAGATTATTGAGATCGGTTATTTCGTACTCACCACGGGCGCTCGGCTTGACTTGCTTTGCCATACCGACGACATCATTAGGATAGAAATACAAGCCGGTGACGGCATAATTCGATTTTGGGTTCTTTGGTTTCTCTTCGATGGAGAGAGCGTTGTTATCGTTGTCGAGTTCTACGACGCCAAAACGTTCAGGATCGTCGACCTCATAGCCATACAAGGTCGCCAAACCATCGTTTGAGCGCTTTAAAGCATTAGGCAAAGAGGCATTGAACTTCTCACCATAGAAGATATTGTCGCCGAGAACGAGAGCGCAGGGGTCACTGCCGATGAATTCCTCGCCGATGAGGAAGGCAGAGACAATGCCGGTAGGAACTTCTTGAACCCCATAGGAGATATGAACGCCAAAGGCGCTTCCATCCCCGAAAAGCATCTTGAAACGGTTCTGGTCACGCCCATTGGAAATGATCATGATGTCGTCGATCCCCGCTTCCATGAGTATCGAAAGAGGGTAGAAAACAAGCGGTTTGTCATATACGGGAACGAGTAATTTGTTCGTCACGGAAGTGTTGGGGTAAAGGCGCGAACCATTGCCACCCCCAAGAATAATGCCTTTCATAAAAAACCTCCTCGCTAGGTGGAAGGCCTTAATGATAGAACAAAATGGGGAACTAGCCAAAGCGAATCGGGCATGCCGCTTTTTGCTTCTCCATTAAAAGGAGATACATTCATAATATGTACATGCCTTCATTCGAAGCTTTTTGCCACGAGAAAACAAATCAGGAATCCGCCATCTTTCTTTTGTTTTCCAAAGACGGCTTCATTCAATTGCCAGAAGCATATGAGGAGCTGTTTGAAAAAGGCCTCTCTTCCTACGAAGGGCTTGCCGCCATCAATGGCTTCAACCTGCTCGATCCAAGCAATAACGCTTTAGCAGTCGAGGAATTTTCTTCTTGCCGCATCATCTCCCCAAAAGCAGAGCGCGCCATAGACACCGGCAACGCCGTCTTGTCCAACCGCCTGGAAGTCTATTCAAAAGAACGGAATCTTTCTGTGGCAGAAACCATATTCCTTCAGAAAATGTGCCTTTCGCTTAGCGCAAAGCTGACCAGCGGATGCAAATTTGTCTATTTGGACCTTAAAGGATGCGAGGACGCGCCTTTGGCTCTCGACGCCGTCAAATTCTTTTTCGAGGGAAGCGATTTGATTTTCTCTTTGCCGCACAATCTCCAATTTGCTCTGCCGCGGCCGATGGAAAATGAAGTTGCCATCGCCGATGGGAAAGGCGATGCTGAAATAGATTTAGCCGATGGATACCAAACGTTCTTCGACGACGTCTGCGGCATCTCATCGCCAAATTTTGAAACATTCAAAAAGAGGAAAAAGAGGAAACCAGCGGTTCAAAAGGAGGAAACGCCTAAAATCGGGCCTAAAACGGACAAAAAGGAAGACGGATATTTGGAAAAAGGCATGAAGGTCCAGCTTTCCGTCAAAAAGGATTATATCGGCGACCTCGCCTTTTCCCTTTTCTTCGCCGCCTTGTCAATCGCCGCTCCTTATTTCTATTTCACCCTCTTGAACGATGCGGCGAACGTCTATTTCGTCATTTACACAATCTTGGACGTTTTCTTCTTAGTAATGAGCTCCTTCGCCATCTGCTACCTAATGGATTTGAAAGCCAAAATCACAAGAGGACTGTATTGGTTTGGCTTGGCCATTACTCCTTTCATCGTCGTTCCGGCGACCGCGGCATTCTTCTTTTTGTCTAAAAGGAACCAATGGCTCGGAACAGAATGTTATGCCTTCATAGGCCTGGGATTCGGTTTCTTACTAATTCATTGTCTGGTTCTCTTGCTCCACAAGATGATGCGGGCGAGCAAAAGAAAAGCGGGAGACTAAAGCCGAACACCCGCTTTGACGAACATCTTTATTTAAGGATGACGTTGATCAGATCCTGCCAAACAATCTCTTTCTCTTTTTCGTTGTGGATCTCATGCCTCATGTGAGGATAAAGCTTCAGCTCAACTTCCTTGAGCCCAAGCTTCTCGTAAGTTTCGGCAAGCCACTTTGGTCCTTCGCCGTTTCTGCCTACTGGGTCTTCCTCGCCAGCGGTGATATAGACCTTCTCATTCTTGGAGATTTTCGCCAGTTCCTTCTTATCCCAGATTTTGGACAAACCCTTTAGGAACTCGCGCCAGAAACCCCCGGAATTTTGATGTCCGCAGTAGTCATCTGCCATGTATTTTTTGACATTATCTTCATTATAAGAAAGCCAATCCAAGTCGGTTTTGCGGTCTTTTACGGCTTTCGTATATGCTCCAAGCCCCAAATTGTCGAGCATCTTGCATGGCTTGTCCCAATTGGATTTATGAACGAGCATTTTGGCGAGTGTGTAGCCGATTTTCATCAAGCCTTTCTGCCCTCCATTCGACCCGATGATAATGGTTCTCTCGGTATCCTCCGGATAAGCCTCAAGCCTAGCTTGGGTCATGAAGGAGCCCATGGAATGGCCGCCTTGGACGGTAGGCAGACCGTTCTTCTTAGCTAAAAGAATTGTTTCATGGATGCCTTCGACGTTCTTGGCAAAAGCGTCTTCGCCCCAGAGTTCAAGTTCATCTGGAGTATTGGCGTTTCTTCCTTGGGCCAAAGCATCCAACCCCCAAACGTTGATTCCGTTTTTCGCGAACAAAGTGAACATCTCATCGTAACGATGGACGTATTCGTTCATCCCTGTGATGAAAACGAAGTTCTTCTTCGCGTTCTCGGCTTTCCAATGCCATCCTTTCATCATAGTCCCATCTTTAAGGGTAACTTCAAATTCAGTGGCCATAATATCTCTCCATTTTTGACAATGATAAAACGGTAAAACCGTCAAAAGAAGGCTTAGTTTGCTTAAAGTTCAAAATTGGTCGCTGGTGAGGCCGTCAAAATCAACGTAAAGAATCGTCTTGCCTTCCCTAAGTGAGGCTTTCACATCAATGACTCTTTGGTTGGACGAACCGCGGTAGCGGAGACGATTGAAACCTTGTTTCTTTGCGGCGATATATGGCCCGTCGACGCAGACATCGACGTATTCCATCATCGGTAAAGAGGAGATTTCATCAAACAGATATCCCGTCCACATCCAAATTGTTTTGCTGGGGTGCTTTTCTTTTATGTGGCGCATCAAGGCGAGGCCATCGTCCCTGTTCGCCGGGAAAGTGGCCTCCCCGCCAGAGAAAGTCACGCCACAGCAGTGGGGATTGGCGAGCGCTTTGTCGATCGCGTCATAAACCCATTGCCCCATCGGGCGGCCGAGAGAAGGGTCTTGGGCTTCTTTGTTATGACATTCTGGGCAATGATGGTTACACCCCGCACACCAAATCACGCAGCGCAGTCCCGGGCCGTTATTGAAATCAAGGGGGTCGATGCGAATGACGTTCATCACATGGCCTTCCTTTCTTTTATTTCCGTGAGTTTTTTGTCAGCGATGCGCGATTTCTGACGGGGATTGTTCGAAGGCTGCCTGGTGAAGCCAAGATAACCGCAGACGCGTGAGATTGAGGTGATGTTCTCGCTATGGCAGTGCGGGCAAGCATCGAGCTTGTCGTCGTCCCATTGCTCACCGCAAGAGTTGCAGTAGCTTTTCGCGATATTGACTCCGAAATAGAGGCCAAGCTTCATTGCGTATTTGATTTCCTCATCAATCGCGATGAGGTTTTTTCCAGTCGGGATGCGGGTGTAGCAAATATGTCCGCCATTGGCAATGTGGAAGAAGCTCGATTCACGGTCCATCTTCTCGAAATGGTCGATATCAACCCAAACCGGATTATGGAAGGAGTTGGAGAAATACTGATGCTCCCCGACATGGTTGCAAACGCCGTATTTTCTGACGAACTGATCGCGCTGGGTGTAGCAAAGAGATTCGGCTGGAGTGCCATAAATCGCCCAAAGGATGTGGTCTTCCTCTTTATGTGCCTCGGAGAATTTGTTGATGTGCTGGAGGACTTCGTAAGCGAAATCGTTGTCTTCGTCGAGATATTTGCCGTTATAAAGCATCTGGGTCTCGTTGAGGGCAGTGAATCCAAAAGAGAAAGTCACATAATCAAGCAAAGGCCTAATCTCCTCATCGGGTTGAAGATGGCCTTTATAGAAGCCGCCTTGCGTGAACATCAGCGGATTGCAGCTTGCCTTGATTTTAGCCAAATACTCATAAGTGCGCTTATGAATGCCGCGGATCATCTCAAGATAATGGTCTAGAAGTTCATAGAAAGGAAGCTTCTCCAGTTGCGCCTTGCGCAGAATCATCGGCAGGTTGAGCGAAATGGCGCCTCCATTCCACCTCCCGGTGAAAACTGGCAAATCGTTCTCATCCACTGGGTGAAAACCGCCTTTCCTATAATATAAGGACAAATAAGCACGACAGCCCATCGGAGAAATTACGTCGTCGTGCCAATTCGGATCCTCTTTGACTTTGTTATCCTCACCGAGGTACCAACGCATCACGCCATTCTTGTATTTTTTGTAGACGGAAGCGACGTAGCCTTCTCCGGTCAATGAAAGATAGTCCGGATATTGGGCCTTCGAAGAGCAAATAACGGCCTTCTTATAGAGGTCTTCGAGTTCGCCGCCTTTGCCGTGTTTCTCCTCGTCGTAAAGGAAAACAAGTTTTGGGAAAACCGCGGGGATGCGATTCTCTTTGGCGCCCTCGCCATTGCCTCTGACCCGGAGGATAGTCTCGGAGATACGCCTAGCCAAAGGACGGGGATCAAGACCGAAAGTGAAGGTGGTGAAAATGAAATCGCCGCGGCTAGAAGCGACGGTGTTGAGGTTGTATTCAAGAGCTTGAAAGCCCTGTTCAAGTTCCCTATCTAAACGAGAATATGCGTATTTTGCGGCCTTTTCGTCATCAACGGGGTGGTTTATCTCCGCCATGATCAAGGCATATTCAGCAAGATATTTCTTGAATGATTTCTCGGCATAAGGCTCTAGAAGGGTATCGACTTCAGGAACGGTAAAACCGCCATATTGCTGAGAGCCCGCCATCTGCATGACGTCGCACATGACGTTGATCGCCGCGCCAATGGACGTGGGCTCAGTGTAATGCATATTCTCCATATCAAACCCGCCTTGGAGGATGGCGCCCATATCGCAAAGGCAGCAATTCATCGTATCGAGGCGGTCAGAAATGTCATGCACATAGAAATAGCCGTCCTCGACAACCTGGCGTTCGGCTGGAGTAAGAAAGAAACGTTTATAAACGCCTTTTGAAAAGGCTTTGTACTTCAAAGAACGCTTCGTCGAGATGAGCTCGGAATCACTGTTGGCATTGCTGTGATCAGCATGGTAGGTAAGGGAAGAGGCGGTAGCTAGAGCGTCGGCGGAAATCGCCTGCATATCGGCTTTGTAGTTTCTCCAGCTGCGATATTGGTTGGCCGTGGACGGATCGACTTCGTCCAAAGCGTTTTCGACGTAAATATGGATTGTCGCGACAGGGATTATGTTCTCGCCGGCTTTCTGGATTTGGTCTTTGACTTTGCTGACGATTGTCTGAATTTCATCGCTTATGAATTTGGCGTCCAAACGAGCCTTTGAGGACTGAACGGCTTTTTCGATTTTGGATGGGTCAAAAGGCTCTTCTTTCCCGTTCTTTTTTAGGACGCGAACTGACGCGAACGAAAAATCATTATCCATAAACAAAACCTCCATAACGCAACTTCGGAGGCAGCGATTCTCCGCGCGTGCGGTGCTTATTTTAGAGCACGCTTCAGAAAATTAAAGAGAAATGCTCAAGCAAATTAAACAATGTATAGGAAATATGGATTTGTTTAGCGTCTATCGATATTTATTGGCGACTTATTTTTTGCCAGTTGACCCAAATCCGCCAAAACGCGAGCTTTCGATAGGATCGTCATCGCAGGTGACGAGGTAATGTTCAAAGATGCCCTGGGCGAATCGTTCTCCCTCTTCTATTTTGGCCTCTTGGTCCCCTCTGTTATAAACGGAGATGCCGATGCCCCAAACGTAATCGCTGTCGATGATGCCGGTGCCGTTGCTGAGGGAAAGCCCCCTTTTGATGCCCAGCGATGAACGAACGTAGATTTTGAGCACAACGTCATCAGGCATATCGATGCATTTGACCCAAGCGGGGATGAAAACGCTTTGATGAGGCGGAATTACGACCTCGTAAGGAGAATAGAAATCATACCCTGCCGATCTGGAGGTGCCTCTGCGTGGAAGAATGACCTGTTTAGGGGTTGGATATTTGGCGTCGACTTCCTCTCTCGAGCAAGCGACGAAGTGGGCGGAAATCACGTTTTTCATGGCAAGATTATCCTCTTCTAGGAAGCACAAAAAAAGGAGAGTTCCCATAAAACTCTCCTCGTGACGACTGGCAAGGGGAAAGGAACCTTACTCAATCGCAATCACGCTAGCTGATTCGGCCTTCTTGACCGCTTCTTTCGGGAAGGTGATTTCAAGAACACCGTCCTTATAGCTGGCTTTGATGTCTTTTTCCTCGACGTCCCCGACAGAATAGGAACGAGTGGCAAGACCAGAGAAACGTTCCCTGTGGATGAAAACGCCTTTCTTATTCTTGATGTCTTCGGTGCGGTTGACCTTCGCCTTGACGGTCAGATAACCGTCCTTAAGAGAAAGGTTGATGTTCTTTTTGTCCATTCCGGGCATCTCGACAGAAATGACGTAGTTATCCCCTTCCTCGGTGATGTCGCTCTTCATATTGAGGACCCCATAGTCCTCGCTTTCGTTCTCTCCGCCGAATAAAGCGTCGAAGAAGGGATCGAGAAATCCACCATTGTAACGAGTCACATTGTTTTCCATAAATTCAAACCTCCTAAATGGTTTTTCCTTAGCACTCTTCGCTCTTGAGTGCTAACAATAGGATATTCGACTTTTTAGCACTGTCAAGAGTTGAGTGCTAAATTTTATATAAATTTTATTTTTCTTAAATTTTTCAGACACATTCGATGCTTTTGCTGTTTTTTACATGCAAATTTATGTAATCGCTGGAGAAAAATACTCATCGTTTTGACTTACTGATTCATCTTTGCTGTAACGCGCTTTTCGGCGAAAATCCTCTCTTCTCGCTCTAAAATCTGGAAGCAAGATCCAGGGGTCGCGGCACATCGCTTTGGCTTTGCTCAGAATAAGCGAATTGAGTTCTTCACAGAAGGAACGACAGCGTTCATCCTCTTCCGCTTTGTTCCACCTCTCAAACCAATAGCAGGCATCTTGATAGAGCGAGGCGACATCATCCCCTTTTTGAAGGAAGAGCCCTAGTTCAGGGATGCTTGGCTTGGCTCCGTGCGTCGCGTCGAAAAAGACGTAGGAATAAAGACTTATGAGCCTTATGCAATCCTTATCTATTGGATATGCTTTTTTGCCGCGGTAAAAGGTCGCGGTGTCCCTGCTGACAAGATTCACCACGAAGGTGGCGAACCTTTCCCTCTCTGAACTGAATATATCAGAAACGTTCATAAACAACCTCCACCTCTTAATAAAGGCGGATCATCGTTTATTCCCGTTTGGCTACATCGAAAAATGAAGCATTCGTTAATTTGGCAAGGTCGTTAGGCCGTACGCCCACCTGAAATCCTCTTTTGCCACCGGAAACGAACATCATCTCGAAAAGCTGCGCGGTCTCGTCTATGAAAACAGGGAATGGCTTCTTTAGGCCGACTGGAGAACATCCCCCATGAATATAACCCGTCAAAGGCAACAACTCCTTTTGGGGGATCATCTCAATTGATTTAGAGCTTGACGATTTCGCGGCTTTTTTCAAGTCCAGCTCACAATTTACAGGCACGCAGAAAACGAAGTATTCCTTCTTTTGATTTTGAGCAACCAAAGTCTTGAACACACAGTCGGGATCCTCGCCTAAGCAAGAGGCCACCCCTTTGCCATCGACGACTTCAGGATCGTAGGTCTTCTCTATATAAGGAATGGCGTGAGCGTCCAATAGGCGCATGACGTTTGTCTTATCGCTTTTTGGCATGGCAATATTCTAGGCAGCAAAAAAGGAGTTGTTCAGGGCAACTCCTAATCTGTTAGAGCAAATAGAGCATCTCTTTCAAAGCTTCGAGGTTGAGCGATAGCTTGCTGCGATCGTCCTTCCCAAGCTTCTTGACAAGGGCAACCTGCGCCTCCAAGTCCCTTTTCTTACTGGTTGAGGGATAATTCGGGTTATGAATGTTGGCTTTAAGGATTTTCTCGGCTTTAAGCGCGGCTTGGAGATTATCCTCGGGCGCTTTCGGCTTGGAAGAATCCTTTTTGGCCTTAACGGGTTTTTCCTCAGCTTTAGCAGGGGCGGAGGCCTTGGCTTTTGATTCAGCCTTCGTCTGGCTCTTCTTGGGCTGGGGCTTATCCGCTTTCTTCTCTTTGAGCAAAGCAGGCTTTGCGGTGGGCTTAGGAGAAGCCTTGGTTGAGGGCTCGGCCTTTTTCTTGCCTTTCGGCGTTTCTGCCTTCTTGGGGGAAGAGGCGGCTTCGGCCTTCTTTTTAGAAGGTGAAGCCACTGTTTTTTTACCAGGCTCCTTCTGTTTGGATTTCAGCTCGACTTTCGAAGCGTCGCGCTTGGCGCTGCGTTCGATGTAGCCGCGCTTCCTTTCGTCCGTCGGCACACCGATGACAAGGTTAACCCCACCCGGGACAGCCGCGGAAGAATTGGGCACCGCCTTAACTTCGGAAGTTTTATTTTCCTCAGGTTTTGCAGGGTTTTGCCCAACTTTTGCGGGCTTTTCGGCCTTTTTATTTTCGGGCTTATTTTCCTTTAAAGCGGGCTTGCGGCTCTCTTTGGAAGGATTGGCGGGCGCCTTTTCAGGATCGGGTTTAGAAGTTTTTTCTTCGCTCTTGGTTGGCAAAGGGGCAGATGGATGCAAGTCCAAGTAAACCTTGTATCCTTTGTTCAGCTTCTCTCCGCTGACGCGGAAAGACGAATAATCGAACTCCGCTTTTGGAGAGGAAGAGAAGGCCTTGCTAAGCTTCTCGATTATCGCGTTTTGATCAACGTTGGTCAGATCAAGAGGCCCATGGACCACAGAAAGGTAAGGAATAGAGGGATCGCGGAACATCAAACCATAATGCTCGGCAACCATATTGAGAGCATAAAGCAAGGTATTGCCCTCTCCGTACCATAGTTTTTTCGTCGGCATATTAACGACGATGGTCGGTTCCTTTTTAACGGCAGGGGCCGGTTCAGCCTTAGCAGGTTCAGTCTTAATTGGCTCCACTTCAACAGGCGCGGCCTTAGCTGGCTCAGCTTGTTTGGGAGCTGGAGCCGAGGACGGCTTCTTCTCCTCAATTGTTTTGGCCAATTCATTCCCCTTTTTCCCTTGCAGCATCGCAAGGCTTTCTTTGAGCTTCGCAGGCCCTTGCATAAAATGCATTGACTTGATTTTCGCTTCAGGAAGAGAGGAAAGTATATCAAGCTGTTTCTCAATGTCAGAGATTTTCTCGGCAATCGAATAGTTGGGGTTCTTGAGGTTGGCGCTTAAGCGCTTATCCCCTTGAATTGCTTTCGCCTCTAGTGAAAGCGCGGCGTTCTCTTTAACGTCGTTTCTCCCATTGCTGTCGCTGTTTCTTGTTTGCCTGATGTTGAAGGAATTTCTTTCTTCCTTCCATTTGCTCTTTTGGAAAGTCTCCCCTTGGTTGTATTCGAGTTTGCCGCCTGGGACGACTTTATAGACGGAGATAGGTCTGCCTTTTTGGGATGTGAGTTTGTTGAGATTCTTCAGATCCGTCGCGAGTTTCTTGTCTTGGGTGATGACAAGAATCTTCAGATTAATCCGATCTTGGCTGGCTTGGGAATAAATCGCATTGTCCGCAAAATTCTGGTTGTAGTTCTTTTTGCCAATGCTCACGAGTCTTTCGTGTCTGGCTTTTTTCAGAATTTTAAGCGCGCGCTTAGCGGGGATTCTCTTTTCTATATCGCGTGCCAACGAGTGCTTCTTCAATTCGCTACTGCACGCCTTAGGTACCACTAAGGCGAATCCAGGATTCAGATAATCTTTCGCTTCCTTAAGCACATCTAACCATTCAGGGAAGCTATCCTCCATCAGAGAGCAAGTGTCCAACATCACTAAGTCGAAGCCAATCAACAGTTTCGCAAGGGACGAGGCTTTGTTCTCATCGCTATACATAATTTTAGTTCTTATTTGTTTCTAAGTTAGAAACCTCCTTCGGCGGTAATTATACCCA
Organism: bacterium; assembly: GCA_963611815.1. GTDB lineage: Bacteria > Bacillota_I > Bacilli_A > RFN20 > CAG-826 > Alloenteromonas. Next base: position 33,609 of record CAVDSY010000024.1, read on the forward strand.
AGAAAACAAGAGACGGAGAAAAACATGAAAACCTCTATTATTGTGTATCAAAAAGTCCGCAAAACCCGGTTAATCGTGCAATGGGCCAAATTTCTCAACTAAGAAATCATGGAATTCCTTAGACAAAACTTTGTAATCAATCTTCAAAACCGACGTATGCTCGAATCTCTCTTTTATAAAAATGAAGTCCGGCCATTCGTACTTGTTGTAGCCATGATGAAGGGCCGAGAGGATCTTTTCTTGGGCTTTGTCTCTATCTGCGCCAGGGGCAAGTTCAACGTACAAAGCAGTGTCATCATACCCTTTGTAGGTCTCCCCAAGATAAGCGCATTCCTCAACCTCATCGAGATTGGAGACCGTCTTTTCGATGGAAAGAGGATAAACATTCATTCCCTTCTTTTTAATGATGCGTTTGAACCGGGAGATGAAATAGATAAAGCCATCTTCGTCCATCTTTCCGAGGTCACCCGTCTTGAGATAGCGTTCCCCGTCTATCTCCGTGAAGGGATTCACGTCTTCAGCGTGGTAATAGCCAACCATCAATGTATCGCCGCCAACAGCAATCTCGCCCTCATTCATCGGAGGAACCTCTACGCCATTCTCATCGATAATCTTAACCTTGACCCCGGGAATTGCATGGCCAATGGATCCATCTTTCCAGTCCGACAAACGATTAACCGCAAGAACATTCACGGCCTCGGTAAGACCGTATCCTTCCATCAGCCGGCCTTTTGATCCGGCTTCTGCAAGCCTCGCGTTGAAACGCTCAAGCAAAGAGGGCGAAATAAAGTCTCCGCCAACCCAGCAATTGCGGATCGGCTTAAGGATCTCGCCTTTGAAGTGCTTGTTCTTCAGCAAAGCCTCGTAGACAGTTGGGACACCTAAAAGCGTGGTGAGCCTTCCTTTTTTCAGAAGTTGAATCACCTTTTTGGTGCGGAAAGAGCTGAGCAGCCCTATTTTGCCCCCAAGGAAAGGCACGGCCATCACGCCCATCGTGAGGCCATAGCCATGGAACATCGGCAAAGCGGCGAGCATGGATTCGTTGACCGCCTCCTCTTCGCTGTCGCCCAAAAACCAGCAGCCATCTTGAAGGATTGTAAGGAAAGAGAAGTCATTGAGGATGATTGATTTGGAAACGCCTGTCGTCCCGCCAGAAGAGAGGATGATGTGCCCTTCTTTGGTATCGTAATGAACGAACTTGTCATACGAGCTCTTGCAATCTCTGCCGTAATCAAGGATGTCCTTGTGTTTGCGGTAGGCTTCCAGCTTCTTCCTGCAGGCCAAGGAAAAGCCAAACCTCTTGTACCAAGGGAGCGAAACCGTTGGGTCGATGGCGAGAATTGGGAATTTTTCCTCGATGATCCTGCCATAAAAACGCAGGAACAAAGAGACGGTGACAAGGAGCTTTGACTGCTTGTCCTCTAGCTCGCGGATGATGTTATCCTCGGAGGTCAATGGATGAAGGATATGCACTTTCAGGCCGAGCTGCAAAGCCGCGTAAAAGGAGGCTACGGTCTCAGGGGTATTGGGCACAACCAAAGTTATAAGATCGCCTTTCCTAAGCCCAATTGAATGGTAAAAAGAGGCAATCCGATGGATTATTGCGAGGAAATCGCGGTATGAATAGACTTTGTTCTCGTAATAAATGGCGTCGTTGTCACCACGCCAATTGCAGATATCAAGAAAGTTCTCGTATATCGTTTTGCTTCGATCGATTTTCATTTGCAAGCCTCAAAACATCCTGAAACCCATCGGGAGGAAGATAGCCAAAAGAACGAGCAGCCAGAAAGGTTGGTGGAGAACGTAAATGTACAACGACTTAGCGCCGAACCAGTCGACGGGTTTATGCCACCTTCCATCGATCTTCGGAAGCAGGGATTTCTTGTCCTTGTAAATCGTCTGCCCGAGGAAAGCGCCAATAAGAGTGAAGCCTATCCAAGGGATCATCGAGAAATAATCCGAGCCAGCCCTGATGAAGCCAAACATCGAAGCGAAGAAATCGGGAGCGGTGAATCCGGTGACCTTGGCAAAGAAATCGGGGGCATCGCCAATACTCAGAAGATGCTGATAGGGAGCCTGATCATAGGTATAAAAAATATTGCCCCAGAAAGAATTCCAATCAACAATCTTGCCCTTCATTGGGCCTAGGAAAGCATAAAGCAAGCCAACCACAAGTATCGCGACGCCTAATCCAAGCTCAATCCATTTCGAACCAGGCAACAATTGGATGACCGCGATAAGAAGCACGCCCATGCCAAGCACGAAAAGCACACCGAAGAGGATACGGATGTCTATGGGCGAGCCCAAACCATAAGTGATGTAATAAACCGAGTAAGTAAAGATGGTTATAAGCCCGGCGAAAAGCAGTATCTTTCCAGCGTGGCGGAAGTTGCTTCTGGAGAATGAGCAGGAAATACCCGACATCAAGAAGAAAAGAAGGGCAAGCGAATGGAAGAACTGCCGTACGGGCCCGGCGAAATAAAGGGCCATCTGCTCCGAGAAAGCGATAAGACCAGGGCTCGCAACTTCGTAGAAATTGACGAAATAGCCGTTGAGAGCGCCGAGATCGTAAACAAAATGGTCGACGACCATGCCGAGTATCGCCGCGCCGCGCAGGAAATCTATTTCCCACACTCTCTCTCGTTTTTTGGGAGCTTCTTTGATGGTTTCCGGGTTTGTTAGAGAAACTGTTTGAGCGACCTCAGGAGTCATAAACACGAGGATTTTACCTTATTCCTCTTCTAAGAGGAATCACAAAGAACCATGCAAACGCTTATAATCAGCCGCAGTAAACTCTTATGTCGAAGAAAGAACTCACAAGATCGGAAGCGATAGAGCGCAGCATAACCAAGGAATTCCGCTTCACCATTTGGTCCCCGTTCATCGCGGCAATAAAACGCTATGAGCTCATTAAACCGGGGGACAAGATATGCGTCTGCATCTCCGGCGGCAAAGACTCCAATCTCCTCGCCGAATGTTTTAAGCTGCTTTCTCGCCACAGCGATTTTCCTTTCGAAGTTAAATATCTCGTCATGAATCCAGGCTACAACGAGAAGAACCTTGAAATGATAAAAAACAACCTCAAAACCATGGATATACCCGCCACAATCGTGGAGACTGACATCTTTGAGGTAGCCAATGCCCAAGATCATTCGCCATGCTACCTATGTGCCAAAATGAGAAGGGGCGCCCTCTACCGCCTCGCCAAAGATATGGGATGCAACAAAATAGCCTTAGGGCATCATTACGACGACGTAATTGAGACCATATTGATGAATCTTCTCCACGCTGGCTCCTACCAAACGATGCTGCCAAAGCTCCATAGCGACAATTTCGAAGGCATGGAGCTCATCAGACCTCTCTATCTAGTCAGGGAAGATGACGTTAAGGCCTGGAGAGATTTCAACAAACTCACTTTCATTCAATGCGCTTGCCGCTTTACAGAGAACGTCGCAAAGCCAGGAAGCGGGATAGGGAGCGCCCGCCTAGAAACGAAGATGCTCATCAAAAAGCTCAAGGAAACTAATCCGCAGGTCGAGAAAAACATCTTCAAATCATCGGAGAACGTGGTATTGGATAAGGTTATCGGATACAAGGATCCCCAAGGGCATCATTCTTTCTTAGATACATACGACAACGAAAAATAATGAGTTTTTGCGGTAAAAACAGAAAATTGCAGGGTTTTAGTTTTAATAATCTTATTTATTTTTTACTTGCTTGAGGAATTCCAAATAAAGAGGGTATTGCAGATTGCCCGATCCCTCAGGAAAGAAAAGAGGCCTCGCCTTTTCATATGGCACCCATTTCGCTTCGTTCACTTCCGCGGAGGGAATGATATCCAAGGTGCGCGCCTTGCCGATGAAACCAAGCATCAAAATGCCTTTTGGAACATACCAATAAGAGGAGACGTATTGAAGGGATTCCAGTTCGATTCCAACTTCCTCAAGCACCTCCCGACGAGCGGCTTCTTCAGCCGTTTCGCCTGGCGTCACGTAACCGGAAACGAAGTTCCAATATTCATCGCTGAGATATTTCTGCAGCTCCATGCAAATCTCGTTTTTGTCGTTAACGACCATCGTGAGAACGGCGGTTGGAAAGCCATCGAAATAATAACGGTTACAGTTCTCACAGAAAGGCACCATCCCATCATCCCCCGCAGGATGATCGACGAGCTTTGAACCGCATTCAGGGCAGTGACGATAATGCATGCGCTCATTCTAAGCCCCTCTCCCTTCGGTAAAAAGGGAAAAAAAGCTCCCCGTTCAAGGGGAGCCCATAAAGGAAGGCAAAACAAATTACTTCTTGAGGAGTTTGGAGAAGAGCTCAACGACCTGAGCATGGTCGGCTTCGCGAGGATTGCCCGGATAGCAAGCATCCTTAAGCGCATCGGAAGCGAGGTTATCAAGGTCCTCAGCTTTGATCTCTTCGCAGACGGTCGGGATGCCAACGTCTTCGCCGAGCTTCTTGACGGCGGCGATCGCAGCCTTGCGATATTCGTCTTGGCTCATCTTATCGACGTCTTTAACGCCCATGGCAATCGCGATATCACGATACTTGGTGCCCGAGTAGTCCGCGTTGAATTCCATGGCGATCGGAAGGAGCATAGCGCAGGCCTTGCCGTGAGGAACGTTGTAATAAGCGGAAAGAGTGTGGGCCATCGCGTGATCGATGCCAAGGCCAACGTTGGAGAAGCCCATGCCAGCGACATACTGGCCAAGAGCCATGGCTTCACGCCCTTTGGCTTCGTTGTTGACCGCGCCCCTGAGGTTATTGCCAATGATTTCAATGGCTTTGATGTGGAACATGTCGGAAAGTTCCCAAGCGCCACGGGTGATGTAGCCTTCGATAGCGTGGGTGAGGGCATCCATGCCGGTGAAAGCAGTCAGGGATTTCGGCATGGAGGACATCATATCGGGGTCGACGATGGCGACGACGGGGATATCATGCGGATCGACGCAGACGAATTTCCTCTTTCTTTGAACATCAGTGATGACGTAGTTGATGGTGACTTCGGCGGCAGTGCCAGCGGTGGTCGGGACAGCAATGATCGGAAGGCAAGGCTTGGTGTCGGTGATCGCACCTTCAAGCGAGCACACATCGGCGTGCTGAGGATTGGTCATGATGATGCCGACGGCCTTAGCGGTATCCATGGAAGAGCCGCCGCCGATTGCGATGATGCCATCGGCGTTTATTTCCTTCGCAGCATCAACGCCTGCAAGAACGTTTTCGATGGTAGGATTGGGTTTGATGTCAGTGAAGAGCTCGTACTTGATGCCTTCTTTGTCGAGAAGGTCAGTCACTTTCTGGGTGACGCCGAACTTCACAAGGGAAGCGTCGGATGCGACGAGGATGTTTTTGAAACCCCTGGCTTTGACTTCCGGAACGATGTTGTTGATCGCGCCGAAGCCATGGTAGGAAGTTTCGTTGAGGATGAATCTATTAGCCATTTGAAAAGGCTCCTTTCTTAACAAGAGAAGTATAAAGAAAAGAGCCGTTTAAGTATCATATTACCGATATATTGATTTCATTTGGCAAATGCGCACATACACGCGCGACATTGAAGCGGAAATTCAGTATTCAAGACCAAGGCTCAGCCCGAGGAAAATAAAACCGAGAATCAAGAAAGAAACGCCAACCAAAAGAAGTTCAAGATGAAGCGGCTTTCTTTTTTCCTTCTTCATCTCGACATAATCGGCGTAGGTCGGGGGGAGGTTGCTTTTCTCCGGGTGAATGCGAAACATAAAAGAGAGCATCTTCCTCATCGAGTAGGCTATAAGGTCAAAGGCGCCTTTCTCCGCCACCCAAAGCAAAAGCCAGAAAAGAACCGGAAACACCCCGCCAACAACGAAGCCGTCGCAAAGAATTCTGAACTTGTACGCACTCCATGAAAGCTTCATCGACAAAAGTTCAATGAGCAAAACGCCAGTGAACACGGCCGCGGCGAAAAGCAAGGAAAGAGCCGTCCGAATGACGATTCCTTTAACCGAAATGGGCTCTTTGTACTTGGGCTCTTCGATTTCTTTTTGCGTCACATCGTCGATTTTTTTCATTTCTTCTCGTTTTTCAGATCCTCGCAATATGATGCGAATTCCTTTTCATTGCACAAAACGAAATGCCCGGGCTCGATTTCCTTGAGGGTGGGCTTGTCATCGCCGGGAAGATGATCGGTCTGAGGATTGTAGACGATTCTCTTACGTTTCTTCTCATAGCGAGGATCAGGAAGAGGAATAGCACTCAGCAAAGACTTGGTATAGGGATGGAAAGGATGGGCAAAGAGATCGTCGCTTGAAGCGATTTCAACAATGTTGCCGAAATACATGACGGCAATCCTGTCGCAGAAATACTTAACGACGCTCAAATCGTGAGCGATGAAAAGAATGGAAAGGTTCAGCTCGTTTTTCAGATCGTTAAGGAGGTTGATTACCTGAGCTTGGATGGAGACGTCAAGCGCGGAAACAGGTTCGTCGCAGATCAATAGATCGGGTTCCATGATGAGGGCCCTAGCTATGCCAATACGCTGCCTTTGTCCGCCGGAGAATTCATGTGGATAACGCTCAGCCATTTCCGGCTGAAGGCCGACGCGGATGAGCGCCTCGGAGACTTTTTGGTCGATTACTTTCCGGTCATGGATGCCTTGGATGCGCAACCCTTCGGCAATGATGTCCCTGACCATCATGCGAGGATCCAAAGAAGCAATAGGATCCTGGAAGATCATCTGCATCTTCGAGGTTATCTTTGTATGTCTTGCAATGACGAGGCTCTCGTAATATTTAGCGTATTCTTTGACATAAGACCCAAAACCAGCCTTGTCTGATTTCAGTTTCAAGACGCTGTCTTTATGGGCGTCTTTGACTTTCGCCACGGCAGCCTTAGCAAATGGAGCATTGCAGTGGCGATTATCATAGTTGGCGCGCCTGATTTCTTTTCTTTGCTCTTTGAGAATGGCAGAAAGCTCACTCTTTAGATCGTTGATTTTAGCGTCGTATTCAGAAGAGATTTTTTCCTTTTCCTTCGCCAAATCGACGTCTTCAGGCATGGAGATGCCTTGAAGCGCGTCTTTCTTCTCCGCTTGGAGCTTCTTGATTTGCTCCTTGTAGCGGATGCTCTTCCATTTCATCTCTTTCTCGTTCCAGCGCGTTCCGGCTGAGATTCTCGTCCCCTCGAAATAAACGGAGCCGCTGGTGATGTCGTAGAGTTTGATGATGCTGCGCCCAGTCGTCGTCTTGCCGCATCCCGATTCGCCAACCAGGCCAAGAACCTCGCCTTTATGGATATCGAAAGAAACGTCATGGACGGCTTTGTTGTATTTGAATTGTCCTCTGCCGAATTTGAAATACTGCTTCAAATGGCGAACGGAAAGAATGACGGGGGCATCTTCTTTCAGGGCGGATTTTGGATTGTTTTGAGCAAGTTGCCCATTGTCGTCGACGCGGACCAAATCCTTGCCTTCGCGTTTTGCTTTAGCCATTGCTCTTTTCCTCCTCTTCTGCCGCTTTGTTCAGCTTCTCAAAGCGAGCGATGCGGTCGAGCACCGATTTCGGCGGATCGACGTGGGGCGCCCTTTCATCAAGCAGCCAAGTGGCGGCCTTATGGGTGGACGTGATGTTAAAGAAAGGCGGTTGTTCTTCGAAATCGATGGCGAGGGCGTATTTATTGCGCGCCGCAAAAGCGTCTCCTTTGGGGGGAAGAATCATATTCGGAGGGGTGCCAGGAATCGAATCGAGTCTGTCTTTCGTCTCCAAATCTGGGACGGAAGAAAGAAGGGCCCAGGTATATGGGTGGGCTGGATGATAGAAGATTTCCTCAGCAGTCCCTTGCTCAACGATTTTGCCTGCGTACATGATGGCGATATCGTCTGCCATATTGGCCACGACGCCGAGATTGTGCGTGATGAAGATAACGGAGAGGTTCCTCTTCTCCTTCAATTCGTTGATCATATCGAGAATCTGCGCCTGAATAGTGACATCCAAAGCCGTGGTGGGCTCGTCGCAGATAAGAATCTCGGGATCCGAGGAAAGCGCGATGGCGATGACGATGCGCTGCCTCATGCCGCCGGAGAACTCGAAAGGATACTGATTGATGCGTTTTTCAGGGTCTTTAATGCCGACTTCTCTAAGAAGATCAATGGCTTTGGCTTTCAATTCTTTCTTATCGATTTTTACGAGAGCCCTCTTGCAGGAAGAAACATACAAGGAAATTAGTTTGTCTGCCTTCTCTTCGATGTTTGGCTCTTTGGAAAGATATTCCTTGCCAAGATAATCGATAAAGGAATCAACGTAGGCTGCGCACTTATTGACAATGGCCTCTTTCGAGACGTCAATTTCCGAGGCGAACGCCCTTTCCTTGACGCTGCTTTCAGCAGTCGTTTTTCCTTTTTTTGCAGCTTTTTCGGCTCTCTTTTTAGCCGCCTTCTCACGTTTAAGGGCAAGTCCGTATTCTGCGATGTAGTAATCAAGAGTGACGGCAAAGGTGAAGACGAAATCGTCTTTCTTTTCATCGAGGTGGTTCTCGACGCCGGACAAATCCTTTTTCAATAAATGTGCGTCTTTTTTTAGCAAAAAGAGGTTATTTTCAGAAAAAGCAGGACTTTTGCGGAGATTTTCCAAGCATTCCTTAGTTTTTTTAGCAGCGGCTTTAATAGCCTCCTCATTCGCTTTAACGGCGGATAGGGCAGAAGCGCGAAGAAGCGAAACATCGATATCTTTTCCTCCGCGGGCGTCTTTGAGGACTTCTTTGAGGTTATGGTCGATTTTCAAAAGGACGCTTTCGATATGCGCGGCCCTTTTCTTGTTCTCGGCGATCGTGCTCTTTTGTTTGAGCATCATCGCCTCGGTGATCTGCTTTCCGCAGCGCATGATGGGGTTGAGCGAAGACATCGGGTCCTGGAAAATCATTGCGATCCGCGATCCGCGTATCTTGCAAAGATCCTCTTCCTTCAAACGGAGGATGTCGCGTCCATCGTAAAGTATCTCGCCTTCCTCAATAATTTTGTTGCCGGCGAGAATCCCCATGATCGAGCGGGATGCTTGGCTTTTGCCAGAGCCGGATTCACCGACGATGGCTAACGTTCTGCCGCGATATAGGTCAAAGGAAATACCGCGGACTGCTTTGACAGTCCCATTGTTCGTCCAAAAACTGACGCGCAGATTTTTGACTGACAGAATTTTGTTTTCATCATTCACATTAGACATTGTCGGATCCTCTCAATTGTGGGTTGAACGCGTCGCGCAAACCATTGCCGAACATGTTGAAGCAAATCATGAGCAAGGAGATGAAGATGGCAGGCCAAAGGACGTTATTGGGATAGGAGGTGTAATTGGCTTGCCCCTGGGAAAGCATCGTGCCGATGGAGGTGCTCCCAACAGAGTCAAAGTTGATGATTCCGAGGTAGCTGAGGGAGGACTCGGAGAAGATGACGCCCGGGATCATCAAAACAGAAGAAGTAACAATCGTGCCGATGGAGTTTGGCAGGATGTGCTTGAAGATCAATCTGGCGTCGGAAGCGCCGAGCGTTCTTGAGGCCAAGACGTATTCCTGTCTCTTGTAGCGATAGAACTGCATACGGACGGTTCCGGCCGTTCCAAGCCACCCAGTCAAGATGAATGATATGAACAGCATCCCGACGATTGAAATCGAGAAATAGACGCCGTTGTAATTTTTAAGCAAGGCGATGACGACCATGAATGGAACCTCAGCAAGTATCTCCGAGATGCGTTCCATAATAAGGTCTATTTTGCCGCCGTAGAAGCCTTCGATTGAACCATAAATCAAACCGATGAGGAGGTTGATTGCCGAAACTCCGAAAGCGAAGAGAAGGGAGAATCTGCCACCGACGGCAAGCCTAGTCAGAATGTCGCGGCCCTGAGCATCGCTCCCCAAACCGAATTTCGCGGCCTTCCCGTGGTCGCAGAAATACTTGTTGTCGTAATTGATGCGAACGTTGTAGACGGACCCAGACAACCCTGTAGCCTCGTAATAGACAAGATTGCCGGAGGCGTCTTTTTTCCATGCCCTTTGCAAATTGCCCTCGTTGTCGAGGATCGGCTTTTTGGTGCGGGAGTAGAAATAGTAGTCGTAGTTAGCGTTGTTGCGGATGGCGTTCTCGACAATACTTTCATCCTGGCCTTGCGATGAGGCCCACGATGTGTCGATAAGGGGAAGGAAAATCTTATATCCTTCGGCCGCGGTCGCATCATAGGCAAGGTATTTATCCAGTTCTTCTTTGGTGAAAGTGTCATTGACCGCGCCGATCACATAGGTATCGTAGCGAACATCATATTTGGTCGCATACCCAGAGAAATCGTCGCCTGAAAGATAGACGCTATTCACTTCTTTGATGCGGCCGGCTTCGCTGTAAAGATAGTATTCGGCTTCACCGAGCGTTCTTTTCTCGGTGCCGTCCCAGAATCCGCCAGCGTCATCGAAAGCCTTGGGAAGGCAGTTAGTGTAGTAAGAATCAGCTTCGGTGGCGGTGAAGCCCGTGCAAAGCGGGGTGATGATGGAGAAAAGCACCATGAAACCAAGAATCGCAGCCGCGACTATTGAGACTTTGTTGCGGCTGAAGCGGTACATAGCATCGGCAAAGAAGCCGATGCGCTTGGTCTCCATTTTCGTATCGGTGATTTTCTTGTCCTCTTGAACAAAGGCGAAACGTGGGTCCATAACTTTGTTTTCCATATTTATTTAGCCCCCATTCTGATGCGCGGATCGACCCATCCGTAAGAAAGGTCGATTATCAAAGACGCAGCTAGTCCGATTCCGACATAGAACATGCTTAGGAACATGAAGAAGTTGTAGTCTTGGTTGTTGATGGAAGAGAGATAAAGAGAGCCGACGCCAGGGACAGAGAAGAAGTTTTCAATGATAAGGGATCCGCTCAGGCAGGAGATGAATTCGCCGAGGATCATCGGGAAGATAGGAACCATTGCGTTCCTCAAAGCGTGCCTCCAAGTGGCTTGGCCCCTGGTCAGGCCTTTGGCGCGGGCAAGAAGCATAAACTCACTAGTCAGCACCTCGGTCAGCTCAGCGCGCGTATAACGCGTAAGGCCGGCGACCGAGCCAATTATGAGGCACAGCATCGCCGGGAAATAGGAGTGAAAGAAAGTTGGGTTCCAGTAATCGTAGCCGCTATTGACGACGAGAGGGAACCATTTGAGTTTGGCGCAGAAGATGTATTGGATGATGAAGCAGTAGACGTAACTGGGGACGGAAATGAAAAGCATGACAAAAATCGAGATGACCTGATCCTGCCATTTGTTCTTTTTAAGAGCCGCGATGACGCCAAGCACCAAACCGATCGGAATGGCAATAAGCGAGCTCCAAATATTCAAATAGATCGTGCTAGGCAGCTTTTCCATCAAAACCGAAGTAACGGATTTACCGGCGTAAATATTGAAGCCAATCCCGAAGTCGCCTTGGAAAATATGCTTAATATAAAGCCAATATTGGACGATTATCGGCTTATTGTAGCCAAGTGCCTCACGCCAAGCGTTGATCGAAATGCAAGTCTGATCGCTGGCTTTGCACGTGGATATGGGCAATAAACGTATGAGGAAAAAGCACATCGTCATGATGATGACGAACGTCAGAATCATCAACCCGACCCTCTTTAGGATGTAACGTAACATAAAGATCCTCCAAACACTGCGCCTGACAAACCGTGGGGATATCGCTTTGCCTCATCCCTATTTTATAGAAATGATAGACAAGAAAGAGGATGGGGATACCCACCCTCTTTCTCAAAAGAGCAGTTCAAATATCGCGCTTACTTATTGTAATCGATGAAGCCATCGGAACCAAGGTTAGCCTTGACCCAATCGTTCCATTCGGAATCGCTCTTAGTAAGCTTCAGCTCACGGATGCCGCCGAAGCCGACGATGGTGACGTATTCGTCAGTGCCGGAAGTAACGCGGTAGCTGTCGATCGAGACAGACTGGCGGGCACCCCAGGAAACGAAGTTGTAAGTGCTCACGATGTAGGATTCGCAAGCGCTCAAGATGTTGAGCCTGGTTTCGGTGTCGGCGAGAGCAGCGGAGTACTCACCGCTATTAAGCTCGTAAGTCCAGTTGCCAGCCTTGCTGCCAGAGCCATCGCCGCCGAGCGTCATGCCGACGACGTCATCAGAAGTGCCCAATCCGCCTTTCTTGCTGGACCATTCGCCAGTTTCGAGGTTGATTTCGAGATAATCCTGATAGATGTTGTAGGTCTCGTACATGTTGCTGGACTTGGTATAGCACTCCAAGATTCCGTAAGGATCGAATTGAGCGCCGCCCCAAGTGGAGATGCCGAAGTCACATTTGCCACCACGGAGATTGTCGCCATAATCACCGCCGGAGATCTTCACTTCGATGTCGAGCTTACCTTCGAGTTTAGTGCCCTTGACAAGTTCTTTGTAGGCATTGATGACCCAGTTGACCATGTCGTTCCAGCCTTCATTGTAGGTCTCCCAAATGAAGTGGACGCTCTGGCCTTCCTCATAGTGGCCGTCCACAGTGGAGGCAGTCTCTTCGTCAACGGCTTCGTTGATGAGTTTCCTCGCCTCGGTGATGTCATAGCCGAAGTAATTCGGATTGCCATCAGCGTCAGTTCCGAAGTTGTCGGTGACGACTTTTTTACCCTGGGCGGTTTCACGGTAGGCGACGCCGGTATCAGGGTCAGAGACGTACATGAAGTTGATGGGGACATCGAAGCCTCTCCAACCAGCGGTCTGAGTCTGGCAAAGGGTCTTTCTGTCGAGGCCCAACGACAAGGCCTGGCGGAATTTGACGTTGGAAAGGATGGTGTGATTGCCCTTAGTGTCGTTTTCCTGCAACTTCTTCAAAGAGCTGAAATCGCTGTTGACCGACATTTTGGTCGTGTAGGATTGCGGGGTGTAGCGCAAACGGCTTGAGGAGCCGAAGATGTTGGTGAGATCAGTCGCCCTCAGCGCATAGCCATCGATCTGGCCGGTGCGGAACATGCTGAGCTGGGTGTCTTGGTTCTCGACATACTGAACCTCGATGCGGTCAATTTGATACTGCCCGGTGTGTTTTCCATCGGTGTAGCCGTACCAATTCTCGTTGCGGTCGAAATCGAATTCCTTGTCGGCCTGGAAAGTGGTGAGCTTATAAGGACCATAGGCAACATAGGTGTCGACCGAAGTGCCGTAAGTCGTGGTGTAGAGGCCGGAATCAGAGACAGGTTTCCTCAAAGATTCCCAGAGATCTTGTTTGACGATCCAGTTGCCGGAGAAGAACTGCTTAGCATAGAAATCGCTGACTGGTGAAACGAAATAGATATTGAAGGTATAGTCGTCAACCTTTTTGATGCCGACGTTGTCCCAATCATAGGTGTCGTAGGTGTAGTAGCGCGAGCAGAAAGTGGCGAGAGAATACGTTTCAGCGGTATCAACGTTGCCCTCAACAAAATCGTCAGTCACAACAGAAGGCGGGAGGCCGAATAGTGTCACGATCTGCTTAGCGGCCGCAAGAACTTTGGCCTTCAGATCATCATTGTCATCGATTCGAACGTCCTTCGGGTCGCTGGAAGTTCCCCAAGTAGCCTCGTCATTGACAATCGCCATGGCCGCATCGGTGCCAAGATAATCAACGCAAAGAGTTGCGAATGAATATCCGCCCCACCATTCGTTGGTATCATAGATGTTCAAGTACCAGCCTTCCTTGGTGGGCGTGCCGGCGTGGGCTATGCCATCGCCGTCGATGTAGGGGTCAAGAAGTGTCTGGCCGGATTGAAGATACTTCAAGCCGCCGCCGATGGCGGTGGTGCCGCTAGCGTAGTCGCCAGCGCGGTAGTTCTGCATCTGAGGATCAAGGAGATCTTTCAACGAATTGACGTAAGTGTCCGCGTTGATGACTGTGCCGTCTTGGAATTTGGCAGCTTGATTGAGTTTGACCTGCCATTTTTGGCCAGTCGTGTACTTAGCCCCTTCGCCGTCGGTGTTGAGGTTGTACTTGGTGACCTCATCATCAGTCATCGAAGCGGTGATGTCAGTCGGGAGCTCGGCCGCCATCTCAGGAACGACTTTGTAGCCGTTTTTAGCGTCGTTGAGGACGTAGTCAACCAAGCCGATTTCGGTGTAGCCGGAGACGAGGGTGTCCTCATTTGTCTTCCAAGTAGCGGGAGCCCACCTCTCAGGGCTGCCACTGGTGGCATCGTGATAGGTGTAGGTCTTTTCACCACTAACGTTGGAACATCCAGAGAGTGCCAGCATCCCAACGATTGCGATAGCGCTCAGAGGAAGTATCGATCTTTTAGTTTTCATGTTGTTTTCCTCCTGTTCTGAAAACTTATGGGGTGATTTTTAAGTAGGGACAATTATTGTCAAGAACTTTTTAATAAATTAAGAAAAGCCAGCTCACACACTCCAAAAAAATCGCTCGCTATGCAAAAAGTCCGCAATAACCACGCGAAAGTCGGTAACCAATGAGACTAACAAGAAAAAGGCCCTAAGCGTAAAATGATATTTATGGACAAGCGCTCCTCGAAAACCATTCTGAAAATATATCAAGGATTTTCATTGTGCTTAGCAGAAAAAAGATTCGAGGATGTCAATGTGCGCGACATCATAAAGGCGTCTTCCGTTAGCACGACCGGTTTCTATGCCCATTTCAAATCAAAGGAAGATGTCCTTCAAGGTCTTGCGGCAAAGCTTTTCCTCGCTGTTAAGGTGCGTGGCGGCATCGATCTTGAAAGCCGTCTATCCTTATTGTTTTTTCGCGCGCAGACGGACTCGTCAATCTGGCGCAATGTGGCCGCTTTGGAATCAAATGCCTCTTATTTAAGGAACTTTCTGTTTCCTTGGTGCAAATCCTTCTTAGGACAAGGCAAAGACAAAACAAGCAGCAAGCTCAGCGCCGAGCTCCTTGTCTCCGCTCTTCTTTTATTTATGGCCTCTTCCGAAAGCAAATCACCGGAAGAGCTGTCGAAAAGTTTAGTAGGCCCTTTGTCTCTTCTTCTAGGCGCCTAGTTTGGTTCCCGCCAGAAGGTAATGATGCTCACCTTCTTCTTGGAGGAAGATCGCGAAATCATTTATGAAGTTCTCCGCTTCTTCTCGCGGCGAAAGAAGGCTGCGCGAGACCTCACTTGGCACATTGCCATGATGCATATCAAGCTCTTTTCTTCCCAATGAATGGATTATCGCGAACTTGCCATTGCTTTTCAGATGCTTTGCAAAACACTTAGAAAGCAAAACAGGATTCTTGAAATGCGGATAAGCGTTATATAGGACAATAACATCGAATTTGGTTTCGTTATCCCAATTTAGAAAGTCTCCATCCTCGAAATGAGCCCAAGTCTTGCCTTGGTATTTGCTTTTGGCGATTTGAATCATTTTTGGAGAAAGGTCCAGCCCATAGACATCGCTTTTCGAGAAATCGTGAAGGATTGCGCTTATCGTCCCTGTGCCGCAAGCTAGATCAAGGACGGAATCGCCTTCTTCGATGCCCACTTTGTCAATAAGGTCGCGGATTGCTTGATCCCTATCCGGCTGACAGGAATCCCAGCTTGAGGCAATCGAATCGAAATATTCTTTTACATGATTCATGCGAAGAACTTCTCCAAATTGATTTTTTGGTATCCGCCGAACGAATTGGCATAGCCGGCAATGTCGTCATAAAGAGCCTTGCCCAGGAAGGCGTTCGTGATCTCGTCGGTCTTCGCTTTGATGTCAATATCCTCAAACAACGATGGATAGACGATTTTGGCGCAATACCAGGTGTTGGCCAGAGCGATTTCGAGGTTCGTGTAATAAGCGTTATAAGCCATTTCTAAATAAACCTCGCCGCTTTGCCAAGCCTTCGTCGATTCGAAGAGGTCTTTGCTTTCCTTGTACAAAGGTTTGATGTTCTTGATGGCCGCGGCGTCGATTATTATCTTGTCCGCGTTAGCGCAGACGGAGACGAATTTCTCCGCGTCGATCTTCTGGATTCCATCTCCTTTCAAATCATTGACCGCGTTTTTGATGTGGGCGACGTTGAAAGGCTCGTAGTTCTGGGCGGTGTAAAGATGATTGGTCGTGCCCCAATTGCCAAGGCCGCATATATAGACGCTTGGCCTGTCTGCGTCTTCGACGTTTTCCGTGCGCTTTGAGATTTCATCTTTCTCTTTCTCAATGAAAGAAATCAAAGCAGAAGCTTTCTCTTCTTTCCCTAGGACCTCGCCTAAAAGGGTCAAACTGCTTTTGACTTTGTCATCGAAGACCCCGTTTGATCCATATCCTAAAGTCAGCACAGGGACGCCGACCATCTGCTGCAACGCATTTGCCTTGTCCGCGTCCTCGTATTCAGAGAGGATGAGATCGGGGGAGCAGGAAAGGATCTTCTCCGCCTCAGCGCTTTGGGCATTAGGCCCGCCGACTCCGCAAGAAGGCAGAGAAGCGAAAGCCTCGTGATTGGCGATGAAGTAAGGCCTAGCCACGCCATCGAACATCTTGGGGCGGTTTTCTAGCGTTTCATTGTCGATGTCCTCAACCCCAGCAAGTAAAGAAACGTCCCCAATATAGCTATAAAGGCGGAGGGCCCCGGCGCCAATGCAGACGATTTTCTTATACGAGCCTTTCTTGACCGCGACTTTCCTCGAGACGGAATCGATAAGGTAGGTCTCGCCTTCTTGGGATGAAGCGCCACCGCAAGAAGAAAGCGAAGCAAGCACAAGCAAAGGCAATAGAAGCGACTTGGTTTTATTCATGATGATTTTCCTCCTCCAAATGGAAATGAATATGTTTGTCTCCTCCAGAGACTGAAACGCTCACGTGCACGCCGAAGGTAGCGAAGATGTTCTCCTCGTTGAAAGCGTCCTCTTTCCCTTGCCCGACGATCTTCCCTTCCTTCAAAAAGAAGAAACGATCACCAAGATCCAAAGCAGAATTCAAATCGTGGGTTGCTATGAGAATGGAAATCCGATGGGTTTTTGCAAGTTTTTTGCATAAACCCTGCAAAAGCACGCTGTTTTTGATGTCGAGGTTGCTTGTTGGCTCATCTAGAAGCAATAAACTAGGATTTTGGTTAAGGGCCGTAGCGAGAGCCACTTTCTGCAGTTCGCCGCCACTAAGCTCATCGGTGGGCTTATAAGACAAAGATGAAAGGCCAAGCTCTTCAAGAATCTCTTTAGTATGTTCTTCGTCCTCCTTGCTAGGAGAGAATGAGAAATAAGGAATTCTCCCAAGGAGAACAGTCTCAAAGACGCTCAGGCCAGAGGAAGGTATCCTTTGGGGGACATAGGCGATTTTCTTCGCCCATTCTCTTCTTTTGGTTTTCTCTTTGATTTGACCGTCGATGAGGATATCGCCGCTTCTCTCTTTTAGGGTGCCTAGAATCGTTTGGAACAAAGTCGATTTGCCAGCCCCATTCGGTCCCAGAAGAACGCCGATCTCGCCATCCCCTAGCTCAAAAGAGACATCATTCAAGACGATTCTTCCTTTGTTGGAGTATGCGCTATAAAGGTTTTTTACGCTCAGCATGTCTCTTTCCTCCTGGAGGCGAAGATGAGGTAAAGGAAGAAAGGCGCGCCAAGCAACGAGGTGACCGCTCCAATAGGCAACGAATTCCCTGGGGCGACGACTTTTGCGAAGATATTGGCCGCCAAAAGAAGAATCGCCCCGCAAAGCAGCGATCCGGGGATCAAAAAGGAATGGTTGTCGCCAAGCAGTTTCCTCGCGATGTGGGGGCAGATGATACCCACGAAGCCGATGATGCCCAAATATGAGACGCAAACCGCGGTGACCAAAGAGGAGATGAGCAGCGAGAGAAAACGGAAAGCGCCGACGTTGATGCCAACGCTCATCGAAAAGCCATCCCCCCTAAGCAAGGCGTTATAACGGAAACGAAACAAGAAGAAGAAAAGGGCGGACAAAAGAACGACCCCGGCCATCACCCCATCGCTTAGGAAGGTAGCTCTGCCTAAATCCCCAAACGACCACACGACCGCTGCGCTGAGGCCAACATCGGTCGCATAGAACTGAAGGATCGTCGTCCCCGCGCTCCATACCGCCCCAATCGCCACGCCGGCCAGAACCACAGACGAAGGGGAGAAACGTCTGATTCTGCACAAACCAAGAATCAAAAGAATCGAGACGAAAGAAAACAAAAAAGCGAAAGAAGATGTGGCTAAAGGATTCGCAGACGTTATGAGGCTTTCCGCGTTTTTACCGGAAGAAATGTATCCACCTGCGAATATCACGATTGCGACATTCGCCCCGAACACCGCCGCATTGGAGACGCCCAAAGTACCGGGAGAGGCCATGATGTTGCCTAGGGTCGTCTGCATGATGAGACCCGCCAAAGCAAGCCCTGCGCCCGCGCACAAACCCGCCAAAGCCTCCGGAAGCCTGATGCGGCTCACGATGCGTATCGCGCTTTCGCTACCTTGCCCAAAAAGAGCAAGAAACGATTCCGCGAACGAAAGCCCGGAGCTACCAAGGCAAAGGCAAAGAACAAAAAGGGCTATAAGGATGAGCAAGGCAATCCCCAAAATGAAAAAATTCCGCTTTTTGCGTTCATTTCCGCATGCAGAGATTCCTCTAGAAAAACCCATGACTGGATTATAGAAACGCCAATGCAACAATGGATTTTATCAAATAAATAAAAGACGCATAACTTTGTATGCGTCTTTTATCTTTATGAAGTAACTCAATTGTTCACTGTGGGAAGGTCATCGGAGACGAGGCCGAACGCCCCACCGAGGAGAGTAAAGATATTTGAGAAGATAGCGCCGAGGACGATATTGGCGATCTGCACGCCTCTGCCTCCTTTTCTTCCCAGATTATCCATCACTATCTCAACGATTTGCCCAGCGGCGAAATACCCTCCGAAAGCGAGCATCCCGGCGCTCACGGCGGCGTAAGCGGCTTTGGCCTCTGCGTCAGTGATCTCCGGAGAGAAGCTGAAACCGAGGAGGATGCCCCCAATCAGTAAGAGGGTGGCTCCGGTGATTAGGAAGATGATCGCGTAGACCATCCCGATCGTATACATTGTTTTCGATGCTGTTTTCATAATTGACTCCTTATCGAATTCGGCAACATTATTGCCTAGTCGTCTCTATTTGCAAGCAAAGAATGCATCCTCTCATAAAAAGCCCCCGAAGGGGCTTGGATTGAAGTAAGAATTACTTTCTGTCGGACCAGGTGACGAGGACCACTTCCGCGTTGTCGCCCCTTCTCGCGCCGAGCTTATAGGCTTTCGTGTAGCCGCCGTTGCGGGTGGCGAAGCGAGGGCCGAGCTCAGAGAAGAGCTTCTTGAGGGAGGCTTCGTCCATGAGGACGGCAGCCGCCTGACGACGGGTGTGGAGGGTGTTCCTCTTCGCGAGGGTCACGAGGTGATCGGCGAGGGTCTTGAGTTCTTTGACGACGCCCGAGGTCACTTTGACTTCCTCGTTGTTGACGAGGGAGGTGACGACGTTGCGGAGCATCATCTTGTTCTTCGAGGCGGTATAACCAGTCTTGAAGCGAACGCCGGCCTTGCCGTGGACGTTCTTTCTACCTTGTGCAGCCATTTGTTATTCTCCTACGTAGTCGCGGAAGTGCAGGCCGATGGCGGCGAGCTTATCCTTGACTTCTTTGAGCGATTTTTTGCCGAGGTTGCGAACCTTCATCATCTCATCCTCGCTCTTCTGGGTGAGTTCCATGACGGTGGTGATGCCAGCGCGCTTGAGGCAGTTGTTGCTTCTGACGCTGAGATCGAGCTCTTCGATGAGCATGCTCTGATACTTGTTGTCCTCGGGCCTCGATTCCTCTTTCACGAGCTTCACATTGCCGACTTTCTCGTCGAGGGTGGTGAAGAGGGTGAAGTGGGAGATGAGGAGCTGAGCGGCAAGAGCCACGGCATCGGTGGGTTTGGTCGACCCATTGGTGGTGACTTCGAGGGTCAACTGATCGAATTTGGAGTCGTGGCCGACACGGGTGGGATCCACGGTGTAGGCGACTTTGGTGAC
>CAVDSY010000025.1:0-130146 GCA_963611815.1 bacterium
CTTAATTGCGGAGCTTCCTTTTTCTTATCGCCACCTACATTTGCGGAACGCTACCAACAAGGCAAAAAATCTTTGGGATTTCGTGAACGGCACCTATAATGCCCTTGATGGAAAAGATGACTTTGGAGCAATACAAGCAGCAAGTCGAGCAATGCCTAATTGGGCGGAGCAAAGATACCACGGAGGCGCAAAGATTGATGAAGGTCTACGAAGACGACTTTCCAGAGTTTTTAAGCATGAACTTGACGCCTCAAGAGGCGGCAGGGTTTATCACAGCCAATTATTAACAAACCCAAAAAATAAAGAAGAGACAAGTCTTTATGAAGGTGTGAATAGCAAAACCTTTCACGATATTTTTGAGATAGCCAGAAAATTCCTAAAAAATGGTGAACTTGTCGATCTTCATAAACTAGAAACCGCCGATGGCAACATAGGCTACAACGATTGTGAATGCTTTCTTTGTGAAAATGGACTGGCGGGATTCGCGATAACGAAAGAAAGCAAAGACCTAATAAACGTTTTCAGCTTATGGGATGGTGGCGGGTTCTTGAGAACAATCGCCCCCGTCGTCCAGGAGAAAGCTAGAACCTTAGATGGCTACATTTCAAACTAGCAACCCTTGGACAAAATTTACGAAAAAATCCTTGGCTTCAAAGTCGCGGCAGTCATGGATTGGAACGGCGAATGGGATCACGACGGCATCGGCGCGAACCACGGCAAGCCCAAAGTCGCCTTCATGGTGAACCCGAAGTTCGCGACCAAGGAAATCGAGCTCAGGACTTTCGGAAAAGACGATTACGACAAAGCCAAGGCATGGCAGATGTCGTTTCTGAAGACCCCGAAGGAGGAAGTGGAAGCCAAGTACGGCAAAGGCGTTTCCAAAGCCCCTGCCTCGCTCATCATTGAGGCAGGCAACGCCAAAGAGGGCAAAATACACAACCTTGCCAACACCACCAAGACCATCGACAAGATTGAGGAGGCGCTCCAAGAAATCGTCAACGGGGACGTCCCTGAAAACGCCTTGGGCGGGGAGCTCAAAACCGCCTTGGAGAACAAAAGCGAGCTCTCCAAAGACGTTTTCACGCAACTGAACCTCATAAAGGCCGAGGACAAGACCGCCATCAAGCAAAACAACATCACAGGCGCGACGGAAATTCTCTCAATCAACTACTCGCTCTATAAGACCGGGACAGCCGACAGGAAGACCCTCCTAGAGGCCGCCAAGCTCTCCCAAAAGGGCTACGGCGCGGTTGCGAGGAACGCCCCTGATTACATAACCGACGAGGGGGGGACAAGCAGACCTTGACCGACGGCCAGAAGTCATCGTTCTCCAAATACTACAAGCAGGCGAACGCGGGCGTTGCTAAGCTCATCACGACTTCCTCCTACCTCAAGCAAGACGAGACCAAGGCGAAATCCATCAAGAAGGCCTACGACCTCTATTACAAGTTTGCGAAAGCCAAAGCCCTGAAGTCTGCGACCTCGAGCAAATTGGGCGCGCTCCTAACCGCCACGGGCGGAGATTGTGACGTCGCGACCGCCGCCTCCCTTATCATTTTGTCCAGCGAGCTGGACCCTTGTGCTAAAATCTTCACGGAAGCCCCCCTTTATCTTCAGCGACTTAATTGCGGAGCTTCCTTTTTCTTATCGCCACCTACATTTGCGGAACGCTACCCCCACGAGCGATAAGCATCGAACCTCGCCTTCGTTTGGTCTATACTTTTGGCGTATTTAAGAAGGGATCAGAAATGAGAACAATCGTGATAACCGGCTCGGCGAGGGGGTTTGGCTTCCAGCTCGCGAAGAAATTCAAGGAGGGCGGCTTCAACGTCGTGCTCTCTGACGTCAATGAGGCCAATCTTTCCAAAGCCGTCGAAGAGCTTTCGAAGGTCAATCCTTCCACCAAGGCCGTCTCGACATTGTGCGACGTCACCAAATGCGAAGACGTCGAAAAGCTCTGGGACTTCGCCAAGAAGGAATTCGGGCAAGTCGACATTTGGATCAACAACGCCGGGGTCAATTCTCCGAACAAAGGCGTTTATGAATTCGAATCCAAGGAGATCGATTTCATCCTCAACGTTGATCTTAAAGGGACCGTCTATGGCTCAAAGGTCGCCTTCAAAGGGATGAAGGAGCAGGGCTTTGGGCAGATATACAACGTCGAAGGCTATGGCTCCAACGACGCGGTGATGACCGGCCTCACGATGTATGGCACTGCCAAGAGGGCGGTCACCTATTTCACGAAGTCCCTGATGCGCGAAAGCGACGATCTGACCGATGGGAAGGTCAAGGTTTGCCTCCTCACGCCCGGCATCATGATCACCGATTTCATCACGCACGCCAACGGCGACAAGACGAAGGTCGAGCTCAGCGAGAAGACCAAAAAGGTCTACAACATCCTCGGCGATTATCCCTCGACGATCGTCGATTACGTCGTGCCAAGGATGATCAAGAACGAGAAGAATGGCTACAACGTCGTCTGGCTTACCAACGGGAGGGCGTTCAGGCGCTTCCTCTTCGCGGGATTCAACAAAAGGGATTTCTTTGCCGAGGAGAAATGACCAGGGCCTTCCGGGCCCTTTTTGATTGCCTCTTTCTGTTCCTCTTTTAAAGATTCTTGAAGGCGAGGAATTGCCGCGCCTATTTGGCTAATGCTTAAAGCAAATGATGTGAGGTATGTATTTTTTGGTTTTCATGATGCAAAGTTCTATTGACATCATAAGGTTTTATTCTTTCAAAAAATAACAAAATGCAGATATGGCCAATTTCTATGGAGAGTTTCTTTTTGATGCGCTTTTCTATAAATGCAATGTCTATATTGCTTTACATCGCTTGAAACCACTATTTTGTGGAGCGTATTTTATGGCCAGTTTGCAGCAATTGATTTGGAGGATTTTCGTATGTGCGGCATCGTCGGATATGCTGGGGAAAAGAAGGCTTGCCACATCTTGGTAGAAGGCCTGAAAAAACTTGAGTATCGAGGATATGACTCCGCGGGAGTCTGCCTCAGGGG
Organism: bacterium; assembly: GCA_963611815.1. Classification (GTDB taxonomy): domain Bacteria; phylum Bacillota_I; class Bacilli_A; order RFN20; family CAG-826; genus Alloenteromonas. The sequence goes on from CAVDSY010000025.1 coordinate 3,014, forward strand.
AGGGGAAGGCGAGCCTGTTGTGGTCAAGTCCGTGGGCCGAATCAGCAGCCTTGAAAAAAAGATTTCGCTGCTTGGCGATGCCGACGGCAATGTGGGAATAGGCCACACGAGGTGGGCGACGCATGGCGAGGCCAGCGAGAACAACGCTCACCCCCATTATAGCGACGACTTCAACGTCATCGGGGTTCATAACGGGATCATCGAGAATTACAAAGAGCTCAAGGAAAAATTGCTTTCGAAGGGCTATGCTTTCTATTCGGACACGGACACGGAGGTCCTCATCAAACTCATCGATTACTATTGCAAGAAGCACTCCCTCGGCCCCCTCGACGCGCTAAACAAAGCCCTGGTGCGGGTCAGGGGGTCTTACGCGGTGGCGCTGATGTTCAAAGCCTTCCCCAAGCAGGTCTGGTTCGCCAAGAAAGGAAGCCCCTTGATAGTGGCGAAAGGCCGAGGGGAAAGCTTTCTCGCCAGCGATGCTTCCGCTATCGACGGGGCAACCGGCAAAGTTATTTACGTCGAGGACTACGAATGCGGTTATATCGAGGGAGGGGAAGCCGTTTTCTACGACCTCAACGGCAATGACATCACCCAATCCAAGAAAGCCGTGGAACTCGCATGGAGAAGCGGCGCCTCAAGCAAAGGCGATTACCCTCATTACATGCTCAAGGAGATATGCGAGCAGCCCTCTTCGATCAGGGCGACGCTCGAAAAATACATCAAAAATGGCGAAATCAGTTTTGAGGATTCCGGCCTTCGCGATGAAGAGCTTTCCTCGTTCAAGAGCATTTACATCGTCGCCTGCGGCTCAGCCTACCATACCGGGATGGTCGCCCAATACCTCTTTGAGGATCTTTGCGGGGTGAGCGTCAGATGCGAGCTCGCGAGCGAATTCAAATACAGGAATCTGCCGCTTGAGGAAGGCTCATTGGCCATTTTCGTCTCACAGTCGGGCGAGACGAAAGACACCCATGAGGCTTTGCTCAAAGCCAAAGCGCACCGCCTCAGATGCCTTTCGATCGTCAACGTGTTCGCTTCGACCATCGCGCGCGACTCCGACCTGACCCTTTATACCTATGCCGGCCCCGAGATAGCGGTGGCGACGACGAAAGCCTATTCCTGTCAGCTTTCCGTCCTCTATCTTCTTGCGGTGCGGATGGCCTATTCAAAGAAGGCCATAAGCGAGGAGAAATACCGTTATTACCTGAAGGAAATATCCTCCATCCCAGGGAAAATCGAGACGTTGCTTAAAGACGTCTCCCCCTTCCAGAGGATCGCTTCGAATCTCGCCGCCACCAAAGACGTTTTCTTCATCGGGAGGGGGGAGGATTACGCAGTCTGCATGGAAGGATCGCTAAAACTAAAAGAGGTCTCTTACATCCATTCGGAGGCTTTCGCGGCGGGTGAGCTCAAGCACGGAACGATTTCCCTGATCGACGCCAAGGCCATGACAGTGGCGATTTTGACCCAAGAGAAGCTCGCCGAGAAGACCTATTCCAATGCGGTGGAGGTCAAAGCGAGGTCAGGGAAGATTGTCGGGGTCGTCAGCGAAAACGTCCATCTCGATGAAAGTCTCTTCGATTATTCCATCAAGATCCCTGGAATCGATGCGCATTTCTCCCCGAGCTTGGCGATAGTGAGCCTGCAGATCATCGCCTATTACGTCAGCCTCGATAAAGGCATCGACCCCGATAAGCCCAGGAACCTCGCGAAATCCGTCACCGTCGAATGAAGGGAATCCAAGGAAAGCGGCAACCTTCCTTCGGGGCCAAGATTTTTCTTTTTGGTCTGAGTTAAGATGCCTTGGGAAAAAGCGGTAGGAAAAGGCGCCATAGGCATAATTTGGAAGTTTCTTTGGACGGCAGATAGAAGAAAAGCGTTCCTTTCGAGCGGCATTACTTTAGAATTTGCCCATGCACCAGATCGATGTTCTTTACGATAAAGGCCGCTACGAAGAGGCCCTTGAAATAGCCAAGGGGTCTGAAGATCCCCACGATGTCGGAGTGGGGGTATCTTCCCTCATCGCCCTCGGCAGAAGGCAAGAGGCCCTCGATATGCTTCTTTCCCGTAGGAAGGAGCTTTTCTCGCACAACCCCCTTCTTTGCATGAAAGCCGATTTCGAGCTGCGCTTCGCTTTGGAGCAGTTCGACGAAGCCTATGATGACCTCAGCTATTTCAATAACCTCCCTTACGTCAGCCAGCAGGTCGAGGAGGCCCTGCGGGAGTATCCTAAGAAGATAAGGGAGGAGGAGAAAGCCTATCTTATCCAAGGCAAGGCCAATGGGGATAACCTCGACGAACTGCTATCTTGCAGCGATCCTTACGCCGTCCTCGGCGCGCTTTCCAAAATCGGGAACGAGCGGCTTGAAGGCTACGAGAGCAAAATCGCCGGCCTCCTCGCCTCTTCCCAATACCATGACGTCAAAGTCTTCGCCCTTGAGGTCCTCGTAAGCCTTGGCTATGGCAAGGAAGTGACCTTCGCCGATGGCGGGGAAAAGAGAAAAGTGAGGCCGAGCGAATTGGTCTCGCCATTTGCCGAGAAAAACTACCAAAGCCTCAGGACGATGCTTGGGACGCTGAAGGATTCCTCTTTGCAGCGCGTTTGCATCAGTTTGCTCGACCAGATAGCGATGTCTTCTTTCCCCGATTATCCTTTCAAAGGAGCCACCCTCAGCACGACTTTGGATGCTTTGCTTTCCTTGGGCAATGAATACCTCGGTGGGAAAGAGGCTGCCGAAGGGAAAAGCGCAGAGGAGAAATCGCGCCTGAAAGCCATCCTCGCTAAACACCCGCCCCTGCCTTGATGGGGGCGTGTTGAAGGAGGAATCGCCTCGTTGGTCCTGCCCTAAAAAAGTGTTTTGACCTATCCATAGGATAGAGTATATTTATACACGCTAAATAAAGGAAAAACGTATGAAATCCACCATCAAAACCCTTGAAACAGGCAAAATCGAAGGCGTCTGCGACGTCGAGAAAGACCTCTGGAAATCGGCCCAGAAGAAAGCCTTCAACAAGCTTGCCTCCCATGTGAGCGTCAAAGGCTTCCGCCCCGGCAAAGCCCCCGAGAGCTATCTCCGCGCCCGCGTTTCGCAATCCCAGATCTTCAACGAGGCCATCGACTCCGTCCTTGGCACCGTCTACAGCACTTTCGTCGTCGAGAACAAGCTCCAACCCTTCTCCAGGCCGAGCGTCGACGTCACCAAACTCACCGAAGATGAGCTTCAGGTCAAATTCACCGTCACCCTGTTCCCAGACGTGACTCTTGGGGATCACAAAGGCCTCAAAGCCGAGAAGAAAGTCGAGGGCGTCACCGAGAAAGAGGTGGAGGAAGCCATCAGCAAGAGGCTTGCTAACGCCGCTGACCTTGTCGTCGTCGACAGGAAAGCCAAGAAAGGCGACACCGTCGTCCTCGATTTCACCGGCGAGATGGACGGGGTCGAGTTCGAAGGCGGCAGCGCGAAAAACTACGAGCTTGAGCTCGGATCCAATTCCTTCGTCCCTGGCTTCGAAGATGCCCTCGTCGGCGTCAAGAGCGGGGATAGCAAGGACGTCAACATCACTTTCCCCGAGCAATACGTCAAAGAGCTCGCCGGCAAGCCCGCGACCTTCCACTGCGTCATCCATGAGATCAAAGAGAAGAAGGTCCCCGTCCTCTCTGACGAGGCCGTCAAGGACTTCGGCATCAAGGACGTCGAGACCGTCTCCGCGATGAAGGACTACCAGAAGAAGACCCTCGCCGAAGGCAAAGCGCGTCAGGCAGAAGAGAATTACTACAACGCCCTCGTCGCCCAGATCGTGAAGAACTCCAAGGTCGACATCGCCGACTCCATCGTCGAAGAGGAAGCCGCGACCCAAGAGGAGAACACCAAGAAGCAGGTTGAGAGCAACGGCCTCACCTTCGAGCAGTACCTTGAGATCACCGGCCAAAAGGAAGAGGATCTCAAAGCCACCCTCAAATCCAACGCGAAAGCCACCCTCACCCAATATCTCGTCCTCCAGCAGCTCGCCCATGTCGAAGGGCTTGACGTCAATGACGCTGAGCTCGACACCGAGATCGCCAAACTGGCCGACCAGTACAAGATGAGCGTCGAGGACGTCAGGAAAGCTCTTGGCAACGTCGAGAACTTCCGCGAATCCATCCGCTCACGCAAGGTGAGGGAATGGATCCTCGCCAACAACGGCGTCAGCGAAGCCAAAGCAGAGAAGAAAGAAACTTCCGCCAAGGCCGACGAAAAGCCAGCCAAGAAAGCCCCGGCGAAGAAACCCGCCGCCAAGAAAACCTCAGCCAAGAAAGCCGAGGACAAATAAGCAACGCTATTTGAAAAACTAAAGACCCGCCGACAAGGCGGGTTTTGTCTCCTTCCTCTATGCGCAGGAAGGAATTAGCAATCACGCCTTGACAGTGCCAAATCGGACTTTATAATCCCGTTAGCACTCAATTGCCTAGATTGCTAGAAAGGAAGAGCCATGCCAGAACAGCCACTCAACCAGACCAACGAGAATCTGACCCTCCCTCTGCTAATAACCAGGGGGCTCATTGTTTTCCCAAACGCCAGCGAGGAGATCGATGCCGCCAGGGCGTTCTCCGTGAAAGCCATCGAAGACGCCAAAGCCGAGACCAACTCCCTTCTTTTCCTCGTCGCCCAGAAAGACCCCAAGATCGATTCGCCAAAAGAGGGCGACCTATACGAATGCGGCACGCTTTGCCGCATTGTGAGCTACGCCAAAAACGGCGATGGCCTCCGCGTGAGGGTGGTGGGCATGAAACGCGCCCGCTTCCTTAAAATCCATTTGGGCGCTTCCCCGGTCGCCGAGGGCATCTTGCTTGAGACGGTCCACGGAGACAAAAGCGAGGAGCAGGCCAAGCTCAAAGAGCTTATGGACGCTCTCTCGTCCAACGCCGAGATAGCCAAAGGCATGTCGCGCGGGGCGGTGGCTCAGCTCTCCAAATCAATGCAGATAGAGGACATCCCCGACGCCCTCGCAAATTATTTGCCGCTCACCAACGACCAAAAGGCCGACCTCCTCTCCGAGGCGTCTTTGCTGAAGCGCATTGAGAAGATAGTCGCCTTCATCTCGTCGATTCAGAGGATGGCTGAGGTTGACAAGAAAATATCCGACAAAGTGGCCGCGAGCGCGGAAAAATCCCAGAAAGATTATTACTTGCGCGAGAAAATGAAGGCCATCAAGGAGGAACTTGGCGAAGGAGGGGGGTCGCAAGACGAGGACTCCATCAAGGAAAAACTCGAGAAGAACCCCTATCCCGAGAACGTCAAAACGCGCATCAAGCACGAGCTCCATCGCTACGAGATGATGCCGGAGTCCTCTTTGGAGGCCTCTCTCATCATGAGCTACATCGAGACCCTGATGAATGTGCCTTGGTTTGAGAAAAGCGAGGACAATGAGGATCTCAACAACGTCCGCAAAGTCCTTGACGAGGACCATTTTGGGCTAGAGAAAGTCAAGAAACGCATCATCGAATATCTGGCCGTCAAAAAGATGACGGGTAACCTCAAAGCCCCGATCCTTTGCTTCTACGGCCCCCCGGGATGCGGCAAAACTTCCTTGGGAAGGTCGATTGCGCGCGCTTTGGGGAGGAAATTCTTCAAGGCCAGCCTCGGCGGCATCAGCGATGAGGCCGAGATCAGGGGCCACAGGCGGACCTACGTCGGCTCCTTGCCCGGACGCATAATCCAAGGCATGAGCAAGGCGGGGACGGTGAATCCTGTGTTCTTGCTCGATGAGATCGACAAGGTGGGCGGCAGCAATTACCGCGGCGACCCCAGCTCCGCTTTGCTGGAGGTTCTTGACCCGGAGCAGAACTACGCCTTCAACGACAACTACCTCGAAGAGCCTTACGACCTCAGCAACGTCCTTTTCATCTGCACGGCCAATAACCTCGACAACATTCCGCGTCCTTTGCTCGATAGGCTTGAGCTCATCGAGGTTCCTAGCTATACCGAGTTGGAGAAGATCAAGATCGCCCAGGGCTTCCTCATCCCGAAGCAAACCAAGGCCAATGGCCTCGGCGAGAAGGACATCTCCTTCTCCGAGGACTCCATAATCGAGATAATCCGCCATTATTCAATGGAGGCCGGAGTGAGACAGCTTGAGAGGCTCGTGGCGAGCGTTTGCCGCAAGGCAGTGGTAGAGCTGCTTGACAATCCCGATACCCCAAAGCCGATCGAAGTGACCCCGGAGCTCGTCCAAAAGTATCTTGGCGTCGAGATTTTCGACGATACGAAGAAAGAAAAAGAAGACCAAGTCGGCGTGGTCACCGGCTTAGCCTACACCGAAGCTGGCGGAGACATCCTCCCAATGGAAGTCACCTATTTCAGCGGCAAGGGAGGGCTTGTGCTCACCGGGAAGCTTGGTGAGGTGATGAAGGAATCCTGCCAGATCGCTTTGGATTACGTCCGGGCGAACGCGAAACGCTATGGCATCGACGACAAAATCTTCCAGGAGAACGACATCCACGTCCATTTCCCAGAAGGCGCCGTGCCTAAGGACGGCCCAAGCGCCGGCGTCGCGATAACCACGGCCATCATCTCCGCCCTCACCAACACCAAAGTCTCCTCCTCGGTGGCGATGACTGGCGAGGTGACTCTCCGCGGCAAAGCGCTGCCAATCGGCGGCCTAAGGGAGAAATCTCTCGCCGCCATGCGCTCTGGAATCAAGACGATCCTCGTCCCGGAAGCCAACCGCAAGGACGTCTCCGAGCTTCCTAAGGAAGTGAAAGACGGGCTTAAGATCGTCTTCATGAAGGAAGTTGACGACGCGCTCAAAGTGGCTCTCGTCAAAAAGGAAGAGACGGCTGCATGAGGCTGAACTTCCACAATTCGCTCTACGTCAAAAGCGCCCCCTCTTTGAAGGAGGCGCCGAAAGACGGCCTGCCGCACGTCCTTTTCTGCGGCAGATCGAACGTCGGAAAGAGTTCCCTCATCAACGCGGTGACCGGCTCAAAACTCGCTTTCTCCTCCAAAAAGGCGGGGAAGACGAAGCTGCTCAACTATTTCCTGATCGACAAAACTTTCTATCTTGTCGACTCTCCTGGCTATGGTTCTACCAGCTACGCCAATCTCACGACCATCCAATTCTCCAAAATGATGGAGGATTACGTGAAGGACCGCTCCTTGAAAGCGGTGGTGCTCCTTGTCGATCTCCGAAGAGACCCCGGCGAGGATGACAAAGCATTCTACAGGTATCTCCTCTCCACGGGCGTAAAACTCATCGTCGTGATAACCAAAGTAGATAAGCTGAACCAAAAGGAAAGGCACGAAGCGCAGCTGCGCGCGGAAAGCCTCGGATTGAGCGATCCCATCTTCTCCGACCTATCGCCGAAGTCGGTTGACCTCATCCGAAAGAGCGTCACCGATCTTCTTGCCTGAAAACGTCAAATCCGCCTTCATGGCTCCAAAAGAGGTCTAGGCGGGTTTTTCTTTAGGCAAGCAAAATATTCTGTTGCGGTGGATGCTTTTTGTATATGGCACCTAAAGGGATGAGCAGATAACCATTTATATTTCCCTATAACCTATCCCCAAAAGCTATTTTAAGGAATTCCGATGTAACGTTGGCTTAAATCTTATTGGCTTCAAAAATCAGGTCTGACGAATAAACGGGAAACAATTCGCCACGTTTCTTGCAAGCATTGCGCTTAGGAGATTTCAATCAGAAAGCGTCTGAAAGTCCTTTTCCCTTTGCTATCAGCCTCCTCAAGGGACATAATATCCACGTTCTTCGAGGAATCCGCAGGGAGAGGAGAACTTCTTCGCTTAGAGAGCCCGGGGTTGGTGAAACCGGGAGGAAGGAGCCCTTGAGTCGGCGGGGGAGAAGAGACGCTACCCCCTGGCGAATAGGGGAAAAGTGCCTTAGCGATAAGGAAATTGGGTGGTACCGCGCGCCGCGTCCCAATACGGATGCGGCTTTTATTTGCCAAGGAGGCAACTATGCTGGACAAACATTACGATCACCTCGCCGTCGAAAGCGGCAAATACGAAAGATGGGTTAAGGAAGGCTACTTCACCGCCGGGGACACCCAGAAAGTCCCTTTCTCTTTGGTCATCCCTCCTCCGAACGTGACCGGAAAATTGCATCTTGGCCACGTCATGGACACCATCCCCGATGACATAATCGCCCGCTACAAAAGAATGAAAGGCTACGATGTCCTTTGGGTGCCTGGCATGGACCACGCCGGCATCGCCACCCAAGCCAAAGTCGAGGCAAAACTCAGGGAGCAGGGGATCTCGCGCTACGATCTCGGCCGAGAAGGCTTCCTCAAGAAAGCTTGGGAATGGAAGGACGAATACGCCGCCACTATCCATGAGCAATGGGCAAAAATAGGCCTCAGCGTCGATTACACCAGGGAAAGATTCACCCTCGACGACGGGCTTTCAAAGGCCGTCAGGCACGTTTTCGTTACTCTTTACAAAGAAGGCCTCATTTACCAAGGCGAGAAGATTATCAACTGGGATCCAGAACTCCGCACGGCCCTTTCCAACATCGAAGTCGAGCATAAAGACGATGAGGGCGAGTTCTTCTATTTCAAATACGACGTGGAGGGGAGCAACGATTCGCTCATCGTCGCGACCACCCGACCGGAGACGATGTTCGGCGACACCGCCGTCTTCGTTAACCCCAAAGACGAGCGCTTCAAAGCCTTCGTCGGCAAAAAAGTCGTTAATCCCGCAAACGGCGAGCTTCTCCCCGTCATGGCCGACGATTACGTCGACATCGCTTTCGGCACAGGCGCCATGAAATGCACCCCGGCCCATGACCCAAACGATTTCGCGCTCGCAAAGAAATACGGCTTCCCGCTCATCAAGGTCCTCGACGATTCCGCGCACATGAACGAGCTTTCCGGGAAATACGAGGGGATGGACCGCTACGAATGCCGCAAGGCGTTGGTGGAAGACATCAAAGCAAGCGGGCACCTCGTCAAAATCGAGAAGATCGTGCACTCCGTCGGCCACAGCGAAAGAAGCGGAGCGGTGGTGGAGCCGATGCTCAGCAAGCAGTGGTTCGTCAAGATGAAACCGCTAGCCAAGAAAGTGCTGGAGAACCAAAAAACCGACGGCAAGGTCGAATTTTTACCGAAACGCTTCGAGAAGGTTTTGCTTCGCTGGATGAGCGAAGTCGAGGACTGGTGCATCTCCCGTCAGCTTTGGTGGGGGCACCGGATTCCCGCCTATACAAGCATTAAGACGGGAGAGCTCGTCGTGACGGAAGAAGAGATGGACCCAAAGGAATGGAAGCAAGACGAGGACGTCCTCGACACCTGGTTCTCCAGCGGACTTTGGCCCTTCGCGACGATGGGCTGGCCGAATGAGGAAAGCCCGGATTTCAAGAGATACTTCCCGACCGATGTCTTGGTCACCGGCTACGACATCATCTTCTTCTGGGTGAGCCGCATGGTCTTCCAGTCGCTCCATTTCACGGACAAAGCCCCGTTCAAGCAGGTGGTGATCCACGGACTCATCAGGGATGAGAAGGGGAGGAAGATGTCGAAGTCGCTCGGCAACGGCATCGATCCGCTCGACATCATCGCCAAATACGGCGTCGACGCTCTCCGCTATTTCATCACGACCAACAGCACCCCTGGGCTCGACATGCGTTACAGCGAGGAGAAGCTCCAATCCGCGGAGAACTATCTCAACAAGATCTGGAATGCCTGCCGCTATGTGGAGATGACTCTTGGCGAAGGCTATGAGCCTAAGCCAATCGAGAAGAATTCCCTCGGCGTGCTCGACAAATTCATCCTCTCACGCTTGGAGGAGACCATCAAGAAGGTCCAGTCCAAGATGGAAGAGTATCAGTTCGGCGCGGCTTCTGGCTATCTTTACGATTTCGTCTACGACGATTTCTGCTCCTATTACCTCGAGATGAGCAAGGTCTCCTTGGCGAAAAAGGAGAATGAGGATACCGTCAAAGCCGTCCTTTACAAAGTCATCAAGGAGATCATCCTCCTCATCTATCCATATTGCCCATTCGTCACCGAGGAGATGTACCTCTCCTTACCTTGCCACAAAGCATCGATCATGCTCGAAAGCTACCCTGTTTTCGATAAATCCCTGCTTTTCCCGACCGCCGAGAAGGAAGGCAAGCTGCTCAAGGAGATAATCAAGGATGTCCGCGGCTACAAAGCGAGCCGCAAAATCGCCCCGAATGCGCCTCTTAACCTCACCCTCTCTCCAAAGCCGCTCTTCAAAGGGGTGGAAGAATATCTCGCCCGCTTCCTCTTCGCGAAAAAGGTGAACTTCGAAAAAGAGGCTCCCCAAGGGGACTGCTTCGTTTATGGCAAATACACACTCGTCATTTCCGAGGACGTCGACCCGGCCAAGCTTAAAGCGAACCTCTTAGAGGAAAAAGAGAGACTTTTGAGCGAGATCGCCAGAGGCGAAAAGATGCTCTCCAACCAGGGTTTCCTCGCCAAAGCCCCCAAAGAGAAGGTGGAGGTGGAGAAAGAGAAACTCGCCTCGAACAAAGAGAAACTGCAAAGTGTCCTCTCGCGCTTAGCCTCCTTGTGAAACAAGCCCAGGGAAACCTGGGTTTTTTAGAAATCCCTCCAATTCCCCTTTATCTCTAGGTGAAGGGAAAAAAGGAGGGTTTTCAAATGAATGATTCAAGACTTCTAAGCGACGAGGAATTGCGGCAGATACGCCCAGGGGAGGCGCTGACCCTAGCGACGGTCCTCGTGGTCTTCACGGTCGCTATCCTCGCGGTGGTGGCTTATAAACTTTTCACCACCAACAAAGGCAAAGCCCAGCTGCAGGGCTTCAAATTCGAGTGGGGAGGCCTCCTTTGAGGATCGCCTCGCTCAGCAAAAGCGAAAGGCCAAGGGAAAAAGCATTCGCGAAGGGGATGGGCGCGCTTAGCAATGAGGAATTGCTTGCGCTCATCCTCTCAAGCGGCACCAAAGACATGGGGGCGCTTGACGTCGCCGCCAACCTGCTCAGCCATTACGGAGGGCTGTCCTCGCTTTCCTCTTGCCCTTATCTCCTGCTTGAGAAAGAGAAAGGGGTTGGGAGAGCGAAGGCTTCGATTCTTGGGGCTTGTTTTGAGTTATCCAAACGCCTAAAAGAGCCGGAAAAGGCGAAGGGTGTAGAAGAGGAAATCAGGAAGGATCTTCTGAGCCAGAACCAAGAGGCGCTTTACGCTTATTTTCTTGGAAAGAACAATGAAATCCTTGGCAAAAGGCTCATTCTCTTGGGCTCGCTAAGCGCTTTGAAGGGCGGGAAAAGGGCCTTGCTCTCATCGCTTCTCTACAGCCCTGGCGGGGATTTGCTTTTGGTCCATTCGCATCCATCCGGGATAGCTTTGCCTTCCAAAGAAGACATTCTTTTCACTTCGGAGGTCGCTCGCTTCTCTTCGGAGTTCGGCTTGCGCGTCAAAGACCACTGGATCGTGGCGGAGGGCCAGAGGTACTCTTTCAGGGAACAAGGGCTTCTAGGGGCTTAATCGAAGCCAATTAAGCCGCATCGCGCCATAAGAGCCAATGCGTTTTGAAAGGAGCGGCGTTTGCTTTATAGGGGCGAAATCCCGAATCGCAAAAGCATAGGGCGAATTTGCTGGATATTGACTGCATGCTGCTTAAAAGGGATTTTTAGGAGAAATGGGCATGTGTTTAGGAAGAACGTTAAGCGAGAAAAAGGGAGGGGAGTTGCCGCCACGGTCTCTCGGCGAACAAATGAAATAAACGGCAGGAGGCAGGGTGCTCGTCGAAGTTTCCATTCAGCGTTTTGCGCTTTTTAATTGCGCGTTCCATCCCTATAATTAGCGGGTTTTCCAGGAGGAAACCCGAAATGAAAAGAAAAAGATTGCTAGTCCTCACGCTCCCCGCGCTTCTCTCTTCGTGTTCTCTTGGTTTGAGTTGGGGCAAGAAAACCTCTTCCTCTTCTGAGCAAGGGGCCACTTCCTCAGAGCACTTTTCCCATGTTGACGACGCGGATATATCCGAAGATTTCTCCGATGCCCAAATTTATTTCGGCTCGCTCGATGATAAGGATGCCTACGCTTTGCCTTGCGCCTATTTCGACGTCGCCGAGGATGTGCCTTATGTCAGCGTCCAAGACTACTACGAGGGCTTCTTCAATTCGGCATTCGGGAATTTCTTCAGCGTCGACGGGGATGAGGTCACGAATAGGAACAATCTCGCTTCCCTTGTCTTCGACGCGGAGGCCAACGAGATCTACAGCGAGGATTTCGACCAGTTCATCAATTACTCAGGCCTCAAAATCCATTCCGACATCTTCAGCGCCAATGACGCCAACAGCAACGCCATCACTTCCTATTGCGAGGAAGAGTCTTCCTATCAGAAAGGGGAGGAGCTCGTCTTCGACCTCTCTTCCTACGGCATGAGCCTCATAAGGCTTGATGGCGAGGTCTACGCGCCTTTCTCCGTGCTGGACACCATCACCGTCCTTCCCACGGGCTACCGCTTCGTATGGAACGGCGAGAATTTCTTCTTGGCCGCCGAAGAATGCCTTTATGAGGGATCCGCCCTCACCGAATACGGCGAGGAATGCTGCTCCGGGCCGCTTTTCTCCTCTTCCCGCAGCGAGTCATTTGCCGAATACAATTACCGCTCATTCCTCTTTGAGATGGAGAATTTCTATGGCAGGTTCGATGATTTGGGCGTCAGCAGCCTTGACACGAAATTCTCCGCGATGGGGATAAGAAGCAATCTTTTATCGCGCGTCCCAAAGACCGCAGACGAAGCCATCGCCAAAGCCATAAACAACCTTTTCTGCGACGGGGGACACACCTATTTCAACCACCGCGGATTCGGCTGCAAATACAGCGCTTCGGAGGATCAGAGCCTTCAGCAGAACATCTATTACGGGGACGATCGCTATCAATACGCAAGCACCGTCCAGAATAGTCTCGAGTACTACCGCGCCCAAAGCAAAACCCCCTCGACCGGGCTCCATATCCAAGGTTCGACAGCCGTCATCCGCTTCGATGAGTTCTCGCTCAATCTCTATGGCCGTTCGCCAAGCAAGAAAGACGTCGCCAAAGACTCCACGAGCACCTTCGCCATCATCTACAACGCCTTCAAGAAAATCGAGTCCAATTCAAACGTCAAGAACGTCGTCTTCGATGTTTCCCTCAATGGCGGCGGAGTGGCCATCGCCCTTGGCCAAGCACTTTCGTTCATGAGTGACGAACCAGTCGAATTGAGTTTCAAAAACAACCATACTGGCGCCGTTTCCAAAGAAGCTATATACGTTGATAATGATTTGGACGGCGACACTGAAGACCATGATTCCTATGCCGGCAAATACAATTTCTACATCCTTACTTCGGTTTGCTCTTTCTCCTGCGGCAACGCCTTCCCATGCGTCGCCAAAGAGAACGGCTGGGCGAAGATAATCGGATCGAAGAGCGGGGGTGGAGATTGCGTCGTGGGGAGTGGAATCACCCCCGACGGGACCCAGTTCTCGATGTCGAGCAACATCTCCCTCATCCACGAGGACGGAACGAGTTTCGACAGCGGGGCGAGCGTCGATTACGAGCTCCCCATCGAGTCCTATTACGACCTTTCCGCTCTCGATTCTTTCCTTTCTTCGAAGGCGTCTTGATCAGGGCGCGGCCCCGGCCCTTTCGAATTCAAAAAAAAGTCCTTCCCTAAAGGGGAAGAAGAGCATATCATATCCGCGTTGTCCCTCCGGGCTTAGAGGCACAACCGCCTAAAAAAGGCTGAAGTGGAGAAATCCCGCCTTCCTAGCGAGTCTTATTATCAAGCCAGAAAATGGAGGAAAAGCATAGCATGTACGCAATCGTTATGACCGGCGGCAAGCAGATCAAAGTCGCCGTCGGCGACAAGATCTACGTCGAGAAGCTCGACGTCGAAGCCGGCAAGGATGTCAAGCTTGACCAGGTCCTCTTCATCGGCGGCGAATCCACCAAAGTCGGTTCCCCGCTCGTGAAAGGCGCTTCCGTCGACTGCAAAGTCGAGAAGCACGGTCTTGGCAAGAAGATCCGCATCTACAAGTACAAAGCGAAGGCCAATGAGCGCAAAACCCTCGGCCATCGCCAGCCTTACACCTGCTTGGTCGTGAAAGCGATCAACGCCTAATCTCATGGTTAAGGTCAAGATCGAATACAAAGGCAAGGATCTCCAAAGCCTGGAGATCAAAGGCCACGCCAACAGCGCCCCCTATGGCGAGGACGTTGTCTGCGGAGCGGTCTCCCTTTGCTCCTTCGGGGCGCTAAACGCCTTAGAGGAGCTTGAAGAGGAGTTCGATTATTCGGTCGATCAAGAAGAAGGTTCCATAAGGCTTGACGCCAAAAGGAAGCTCAGCGAGCACGACACGATCGTGCTTGAGACGCTCATCCTTCAGCTCAAGACCGTGGAAGCCTCTTATCCCAAGAACATCGCCATCCAAGAAAGGAAGCAAGCAAAATGAAATTTGTCCTCGACATTCAGTTCTTCGCTTCGAAGAAAGGCGTCGGTTCCACCAAGAACGGCCGTGATTCCGCTGGGCGCCGCCTTGGCGCCAAAGTCGGTGACGGCCAGCTCATCACCGCCGGCTCGATCATCTACCGCCAGCGCGGCACGAAGATCTATCCGGGGGAGAACGTCATGAAGGGCGGAGACGACACCCTCTTCGCGACCATCACCGGCATCGTGAAATTCGAGAGATGGGGAAAGAGCCGCAAGAAGGCTTCTGTCTATCCCGTCGAAGCGAAATAAGCCTCATTCAACTAAGGCAAACGCCACCTTCGGGTGGCTTTTCTTTTGCCCTTCGATGATGAAAAACGCTTCGAAAGCGCTTAGAATTGTCACATAAGCAAAAAGGAGCTTCCCATGAAAAAGAAACTTTCCCTTATTTTGGCGCTTTCAAGCGCTTTCCTCCTCGCCTCTTGCGGAGGCGGGGGTGAAGGTGGCCAAAAGGAGGGGCTGAGCACTTCGGAAAAGGAGACTTCCGCCCCGAGCGTCATCATCCATTTCTATGGCAAGGGCCTGGACTATTCAAAATACGCCCTCTGGCTTTGGAAAAAGGGCGGAGACGGGGCCGAATATCTTTTCACCTCAACCGACGATTACGGCGCCATCGCGACCGTCCCGATCTCGACTTTCGGCGTCAGCGACGTCTCCGAGCTCGTCATGGGCACGATCATGAAGAAGAAGGGGACTTGGGACGGGCAATCGGGCGACATGTTCGCCGATATGAGCCTCGCGGTGAAAGACGAGAAAGGCAACGGCTCGATCTGGCTCAAATACGGGGACGAGACTATCTATTATAGCGAGCCCTCCAAATATAGTTTCTCCAAGTCCGAGTTCGCCTCCTTGACCTCAATCAAATGGCATACGAGCGACCCGGTGTCGTCGCTAAAACTCCTAGAAGGGGAGAAAACGGTGAAGGAGAAGATTCTTGACGCCCCAACCGATTACCTGATTTGGGACCTCGGCAGCGATTTCGAAATCAATTTCGCCTCCACTTACTATTTGGAGGCCAAATTCAGCGAAGAGGTCTCGCTGAGGAGGCAGGTCTCCTTCAACCCCGTTTATGACACCGCTGAGTACAATGCTCTTTACCAATATGACGGGAAGGACCTTGGCGCCTCCTATTCGAAGGAGAGGACCGTCTTCAAAGCATGGTCGCCCTCTTCCAGCAAGATTACCCTCAGGATATACGCCAACGGGACGCCGGTCGCGGTGTCAAGCGAGAAGGGAGACGACACCCATAAGGACTACGAGATGAAGCTCGGAGAAAAGGGCGTTTGGAGCTATAGCCTAGAAGGCGATCAAGAAGGCAAGTACTATACTTTCGTCGTCACGAACGGCTCTTACGAAGAGCAAGAAATCGTCGATCCCTACGCCAAAAGCGCTGGGGTCAACGGGGCTAGGGGGATGATAGTTGATTTTTCCAAGACCAACCCCGAGGGCTGGGATAAGGTCAAGGTAAACGAATACGACAAGAAGTCTTTGACCGTCTATGAAACGCATGTCGCCGATCTGACATCAAGCGCGACCTGGACGGGAAGCGAGGGCAAGCGGAAGCGCTTCCTCGGCCTCGCCGAAGAAGGCACTAGCTACGGGGAAGGCGAAGAAAGCACCCCGACGGGCTTCGATTACATCAAATCGCTGGGGGTCAACGCCGTCCAATTGCAGCCGATCTTCGACCAGGACAACGACGAAGTCAACACCTCCTTCAATTGGGGCTACAACCCCCTCAATTACAACGTCCTCGAAGGCTCTTACAGCAGTGACCCATACGATGGCTATGCGCGCATCAAGGAATTCAAAGAGGCTGTGAAAGCCTATAACAACGCCGGCATCAACATCATCATGGACGTCGTCTACAACCACGTCGCGAGCGTCTACGGAAGGAATTTCGACGTCCTTGCGCCAGGCTATTTCTACCGCTACAAAGACGACGGCAGCCTCAGCAACGGCTCAGGATGCGGGAACGATACCGCCTCCGAGCGCAGCATGTTCGCCAATTTCATGGAGCAAAGCGCCTCCTTCTGGGCCTCCGAGTACAAATTAGGTGGCTTCCGCTTCGACCTGATGGGTCTCCATCCGATCAAGACGATGAACCAAGTCGTCAAATCCCTCCATCAAATCAATCCCTCGATCGTTGTCTATGGCGAGCCATGGACCCTTTCCACCTCCTGCAAGGAGATCCTGGCAGACCAAGCCGGAATCAAAGGGAGCATGGATACAGCCGAGGATTTCGCTGCCTTCAACGACGGCTTCCGCGACGCGATGATCAAAGGAGGCATGAAAGGGGCGTCTGAGATTGGCTTCGCCACCTGCACGAGCGTCTACCAGATCAACGCCAGCGACATGAACGCGGTGGCTAACGGCATCAAAGGAACCACCCAAAGCGGGGCGATAATCGATGACCCCGATCGCACCGTCAATTACGTAACCTGCCATGACAATTACACCCTCCTCGACCGCTTTTCCGCCCTTGATAAGGCAAGCATGGAGGTCAGCTACACCGAGGAGCAGAAGGAGAGGATGAACGTCCTCGCCAATGCCATCACCTTCACTTCCCAAGGCGTCTCCTTCATGCAGGAAGGGGAAGAATTCCTCCGCAGCAAAGGCGGCGAAAACAACAGCTATGGCGGGCAAAAGGACGGCCGTGACTATTACAAGATGAACGAGCTTGACTACTCTTTGGCCATCAAGCACAAGGACATGGTCGCCAATTACAAGGAGCTCATCAAGTTCAAGCAGGAATGCGCCGGGCTCCATCTCAATAGGGAAGAGGCCTCGAACATTCAAATAAAGAAGGATGAGGCAAGCAGCCGAAACGAGCTTGTCTACGATCTCCCCGACGGGAAGGGTGGGACCTACCGGATCGCTCACGTCAACGGCGGCTCCGCGAATCCCTCGCCAATCGATTTCAGCGGGTTCGCCCTGGTCCTCGACACGCTCAATAGCGGACTTGCCTTGGGGGAGGCGACCTCCCTCTCCCCATATCAGACCATCATCGCCCATAAAGCAGCCTGATGTGATCTCTTCAAATGCAGGATAGCCGATGGGGACGCTAAAACCCCATCGGCTTTTGAAGTTGCCTTCCCGCCTGAGTTTGAATGCCAAGAAAGTTCGACCGATGCTTTCTTTTTATTCCTCTTTGGGGGGAAGCGGTTTAAAATTCCTGCGAGAAGGTTTTCCCAGCGAAAGAACGATCATGAAAGTCTCGGTGATAATCCCCGTATACAACCAGAGCGAGAAGCTCGTGAGGAACCTAAAGGAAAAAATCGTCCCTTATTTCGACTCGACTGGAGTCACCTATGAAGTCATCGTCGAGGATGACCATAGCTCCGAGCCCGAGCTCGATGTCCTCAAGAAAGGGATGGAGGGGATGCCCGCCCAGGTGAGACTGGATCTGGCGACTCCGGAAGACGGGAAAGGGAAAGGCGCGGCGGTGAGGCGCGGAATAATGAACGCCAGCGGCGACTACGCCCTCTTCTTCGACGCGGATCTCGCCACCGACCTTGCGATATTCGATTTGATTAAGAAGGACATCGGCAAGTACGACGCCTATATCGCCTCCAGGGATTGCCCTGGCGCTGTCTACGTCCAAAAGCAGCCATTCAAGAGGAGGCTGACCCATTGGGGGGCGAAAATGGTGGTGCGATGCAAGTTCCGGATGAAGGAAGTCATCGACTCGCAGTGCGGCTATAAGATGTTCCGCCTGCCTTTGGGGAAAGAGATGGCGGAAAGGCAGCTCATCAACGGCTTCGCCTTCGACGTCGAATACCTTTATTTCCTACACCTGAACGGGAAATCCATCAAAGAATACCCGGCGAGATGGGAGGATGATCCCTCCAGCTCACTCAAGAAGCTAATCAAGACCACGACGCGTTTCTACAAGGATCTCTGCGTCATAAAAAGAAACAAGAAGCATTACCTTTTGAAAGGAGAAGAGCGTGCTGACTGACCGTGTGATAATAGAAGCCCGCTCCGGCAACGGCGGCGATGGCTGCATCTCCTTCCTCCAGGAGAAGAACATGCCCAAAGGCGGCCCAGATGGGGGCAATGGGGGCAAAGGGGGATCGGTTTTCCTCCTCGCGAAAAAGAACGTTAACACTTTGATGGCCTACCGCCATTCTCGCGTTCTCGAAGCCCCGAACGGGGGCAAAGGAGACAAGAAGCTCCGCAATGGGAAGAACGGCGAAGACAAGGTTTTCGAAGTGCCTGTGGGGACGTTAGTTTACGAGGAGAATGGGAATAAGCTCCTCGCCGACCTTTCCGAGGAAGGAGAGGTTGTCTGCATCGCCAAAGGAGGCAGGGGAGGCAAAGGCAACGCCTGCTTCAAATCAAGCCGCCTCAGGATTCCCCGCATCGCCGAAAATGGGCATCCTGGCGAGAAAAAAAGAATCGTTTTGGAACTGAGGCTAGTGGCTGACGCCGGGCTCATCGGCTTCCCTAGCGTGGGGAAGAGCACCTTCCTGAACATCGTTTCCAAAGCAAATGTGCCGACGGCTGATTATCCCTTCACGACCATCGAGCCAAACCTTGGGGTCGTCACTCTTCCAGGAACCTATGAGCAATTCGTGCTTGCCGACATGCCGGGCCTCATCGAAGGCGCCCACGAAGGGAAGGGCCTAGGCATAACCTTCTTGCGCCACATCGAAAGGTGCCGCGTCCTCGTGCACATGGTCTCGATGGATGGGGAGAGGGACCCTTATGAGGCCTATGAAATCATCAACGAGGAGCTGAAAGACTATGGGGCCGACCTTGAGAAGCGCCCGCAGATAGTCGTCGCCACCAAAATGGACTCCGACGGGGCGGAAGAGAGGAAAAGGGAATTCGACTCCAAACTCGGCTTCCCCTCTCTTGGCGTGACCGCGCTAACCAATGAGGGCGTGGAAACGCTCATCAAGAAAACCTACGAGCTCATCTGCAAAACGCCGGAATTCTCTCTTTTTGGAGAAACGCAGGAGAACAGTCCCGAATATCGCGTCTACGATTCGAAGAAGGACGGCAAGGAAGAGGCGTTCGTCATCTCCCATCCTTCCGACCACCTCTTCGTCATCACCGGCCACGAGGTGCTTGAGCGCTATGCCCTGATGAACCTCAGCGACGATCAAGGCGTAGCGCGCCTCATCAGCTACCTCACGCGCCTTGGCGTGGAGAAGGAACTGGAGAGGAAGGGGGCCAAGGACGGGGATACCGTGCGCCTCGCCGATTTCGAGTTCACCTACTCGAAGTGAGTCCTCTTGCCTCGCTTTCCTTTGCTATAATCTCCTCATGCAAAGAAAAAGCTTTTGGATAGGGACGCTCGCTTGCTTCCTTTCTAGCATCGCCCTTTTCGCCCTTTTCTTCCTTTGCCTCAGCTTATCCTGACATGATTTACTCATTGAAAGGCGTCGTGACCGACGTCAAAAAAGACAGAATCGCCATCGACTTGGGCCAAATCGCCTACGAGGTTTTGGTCGCTAGAAGCGGCGATTTCAACCTAGGCGAGGAGAGCAAGGTCTTCACCCATGAGGTCCTCACCCAGGAGGACCATTATCTCGTGGGTTTCCTCGATAAGATGGAGAAAGAGGCTTTCCTCTCCCTCATCGAAGTCAAAGGCATCGGCCCGAAGACCGCTTTAAGCGCCCTCGGGGCGACGAGGCCCGACGAGCTTTTCGCGGCCATCGAGGCCAACAACACGGCCTTTTTGAAGAAGCTTCCCGGCATCGGGCCCAAGGCCGCGGCCCAGATAATCCTCGATCTCAAAGGGAAACTCGTGAAGACCGATTCCAAAGGCCACCCCGAGGCTTTCGACGAGGTTTCATCGGCTCTGAAGTCCCTCGGATTCAAGAAAGCGCAGATAGACGCCGCCCTTGCGAGCATCTCGACACCCGACCTCCCCAATTCCGAGATCCTGCGCCTCGCCTTGAAGCAGCTTAGGAAAGGGGAATAGAGATGGCTAGGCTAGTCAGCGGGAAAAAAGAGAAAGAGGACGAGGGGAGCGAGCTTTCGCTCCGCCCCCAAACTCTCAGAGAATACATCGGGCAGAGCCAGGGGAAGAGCAATCTCGCCGTCTTTCTAGGCGCGGCCAAGAAAAGGAAAGAGCCGCTCGACCACGTTTTGCTTTACGGCCCGCCGGGCTTAGGGAAGACGACGCTTGCTTATGTGATTGCCAACGAGATGGGCGGCAAAATCAGGTTAATCAACGGGCCTTCGATCGAAAAGGCGGGAGACCTCGCCGCGGTTTTGAGCGAGCTTGAGCCAGGCGACATCCTCTTCATCGACGAGATCCATCGTCTGCCACGCGTCGTCGAGGAGGTCCTTTACGGGGCGATGGAGGATTTCACTTTGTCCGTCCTCATCTCGCAAAACGGCACGTCCCACGTATTGAATATGCCTTTGCCCCCCTTCACTTTGGTCGGCGCCACCACGCGCAGCGGCGACCTCTCCTCGCCTCTCCGGGCGAGGTTTGGGATCTCGATGAAGCTTGATTTCTACTCCGAGGAGGAGATAAGCGAGATCGTAAAGCGCACCTCCAAGGTATACGGCACCCCGATCGAAGAGAAAGCGGTGGAGCTCATCGCTAAGCGCAGCAGGGGAACCCCACGCATCGCCAATCGCCTATTCAAACGCATCAGGGATTTCGCCTCCTTCCACGAGGAGGAAAAAATCAGCTACGCTCGCTGCAAAGAGGGCCTTGAGGCCCTTAAGATAGACGAGCTCGGCCTCGACGAAGTCGATATTCGCTATCTAAGCGCCATAATCGAGCGCTTCCATGGCGGCCCGGTAGGGCTGGAGTCCATCGCCTCCGCCATCGGCGAGGAGGTCACCAACCTCGAAGACGTCTATGAGCCTTACCTCGTGATGATGGGGATGGTCAACCGCACGCCCAGGGGGAGAGTGGCCACTGAGAAGGCCTATTCCCACCTCAAGAAAGCGCATCAGTCATCGCTATTTTGACTTAAAAGCGAAAACGGCCCCTTAAGGGGCCTTTTTTCTTGCCTATGGAGTGGAGGAAGTATAAAGTAGAAGCCGCGACAGCCCCCTGTTGTTTTTGTTAGAGGAGTTAAGGCTTATGAGACGTTATGTCGGATATGTGATAATGTGCGCCACAGTACTGTTAGGCGTGGCGGGAGCTACCGCCCCGCAGATCGCGAGGATGAACAGCGACCTTTCCTACAGCGACGGCAAGACGCTTTATTTCAAAGCCAGCGAATACGACGAGAACTCCAATAACGGCAATTACGGCGACGGCGACCTTTCCTTCCTCGACGAGAACCAGGCGAAAGACCCGAACAACGACAACCAGCTCGCCATCAACACCCTGGCCGACATCGTCAAGGGCCGCCTCGACACCTGGAACCTCTCCGAATACGAGGTCTCGGTGCAGGGATACGACACCATCGCCGTCTCGGTCAGAACCAAAACCGATTCCTCCACCCAATACACCTACCTCCAGAACTACCTTTCCTTCTCCGGCGGCGATTATGAGCTAGACGTGACCGACAAGACCGTCAGCGACGAGTCGCGGAAGGACTCCTGGGCGAGCATGCTCGACAGCACCGAAGGCGCCTTCATCCAAAGCATCGAGCTCAACGGCTACAATTTCCCAGTCGTCCTCGTGAAGATCCCCGAAGCCTATCAAAGCGACTTCCTCGATCTGCTCAAAGCGGCGGGCGAGGCCAATTCCAAGGCCGACGATTCCTCCTCTTCCTCCAGCGAAGAGAAATCGAGCGACGGCGACGCCTGCAAACTCGTCCTTTGGGCAAATCGCGTCAACGGCGACCTCTATGAGGACAGCTCCCAAGGCGGGAGCGGAACCCCCAACACCAACATCGACAGGAAAATACTCGCCGTCGAGAATGTCAGCAGCGACAACGCGGTCTATTACTACGACAGCGACGAAGACAAAGAGACCCCTTACCTCCGCCTCATTCCCGCGAGCAACGCCATCACCAGCGAAGGCAGCTACGACCCAACTTACGCCCAAGAGGCCTATGACGCCGCCGTCTATCTCCGCAACATGTTCAACGCGGAATCGCTGAGCTTCAAAGACGGGGGCAAAGAAAACCGCTATTCCCTCACCTTCACTTACAGCGAAGCGACGAAAGCCACCGTTGAGAGCCTCGTCTATTATGGCTCATGGTCCGTTTTCCCCGCCTTTGGCGGCACGATGATCGCGACATTGATCACGCTCGCCCTCGCTTGCGTCGCCCTCGCCCTCTTCAACCGCATTTTCAGCCTCGTCCAGATCGCTTCCGTGGTCGGGACGGTTTTCGCGACTTTCATCACCTTCATTAGCTTCGGCGCCCAATTCAACATCGCGGCTTGCCTCGGCCTCCTTTGCGTCATGAGCGTCGCCGCTTTCGGCGCCATCTATTACGGAGCCGCTCTCAAAGACGAGATCTACAAGGGCCGCACTCTGAAGAAAGCCAACCAAGAAGCCGCGAAGAAATCGACCTGGCCGATAATCGACGCCTCCATCGTGAGCGCAATCCTTGGCATCTTCGTCTACATCTTCGGAGGCGAGCTTGCCTCGAAGTTCGGGACGATGCTCGTCCTCGGCGCGGTCTTCGCCCTCGTCGCCAACCTTATCCTCACCCGCATCGGGGCTTGGTTGCTCGCCAATTCCTCTTATATGCAGACCCATTTCGCGAAGCAGCTCAACGTCGATCCCGCCAAAGTCCCCGACCTCATCAAAGAGGAGAAACAATCTTACTTCGGACCTTATGAGAAGAAGGATTTCACCAAAGGCAAGAAGTGGCTCGCCGGCATCTTCGGGGCCGTCGTCACCGCCGGCATCGCGACGATGATAGCCTTCGGGGTCCAAAATGAAGGAAACATCTACAACACAAACGCCTACACCGAGAAATCGACCGTCCTCCGCATCGACATCCAGTCGACGAGCAACGAGCAAATCAGCGTCGAAAGCCTTTCCGCGATCGAAGACATCTATCAAAAAGACGGAACTAGTGACCTCCTCCATTGCGTCAAAATCGACGGGAAGGTGCTTGGCGATCTGACTTCCGTCGATGATATCTCCCTTTCTTCGACGCCCCATACGGTCTATGACAGCGACAAGGAGACCTCGACCTATTGGTATTACTACTCCATAAAGCTTAGCAAATACCTCACCAACGAGCTCCATTCGTCCAATGAATCCGATTACGCCCATGAGATCGCCTGCAAAGACGCCAGCGGAGAATGGAACACGGCCGATTACGAAGACCTCACCCTCAACGAAGCGCTCAGTGCCTACATCATCAAGACCTTCGCGCCGGGCACCAGCGAATCGAACCTGCTTGTCAGCTTCGCCACCGTCACGCCGGAGCTTGGTCAGCCCTACGTCTGGAGAATCGCCCTTGCCGTCGGCGTTTCGCTTGCCGTCAGCCTCGTTTACTTCATCTTGCGTTTCCGCCCATCGCGCGGAATAGCGGCCACGATCGGAGGCGCCCTCGTCTCCTATAGCGTCATGGCTTTCTTCTCCTTCACGCGCATCTCGGTCACGCCAGTCGTGAGCCTAGGTGTCTTCGCCGCTTGCCTGCTCGCCATGCTTCTCTCCCTCTTCGTCCTCAACAAAGAGAAAGAGATCTACAAAGAGAGCAGGGAGAAAGAGAAGAACAACCTCGCTTTCAGAAGCGACTGCCTCGTGAAAGCCAATAGCCGCAGCGCCTCGAGCTTCCTTTTGCTCCTGATGATCGCTTCCTACGGGGCCATCGCCTTCTTTGGCTTTGGGCCGCGCAGCTTCATGATGGTCTATCTCGCCATGGTGATGGGCATCATCTTCCTCGGCGCGTATTGCCTTGGCCTGCTCACCCCGATCTCTTTGTTCTTCGCCAAGCTCTTCAGCAAGATCCACTTCAAGCCGAAGAAGGCCAAGAAGGCCTCCAAAGGCAATGCGATGAAGAAGAAGAGCAATGAGCCAGAGGAAGCCATTTTCATCGGCATCAACGACTGAGATGGAACCCCTCAAGGAAAGGCTCAAGAAATATTACGGATGGGACGAGGAGAGCTTCGGCGAATTTACCGCCGAGCCCTCCTCTCTTTCTTTTCCTGACGTCTCCCTAAACGGAGAAGTCGTCAAAGCAATCGCGAGGATTAAGCTCGCCCTCTCGAAGGGGGAGAAAACCCTGCTTTATGGGGATTATGACGCGGATGGAATCCTTGGGACTTCGATTTTCCTCAATTCCTTGTTGGAGATCGGCCTTAAGGCGAGCTATTTCATCCCCAGCCGTTACAGCGACGGGTATGGCCTCACCATGGAGAATGCGGTCAAAATCGCCTCCGCCGGCTATTCTTTGCTCATCCTCATCGATAATGGCGTCTCTTGTCTTGACGAGGTAAGCTACCTCAAAGAGAAAGGGGTGGACGTCCTCATCTTCGACCACCACGAGCTCCCCAAGGACCTGCCGCCTTCATTGTCTTTGGTGCATCCGGTAACGCTTGGGATAGGCGAATCGGGGGGATTCAATATCTCCGCGGGTTTCGTCTGCTATCTTTTCTCGCTGGCTTTGACTGGCAAGGAAGACGCCTATCGCAGAACCTTGGCAGGCATCACCACCTTAAGCGACATGATGCCTCTTAAGGGGATCAATCGTACTTTGGTCTCGCTTACCTTGCGCGATCTGAGAAAGCAAAATTACCCTGAGATCGTCTCTCTTTGCGACAAGAAAAGGATCGACGAGAAGGTCCTTGGGATGTGCATAATCCCCTCGATCAACGCTTTGGGGCGCATGGAGGAAGGGCACAAAACATCACTTGCCGTCGCTTATTTCGGCTATCGCGACCCCTTGAGGAGAGAAGCCATCTCCTCGTGGATGAAACAGAGCAACGAAAAAAGGAAAGAGCTCACCAAGGAAGGCGAGAAGCTCGTCTCCTTCAAGCCCGGCCAAAGCGGCATCGTCGCCAATCTGCCTTTGAAAGAAGGCCTCAACGGCCTGCTTGCGAATCGTTTGATGAAACTCCATAAGGTGCCGGTCGCGATTTTCTCGCCCTCATACGCGGATCCCAACGTGCTCGTCGGCTCCTTGCGGAGCGAGGAGGGGTTCGACGTCCTCGATTGCCTTTCCTCCCTCTCCTCTTATTGCCTGAAAAGCGGCGGTCACGCGCATGCGGGGGGAGTGAGCATTCTGAGCAAGGACTTCGCTTCCTTCTCGAAAGCCTATCTAGCCTATTGCAGGGAACACCCTTTCACCAAAGAAGAGCCCTTGGCCATCCCTTTGCTATTGAGCGAGGCGAACATGGATTCTTATCGCCTCATCAGGCAGTTCGGGCCTTTCGGAGAGGAGCATGAGGAGCCCCTCTTCGTTTTGAGCAACCTAAACGTCGATTCCTTCCAGTACAGCAAGGACGGGAAATATCTGATGACGCCTCTAGGATACAAAACGAAGCTCGTCTCCTTCTCTTTGGGCAGAAAGGATTTCCTCCTCAAGGACAAGACCTCCTTCTATGTGCGTTTCGAGCTCAATGAGTACAGAGGAGAGACGTCTTTGGACCTCCGAGTCGACTCAGCCCCTAGCAAATGAATCAACGAGGAATATACTTCAGCCATGGAAAAACCCTTAGACAAACCCTTGCCCCCGAACGGGGGCTACCCAATGCACAGCTTCGATGATTTAAAAGCCCTTTTCGCCGTCTATATCACCAATCCCGACGATCAGAAACTCATCGAGGACGCTTACAAACTCGCGAAGGAAAAACACGCTGGGCAGCTAAGGAAATCGGGTGAGCCTTATATCCATCACCCTCTTGAGGTCGCCTATATATGCGCCCAGCTTCAGGCTGGCCCGGCGACCATCGCAAGCGCTTTGCTGCACGATGTGGTGGAGGACACAGATACAACGATCGAGGAAATCGAGCGGCGCTTCGGGCCTGACGTCAGGCTCATCGTCGATTCGCTCACGAAGATCCAGCGCATGAAGCTCTCCCACATGACGAAAGAGGACTTCGAGGCCGAAGACCACAGAAAGATATTCCTCGGGATGGCCCACGACGTGCGGGTCATCATCGTCAAGCTGGCCGACAGGCTCCACAATCTCCGCACGCTCGATTCGCTCTCCCCTGAAAGGCAGAAGGCCCTCAGCAGGGAGACCTTGGACGTCTTCACCCCAATCGCTCACCGCCTTGGCATCTACACCATGCAAAGCGAGCTTGAGGACCTTTCTTTGAAGTACCTCGAGCCAGAGATATATGCGAAGATCAAGAAACTAGTCGATGACCGCTTCGAAAGAGGGAAAGGCGCCCTCGAACAGCTGAAGAAGCGCGTCGCCGACCAGCTTTACGAGCACGGCATACCCTTTAAGATGGAGAGCAGGGTAAAGTCAATTTATTCGATATATAAGAAAATGTACAAGAAGGGACATTCCTTCGATGAGATTTACGATATCCTCGCCGTCAGGGTCATTACAAAAACCGTCGTCAATTGCTACGAGATCCTGGGGATGATTCATACAACATACACCCCGATCCCCGGTAGGTTCAAGGATTACATCGCGATGCCTAAGCCTAATCTCTACCAGTCTCTCCATACCTCCATCGTGGCGGGGGACGGCAATGTCTACGAGGTCCAGATCAGGACCGAGGAGATGGACCAGATAGCCGAGACCGGCGTAGCCGCCCATTGGAAATACAAAGAAGGCAGCCATTACAACGCGAAAGAAGAACAAAAAGAGATTGAGACCCAGCTTCATTGGTTCAGGGATTTCGTGAGCCTTTCCGGGAATGAAAAAGGGAGCGCCAAAGAATACATGGCGAGCCTCACCAACGACATCTTCGGCGCCAATGTCTATGTTTTCACGCCTCTAGGGAAAGTGGTCGATCTGCCGACGGGCGCGACGACCCTCGATTTCGCCTACAAAATCCACACCAAGGTCGGGGATGCCGCGGTGGGGGCCATCGTCAACGGCGCCCTCGTGCCGCTTAGCACAGTCCTCAAAACTGGCGATATCTGCGAGATAAAGACCTCCGACAAATCCGCTGGCCCGAACGATTCGTGGCTGGAGATAGCGAAGACCTCAAGCGCTAAGAACCACATAAGGCGCGCGCTGCAAAAGAAAGACGCGGCCATTCTGCGGGATGAGAAGATAAAGCAGGGCCAACGTTCCCTTCTAGAAGCTTTCAAGCTCCGTGGATTCGACGAGGAGGAATCCTTGAAAATGCTTGGGGAGAACCTCGGGAAGCTCGACAACGAATACCATTGCCCGACCCTTGATGAGCTCTACGTGATGATCTCTACGCGCAATCCCACCCCGGGCGCCGTCCTCGACTATCTGCACATCAAGAAAAGGCTGATGCCGAAACTCGGCAAGAAAAAGACGGCCAAAGAACAAGTGCAAGGCAATTCCTGCCCCGTCGAGGTGCCTGGCGGCATCACCGGCCTCGCCGTGACTTTGGGCCAATGCTGCACGCCCATCCCAGGGGATGCGATAGTGGGCTATATCACCCGCGGCAAAGGCATCACGGTCCATCGCGCCAATTGCCCGAACGTCGCCCACGAGAAGGCGCGGCTCATCGACCTCAGCTGGAGGGAAGACCTCGGCGTTGGCACCTATCCGGTCGACGTAGAGATCTACGCCAACGATCGCCCCAACCTCATCGCCGACATCCTTCAGGCGATCTCCGCCAAAGGGATAGTGACCAGCGATCTTCGCTCCCACCTCATGACGGAGACTATGAACGTCGTCGTCAACCTCACCATATCCGTCAGCGACTCCAAATGCCTTGACGACCTTTTCGCTGTCCTCTTGGGGGTCAAAGGCATCTATTCCGTATCCCGTCTGATTCATTAGCCTTTCGTTGTAGAAAGCGCCTCGCCGTCCTATAATTTCCCTTGCATCAACAAGGAGTTTTCTTATGGCTTTCCAAGGAATCAAAGGCACGCACGACCTCTATGGCGATGAGGCGGATGCCTATACTTACATCCAAAACGTCTTCAGCGCGGTCGCCGAACTCTATGGCTACCGCAAAATCGAGACCCCCATGCTCGAGTACACCGAGGTTTTCGACCGTTCAACGGGCGAAAGCAGCGACGTTGTCAGGAAGGAAATGTACACCTTCGAAGACAAGGGAGGACGCTCTTTGACTCTCCGTCCGGAAGGGACGGCCGGGGTCATCCGCTCAATAGTCGAGCACAAGCTCTACGCGACTTGCGACCTTCCTCTCAAGGTCTATTACAACGGACCGGTCTTCCGCTACGAAAGACCGCAATTAGGAAGGTATCGCCAGTTCATTCAGGCCGGCGTCGAAGCGGTGGGGGTCGACAGCGCGAGGCTGGACGCCGAATGCGTTTGCCTGGCCATGGACGTGCTCTCTTATCTTGGCTTCGATCACCTCAAGGTCAAAGTTAACACCTTGGGCGACGCCGATAGCCGCAAAGCCTACAAAGAGGCGCTCCGCTCTTTCTTCGCCTCGCGCATCGAGACGATGTGCGACGACTGCAAGCAAAGGCTTCTCCTCAACCCAATGCGCATCCTCGACTGCAAAGTCGCTTCCGACCAAGAGATAGTCAAAGAAGCGCCAAAGATGAAGGATTACCTCTCTTTGGACGCGAGCAAGCGCTTCTACGAGACCCTTTCCATCCTCAACGACCAGGAAATTGAGTACGAGATCGACGATTCGCTCGTCAGAGGCCTCGATTACTATGGCCAAGTCGTCTTTGAGGTCCACGCCATCTCCAAGGAAGGCAAAGACTACGGTGCGCTCCTCGGCGGCGGCCATTACGATGGCATGATGGGCAATTTCGCCGGGCCGAAGGAAAACGATTCCGGCGTCGGATTCGCCCTCGGCGTCGAGCGCATCTACTCCCTCATGAAAGACAACGCTATGCTTGGCGAGCTGACCCATGGCCTTGATCTCTACATGATGCCAATAGGCGATGAGGCGAAAGACGATTGCTTCGCTTTGACGCAGGCTCTCCGTCGCGAAGGATATTCCGTCGAGATGCCTTTCAATGGCGGAAAGCTCGGCTCGTTGTTCAAGAAAGCAGTCAGAGCCAACGCCAAATTCGCCGTCATCGCCGGCAAGGACGACATCGACCAGAATCTAGTCCAGGTCAAGAACCTCGCCACCCAAGAGCAAAAGCCCGTGGACATCTCGAATCTTGCCAATTACCTAGACGCCCAATTCGCGAAGCTGGAAGGCGGGCACGACCATGACTGCTGCTGCGGCGGTGATGAGCATGAAGAAGGCTGCTGCTGCGGCCATCATCACGAAGAAGAAAGCGAAGAAGGCGGGCATCATTGCTGCTGCCACCAGAAGGAGGAATGACATGGAACGCACCATTTGGAACGGTTTGCTAAGGAAAGAGAACGCAGGGCAGGAAGTCACTCTCTGCGGATGGGCTGCGAAGGTCAGAAAGCTCGGGGGCATCGAATTCATCGACCTCCGCGATTCGACCGGCATCGTCCAACTCACCGTCAACGATCCCTCCGCCATACCCGACGTGAGGAACGAATACGTTCTTCAGGTCAAAGGCGTGGTGGGTCTAAAAAAGGATCCGAACCCCTCTTTGCCTACGGGCGAAGTCGAGGTTATCGTCTCGTCTTTGACCGTCCTCAACAAAGCCGATACCACCCCATTCATCATCGCCGATAAGACCGATGCTTTGGAGGAGACGCGCCTTCAATACCGCTATCTCGACATCCGCCGTCCTTATATTCTCAACAAACTCAAAGCCAGGGCGAAGATCGTCAAAGATTTCCATGAATATTTCGATGCGAATGGATTTTTGGAGGTCGACACACCTGCTTTGAACGTCTCTTCCCCGGAAGGGGCGAAAGAGTATCTCGTCCCATCGAGGGTCCATCCTGGATCTTTCTACGCCCTTCCCCAATCCCCGCAGCTTTGGAAGCAGCTTCTCATGATCGGCGGGGTCGAGCGCTATTACCAAGTAGCCAAATGTTTCAGGGATGAAGATCTCCGCGCCGACAGGCAGCCGGAATTCACCCAACTCGATCTCGAGTGCTCGTTCCTCGATCAGAATCAGATCCTTTCCTTGATGGAGGGGTTCTTAGCCAAGATTTTCAAGGACGTCGCTGGATACGAAGTGCCTTTGCCGCTTAGGAGAATGCCTTTCTGGGAAGCCATGGACACTTATGGCAGCGACAAGCCCGATACGCGCTATGGATTGGAGATTCACGATCTCAAAGCACTGCTCGGCGACATCGCCTTCAAGGGTTTTGAGGGCCAAGAATACATCAAAGGCATCGTCGTCCCGGGGCAAGGAAAGGAAACCTCCCGCAAGGTCCTCGATGAGCTCACCTTGGAAGCCAGAAAATTCAACCTGAAAGGCGTGCTTTCCCTCAAGATGGAAAACGGGGTCATCGCCGGCTCGTTCGCGAAATTCGTCGATGATGCCCACGCTAAGGCGATCGTCGATGCACTAGGTCTTAAAGAAGACGACCTGCTCATTTTCGCAAGTTCCTCCTCGAGAAGGGACATCGATTTCGGGCTAGGCGCCCTCCGCACGCTCTTCGCGAAGAAACTCAGCCTCATCAAGCCCGGGACCTACGATCTCCTTTGGATCATCGACTTCCCGATGTTCACCCCAGTGGAAGGGGAGGAAGGCAAATACGTGGCCGAGCACCATCCTTTCACCCGCCCGCGCGACGAGGACCTGCCTCTTCTCGACACAAAGCCGGAAGAAGTGCTTGCTTACGCTTACGACATCGTCATCAACGGCTACGAAGCCGGTGGCGGCACTCTCCGCATTTACGATCACGATACCCAGTGGAAGATATTCAAAATCCTCGGGCTCAGCGACGAGGACGTCGCCAGGAAATTCGGCTGGTTCATTGACGCTTTCAAGTATGGCGCCCCCCCGCATGGCGGCTTGGCCTTCGGGCTTGATCGTCTTGCGATGATTCTGACGGGGACAGACAACATTCGCGACGTCGAGGCTTTCCCGAAGAACCTCCAGGCCAGCGATCCTCTCTCCCACGCCCCGCAGCCGGTCACCGACGAACAGCTCGAAACCGTTTCGATCAAAGTGGTGGAGAAATAACTCTATATACTTTGTATATAGTATTATCCAATTAACAACTAGAAAACTACTAATAGAAAGGCCAAGCACATGGATAAAAATATTGATTCGCTGTCCGTAAGCGCCATCCGCGCCCTCGTCATCGACACGATTAACAAAGCCAACTCGGGGCATCCGGGAATGGCGTTAGACGCCGCTCCGATGATGTACGCGCTTTATCGCGACCACCTCATCGCCGATCCTTCCGACCCCAAATGGGTCAACCGCGATCGCTTGGTCTATAGCGCCGGCCATCCTAGCGCTCTCATATACTCCTTGCTCCATTTGACCGGCTACAACGTCACGATGGATGACCTCAAATCCTTCCGCCAGCTCGGCTCGAAGACCCCCGGGCATCCCGAAGTCACGATCACCGACGGCATTGACGCCACGGCTGGCCCTCTCGGGCAGGGCATCTCCCAGGCCGTCGGCATGGCCATGGCCGAAAAAGCCGCCGCCGCCCAATATCCAAACGGTTCCGAGATCATGGACCATTACACCTATTGCCTTTGCGGCGACGGGTGCCTCGAAGAGGGGATCTCCCACGAAGCGATCGCTTTGGCGGGCCATTTCAAGCTCAACAAACTTATTCTCCTTTACGACGAAAACGGGGCGACTCTTGACGGCCCGAGCGCCAATTCTTTGACGGAATCGGTGAAGCTGCGTTTCCTCGCCGAGGAATGGAATGTCCTCGAGGTCGCTGACGGCAACGATGTCGACGCGGTTTCGAAAGCGATAGGGGAAGCCAAGCAAAGTGCTCTCTACCCGACCTTGATCATCGTCCATACTGTGATTGGCTATGGCTCCGCCAAGCAAGGGACCTCCGCCACGCACGGGGCGCCTTTGGGAAAGGAAGACGGCGCCCACGCAAAAGAGATCTATGGCTATACCTACCCCGAATTCACCGTCCCCGATGAGGTTTACGCCAATTTCCAGGAAACCTTCGTCAAACGCGGAAAGAAAGCCCACGAAGATTATGTCAGGCGCTTCGTCGCCTATCAGAAAGAGAATGAGGAGCAGGCGAGAGTTTTCCTCGATGCGATGAACCGCAACATCGACCCATATCTCCCCGAATTCGATTTCGAGGACAAAGAGGAAGCCTCCCGTGCCTCCTCTGGCCGCTTGCTGCAGCATTACGCCTCCTCCATACCCTTCGCTTTCGGTGGCAGCGCCGACGTGGCGGGGTCGGTCAAGACAGCCGTCAAAGGCGCAATCGACTTCACCCCATCACACCCAGAGGGGAGGAACGTCAACTGGGGCATCAGGGAATTCGGCATGGCCGGGGCGATGAACGGCATCCTGCTCCACGGGGGACTCGTTCCTTATGTCGGAAGCTTCCTCATCTTCGCCGACTACATGAAGCCAGCAATTCGCATGGCCGCGATGGAAGAGATCCCCGCGATCTACCTTTTCTCGCATGATTCACTGGCCGTAGGGGAAGACGGGACGACCCACCAGCCGATCGAACAGCTCACGATGCTAAGAAGCATCCCCAACGTGAAGGTCTTCCGCCCCGCCGACAGCCATGAGACGCTTCTATGCTATAAGGAGGCCTTCGCCTCCAAAAAGACGCCCAGCGCCTTGATATTGACTCGTCAGAATCTTCCTTTGCTCCCTGTCCATGATGAAGACGGCGTGAAGAAAGGTGCTTACTTTGTGAAAAAAAGCGAAGGCGCGGTGGCGGAGATCCTCGCCACAGGAAGCGAGGTTTCCCTCGCTCTTGAAGCCAGCGCCTTATTGGAAAGCGACGGCATCTTCGTCGACGTTGTGAGCATGCCTTGCTTGGAGAATTTCGCTTCTCAGGATGATGACTACAAAGAGCAGATCCTCAATCAGCCCTATGAAAGCCGCTTCTCCCTTGAGATGGGCTCGACCTTCCTTTGGGGACGCTACGCGAAGCACAACATCGGCGTGGATACCTTCGGCAAGAGCGGGAAGGCAAATGACGTCCTTGAAGACTACGGCTTCACTAGCCGCAGCATCGCGAAAAAGATCCTCGACGTGATAAAATGACCTTATGAGCGATTATTTGGAAATTAACAACTATTCCTCGAATGGGAAGCTTCGCATCTCGCGGAAAGCCATCAGGGCGATCGTCGGGAGAAGCGTAAGCAACATCACCGGGGCGAGCTTAGGAAAAGGCAAGAAGCGCCTTCTTCAGATCGCGAGCCCCATCGCGATCGTCCTCTCTAACGATGGCAAGATAAAAGTCTCTGTCTCGATTACCCTGCCCACCGGATCGCAGGTCAAAGACATCTGCCTCGCCCTTCAGAAGGAGATCGCGACCAATCTCTCGATGATGATAGAAGCGGTGCCGAACGAGATCCACGTCCACGTCTCTTCATTCGCCTGAAATGCCCTTCGGGGCTTTTTCTTTAGGGTAAACGCTTACTTTCCTGAGGTTGGCTTAGGAATAGATAAAGAATTGTGCTATCATCTTTTGGCTTTTGAGGCATTGTTATTTTTATGGAAGAAGTTGCAGAGGAAATCTCTTGGAGAGAAGGAAGCAGGAATTCCCTGCAAAGCGCGGCCATGACCGCGATTTACGATGAGCTCACCTACATCGGCATGAATGAGCCGGTCGACATCGAGGATATCGTCTCCTCCCTTTTGGATGAGCCTTATGAAGACTGCGACCTCTTCGTCAAAGCCGCGGCGATATACGCGATTAAGTACCGCGACGAAGCAATCGAGAAATTCAACGCTCACATGAGGAGATGGACGTTCGACCGCCTCAATCGTTTGGAACAGGCGATTCTCCTCCTCGCCTACGTGCATTTCTACGCGATTGAGAAAGAGATAAGCAAGAAAGTCGTGATTTCCGTGGCCATCAGACTCGCGAAGACATATTTGGGAAAAGACGATTACAAATTCGTAAACGGGATCCTCGACAAGACCCTGGTGAGAGAATGAGCGAGGAAAAAGGCTATCTCTCCGTCAGCGAGCTCAATTCCCGCATCCAGGCCATCCTTGAATGCGACGAGGGCCTGAGCTCGGTTTTTTTGAAGGGCGAAATCTCCAATTTCAAGATTTATCCTTCCGGCCATGCCTATTTTTCGTTGAAGGACGAGGAATCAATCGTCAGCGCCGTCATGTGGGCAAGCTCCGCCTCGCGGCTAAGCTTCAGGCCGAACAACGGCGACAAAGTCCTCGTTCACGGGCGCATCAGCGTTTATCCTCCGCGGGGCAGCTATCAGCTCACCGTCGCCTCGATGAGGAAAGACGGCGAAGGCGATGAGCGTAGGAAACTCCGCGAGCTGGCTTTGAAGCTCAAATCAGAGGGACTTTTCGACGAAGCAAGGAAAAGGCCTTTGCCCCGTTTCCCCAAAAGAATCGCGGTCATTGCCGGAAGCGGCAGCGCAGGGATGAGGGATATAGAGGTCAATCTGTCAAAGCGGTGGCCTTTGGCAGAAATTCTTTCCTTCCCTTCTTTGGTCCAAGGAAAGCAAGCGCCGCTTGATCTCATTCGCAATCTTGAAAAAGCAAAAGAAGCGTCACCGGACGTCTTGATCATTGGCCGCGGGGGAGGCTCCAGCGAAGATTTGGGAGCTTTCAACGATGAAGCTTTGGTGAGAGCTTTGGCGCTTTTCCCGGTTCCTTTCGTTTCTGCAGTGGGGCATGAAGTCGATGTGACGTTGACTGATTTGGTCGCAGACAAGCGCGTCAGCACGCCCACAGGCGCCGCCGTCGCCTGCGTGCCCGATCAATACGAAATCATGCAACGGCTCGATGAGGCTGAAAGAAAATTGGATGCGGAAATGTCCATGATCTTCGGTGTATTGAGAGAAAAAATAGAAAAATATCAAGCCAAGCCATATTTCAAAAATCCAGACGGGCTTTACGCAAACGAACTGGAGAAATTGAAAAGCATGTCATCTAGGCTCGATGGCGCCTTCAGGAACGTCTTGAAGGAAAAATCAAATGAAGCCATGTATCGCGAATCGCTTTTTGCCCCATTAATCCCTAGCCGCCTGTCGACCGCTAGACAAAAAGTGCTGGCCCTAGACTCGAGGCTAGAGGCATTGAATCCAGAGAAAGTCCTTTTGCGGGGCTACTCAATAACACTTAGTGCCGATGGAAAGCCCCTGCGAAGCACAAAGCAGCTTGCTGTGGGGGATGAAATTAAAACGCGTCTAAAAGATGGTGTTATAATCTCCAAAGTGCAGGAGAAGGAGGAATAGCCATGGCGGATAAGAAAACTGTTAGTTTCGAAGACAAGCTCAAAAGATTGGATGAGATAACATCCAAAATCGAAGGCGAAGAACTTCCTCTTCAGGAAGCGCTGTCCCTTTATCAAGAAGGAAAAACTTTGATTAAAGAACTCCAAAACGAACTTAAAGAAGCGGAGAAAAAAGTCGATAAGCTATCGATTGACGAAGAAGATTTAAAGTAAGTTATTAGTAGTTTTTTAGTATATGAAAAAGAAAGATGCCGTCGACATAATATCTTTAAATGAGATTAAAGACCCATCTTTTTTGAAAACATTGAATTACAGGCAGCTTGGCGACTTTGCGAAAGTCATTCGGAAAGAGATTATCCGCGTGACCTCGAATTATGGCGGCCATCTGTCGAGCAATCTCGGCGTAGTTGAAATAACCTTGGCCCTAAACCGGGTTTTCGATTTCTCAAAGGATAAGCTCATTTTGGATGTCGGCCATCAATGCTACGCGCAAAAGATATTGACGGGGCGCAGCTTAGACCACTTAAACGAACGTGGCTATTCCAATGGTTTCCAAAACCGTTCGGAGTCTCCTTACGACTGTTACGACGCTGGGCATAGTTCGACTTCTTTGTCTGCGGCAGAGGCTTTCGCCTACGTGCGCGATCAAAACAAGGAAAGTTACGATGTGGTGGCCCTTATCGGCGATGCCTCGATCGTGAATGGGCTAGCTTTCGAGGGCCTAAATAACATCGGTGAGCGTCAGAATAAGGTCATCGTCATCCTTAATGACAACGGCATGTCCATCGCGAAGCCGATCGGCGGGATGGGCAAATTCTTCCGCAAGATATCGACTGGCAGAATCTACAACAAGACGAAGAAGAAATTCCAGAAGGCGATGGCCCATTCTTTCGTGGGCAAAAAAATCTACAGCATCACCTTCAGCTTCAAGAGGGCCCTCAAGTATCGCCTCGTCCCGACGACGATGTTCGACAATATGGGCTTTACTTATGTTGGCCCCGTCGACGGGCACAACATAAAAGCCCTTGAGAAAGCCATGAAGTCGGCACGGAATTCCACGAAATCCGTCATCATCCATTGCTATACCAAAAAGGGGAAGGGGTATCCTTTCGCCGAGAAAGACAAAACCGGCGCATGGCATGGCGTCTCTCCTTTCGACATCACTACAGGCGAACTTAAAAACCCGCATCCTAGCGAAATTTCTTGGCCATCTTTCTTCGGCGAAATGATCAAAGAGGAAATGGCCAAAAAAGAAAACACCGTTCTCGTCACGGCGGCCACCTCGGTCGGCTCCAAACTCACGGATTGTTTCAAAGAATACCCATCCAGATGCTTGGACGTCGGCATCGCCGAAGAGCATGCCCTGACTCTTTCCGGGGCTTTGTCGCTGGCCGGCAAAAGGCCAATCGTCTCTTTGTATTCGACCTTCCTTCAAAGGGCTTACGACGAGATCGCGCATGATTGCGCGAGAATGGGAGCGGATATCACTCTCCTAATCGATAGGGCCGGCCTCTCCGGGAAGAACGGTGAGACTCACCAAGGGATTTACGACGTCGCCTTCATGCGCAGCATACCGAATGTTTTGCTGACCATGCCTAGCGACGTTGAATCTGCCAAATGGCTATTCAATGAATCCTTCTCCCATGGTGGCGTCTTCGCGATCCGCTATCCGAACTCATATATCGCGGATGGGGAAAGCGAAAAGGCGGATATGAGGCTGGGATTCCGCAAATTTGGCTGTACTTCAAAGGAAACCGCATTCCTTTGCGTCGGCCCCCAAGGGAAGAACTTTGCCTTTTCTTGCATGGCAAGCGGCATTCAAGGGACTTTCATTGACCCGGTCGTCCTTTCCGCTCTTGACGAAGGCGACCTCCAGGAATTGCTTTCTTATAAGAAAATCTTTGTCTACGACCCGTATGGGGTCAAAGAAGGCTTCGCCGAGCTTATCCTCAGCGCCCTCATGGAGAAAGGCTATTCAGGCAAAGTCAAAATCAAAGCTCTGCCGATGAAATTCATCAAATACGGCTGCATAAAAGACCAGGAAAAGGAATGCGGCGTCGATTTAGATAGCGTGCTTGAGGAAGCGAAGGCTTTCTGAAGACAACATCCGGAACGACAATCTTCATCGTTTTCAAACCGGCTTTAATTAACATAACGGGAAGAGCGATATAGAATGTTCGCATGGCTAAGGTCATCATGCATATCGATCTGAACGCCTTCTTCGCGACATGCGAGGAAATACGCGATCCCTCGCTTGCTTCTTTGCCTGTCCTCATTGGCCATTCCGGGCGTTCAGGCATCGTCTCGACCGCCAATTACGTGGCCAGAAGATACGGGTGCCACAGCGGGCAGCCCACCTTCCAGGCTCTGCGCCTTTGCCCAGGCGCGAAGGTCATCCCTCCTGATTTCGATTACTATTCGGTGATGTCGCTGAGCTTTTTCTCTTATCTGAGGAAATTCACGCCTCTCGTCGAGCCGGCTTCGATCGATGAGGGATACGCGGATATGAGCGAAGCCTTGAAGGGGGTCGATGACCCGGAAGGTTATTTCCGTTCCCTGCAAACGGAACTGAAGAAAGAGACGGGGCTAAGCTGCTCAATCGGGGTCGCCCCCAGCAAATGGCTCGCCAAAATGGCAAGCGATCTCAAAAAGCCGATGGGACTGACTTTCTGCAGGAGGAAGGACATACCTTCTTTGATATACCCTCTTCCCATTGAGTCTTTTTGGGGCATAGGGAAGAAGACGGCCCCGCGCCTCAGGGAGCTGGGAATCAACACGATCGGCGATTTCGCCTCAAAGGCGATTGATAACGATCCTTTCCTGCAAAAAGAGCTCGGGAAATTCTTCTTCACCGCGAAAGAATGGGTGCAAGGCAGAGGGGATGACGAGGTGCGGATAGAAGAGGACGACCCCAAATCCATCGGGGCCCAAATAACCTTGCCTTACGATTGTTCCACCTGCGAGGAGATATCCCCTTTCGTGAGTAAGATAGCGACCGAGATTTCCTCTCGCGCAGCCAAGGAGAGCAAGAAAGGCAAAGGACTGACGGTTTCCGTGAAGACCCTTGATTTCCGCCTCCATAGCAGAGCGATCCCCCTTAGCGATTCCACCCGTGAGCCTGAGCTCATCGAAAAAGAGGCCGAAAAGGCTTTGGCCTCGCTTCTTGAAAAGCTGGGCAGCCCCAAGATAAGGCAAGTGGGGGTGACTCTCACCAAGCTGGTCGACCCTGAGAGGGAAAGCGTTCAGATGAGTTTGTGGAATTACGAGGATTATGAGAAGAAAGACGCGACCAAGCTTTTGATTGAGGAACTCAACAGAAAAGCCAGCAAAAAGCTTGGCACCCCCTTGCTGAAAAGAGCGTCTCAAGCGGAAAAGAAAGGCGCCAAGCATGGAAATTAAACAGGCTCTTGAAGAGTATTTCACCTATCTCCTCGCCTCCAAGGGGCTTTCGGAGAAGACGGTGGACGATTACAAGGAAGATCTGCTGATTTTCCTGAGGGATTTCCCTTCCAAGGAGACGACGGAGGATTTGCTGGAGACCGATCTCGGCGATTTCGCCATAAAAGAAGGCGAGAAAGACCGCTCTTCTTCAACGATTGCCAGGAGGCTCTCTTCTCTCTATAACTTCTATCTTTTCCTCTACCATAGAGGCCTCATCGAGGTCGCTCCTGGAAGGGTGGAAAGGCCGAAAGAGGAGAAAAGTCTTCCAGTCATCCTTTCCTTTGAGGAGGTGGAAAGGCTTCTAGAAGCCCCGGACACCAGCAAAGAAAGCGGCGTGAGAGACAAGGCGATGCTGGAGACGATGTATGCGACGGGGCTGCGCGTCAGCGAGCTTTGCGCCTTGCCCCTTTCCTCCATCAACGTCGAGAAGGGGCTGATCCAGATAAGGCACGGCAAAGGGAACAAGCAGCGAACAGTCCCCATCTCGCCCTTTGCCTTGGAGTGGCTTGAGACTTACATCCACGATTTTCGTTCCAAGAACAAAGGCAAGAAGAAAAAAGAGGTATTCCTTAATCTGAGAGGCGAGCCCATCAGCAGGAACTATTTCTTCATGCAGGTGAAGAAATACGCAGCGGAATCCGGGATCGAGGTCTCTATAAGCCCCCATACGCTGCGCCATTGCTTCGCCACCCATCTTCTGGAGAACGGAGCGGAGCTGCGGGCGGTGCAGGAGATGCTTGGGCACGCCCATCTCTCCACGACCCAGATCTACACGCACGTCTCCACCAGAAGGATCCTCGAAGCCTATGACCGATTCTCCTCGCGAAAATAGGCTATAATGGAAGGCGAGATTCTCTCGCTTAGGAGGCAATTCACATGGACAAGCAATTCAAACGCTTCAAAAGGATATTCCTCATCGTCGCCGACAGCGCCGGCATCGGCGAAGAGCCTGACGCCGATCTTTTTGGCGACTGCGGCTCCAACACCTGGGCCCACGCCGCGGATAGCGTAGGGGGCTTATGCGTCCCCAACATGGAAGCGATGGGCATCGGGGAACTCGATGAGATAAAGGGCGTCAAAAAGGTTTCCTCCCATCCTTTGGCCTATAGCCTTGCCTGCCGGGAGACGAGCAAAGGGAAGGACACGATGACCGGCCACTGGGAGATGATGGGCATCAACACGACCAAGCCCTTCCAGACTTTCACGGACACTGGTTTCCCCAAAGAGCTCATCGATGAGCTGGAAAAGGAGACCGGCCACAGGGTTATCGGCAACAAAGCCGCTTCTGGAACCGAGATCCTCGATGAGCTTGGCGAAGAGCAAATAAAGGAAAACGCCCTCATCGTCTACACTTCCGCCGATTCGGTTTTGCAAATCGCCGCTAACGAAGATCACATGGCCCTCAGCGAGATATACCGTTGCTGCGAGATTGCAAGAAGCCTCACGATGCGGAGCGAATGGTTCGTTGGCAGAGTGATCGCCAGGCCTTATGTCGGCGAAAAGAAAGGCGAATTCAAGCGGGTCGGAGCGCATCGCCATGACTACACGGTGTCTCCAAGCAACGTCACCGCTTTGGATATCCTCAAGAAGAACGGATATACGGTAAGCGGAATCGGCAAAATCAACGATATCTTCAACGGGGTAGGCATAACCAAGACCATCCACACCGCGAGCAACGAGGAAGGGATGGACGAGGCAATCCGACAATTGAAGGAAGACGATTGGACGGGCCTTTGTTTCGTCAATCTCGTCGAATTCGACAGCGAATACGGCCATCGCCGCAATCCGGTTGGCTACGCGCGTTGCCTTGAGGCTTTCGATAAGCGCGTTGGGGAGTTCATCGCGAACATGGGAAGCGAGGATCTTCTTCTGATCACCGCCGACCATGGGAACGACCCGATTTTCAAAGGCACCGACCATACAAGGGAGAAAGTTCCTTTGCTTTGCTATTGCCCAAGTTTCAAAAACGGGCGAAAGATCGAAGAGCAGCCAACGTTCGCCGTGATGGGGGATACGATTCTCTCCAATTTCTATCTGAAAAAAGACCCGACGATGCTTGGAACCACCCTTGATGAGCTTCTCGAGGACTGAAATCGATTTACCGAAGCGTTTCGATGTAAATAAAGAACTTTTTATTCCATAATATTCTGGTTATCAGCGAGGTGAATCCATGAAAAAACAAAAATTGGCTTTAGCCCTATTCTCCCTTCCTCTTTTTTCCTGCGGGAACGGGAACGCGGGCTATGAAATCAAATGGGTCACGCCCACCGGCGCTCCGACCTTGGCTTTTTATGACCAAGGAAACAATTCCAATTGGACGAGCGCGAGCAATCCAAGCGAGGTGGTGGTGCCTTCTTTCGCCGCCAACAGCTGCGATTTCATCGTCTTCGATGGCGTCAGCGGGCTTAATCTGATGACCAAGAACGCGAGCGCCGCCAATTACAAGCTCGCCCGTTGGATTAACAACCTCGGTTTCTATGTGGTCTCCTTGAAGCACACCAAAGAAGATACGGCCTCTTGGGACACTTCTTGGAAGATCGACGGCTTCGTCCAAACCGGCAACTGCTCAAGGGCATTCCTCTCTTTGGCGAATTCGTCTTGGAAATGGGGCGACGTCGCATCGCAAACAACTTTCGAGACCGGCGTAAGCCAAGTGGCGAGCAACATCGCCTCCAATGGCTTTGATTTCTATGTCGTCGCCGATCCGGTATACACGAATCTGAAGGCGAAGATGGGCGATAAGCTCCATTTGATTTACGACCTCCAAGAAGAGTGGGGGAAGGCACATGATGGCGCCTCCATTCCCAGCGCGGCCCTCTTTGCGAACGCAAAGCTTTATACCGAGCACCAAGCCGATTACGACAAATTCATTGACGATCTCGACGTCCGCCTCGGCGTTCTCGTCGATTATCCGTCGAGCGCTCAGATGACCCTTCGCAATTACGCGGAGAGCAATCCCGATGCGGTGGTTGACGGAAATTATGTGAAATTCGGCATCGCCAAAAGCATCGTCGACAGTCTCGACACATTGCAAAAAGACAATGTCTTCGGCTTTCTGAAGAAAGGCGAAATCAAAGACAACAAAGCGGTTGCGAACGCTTTCAACGAAGCCCTTGGCGGCAACGCGTTCTCTGAGTCGCTCTTTCTTTGACAAAGGAGCGCAAAGTGGGGGAACAAAGTAGAAAAAAACCACATCTAGTTTGGGTTTTTTCTCTCTTTGGTACCCTTTTTATTTTTGGTGTTTGGTATCTAATCGCCTTTGTTTTGATAAGCAAAGGAAATCGGGGCGTCCCTTACCCCCATGAGACAGTATCATTGGCCTTAAATTACCTTTTCGGCAACGAGGCCAACAAGACATGGAAAGCGATATTCTGGACGCTGCTCAGGATCTTCGCAGGCCTTTCCATATCCTTCGCGCTAGGGGCAATTTTCGGCGTCCTTAGCGGCTTGTACAAACCGTTTAGATATTTCTCCAAACCAGGAATCGGTGCGTTGCGGGCAACCCCGACGGTCGCGATAGTCCTTATTTTGGTGTCCGCCATAATGGGCGGCAGAAATCATGAATTGCTCTCGTGGGTCCCGGTGGCTTTGACTTTCTGCGTCGCCTTCCCTTTGTTTTTCGAAGCCTTCCAAAGCGGCTTGCTCGATGAGAATCAAGACATAAAAGATTCATTGTCTCTAGAAGGGGCCTCACGCAAATTCATCACCGTAAGGAAGGTCTATCTGCCGGATTCCTGGCCGTTCATCAAGATGAGCATCGCCCAAAGCGTCGGCTTGGGATTCAAAGTTTCCATAATGGCCGAGGTCCTCACGAACACCAGCGCAGGCCATATTGGCCTAGGGACATTGATCGTTCTCTCAAGGCAGGCAGACGGAGGGATCGAACAGATCCCGGCTTACGCTTTGATTGCTTTGACGTTGATGGCAGTCCTTGATTTGCCGTTCTTCATCATGAAGGCCAAAAGGGATTGAGCCTATTTTAGAGTGACAAATTTGCCGTCGTTAATTTTTGCGACGATTCATTAAGGCAATGTACGATCTTTGATGAAATATAAAAAAGATGAATTTTCTCTTTCAAGCTGCCTCTCTAGCAAAGCCGCAAATAAACATAATTAGTAGTTTTTTGGTATAAGTGAAATTTTGGCAAAAAAGATATTCAAGGTAGTGAATAACCTAATGCCATAAATTTTTTGTTTTAAAAAACAATCGGCACTAGGCTTTTTATTTATCCTTTACTTAACATAATAGACATTATGCGAAGTGGCATATTTTTCAACAAGTGGAACCGATTTTCAAAAAGCCTTTATCTACTAATTCGAAAAAGAAAAGCGGCCACTGCTGCGACCGCTAATATACGTATGTATGCTCTTTAAGCTCTTTTTGACGTGATCTCTTTTTCAAGGAGCCCTTCGAGGTTTATTTCTTTGCGATTGACGTCTAAGAACATATGCACGACAACCTCTCCTGCTTCTACTATCATCCAGCCAGATTCTGGGATGCCGTCTTTTTTGATATCCGTATATCCTTCTTTCTCGAACTCTTCCTCAAGCGTTTCGGAGAGAGCGCCAAGCTGACGGATATTCGTCGCGGTGCTGAGGACGTAAAAGGAGGAGAAAGGGCTGAACCCTTCAACATCCACCACCGCTATATCCGTGGCCTTATGGTCTTCAAGGACCTTTTTGGCGATCTCGAGTTCTTTGCAAGTCTTCATTTTTATTTATCTCCTAAATAGTAATCAAAGCATTCTTTCGTCGATGGATTATCAATCTTGTAGCCTTTTCCCGTCAAGTAAGCGCGATTCTCCATCAGGACGATGCGGAAGCCTTTTTCATAGTCTTTTTTGCAGGCTTCTATCATCCAGGAGGAATCGTATCCCCTCAGCGGGTCTATCTTGTCGGCAGCGTACACGATTTTCGCGTATGGGCTCATATCGGCTCTTCCTGTCGCGTGGCAGTAAATGGCCTCATAGGCAAAGGTAAGGTCGATCCCGAACTCTTTTTGGAGAAGATAGGCCCCGACGAATTGGTGATATGACCATTCTGGATGGGTCTTTAGTTCCCCCGGGAAGTGCTCTTCCATTATTTCGAGCGTCTTTCCCCTGCTGCAATGCTTTCCGCAGTCATGCAGAAGCCCAGCGATATAGGCTATTTCAGGCCGGGCGATGTTATTCGC
Organism: bacterium; assembly: GCA_963611815.1. Taxonomy (GTDB): domain Bacteria; phylum Bacillota_I; class Bacilli_A; order RFN20; family CAG-826; genus Alloenteromonas. The sequence goes on from CAVDSY010000025.1 coordinate 47,243, forward strand.
AAGAGCTATCTCATAGGAAAGCCGGGCAACGGAAACGCTGTGATCCAGGCGATGCTCGCTGCCTAGAAGCTGCGCCAGATGCCCGACGCAATAAAGCCTGTTGTCCTCGATGTAGCGCCTTTCTTCGTCATTGGCGAGGAAAGAGGCGAAAGAGCGGATGCTTTCTTGCGAGGGAACCAGCTTTTTTATTTTCATCTCGCTAGCGCGAAAACAAGGATTGTTTGGATCTTCCTCCAAAACATCGTCGGCGCTGATGAGCGGGCGCCTATTAGCGGGGAATCCGAAACGGAGTTCCTCAAAAAGCTCCTCTGGTTTTCTTTTCAGGGCATCTTCATCGATGGAGAAAGCCGGATTCGCCCCCTTTAGGGCGATTCTAAGCATCTCTAGCCTCTGCTCGTCGCTGGAATGGACGTTGATCGCCGAGAGAGAAGGAAGGGGGCGGAAAACGATAGGGCGCTTGGTGCGCTGGAATTCCTTTTCCGCCAGGGCAAGATGCCCTTGTTGGACCGGATCGAAAAAGCCGTAGAAAAAAATCGGCTTCAAGCTTCTGCTCATTTTATTGGGGCAAGACGATCTTCGGCGCCTTGCTGGATTTTCTATAGAGAACAACGACGTGGCCGATTACCTGAACGAGTTCGCAGCCGGTTTTCGAGGAAAGGATCTCCCCCACGTCTTTCGCGCTCATCGGGCAATTGGAGTTGAGGCCAACTTTGATGAGCTCTTTGGCCTCCAAAGCGGCATCGATCTGCGCGAGGAAGGCATCGTCAATCTCCCCTTTGCCGAGAAGATAACGATGGCTGATGTTGTTAGCGAGCCCCTTTAAATAGCGTTTCTGGTTTCCTTTTAGCATGGTTTCTCCTTAAATTGGCTTTGAGATTTTAGCGCGCGAGGTGTAGAGGGCAACACCTTTCCGCAGATAGATGCGGAAGGTTTGGCCATTACCAAGGAAACTGACCCAGCCTAGGCCCTCAATGCCGATGTCCCTTTGCTCTTTCTCCTCGACTTTGAGGTCGAAGACGTCAGCGTCGTTTGCGGAGAAAGGCAGTCGCTTGGTTTCCTCGCCTTTCCCGAACTGCTTCATGAGTTTCATCATCACCTGTTCCGCGTTGCCGGCTTTCTTCTTTTCGACTTTGACCTCCTTTGAGGCATAGACGGCGATCTTCGTTCGCTCCCCACCAAGGAGATCGATGCGCGCGAGATGCTCCTCGAAGAACAGCCCTTCGCCTGGGATCAGCGCGAACGAGCGCGGCTTTATCTCCTCCCTAGGGAGCAAGGAAACGGCGGTAAGGGAATCAACGTGGGCGACCATCGAGTTCTCGATGCTCGTCCCAGGAGTGTCAAACAGAGAGGAGGAGGAATCTAGAGGGACATTAAGGACTCTCAAGGACGTGCCAGGATAATTCGAAGAGACGATCGAGCGCGTCGAGGGATTGACGAACGTTCTAAGGAAGGCGTTGACGAATACGCTTTTGCCGGAAGAAGCGGCGCCGATTACATAAACGTCGTGCCCTCTCCTTTCCTTTTGGATGCGTTCGGCGATGGCTTTAACGTCGCTAGCGAATTGGAGGGAGACCAGTTCCACGTTGTCTGGCTGCACGTTAAGCCTCTCTTTGCGAAAACGATGGGCGACGTAGTCTTTGAGGCCATTGTCGTCAGCGCTTGACGGGAGAAGGTCGCGCTTATTGGCAAGAACGAGGATATTGAGACCCTGCAAAAGTTCATTGGCTTCTTCGATGAAACTCGTCTCGAACGAGAAAAGGTCCACCACATACACAATCATCGCGTCACTAGCCTGGGCATCTTTGAGCATCGTGATGAAATCATCCGACGCTTTAACTGTCTTTGGCGAGAGGTTGTAGCGGGTGCTCTTCCAGCAAGGCTCGCAGAAAAGGGGAGAGGCGATTGGGGTCTCATCAAGAAGTTTTTTCTCGATGAAGCCAGGAGCCTCCGGATCGTCGCTTTGGAGGATTGCCCCGCAGCTGTAGCAACGTCTGACAACGCTGAATTCGCTCATAAGATTTCCTCCCAGGGTTTGGCTAGCCCCAATTTCTTTATCTTCTTCCGCTTTGGGCGGTCGAAAAGCCTGTTGAATTTCGTCCACGGCGGCTCATGCGGATCAAGTGGGTCAGTGAGTATGCAGCGCACGCCGGCGCCGTTGCAGGCCGTCACGTCGGTCATTATCTGATCGCCGACCATAACGCACTCATTCGGGTTTAAGTCTTTTGCCATTAGAAATCTTTTTAGAGGCCCAGAGAATGGTTTGCGCATCAAGCTTGCGTGCTCAATGCCAAGCTCCTTGGCGAAAAGCCCGACTCGTTTTCCGGTGTTGTTGGAAAGTATATAGACGGAAAGCCCATTCTCTTTGGCTTGTTTCGCCCATTTTTTGGCATCTTCGCCCGGGGTGGCGCGGGCATAAGGGGCCAAAGTGTTGTCCAAATCAAGGAAAATGGTTTTGAAGCCTTTCCCTAGATAAAAAGAAAAAGGTATCTCGTAAAGCGTTTTTGCCAAGGCATAGGGAATGCGTTTCTTTAACATTGCCACTATTTTACCCTATTTAAGCTGCATAAGGAAGTTTGCTCTTCATGACATCTCAATCAATTATCAAAAACAGCAAATTTGAATTTATGTAGACGATAACGAAATAAAAACTACTAGTAAATAACCAATATCTTACCAGTTAATCCTCATCGCCGAATATTGAAATCTGCTCGAATCTTTCGGCTGGACGCTCAATGTCATCGGTCTCAGGAAGGGCTTCTTCCGCCTCTTCTTCAACGGCTGGAGCATAGGAGACTATGCTCTCGTCGATGTAATCTTTCGCGCGGCGATTGACCGAAGAGACGTTGACCTTCTTTGGGAAAGAATCGTCACGCTTGGCGTATTTCTCCATTGGCGTGAGGTTCCAACTTGGCAGGTTCAAATCGAAGCGGCTGCCGTCGCTGAGATTGAGATTTAAGACGAAGGGTGTGGGTTTGTTTGCGACGCGGTCTGCAAAAACCGTCATATGTGGCTCGCTCTTGAATGATTTGTAGAGGATCGTGGCTTTGCTCAAACGCTCGCCCTCCGGGATATTGGACAAAGAGACCACTCTGGCGTTTCCCAAGTCGGTGATAACGAAGAATTTCTCGGAAGATTCATCGGGTCCAAAGGAAAGAAGCGACACTGCTTTGTTTCCTTTGAAAGCGGCCGCCTTGACGCCGGAACTCACTCCGACGTTGGTGGGAACCTGGCTTTCGTTGTAGCGGGCGCATTGCCCGATTTCGGAGACGAGAAGCAAAGTCGAATTGCCTGAGGTCAAAGCCACATCCGCCACTTCATCATCGCGCAGGAGGCGCATGATGCGGATTGGCCTGTTGAAACGCGTCACCGGGAAGTCGCTCAAACGGGCGCGCTTGATCTGCCCAAGTTTGGAGAGGATCGCGAAATAAAGGTCTTCGCGGAAGGTTTTGACGGTGAAAGCCCTCACGAGTTTCTCCCCTTCCGCCAAAGAGATGGCGCTGTTGACGTGAACGCCTTCATCCAGCCATTTGTTGGCCTTAAGAAGATGAATGGGCGCGTAGAGGTAATTCCCTAGGTTCGTGAAAGCGACGAGGAAATCGGTGGTGAGGCAGTTTCCTTCGTATATCAGGGCATCCCCCGCTTTCAGCCCAGGCATCGCGCCAGTCAATCCGCCGGAGCTTCTCCAAGAAGCCAAAGAGCTGCGTTTGACATAGCCATCGCGACTCACGGTTAGGATGACTTCCTCTTTGGCAATGAGGTCCCTCTTGTCGACCGATGTGAGATTCTCTTTCTCCTCGGTGATCTGCGTGCGACGGTCATCGCCATAATTCTTCGCGATGAGGCGGAGGTCTTCGATGATAAGGGAATTTCTTTTGTCGGGATTGGCAAGGACGGCCTTGAGCTCGGCTATCTCCGCTTGCAAGGCATCTCTTTCCTGTTCAAGTGTCGTGATGTCGGTATGGGAGAGCTTGTAGAGAGGCATCTCCACGATGGCTTTGGCTTGGGGTTGGGTGAAGGCGAAGTTCGCCATGAGGTTATTCATGGAATCGGCCTTGTCCAAGGAGGCACGGATGGTGGCCACGACTTCATTGATTATCGAGTAAGCCTTGATGAGGCCCAGAACGATTTCTAGGCGGTCCTCGTCTTTCTTGAGGTCGAATTTCGTCCGCCTGGTGATGACCTCGATCTGGTGGGCGATGTATGTATCGCAATACGAGGCGAGGTTCAGCGTCTGCGGGCGCCCGTCGACAATCGCGACCATATTGGCGCTGTAGCCCGTCTTGAGCTGAGTCTTGCCCATGAGATAAGCCAGCACCGCATCGGCCTTGAAGCCTTTGCGGATATCGACGACGATGCGCGTCCCGTCTTTATCCGACTCGTCCCTGACTTCCTCGATGCCGTCGATCTTCTTGTCGTGGCGGATCTCATCGATGGAGCGCACGAGGGCGCTTTTTACGACGCCATAAGGTATTTCCGTGATTATAATCTGGGCCGTCTGGTCGATATTCTCATTGATGTGATAGCAAGAAACGACGTCGATCCTCCCCTTGCCTTTCAGATAGATGTCTTTGAGGCCCTGCGACTCATAGATGATGCCGCCGGTAGGGAAATCTGGTCCCGGGATATAAGCCATAAGGCTTTCGATTGGGCAGCGCGGATGCTTGATGCGATGAACGATGGCTTGGCAGACCTCTTTGAGATTATGGGGCGGGATCTCGGTGGCAATGCCGACCGCGATGCCGGTTGAACCGTTGACGAAAAGATTCGGGAAGCGGCTTGGAAGGACGCTTGGTTCGAACTCGGTGTCGTCGAAGGTGAGCTCCATATCGACCGTGTCCTTGCCGATGTCGCGCACCATCTCATTGGCGACAGCTGCTAGCCTAGCCTCGGTGTAACGATAAGCGGCAGGCCCGTCACCGTCGACTGAGCCGTTGTTTCCTTGGAAATCGATCAAAGGCAGGCGCATGGCCCACTTTTGCGACATGTGGACGAGCGCGCCGTAAATAGAAGAATCGCCGTGCGGGTGGTATTTGCCCATGACCTCGCCGACGATGTGGGCGCACTTCTTCGTCGGGCGGTCGATGGTGTTGTGAGTGTTGTACATCGCGTAGATGATGCGACGCTGAACGGGCTTCAGGCCGTCTCTGGCATCCGGGATGGCGCGATCTTGGATGACGTCTTTGGCGTAGACGTCGAAACGATCGCCCATCAGCTCATCAAGCGTGCTTGGTTCGATGTTCTCGATTATCGTTTCGCTTTCGGTCTTCTTGCGGGCGCTCATTTCTTGACCTCCTTCAAGAAGGTGTCTTCTTCGTTGAATTGGATGTTCTGCTCAATCCATTCCCTTCTCTTGCTCGCGTCGCTGCCCATGAGGACGGAGATGCGGTTCTCGACGACGAGGGGATCGTCGATGCGGACGCGCAGAAGCCTTCTGGTCTTCTTGTTCATGGTCGTGTTGTAAAGCTGATCGGCGTTCATTTCGCCGAGCCCTTTATAGCGCGATATGGAATAGCCGGGCCCGACCTTCTCTTTGGCCTCGGCGAGGGTCTTGTCATCCCAGGCATAGACGATATGGCTCTTGTCGTTCTTTTTGAAGACGCCGTAAAGCGGCGGGCAGGCGATGTAGACCATCCCGTTGGTGATGAGGGGCTTCATGTAATTGTAAAAGAAAGTGAGCAGAAGGATTTGGATGTGGGCGCCGTCGGTATCGGCATCGGTCATGATGATGATCTTTCCGTAATGGGATTCAGAGGCGTCAAAATCCGGGCCCACCCCCGCTCCTATAGTCTGAATGATCGTGGAGAATTCGACGTTGGCTTTCATTCTCTCCATGGTGATCGAATCGGTGTTGAGCGGCTTGCCACGGAGGGGCAAAATGGCCTGATGCAGCCTGTCTCTGCCCGTTTTGGCGCTGCCGCCTGCGGAATCGCCCTCGACGATGAAGAGCTCATTCTCGGCGTAGTCCTTGCTTTGGGCGGCGGCGAGCTTATCGCTAATCACCGCGTCGACTTTCTTGGTTTTGCCGCTTCTGGCCGCCTCTTTGGCTTTCCTGGCCGCCTCCCTCGCTTGCTTGGAGGCGCTGCACTTATGAACCAAATCAATCGCGAAGGCCTTGTGCTCGGCTAGGTAGTACATGAGGTTCGTATACACGAAATCGTTCATGAGCGGGGTGACTTCGGCGGTATCGAGCTTGGCCTTGGTCTGCGACTCGTATTGGAGGATGTTCTCCGGGATCTGAACCGAAATGACGACGGTCAGGCCCTCGCGGACGTCGTTGCCTTCGAGCTTCTGCGATTCTTTTATGAGACCGTTTTGGATCGCCCAGTCGTTGACTGCGCGGGTCAGGCCCGCCTTGAAGCCGGTCTCATGCGATCCTCCGTCATGGGTTCGGACGTTGTTGGCATAAGAAATTAGGTTATCGTTGTAGTCTTTGACGCACCACTGCATCGCCACTTCCATCCGGATGGGGTTGGCGGTGGTCTTGACGTTTTTGGAATCGCTAAAAGCGAGGATGTCCCCCAAAGGGCTCTTGTGCTCGTTCAAAGAGGCAACGTATTCCTTCAGTCCGTCTTTATAGAAGAACTCAACGGATTGCCCTGAGCGTTCGTCCTTCAGCACGAAATGGATGCTGCGAAGAAGGAAGGCTTCCTCGCGAAGGTGGTTATAAACGGTGTCCCACTTGAACTCCGTGGTCGAGAAAATGGATTTGTCGGGCTTGAAACGCACGAGAGTCCCGTGCTTCCTGGTGGTCCCAATCTGTTCAAGCGGAACGGTTAAATGGCCGCCATTCTCCCAGCGGATGTGATAGACGGAGCCTTGGCGGAAGACCGTGACGTCAAGATATTCGGAAAGAGCGTTGGTGACTGTGGCTCCGACGCCATGGAGCCCAGCGGCTGTTTGGTAGGCCTTGTCGGAGAATTTGCCTCCCGCGTGGAGCTTGGTGTAAATAATTTCGATGGCCGGTTTGCCGGTCGCTTTGTGCATATCTACCGGAACACCCCTGCCCTCATCTTCGACGGAGACGGACCCGTCTTTGTTCAAAGTGACGTAGATATGGTCTCCGAAGCCGTTTGCGGCCTCGTCGACGCCGTTGTCCACTATTTCCCAAATTAGATGGTGAAGGCCGGAGGAATTGGTGGCGCCGATGTACATGCCTGGGCGCTTTCTCACGCCTTCCATCTCAGAAAGGACCTCAATGTTCTTGGCGGTATATAGTTGTTCAGCTTTTTCGATGTCTGCCATGTCGCTAATATTCAAAAAAAGATATGTCCGATGGACCAGGAAGGATTATACAACCGAAATTTGAGGAAGACTATGCGCATTTTCCGTATAATAGGGCCCGGAAAAGAGGACATTTATGGAAATCGTTTGGATTAATATCGGCGTATGCGTCATCAGCTTGCTGATTGGTTATTTTTTCGGCTCGATCCCCACTGGGGTGATTATCGGCAAAGCCTTCTTCCACAAAGACCCACGCAATTATTACTCCCACAATTCAGGCGGCACCAACACAGGGCGCGTTTTGGGCAAAAAGATCGGCGTGCTCGTTATCATTCTGGACATGATCAAGACGGCTTTGCCGATTTACGCGATATGGGCGACGCTGACTTTCTCCTCGCTGCGGTCCTACATGGTTTGGAACAACGGTTACGATGCCGCCCCTCTATACTATTGGATGGCTGGTCTCGCGGCAGCGATTGGCCACTGCTGGCCGATTTACCTTAAATTCAGAGGCGGGAAGGCCGTCTCCTGCTACATGGGGACGAACGTTCTGACGAGCTGGGTCGAATTTTGCTTCGCAGGTTTCACTTATCTCTTCGTCGCTGGCAAAAAGAAAATCATCTCGCTGGCTTCTATCACAACATCAATTGTCGGAACCGTGACGGCATGGGTTATGTTTATCCTCTCCTTGACGATTAAGACAACGCCCGCTTTCGATCTTTTCTACTCTTGGGGATTTGGGTTCCTGCCATTGTTCCATTTTGGTTGGGAATTCGCTTTGGTTGACACTTTGATTGCGCCGCTTCTTATTTTCCGTCATAAAGCCAACATCCAAAGACTAAGAAACGGAACAGAAGCTAAGACAACTGATAAACTAGAAAAGATTCAGTAATTATTTAGTAGTTTTAATTTAAGTGGAAACTATTCATTTGGTTTCCACTTTTTAAATAAAAATTTCGATGTTAGGCTTATTTTTAAATGACAAATTTTGTGCAATATTGCTTTTTCTCGTTAATTTTTTAAAAAAAGGTATTTGAAAATTTACGCTTTCCTTTTCCCTTGGGAAATATTGTGAACATTAAAAAAGACGGGAATTCCCGTCTTTTAGAATGACATTTTCGTTGAAACGATTATTCAACCGCGAAGATGAACGGATAGACGTCTTGTCCGCCGTCGATTGGGATGAAATCCATCAAAGAATACTTGGCTTCGACAGCATTGGCCACCGCTTCTTTTTGTTCAGAGGTGACGCTCTTCCCAAAGAAAACGGTGATGACGGAACGCTCGTCGATATCCTCCACTTTGCCGATCGTCTCCATGAGACAATCGATCGGAGAAGAGTTATCGCAGACGAGATTCCCGGCAAGGATGCCTATGTAATCGCCGCAGGTGACGTTTATTCCGTTGTTAACGGAGTCGCGCACCGCAGTAGAAACCTCCCCCGCAACGACCGAGGCGATGGCGTCATTGATCGTGTTGACGGTGCCTTCAAGGCCCTCAGTCTCAAAATCGATAAGCTGAAGCGCGCTGTAGGCTTGGATGACAGATTTGGAAGAAATGACGACCACATTGGCTTTTTTGTAAAGCGAAGCGGCCTGCTTGGCGGTGAGGATCACGTTCCCGTTGTTGGGGAAAACGACAATGTTCTCGGCGTAGGCCTCGTCGAAGGCTTTGATGAAGTCGTCGGCGCTCGGGTTCATGCTTTGGCCCCCACCGACAATGGCGTCAACTTTGAGTTCGCGGAACAAATTCGAGATTTCAACCGCAGGAGAAACGGCCACGACGGCGAATTTCTTCTTCTTTTTCTCTTCGATCGGCATTTCCTTAAGAAGGATCTCATTATGCTGAAGGTTCATGTTCTCCATCTTGAAGGTAAGGAACTCGCCGAACTTCTGCGCATAGCGGATCGGCAATGACGGGTCTTTGGTGTGCACGTGGACTTTGACGATGTTTCCATTGCGCAAAGCAACGATCGAATCGCCGAAGGTTTTGAAATAATCGATCATGGCCTGCAAATCGAATTCCTTCGGCCCGTTCTTTGAATTTTGGAGCTGGAGGATGAATTCAGTGCAATAGCCATAAGTCAGAACGCTGTCTTCGTTGAAAGCCGACAAGTCAACGGATGTAGCGCCATTAGACGGGCCGTCGAAGGAAGAGTCTTCGACTTCCTCGCCATGTATTTCCTTGCTCATGCCATCAATGACGGTCAGCAAGCCCGCTCCGCCCGAATCGATGACGCCGGCCTCTTTGAGGACAGGCAACAGGTCCGGGGTCTTCTTCAAAGCCTGAGCCATCGAGAAATGGAGCATCGAGAAAAGCTCCTCGATTGTCGCGAGCTTCTCGACCTTGTTCTCAACCGCGTCGCTGCCCTCTCTGGCGACTGTCAAAATCGTCCCCTCAACAGGCGTGACGACAGCTTCGTAAGCGGTATGGGTGGCTTGCTGCAATGCGTGGGCAAATTGGGCTGTGTCGACGATTTCCAACCCTTCAAGGCCTTTCGCAAGGCCAGCGAAAAACTGGGAGAGGATGACGCCGGAATTGCCCCTGGCGCTCAAAAGCATGCCTGAGGCTAAGGCTGCGGCTTTGGCGCCCACCGTCGGCTGGCTTTCTTTTTCCATGGCCTCGACGCCACCTTTGAGGGTCGCGGTCATGTTCGTCCCGGTGTCTCCGTCTGGGACGGGGAAAACGTTTAGATCGTTGATCTTCTGATAATTAGCTTTGAGGTTCTTCAGGCCATTTGAAACCATGGCCTGGAATAAGCTTGCGTTGATACTGTCCATACGGGGAATCCCTTTTTCGGTTTATTCCCCACAGGCGGTAACGGGTTTCCCGTAGATGTAGACGGCCACGGTGCCAGGGCCAGTCGACGCGCCGATGATCGGCCCGATGTTCCCGCGGTAGATTTTCGCGTTAGGAAGAAGGCTGAGGAGTCTTTCTTTGGTGATTTCAGCCGCCTCGGGGTTATCCGCGTCAGAAATGTAGAAGGTCTCGTTCTCCGGGTCTTCGCAAGCCGCGACGGCGAGATCGGCGATGCGGCAAAGCGAGGCTTTCTTTCCTTTGACTTTTTCAATGGCGAAATTGTGACCTTTGACGTCGCTGATCAGTATCGGCTTGACGGCAAGGAGATTTCCGAAGAAAGCGGAACTCGCAGTGACGCGGCCCGCCTTTTTTAGGGCAGTGAGGCTCTCAACGGTCGCGAATTGGTTGAAACGGAGACGGTTTTCAAGGATGAAAGAAGCGGTTTCGTCTAGAGATTTGCCTTCTTCCCTCATTTTGCTAGCTTTGACGGCCATATCAGCCTGGGCGAAGCCGCTGATAAGGGAATCGATGCAGGCGATTTTGCGGCCCGGGAATTTCTTAAGGAGCTCATCGCTGACTTTGCAAGCGACGTTATAGGAGGCGCTGAGTCCGCTGGAGCAGGCGATGTAAAGGATATCATTGCCTTTCTCAAGGCTGGCGGTGAAGCGCTTGGTCACTTCTTGCTCGGTGGCTTGCTGGGTGAAGATGCGCTTGCCTTCTCTCATCACCTGATAGAAATCGTGATGGCTCATTCCTTGGTCATAGTCCAAGGAGGCGTCCATCCTGTCCCCGTCGTCGACGGCAACGCCGAAGCGGACGTAGTCAACGTCGTACTTCTTTCTGAGCTCGGCGGGCATGTCGCCCGTTGAATCGATGAAGATGTCAAAATTGGTTTTCATAAAATATTTCCTTTCGTTAACCAAAAAACCGCCGAAATCAGCGGTTTCGTTCACTTTCCATTTGTTTCATCACGGCGCGGATCTGCGCTTCGGATGGCTTGCGGCCCATGGAACGGAACATCGCCCTGATCATGTTCTCATTGATGGGCGGATTGTCCTTGAGCTGCTTCTTGAAAACGTAGCGGGCAATCATGAAACCGGCGATTGCTCCGATAATGAGCGCGCCAATGACAAGGCCGAACCAGCCTCCATCCCAACCGAAAAGAGCGGGAAGGGTCATCATCAGGCCCTCCCGTCGTATTTGCCGGTCGTGGTGTCGACGGAGATCTTGTCACCCTCGTTGATGAAGAGGGGGACGCGGATGGTGATGCCGGTCTCAAGCTCGGCGTCTTTGGATCCGCCGTTGCTGACGGTGTCGCCCCTGACGCCAGGCTCGGTCTTGGTGACGGTCAAAATGGCCTTGGCAGGAAGAGAGACGCCGAGGATCTCGTCCTCATAGGTGACGATGGTGACTTCGCTGTTGGGGGCGATGTATTTGATCTCGTTCTCCAAAGCGGCGTGCGGGAGAGGGACCTGCTCGTAGGTCTTGGGGTCCATGAAGTTATAGGCCTGTCCATCGTCATAGAGATAATTCATCGTCTTCTTGTCGACGTGGATGTCCTCGACGCCGTAGCCGGAGTTGCGGGCGAGCTCGACGATAGCGCCAGTGCGCATGTTCTTTACTTTGAGTTTCGCGACCATCTTCCTCATCGCGGTCTTGTTGAGGAGGATGTCGATGACCTGGTACATATTGCCTTCATCGATGAAGTAGTTCCCAGGACGGAGTTCGGTGACATTGATCATAAATTAAATTAATCTCCTTTGAATGCCGTCGGTAATTATAGGCGTTTTGCCCTCCCTAAAAAAGGGCGACTTTCGCGCGCGAGGGAAATCCCCTAGTCATCGAGATTTTTTGTGTGTTGGAAAAGCAATTTTCAGCAAGCAAACAGCCCTACAAATGGCATGATTCCTCTCAGTTCAGATGACTTTCAAGGTAAGGCCTTTCGTCCCCGATCGTCGTTTTGCCGCCGTGGCCGGGATAGACGATAGTTTCATCTGGCAAGTCGAAAATCCTGCTCAGGCTTCTCTCTTTGTCTTTGGGGGAAGCGTGGCGGAGGTCATCTCGGCCGATACCCAGTTTGAAAAGGGTGTCTCCTGAGAAAAGGACGCCCTGCTCCTCGAAATAAAGGCAGATCGAGCCTTTGGTGTGGAAAGGCGTGGCGATGGTCTTGAAGGAAAAGGGGCCGATTGAGGTTTCGTCGCCGTCCTCGAGAAAATAAGGCGAGACCGCTTTCTCAAGAGCAAAAGGCTCCGCAAGGTCGAAGGAGGCGTTTAGCTTGGGGTCATCGAGGCAAAGGAAATCCTCTTCCGACATGAAAAGCGGGACCTTTGCGAGGCCGAGCAAATCGTTGAGGCCGTAAAAATGATCGAAATGGCCATGGGTCAGCACGATCCCTAGCGTTTTCCCCGCGTGGTGCTTCTCGATGTAATGGTCGAGGACGTTGCCTCTATCGTAGCCGGGGTCGATGAGTAGGCAGGGGTCGCCTTCTTCGCCGAGGACATAAGTATTGGCGAAGGAAGGGTGATAATTGAGTTTGGCGATTTTCATGGCGAAACAAAAAAATAAGGCCGGGGCCTTATTTCTTCTCCTTGTGGTCGGTCATCTTGCGGCAATGCTCGCAATACTTCTTGATCTCCATCTTCTCAGGCTTGTTGCGTTTGTTCCTGGTCGTGATGTAGTTCTCGTTGCCGCAGACGGTGCATTTCAGGATGACTTGATCGCGTTTGGACGCCATGTTGGTTCACTCTCCTTCGCTTTCGCGTTGAGTATCCTATCACACACTTCCCAAAAGCGCTACAACTTGATTTAGAATAGTTTCACTATGTTGAAACGCAGCCAAACCCGTCCTGTATATCTGGGCAATCTTCGCTTAGGCGGAGGCAATCAGGTCCTCATCCAATCGATGGCCTCCATCAAGACGAGCAAGGTCGATGAGGTGAGCGCGCAGATAAACCGCTGCGCGAAGCTAGGCTGTCAGATCATGCGCCTTTCTTGCCTCGACATGGAAGACGCCAAAAGCTTCGCCTCAATAAAAGACAAGGTGGGCATCCCCTTGGTCGCCGACATCCATTTCGATTATCGTTTCGCCCTTGAGGCGATAAAAGGAGGCGTCGACGGCGTGAGGATCAACCCCGGGAACATCGGGGACGAGAAACGGATAAGGGAAGTGGTAGACGCCTGCAAAAGGAAAAGGGTGCCAATAAGAATCGGCGTGAACTCCGGGTCTTTGGACAAAGCCATCTCCACCGGCGAGCCGAAAGTCCTGGCGAGCCATCTTGTCGAAAGCGCGAAAAAGCACGTCGCCATATTGGAAAAGATGGATTTCCACGACATAGTGATCTCCCTTAAAGGCAGTTCCCCCATTGAGACAATCGAGGCCTATCGCGAAGCGGCTTCGATCTTCCCCTACCCTTTGCATCTAGGCGTCACGGAGGCCGGGCCGAAGGACATCGGGCTCATCCGCTCCGCGGCCACTCTCTCCCCATTGCTTCTCGAAGGCATCGGGGACACCATCCGAATCTCGCTTAGCGACGACCCTGAAGAAGAGGTCAAAGCCTGCCACCGCTTGCTCCACGACCTCGGGATCGAGAAAGATTACCCGACCTTCATCTCCTGCCCGACATGCGGCAGGACAAGCGTTAAGCTAATCCCCTTGGCCAAGGAGCTTCAGCGTTACGTCGAGGAGAGGCGCATCAGCAAGACCATCGCCGTAATGGGCTGCATCGTCAATGGGCCAGGCGAAGCCAGGCACGCGGATTTGGGCGCCGCCGGAGGAAATGGGAGATGGGTCATCTTCAAGAAAGGGGAGATCCTCCGCGAAGTCGATGACAAAGACATCTTCGATGAGATGAAGAAGGAAATAGACTCCTTATGAGAAAAGAGCAGGTCACCCCTGCTCTTTTCCATGAAGATTAGCCCTGATTTTCTTGCGGATCGCCTTGCGGCGGTACTTGTTTTTGACTTTTTCAACAGCCCAGCGCTGCTTCCTCTTGTAGCCTGGTTTAACTTTCTTGGCTCTGGTATTGGCTTTGGCTATTTTTATCTCCTTGGCCTCTTCCGGGTCCTCAAACGGCTTCTTTTTCTGGAACTTGGTTTTCGGAAGGAGGCCGACGGGATCTTTCTCAAGCGCGTCTTTGCGGAGGATCAGGAAATCGAATTTTACGCCTTGTTCCATCAAGGCCTTTGGGAGCCTGATGGAATCGTCGTCATAAAACACCCAGGAATCGCCGCTTTTGCCGAAGCGGGCCGTGCGTCCAGCGCGATGGTGGTAATAGTTGAGGTCGCTAGGGAGGTCGAGCGAAATGACGTCGCTGACGTCTTCGATGTCGATGCCGCGGCTCAGAAGGTCGGAACAGACAACCACTTGGTAGCGGTTTTCCTTGATCATGCGAATCGTCTTTCTCCTCTCGCGCGTCTCAAGGTCGCCAGAGAAGAGCACCGTGCTGTATCCTGCGTTCTTCAAGGCGGCGTAAGCGGAGTTGACGTCTTCTTTCCTTGAGGCGAAAACGAGGGCCAAATATGGATGTTTTAGAGACAGAAAACGCAGCAAGGCCTCGTTTTTCCCGACGTGTTTGATATCGATGAGGTGATGGGAGACATTGGCGGAGGATTTATTCTCCTCACCTTCGTAGAGGAAATCGCTGGCGGCGTATTTTCTAAGCTTCTCCTTGAGGCCCTGCTCCAAGGTCGCCGAGAAGACCATGACCTGCAGATCGTCCCTAAGGAGAGAGCGCAAGGCGTCGATGTCCTCGAAATAACCCATGTCCATCAGCATGTCAGCCTCATCGAGCACCAGACTCTTCACCCCTTTGAGGTTGAGCTCGTAATCATCGGCGAGCAGATCCTTCAGCCTGCCCGGGGTGCCGATGACGAGCTGAGGGGCGATGGAGAGCCCTTGCTGGTTCTCGCTCTTCTCCTCGCTGGAAGTGAAAAGCCTCACCTTAAGCTTCGGGAAAAAGCGCGTGAAAGCGAAGGCGAAATCATAGACCTGGCGGGCAAGCTCGCGGCTAGGGCAGACGATGATGGACTGCAGGCGGGGCAAAGAAAGGTCGAGGCGGTCGATTATAGGGACGAGATACGAATGCGTCTTGCCGCTTCCGGTCTCGCTTTGGCAGAGGATGGAATCGCCGCGCAAAGCCTTGGGGATTACCCTGCTTTGGACGGGGGAAGGTTCCTTGTAGCCGAGCTTTTCCAGGGCCTGAACCATTTCTTTGGAGAGATTGAATTGCGCGAAGTTTGCCATAACGGGGAGATTATAGGGAAATCCCTTCCTTTTTGCACATTTTTAAAGGAAAATTCTACCCATGAACATCCTCCTCGCGAAGCCCTTCGGCTACTGCTATGGCGTATCCAAAGCCATGGAAATCGCCCTGAAGGCAAAGAAGGAACACCCAGCGAGCGAGGTCTATCTCATTGGCGCGCCGGTGCATAACGAGGACGCCATATCGGCCCTGCTTTCAAAAGGTCTGCGGCTTCTTGACGGGGACTTCGATTCTTTGCTCCGCCGAATGGAGGGGCTTGAAAAGGGGTCCATCGTGGTCTTCTCAGCGCACGGGCACCCTTCTTCTTTCGACGAGGCCGCCAAAAGGAAAGGCTTCCAGATATACGATGGCACCTGCGCTTTCGTGAAGGAGAATCTAGGAACCGCCCTGCTTTCGCATCATCCGATCATCTATGTCGGGCAGGAGAAGCACGCTGAGAAAGAGGCGTTCCTCGCCTCCTGTCCCAAGGCTTTCTATTTCAATTCCAAAGACGGCGAGGGGGACTGGCGAAAGTGCCCTGCCTCGCCGGAGATCGTCTGCCAGACAACCTTGAGCGGCGACGAGGTGGAGAAAGCTTTCGCCGAGATCAAAGCGGCCTTCCCGGAGGCACGCCTTGCGAAAGAGCGCTGCACCGCTACGCGCGTGAGGCAAGAGAAAGTCGCTGAGCTCTCCAAAAAAGCCGATGCAGCGATTGTTTTGGGATCATCGACGTCCAATAACGCCTCCAAGCTTTACGAAATAGCCAAATCCAACTGCCCTGCCTGGCTTTGCCTCGATGAAAAAGAGGTCGCTAAACTCGATCTCTCGCCCTACGGAACCCTCCTCGTCTGCTCCAGCGCCTCGACTTCGAAAGAGATAGTCGAAAGGACTTTGGCTTATCTCTCCTCGCTTTGAGAAGCGCCGATTATCTGTTTGAGCAAACGGTAAAGATTTAGGTATTTGCGTCTATTTTCATCGGACAGGCCCTTGTCGAGGTTCTTTCCGACTTTCTTCAGATTGTCCTCGCAAAACGCGATGAAAGCAGGATCCCTTTTCTCCAAAAGCACCGGCCCAAAGGCGAGTTCGGCTTTGGTGTAAGGCCTCTTTGGCTTTCCTTTGACGGCTTTGATTATCGTGTAGAAAGTGCCCGATTCCAAAACCATCGCCTCATCATCGATCTTAAAGCCGAGCTCGACCAGTTTCTGCCTCACGAGGACGAGGTCCTTATGTGGGTCGAGGACAATGGTCTCGATCTGGTCAAGCTTATCCTTCCCCTTCTCGAGGATCTCAGCGATGAGGCTGCCTCCCATGCCGAGGATGGCTAGGCAATCGACATTGCTCGAAAGCTCGTCCAACCCGTTTGCCTGAGTGCAGACGACATGGCTTGCGAAGCTGCAGCCATCGATCGCGGCCTTCATGCGGATGAAGGGCCCCACTTTGTTCTCGATGGCTTGGGCCCAGGCTATCTTCCCATTCTCCAAAAGGGCAATGGTCAGTTGGGCATGGTCGGCGCCGACGTCGGCGACGACGGAATCAAACGGGATGAAATCATAGGCGGTTTGGAGCCTTTTCGATAGCTTTCTCATGATGCTTCTTACCCCTCTTCCCCCTGGAGTTGTCGCCTCATTTTGGCCAAAGCGGATTGATGGATCTGCCTGACTCTTTCCCTGCTGATGCCAAGTCTTCTCCCGAGGGCGGCCATGTCCATCTTCTCTTTGCCGCTCAGCCCGTAAATGTAAGAGACGATCGTCTTCTCGCGGTCGTTCAGGCAGCCCAGTCCCTTTTTTATCAAGGCATCCCTATCCTCTTCGTCGAGGCTCTCGGCGATGTCGTCGTCTCCTCGGACGGTGGAAAGGAGATCGGCGGAATCGCTTTCCGAGGAATCGAAGGGCTCGTCGAGGGACACCACGCCCATCGGGATCTCGAGGATCGCCGCGATGTCTTTGGGCGAATATTCCGGAAGCTCCGCCGAAAGCTCGGCGATAGTCGGTTCCCGCCCCAAAGACTGCGAAAGCGAGTCGAAGGCTTTTCTGACCTTCCCTAGTCGCGAAATGGTGTATTGGCTTATTTTGAGCCCCCTGCCTTGCTCATTGAGGAGCTTCTGCAGAGTCTGTTTGACCCATGGATAGGCATAGGTGGAAAAGCGCCACCCCATGTTTGGATCGAACTTCCTGGCCGCGGTGCGCAATCCGAAATAGCCTTCCTGGCAGAGGTCGAGATAAGGGAGGGAGGGGCTCGCATAATCTTTGGCCAGGCTCATCACGAGGCGAAGATTGTGCTTCACCATCGCATCCTCGGCTTCCTTCCCCTCCTTTTTCTCATCTTCGCTCGCCCCTTCGGAAAGACCTTTTTGGATTTTCTTTCCGAGCTCGATTTCCTGTTCTTTGCTGAGAAGAGGGTATTTGGCGGCTTCCGAATAAAGAATCGCCTCTCCGCTTGAGGAGGCGTTTGGGCTTTGAAGGGAGAAGGAGGCGCTTTCTTCCGCCTCCTCAATTTTCTCTTCCTCTTCTTTGACGAATTTGTCCAGTCTTGACGAGACGATCGCGGTCGCGAAAGAGGAGAAACTGCAGTCAAGAGGCATGTTCGAAATATGACCGGCCGCGTAATAAAGCCCGCGGTTGGCCTCGAGGATGAGGTCGGTCAAAGGGACGCTGCCGTCATAGCGGAAGCTTGCCATTTCCTCCGCCCTCTTGGCGAAGCTTTCCACAAGGGAAGCGATGGCGTTTTTGTCGCCCTTGCGGGCCTTTTCGACCTCTTCTTTTTCCTCTTGCTCGCTCAAAACGCGGTTCGCCTCGATCTCTTCCCGATAGGCGGAAACCTCGTCAATCGCGCTTTGGCTTGCTTTCTCTTCCATGCTTGCTGCTCAGCGGATTTTGCCGTCGCCGAAATTGGCCTCGCGGTAGTCCCCAAGCTTTTTGGCGCGCGTAGGATGGCGGAGCTTGCGGATCGCCTTGGCCTCGATCTGACGGATGCGCTCGCGCGTGACGCCGAACTCCCTGCCCACCTCTTCGAGCGTCCGCGGGCGGTTGTCGTCAAGGCCATAACGCAAACGCAGCACCTTCTCCTCGCGGTCGGTGAGATCCCTCATGATGTCGTAAAGCTCATCCTTGAGAAGGCTCTTAGTCGTGTACTCTTCCGGGGATTGGGTCTCTTTGTCCTCGAGGAAATCGCCGAGGCGTGAATCGTCCTCCTCGCCAATCGGCGTCTCTAAGGAGACGGGCTCGAGGGCGATGCGCTGGATGCGGAGGATCTGCTCGGGGGAGAGTTGGCCGTCGAGGCGCGCGGAAATCTCCTCCGCGGTCGGGTCGCGACCGTATTCCTGGGTCAGCTGACGCTGGACGCGGGTCATCTTGTTGATGGTCTCGACCATGTGGACGGGGATGCGGATGGTGCGCGCCTGGTCGGCGATGGCGCGGGTGATGGCCTGCCTAATCCACCAAGTCGCGTAGGTGGAGAATTTGAATCCTTTGGTGTAGTCGAATTTTTCCACGGCCTTCATAAGGCCCATGTTGCCTTCCTGAATGAGGTCGAGGAAGTGCATGCCCCTGCCGACGTAGTGCTTGGCGATTGAGATGACGAGGCGGAGGTTAGCGGTGATAAGCTGGTCTTTGGCTCCTTGCCTTCCATCGATGCCATGCCCTATTCCGTCTTCCTGGGCGTATTTGTATTTGGATTCCGGCGAATCGCCATAAGCGTCGATGCGGCGATACCAGCGGTCACGGCTCAGATCCCCTCCTTGCGAGCGGTAATCGTCGTAGAGCGCATCAAGGGCGGCTTTGGCTTCATTGCCTTTCACGATGCGCTTGGCCAATTCGGTCTCTTGCTGAGCGGTGAGGAGATTGACCTTGCCGATCTCCTTGAGGTACATCTTGACGGAGTCGTTGACCTTGACCTCGCCGATGGTAGCGTGGGCGAATTCGTTGATGGCCTCGAGCTCTTCTTTGTCGTTGGCGGCCTCGTTGCTTGCGGATTCCGCCTCCTCTTCCTCTTCTTTTTCGATGTCGTCCTCGGCAGCGGCAAGATCAGCGATGTCGGGCTCTTCCCCGTCGCCCTCGTCCTTGTCGTCGTCATCAATCGAGTCGATCTCGACGCCGTTCTCTTTGAAGAAGCTCATCAAAGACTCAAGGTCTTCGTCGCTGAGCTCGAGATGGCTTGTGGCGTCCATGAGCTCGCCAGAGTCGATCGAGCCCTCTTCTTTGCCTTTCTTCAGAAAGCGCTTCTTGATGGCTTCGAGCGAGGCGATGCCCTCCTCTTCTTCCTCATCCTCGTCGATGATGATCTCGTCGATGGTCTCTTCCTCTTCGACGATTTCTTCTTTTTCGTCTTTCTTTTTGCTTTTTGGGTCCATGGTCTTCTCTCCTTGTTTTTTATGGCTCAATTGTCTTTTTTCTTTCTTCTACCCCAGGCTTCGCGCCTTTCTTTGGCGATCTTGTCCAGGAATTCCTTCTGGGCGTCTTTGTCCATGCTCATGAAGGTTTTCGCGGCTTCCTGCTTGATGCGCAGGGCGTTTTTCTCCTCCTCGATTATGCCTTTGCAGGCTTCGAGGGTTTTCCTTGAGTAAGGCAAGCCGCCGGAGTCGTCGTAGAGGCTCGCGAGTGATTCTTCAAGCGATGAGGCCTCCTCGCCGCCGAGGCTTTGTACGAGGCCGAGCAGCTGGGCTTGGTCGATGCTGCCATCATGGCTTGAGGAATAGTCGATAATGTAGTTGGCCAGATCGTTGTTTATCGCGTAATAGAAGTCGCCGACGTTCTCCTCGAAGAAGCTCACCGCCTCTTCCTCGCGCAGCATGTAATAGAGAATCGTCCGCTCGGCCTTGTAGAGCCTAGAGGGCGTTTCTTTTTGGGCCTTGCGATGCTCGTGGTGGCCGACTTCAAGAGGCCTTTGCTCGCTCCCCGCAAGGCTTTTGGCTTTCGGCAGCAAGGCGCGGATGGCCTCGATCTCGAAGGAAGTGGCTTTGCTGAGCTTGGCGAGGTAATTCTCTTTCTCGATGCCCGGGGGGAGGGAGGCACAATAAGGGAGGAATTTGTTCAATACCTTCTCCCTGTCCGCCACCGTCTCGAGCTTTTTCGTGTTCAGGTAGAAATTAAGGGCGAAATCGCTTGGATCCACGAGATGGGACATCGCCTCTTTCAAGGCTTCTTCCCCGCTTTCCTGCAAGATGTCGTCAGGGTCCCTGAGATCGCCGGGGTTGCTCACCAGGCGGAAGGGGATCCTCTCTTTTTGCAGAAGAGTAAGAATCTTCATCATCCCAATCTGCCCCGGGGCGTCGCCGTCGAGGCAAACCCTCACCTCGCAGCGGAGCTTCCTGAGCAGGTCTATCTGCTCTTTCGTCAGCGAGGTGCCGCAGAGGGCGACCGCGCAAAGGGAGCATTTATCGAGCGCCATGACGTCCATGAAGCCCTCAAGAAGGTAAACATAGCCGTCGTGACGGGCGATTCTGGAGGCCCGGTGGTAATTGAAGAGCGTCTCGCCCTTATGGAAGATCTTGGTCTCCGGCGAGTTCACGTACTTCGGAGAATCGTCGTCGACGAGGCGCCGGGCGGAGAATCCCACCACTTTGCCTGAGGGGTCGCAAAGCGGGAAAATGAGCCGGCCCGCATTTCGATCGGAGGTCCCTTCGAGCTGAGTGAAGGCGATGCCGATGTCCTCGATTGTCTTCAGGGAATGCTTTTTGGCCTGAAGATATTTGACCGTCGCCTGCCCATCGGCGGGCGCATAGCCAATGAGGAATTTGTCCTGCTGGCCAGAAGCAATGTTCCTTTTCCCAAGATATTCACGCGCCTTCTCGCCTTCGCGCGTGGTAAGTGCGTATTGGTAATAGGAGCAAAGGTCAGACATCGCCTTGTAAAGCGGTTCCTTCTCGGGGTCGACGAACTGAACGCTGCGCTGAGAAACCAGACGCGGATCATGGTAATCGCTCAGCTCAGCGACTTTCCTCACCGCTTCATCGAAAGGAACGTGCTCATAGTTCTTGACGAAGGATATCGCGTTCCCGCCCTCCCCGCAGGAGAAGCATTTGTAGATCTGCTTCTCCGAGGAGATATTAAGGGATGGGTTTTTGTCGTCGTGGAATGGGCAAATCGCGATGGCGTTCTTCCCTTTTTTGATGACGTTGAGATAGGAGGAGATGACATTGACGATATCCGCGTGCTTGAGCACGCTTTCTATCAAATCTCTATCGTACATAATCCTCCTTTCTCCGTTTTGGTATATACAAAGTATATATTTCTACTAATTTATTACTATTAATTTACTTTTATCAATAGAAGATTTTGGTTTCGATGTAAGTGGGAAGATCATCGATTTTCACCCTTACCTGTTCCATGCTGTCACGGTCTCTAACGGTGACGCTGCCGTCGTTTTCGGTGTCGAAATCGACGGTCACGCAGAACGGGGTCCCCACCGCATCCTGGCGACGGTATCTCTTACCAATAGAGCCCGTCTCATCATAGGTGACGGAGAAACGTTTCGCGAGTTTCTGCTCAATTTCCTTGGCGGCGTCGTTGAGCTTCTTCGAAAGAGGCAAAACAGCCACTTTGTAAGGCGCGAGGGCCGGAGAAAGGTGCATGACGATGCGCTTGTCGCCGCCTTCAAGATCTTCCTCATCGTAGGCATCCACCGCCACCATGAGGAAGAGGCGGTCAAGACCCATCGAAGGCTCGATGGTGTAAGGGACGTATTTCTCGTTGGTCTCGGGATCGAGATAGTTCATATCCTCATGGGAATAATCCATGTGGCGTTTGAGATCGTAGTCAGTTCTGTCGGCAACGCCGAGGATCTCACCCCAGCCGATAGTCGGGAAATCGTATTCGACGTCGGTCGTGGCCTTTGAATAGAAGGCGAGTTCGGCTTGTTCGTGGTCGCGATAGCGCAGATTGTCGTCCTTCACGCCGAGGGAATCGATGAATTTGCGGCAGTAATCCTTCCAATAGGCAAACCACTCAAGGTCGGTGCCCGGTTTGCAGAAGAATTCCATCTCAAGCTGTTCGAACTCCCTAGTGCGGAAAGTGAAGTTCCCGGGGGTGATTTCATTGCGAAAGCTCTTGCCGGCATTGCAGACGCCGAAAGGAATCTTCTTGCGGCAGGCCCTTTGGACGTTCTTGAAGTTGACGAACACGCCTTGAGCGGTCTCCGGGCGAAGATAGACGGCGCTGGAAGCGTCCTCAGTCACGCCAATATGGGTTTTGAACATCATGTTGAATTTCCGAATCGGGGTGAAATCGCTCTTCCCGCAGACGGGACAAGTCATCTTATGGGTCTTCATGAACTCATCCATCTGCTCGAAATCCATCGCGTCGACGTCGACGTCGGGGTATTCGTGTTTGATGAGCTCATCCGCGCGGTGGCGCGCTTTGCAGGCTTTGCAATCGACCATCGGATCGTTGAATGTCGAGACGTGGCCGGTGGCTTCCCAGACTTTTGGGTTCATGAGGATCGCCGCGTCGAGGCCAACGTTGGTCGGAGACTCCTGGACGAATCTCTTCCACCACATCGAGCGGATGTTCCGCTTCATCTCGGCGCCAAGCGGGCCGTAATCCCAGGTATTGGACAGACCGCCGTAAATCTGGGATCCTTGAAAAACGAACCCAGATGTCTGCAGGTGCTGCGTGATTGTTTCGAACGAGAATTTATTCGCCATCGTAAAACAGGGCCTCCTTGCCCTAAAATGCAACCCGCATAGTTTATCCGTTTTTTCCTTATGGTCAACCCACTATAAGGGTACTTATAATCTTTTTATCATCGAAAGTGATTTCAATCGGCAGCCAGTGAGATTTTCAAGGTAAGCGCCAAGTTCTTTTAAGAGCGTTATCGTGTCCTTTTTTGCGAATTCAATGCGTGGAAAGTCGCTCTCCTTGCACCTAAATATGTAGCGGGCAATCTTTAGTCTCTCTAGCGAGGTCTTTTCGTGCCTCTCAGGGTCGAAATGGTCATCGCAGAGGAATCCGCCTTCTTCGTAGGAGAGGGCGACGATTCCTTTTTTCTTGTGGCAGAGCACGCATTCGTCAACGTCGAGGCCGTAGCCTCCCCCGACCAGGACCTTCGCGAAATAGAGCAATCCGATTGTGAGAGGGTCTTTCCCATCCTTGAGGCATTGGCAGGCTTTGAGGAGATAAGGGAAAGCCGAAGAGGCCTCATCTTCCTGCACGACCTTCAAAGTGAGCTCCTGCATGAAAGAGAGGACAGTCATCGCTTCGATGCCGCCTTCGATTTGGAAATTCTCCACGAGGGATCCCGATTTCAGGGAAAGCCCGCCGGAGCTAGATGCCATCAAAGAGAATTCAGAATATGAAAAAGGCTGGACGCTGGCGGAGTTTTTGGACGTAAGCTTTCTGACGCCCTTAGCCGAGAAGGAAAAATAACCGTCTTCAAAGATGGCGTTCACCATCCCGTCGGCCTCTTTGTATTCGCTCAAGCGGAGCACCAGCCCTTTGCGGCTGATCTCACTCGTTTGCATAGCCTAGTTTCTTGAGCAGAGCGGGGTCGTCCCTCCACCCTTCTTTGACCTCGACCTCAATCTCAAGCGACGAGACCCTTTTCCCGAAGACCCTTTCCATTTCGTGGCGGGCGGCCATCGAGATCTTTTTGATCATCTCCCCGCCTTTTCCGATGACTATCGATTTGTGGTTCTTTTTGTTGAGGACGATGCTCGCCTCGATGTGGTAGGCGCCCTTTTCCTCGGCGAAGCGCCTTATGATGACGGCCGATTGATGGGGAATCTCCTGACGGAGGAAATGGAGGAGCTCCTGGCGGATTATCTCCTTGCTGCGATAAGGAAGGTCTTTGTCGGTAAGCATGTCATCTGGATAGAAAGGCTCGCCTTCGCCGAGATACCGATCCAAAGCGTTTTTCACCTCTTTGATTCCGAAATTGGTCAAGAAAGAAGCCTCGATAAGAGGGAAAGAGGGGAAACGCTCGACGATAGCTTTCTTTTTGGCTTCGCCTTCATCGATCTTAAGCAAGTCAATCTTGTTGAGGACGAGCACGCGCGGGGAAGAAGAGCGGAGGCTTTCGATTATCTTGAAATCCGGTTCGAGATCCTTCTGGCTGCCATCGATGAGATAAAGGATCGCATCTACATCCTTGGAGGAATCGAAAGCGGATTTCTTCATGTAGCGGTCAAGCGCGCCTTCCCCGAAGAAGATCCCCGGGGTGTCCACGAAGACGATCTGGCGGGATTTCTCGTTCAGGATACCGCAGATGGAATCTCTGGTGGTTTGGGCCTTTGGGGTGACGATGGACACCTTTTTTGAGAGCACGGCGTTCAAAAAGGTGCTCTTGCCGGCGTTTGGGCGCCCCAAAATGGCGACGAATCCAACTTTCATAAAACATCCCCCTCGAAGGCATAAGGCAATAGTTCATCGATGTTTGTCTGGTATATCTTCCCAGAGGCGCTTGCCATGTAAATGGGCGCATCCTTCGGGAAAAACTCGCTGATGACCTGGCGGCAGGCACCGCAAGGCGAGATGGGCTCGTCAGTTTCCCCGATAAGAGCGAGTGAAACGAAATCGTCCGGCGACTCCCCTTCCATCAGGGCATGGTAGATCGCGTTGCGCTCGGCGCACATGGAAAGGCCATAGCTGGAATTCTCGACATTGGCCCCGTAATAGACCTTGCCGCTTTTTACCAGCAAAGCTGCGCCAACGGGGAAATGGGAATAGGGCGAATAGGAAAGTGAGCGCGCGATGCGGGCTTGTTCCACCAATTCTTCTGGGGTCATAGATTCTCCTTTTTGGCTTCGTCGAGGATTCTGTCCTGCAAAGGGAACATCACTTTCGCATCCTCTTCCTTCATGTGGTCGTAGCCAAGAAGATGCAGCAGGCCATGGCAGAAAAGAAAGCACATCTCCCTCTCCTCGCTATTGCCTATCTCCTTCGCTTGGCGGAGGGCTTGGGGGACGCAGATGAAAATCTCGCCCAACATCCGGGGAATCGATTCGTCGGCGATCCTCCCCTCCTCGCTTTTGTCATCGTTGAAAGCGAAGGAGATGACGTCGGTGACCCTGTCGACTTTGCGGTAATCCCTGTTGATCTGGTGGATGGTCTCCTCGTCCACGAGGGAGACATCGACCTCGTAGTTCGCCTTTATTGAAAGAAGATCGAAGGCAACGCCCATGATCTTCAGGTATTTATCTTCGTAATGGTCGTAAGTTTCAGCAAGACGGTTTTCGAATGAGAGTTCCATATGAATGGCTATATATTACCATTCTCAAGGGTCTTGTTGGAATCAGAGGCGCGCACAAAGTGCTGATAGAAATAAGGCCTTTCCCTCTTTTCCGTCTCGATGCTTTTGCCATCCTCGTATATTTTCTCTCCCAAGCTGACGAGATAGAGGCTCGAAAAGACGAAAAGAAGGAAGCGATTGCAGGTGAATTCCCCTCCTAAAAGCCCTATGCAGCTGGAAATGAGGCAAAGAAGGACAAGGATAGCTTTTTTGCTAAGCTCCCTCCTTGTGTATGATGAGACTTTGGAGAAAAGGGCATTCAACTTCCCCATACGAAGATGCGAATCCTCCTCCGAATCAAGGAATTCCTTTTCTAGGGTAGCCACTTCATCCTTTTTTCTCTTTTCCCTTCTGCCCAGCAGCGTTTTGTCCAAGAAGAAGGAAGCAAAAGGGATCAGGGTCAAAGAGGCGAAAAGTGGCTCGTTAATGGCGACGAGGAAGAAAACGAAGGCAAAACAGACGACGTTCTCAGGCAGGCTGACCCAAGGAACGATGGATGCCTTTTTGTAGGAAAGATAATGTCTCAACGCCTCTTCCCTCTCTTCTTTCTCGGTTTTAGCAAGCCCAAAAGCCCATTTTGCGTCGAATTGCTCCATGCCCGCCATCAGGAAAACGGAGCGGGCGAGGATAAGCAGGCAATAGGCCGCCATTAGGAGGAGAAGCGAGGTGAAATTGTTTTCGCTGGCGAAGAAAGAGACCGCGAAGAAGGCTATCGCCGCCTCAAGAGCGGGGAATAGGGGCAGAATGTAGGAAAAGGCCGGCCTCTTTATTTTCGCAAGGAGAGGCTGCTTCTCTCCCTTGGGCGAATAAGAGAGCTGTTTAAGATAGACGCCCGTGAACTTCGAAAGGATTTCCTCTTCCTTTCTCCAACTTTCGCCTTCCGCGGGATCGCAGACGAAATAACGCCTCTTCTTCCTCTTTTTGACGATGACCAAGTGCTCGCGGGGCCCATCCGTCAAAAGGCAAAGCAAAGGGAAACAGTTGCAGGAGGACAAGCCACTTGGCTCGAGGAACTTATAGCCGGAGAGAGCGAGACCGTGCTCAGAGGCATAGGCTATAAGTTCCCCCAGCGAAGGGGCCTTTTCAGCGATCGGCGGCTCAGCGAGGGCTTCGGCGTTTTTGAAGCCATTGAGCTGGAGCAAGTTTTTGACGGCCGCGTACCCGCAGCCTTTTTCTTGGGCTTGGTAGATCATTTTTGTTACCTCACCTATTAATAAAAGCGATTTTCGAGTTTTCCCTAAAAAAATTTCGATTTTTCTTTCAGCGCGCAAAAAAAGGGTAAGCGAACAGGCATAAAAAAGCCCCCGATTTCTCGGGGGCCAAGAGGCGATTAGAATTTCTTCCTGCGGGCCATCTTGGATTTCATCTTCCTGGCAAGACCAGGTTTCAGATAGGCTTCGCGCTTCCGGGTCTCGAAGAGGATGCCGGATTTGTTGACGCCTCTTTTGAAGCGACGGAGCGCGTCGTCGATGGTTTCGTTCTCGCGAACGACGACTCTCACTGACATTTCTTGCTCACCTCCCTTTCCGGAACGGGGTAAATTTACCCCCCGCCGTGGCAAATAGCAACCTTTTTCAGGCGATTTTCGCCTTTTCCTCCATAATGGCAACCGAAGCGCTCGCGCCGATGCGGTTCGCGCCGGCTTTCGTAAGGGCGAGAACGTCTTCGTAATGGTGAATGCCACCGCTGGCCTTGACGCCGAGATTCGGCCCCACCGCCTCGCGCATTATAGCCACGTCTTCAGCCGTGGCGCCGCCTTTCGAGAAGCCGGTCGAAGTCTTCACGAAATCCGCGCCGGCTTTGGCGCAGGCAAGAGAAGAAAGGCGGATCTCTTCCTTACTCAGCAAGCAGGTCTCGAGAATCACCTTGAGCGTAAGGCTCCCCACCGCTCTCTTGAGCGCGGCGACTTCCTCTTCCACTAGATCGTAGCGGCCTTCTTTCGCCCAAGAGACGTTCTGAACCATGTCTATTTCAGTGGCTCCGTCGGCGATTGCCTCCTTTGCCTCAACGACTTTGACGCAGGTTTTGTTGGCCCCCAAAGGGAAGCCGATGACGGTGCAGACTTTGACTGAGGTGCCTTGGAGCTCCTTAGCAGCCAAAGCCACGAAATCGGGATTGACGCAAACGGAGGCGAAATCATATTCTTTCGCTTCCTTGCAAAGTTTTTTAATTTGATCAGACGTGGCCTCTGGCTTTAAAAGCGTATGGTCGAAAAGTTTGTTGAATTCCATTTTGTTACCTCAGGCAAATTATCGATTCGTGCCGGGCAAAAAGAAAGACCCAAGGTTAGCCTTGGGTCCAAGAAGCCTTATTCGCCTTTCTTGCTGACGTGCACGATTTCCTTGCCGTTGTAATAGCCGCATTCGGGGCAAACACGGTGCGAACGGATCATCGCGCCGCAATGCGGGCAAGCGACCAATCCGGCCACTTCAAGCTTGAAATGGGAGCGGCGCATTCTCTTGCGGGTTTTGCTGATTCTTCTCTGTGGGACTGCCATGGTGAATCTCCTTTCGTTTTCCGGGGGGAATTATACGAGGGAGGCGAGCGGAAACAAGCGAAAAAATGATACGATGTCAAAAAATATTCAAATTAATCGCCTGCCACCGAAGATTCGTAAATAATCTCATCTATTTCGCCATGCCTGGGGCGGTCGCTGGGAACCTGGACAAGAAGATAGTTGGAGCTATGCCCTTTCGCAAGTTTTCTCTCAGCGTCATAATCTTCGAAAAGAATCGCCATTTTCTTTCCGTAGAAAGCCTCCTCGTACTCTTTTCTGAGTTTTGAGGAAAGGGATAAAAGCTCGGCCACCCGGGATTTTTTTACCTGCGGAGCAGTGTCTTTGAGCGTGGAAGCGTAAGTGCCGGGGCGGGAAGAGAAAGGGAAGACATGAATCTCGGCGAAGCGGGCTTTCTCGCAGAAAGAGACGGTCTCTTTCCACTCCTCTTCGCTTTCTAACGGAAACCCTGCGATGACATCGGTGGTGATTGCTATGCCGGGCCTCGCTTCCCTGATCGCGTCCAGTTTCTTTAAGAAGGAATCGGTGTCGTATTTCCTTTTCATCCGCTTAAGCACGCTGCTGCTTCCGGACTGAAGGGGAATATGGAGATGGGAGACGATGTTTGGCTTGGTTTTAAGAAGCTCAAGCAATTTATCGTCAATCTCGCTTTCCTCAATGGAAGAAATGCGAAGGCGATAAAGGTCGGGGCAAGAAGAGAGAATGTCCTCAATCAAGTCAGAAAAGCGATAGGAGCCATCCGCGAGATCCTTGCCGTATCCCCCAATATGGATGCCGGTGATGACGATTTCTTTGTAGCCTCTCCCAACCAGGCTCTCGCACTCGGAGATTACCTCTCTAGGCTCTCTTGAACGGGAATTGCCGCGGAGGAAAGGAATAAAGCAGTAAGAGCAAAAGTTGTCGCACCCGTCTTGAATTTTAAGATATGCCCTAGCGTTCTCGCAAAAGGAAATCGCGCCAAGTTCTTCGTAATTTTCCTTGCGCACGCTCCTTTTGACATCGACTATCTTTTGGTGATCCGCCACGAACCTCTCTATATAAGAAGGGATAAGGGATCTATCCGCGGCGCCGAGAACGATGTCCGCGCCAAGGGAGACGGCTTGTTCGGCATGTGTCTGCGAATAACAGCCCATAACAACGATCACGGCATTTGGGTTATTTCGGCGATATGAGGAGATGTGCTGACGGGACTTCTGATCGGCTTTGCCAGTCACGGAACAGGTGTTTAAAACAATCACATCAGCCGCGTTTTCATCCTTCGTCTCAACATAGCCTTCCTCTTTCAGACACGTGCCAACCCCGGCATTCTCGTAGGCGTTGACCTTGCATCCAAGGCTGTGCAAAAAGAATTTTCTCATTTTACCGCACAATCCTTCTCTATCTTTGATAAAACAACGACCTCATCGTAATTTATTTTATATATCAATCTACTAGAAACTAACTTATTTTCCACTAGAAATCTCTTCATTGCTTCAACGTCGCTTTTGTAATAAGAATCAACGACCGGGATGATTCTCTCAATCATATGATTGCGGTTATGGCTCTTCAAATAACGGTCAAACAAGCAACATTGGCAATCCAGTCTCCCCTGCTTGTTCACAAAATATATAGTGAAGGAGTCGTAATCGTAGAAAGCGCTGCCTTCTTCCGTTTTCTTGATGCGAACGAGTTTGGTGAAAAGTGATTCGAAAAGATCGTCTCCATAGTAATCGAAAGGGTCGATGAGAATTGAATCGAAGTTCTTGAGAAAACGTTTATAAGGCGAGGACATAAGCTTCGTCCATTCCGAAACATAAAGTCTGTTGATGCTTTTAGAAAAGAATGGGATGTAGATCTTTTCCCCTTCGTGGACATGGTAAGGGAGCTTATTCAGAATCGGAGTCATCGTCTCCTTGAATACAAACTGTTTGCCTTGTTCATCCAACGCGTTGCTTTTAGCCTTTGCGAGCCTGACCCCATCATCTATAGCTTGCCTAGCCTGAAAGGAACGAAGGATGATATTTGCCCTCTCAACCTGAAAAGGCTCCTCGGCTTTCCGGTAATATGAAAAAATAGGATAGTCGGCCAAAATTCCGGAATTGTCGAAGAAATAAGCGAGTTCATCGCTGGTTTGAAAATGGGTTTTACGCTGCTTCTTGGCCAGCGTCGCGAATAGATCCATTTAACGGAGGAACTCCCCTTCCGCGTCTTTTAAAGGCTGCTTATGAATCAAAATTAGGCCAAGGCAGATGTCGACGAAGACAAAAGCCAAGAAGAAGACGACAAAAGCCAAAAAAGAGGGCCAGGCAAGAAAATAGACGAGGCTCGCCCCTCCACCGAAAATAACGGCGAAAGCGATGAGCCAAGCGATTCCCCTCTTCCAAAAGCCAATGTAGAAATCATGGATGCCCAAAAAACCCAGAGACATACAGAGCGCGATGTAGACCTTCGCCGATTTCGACTTGTAAAGATCGTATGTCCCCTTCAACGGGTCAATGGAGGAAGTGACGTCTTTGGTCGCGTAATCGGCGGCGATGGGGTCCTTTTCTCCGCAATAAGGGCAGACATCGTTATCTAGCCTCGATATTTCTTTGTGGCATGATTTGCAATAAGGCATAAGGCAAAAGAGATTATAGAACACTCTCCCCTTTCAAGGTATCGAAAAAAGCCCAACCTGCGAAGGCTGGGCGATAGGCTCATTTCCTGAAGTGCTCGCGCCACTTCGCAAAAGGGCCGTCCTTTTTGTTTTCCTGCGCCTGGAATTCTTTCAGCAGGTCTTTCTGGTTTTTGGAAAGCTTCGTTGGGGTCTTCACTTTCACGTGGAGATACTCATCGCCAGGCTTCTTCGTGCGGAGATCCTGCACGCCTCTGCCTTTGAGTTTGAGAATCTGATCTGGCTGCGTGCCCTCCGGGATCGTGACGGTGACCTCCCCATATACCGTGGGAACGTCTATTTGAGTCCCCAGAGCGCAGTCGACGAAACTAAGCGGCACATCGAGATGGATGTCGTTCCCCTCGCGCTTGAACTCTGAATGATCGGAGACGAGGACCTCGACGTAAAGATCGCCGTTAGGACCGCCATTGCCCCCTTTCCCTCCTTTGCCCGACACTCTGATCTGCTGCCCAGAGCTGATGCCGGCGGGGATATTCACCAAAAGGTCCTTGTGGACGCGGGAATAGCCCTTCCCATCGCAGGCGTGGCACTTCTTTTTGACGATCTTGCCTTTGCCCCCGCAATAGGAGCAAGTGGTCTGGCTCTGCATATCGCCGAAGATGGTGCGCTGCCTGACAGTCTGGACGCCGCTGCCGCCGCATCGGGGGCAGGTTTCGTAGTCGCTTTCGCTCTCAGCCCCAGTGCCGTGACAATGGGCGCAGGGCTCATCATAGGTGATGGGGACGGTGATTTTGGTGCCGTTTATCGCATCCATGAAGCTGATGCGGACGCGGGTGAGGCTGTCTTGGCCTTTAGATGGGCCGGCATTGGCGGCCCCGCCGCCTCTACGCGCCCCGCCGCCGAAGAAGCTGTTGAAGATGTCGCCTAGATCGACATCGCCGAAGCCTTGGCTGGAAAAGCCCCCTCCGAAGGGGTTGCCCGCTCCGCCGGTTGAGGAGCCTTGTTCAAAAGCCGCCTGGCCGAAACGGTCGTATTGGGCGCGTTTGCCCTCGTCGCCCAAAACATCGTAGGCCTCTTGGACTTCCTGGAATTTCTGCGGGGCATCGGGTGAATGATTGATATCAGGGTGGTATTGCTTGGCAAGTTTCCTATATGCGGACTTGATCTCATCCTTGCTCGCGGTCTTCGAGACGCCGAGCACTTCGTAATAATCGCGTTTGCTTTCCGCCATAATGCCCTCCTTTCTGCTGCTTTAAGCCAAAGGAGGCGCCAGTTGCCTGGCGCCTTCCCTTTTTTGTTTGGGATTACTTCTTGGAATCGGTGAAGTCAGCGTCGACAACGTCGTCGGCGGTCTCGTTGCCTTCGTTGCTCGCTCCGGCTCCCTGGTTAGAGGAAGCGCCTTGGCTCGCGCCGGTTTGGCTAGCGTAGCTCCCAGCCTGGGCCGCCGCGTCCTCAAGCTTGCCGACGATCTCGCGCAGCTTGTTGATGTCATTGGCCTGGATGGCGCCGGAAGCCTCGTCGCGGAGCTTGGTCAGTTGATCCTTTTGCTCAGGGGTCAGCTTATCGCCGCTCTCGGTGAGGGTCTGGTTGATTTGGTCGACGTAGGATTGAGCCTTGTTCTTGACTTCGATGTCGTCCTTCCTCTTCTGGTCGGCCTCTTTGTTGGCCTCAGCCTCCTTCACCATGCGGTCGATGTCCTCTTGCGAGAGTCCGTTCGAGCCGGAGATGGTGATGTCTTGGGACTGATGGCTGTCGAGGTCTTCCGCGCTGACCTTGACGATGCCGTTGACGTCGATCGAGAAGGTGACCTGGATGCGCGGCTGGCCGCGGCGCGCCGGGCGAATGCCGGAAAGGGTGAAGTGGCCGAGAAGCTTGTTGTCATGAGCCATCGGGCGCTCACCTTGGTAAACCATGATGTCGACGGCTGGCTGATTGTCCTCAGCGGTAGAGAAGACCTGGCTCTTGGTGGTCGGGATGGTCGTGTTGCGCGGGATGAGAGGAGTCATGACTCCGCCTAGGGTCTCGATGCCGAGAGTAAGCGGGGTGACGTCGAGCAAGACGACGTCTTTGACATCGCCAGCAATGACCGCGCCTTGGATTGCGGCGCCGGCGGAGACGGCCTCATCCGGGTTGACGGAGAGATTGAGCTTTTTGCCGGTGATCTTCGCGACGAGTTCCTGGACCGCGGGCATGCGGATGGAGCCGCCGATCATGAGAACGTCGCCGATGTCGCCGTAAGAAAGGCCGGAATCAGCCATCGCTTTCTCAAGCGGGGTGCGGCATCTCTCGAGGAGTGAGCGGGTGAGATCCTGGAATTTGGCTCTGGTGAGGGTGGTCTCGAAATTGATAGGCCCATTGCTGCTCATGCCGATGAAAGGCAGAGAAATCGTCGTCTGAAGCGAGCTGGAGAGCTCGATCTTGGCTCTTTCGGCCGCGTCGAGGAAGCGCTGGCGGGCCATCTTGTCGGTGAGGTCAGCGCCGGTTTCGATTTTGATCTGGGCTTGGATCCAATCGGCGACCATGTGATCCCAATCGTCGCCGCCGAGGTGGGTGTCGCCGTTAGTGGCGAGAACCTGGAAAGTGCCGTCGCCGATATCGAGGATGGAGACGTCTAACGTGCCGCCGCCGAGATCGAATACGAGGACCTTCTCGGATTTGTTGCTCTCAAGTCCGAAGGCAAGGCAAGCCGCGGTCGGCTCGTTGATGATGCGCACGACGTCGAGCCCGGCGATCGTGCCGGCGTCTTTCGTGGCTTGGCGCTGGGCGTCATTGAAGTAAGCCGGGACGGTGATGACGGCCTTTTTGACGGGCTGGCCGAGGTTTTTCTCAGCGTAGGTCTTCATGTAAGAGAGGACTTTGGAGCTGATTTCCTGCGGGGTGAAGTCCTTGTTGAGGCAGTTGATGTGGAATTTGTCGGGCGTGCCGATATGACGCTTGGCGCTGCTGACGGTGTCAGGATTGGTGATGGCTTGGCGTTTGGCCGCGTTGCCCACGATCTCCTCGCCGCTGCCTTTGAAGGCGACGACCGACGGGGTGGTGTTTGTGCCCTCGGGGTTGGGGATGACTTTGACTTTGCCATCGGCCTGCATGACGCTGATGACTGAGTTGGTCGTGCCGAGGTCGATACCGACGATGATTTCTTTTGCCATAATGTTTTATTCTCCTTTAGGCGGCTTTGCCGTCCTCCGCCTTTTGGGCGGGTTCTTCTTTCTTCTCTTTTTTGCTGACCGCGACCATCGCTGGGCGGATGAGGCGATCGTAGAGCTTGTAGCCTGCGCTGTAGACCTTCACGACGCTGTTCTCGGGGAGGTCTTCATGGACCTCGGTCTCGACTGCGTGCATGTAGGTGATGTCGTAAGGCTCGTTGAGCTTGGGGGTGAGTTCGCTGACCCCCTCGTCTTCTAAGGACGTCTGCAACTGCTTGTAGATATACTGGAAGCCGATTTGGTAGTTCTTCGCTTCGGGGCTGTTGGGGGTGGCGACTAGGGCCATCCTGAAGGCGTCCAAGGCGGGGAGGAGTTTCTCGAGGAAGCCCTCCGAGCGGTAGCGCAATGCGCTGCGTTTCTCTTCCTCAAGGGATTTCCTGAGGTTGGACATGTCCGCGTAAGCGCGATAGTACTCGTTCTTCCAGTGGTCCCTGTCCGCGGTGAGCTTATCGATTTCCTCAAGGGCTTTGAGGTATTTCTCCTTCGGGACTTTCTTTCCGGAGAAGAGCCCCCCTTCTTCTTTCTCTTCGTTTACTTTGTTTTCGCTTTGCTCGGTTGATCCGGAGTTTTCTTCGGATTGCTTTTTTTCTTCTTCGGGCATTCTTTCTCTCCTTTCGCGCCGCTCTTCTCGGCGAAGTAGTCGTCGAGTGATTTGGTGACGTAATTGAGCGTGGACATTATCTTCTCATAATCCATGCGGGTCGGTCCTAGAAGGCTTATCGAGGTCTTCTCTTGGCCCGGAATCTGGATGTCAGCGGTGATGAGGGCCACGTCCTCAAGGCCTTCTTGGCTTGAGCCGAAGCTCACTTTCGCCCCGTCCCTCTCGCCCCCGCTGGCCTGGCGCATGGCGGTCGGATCGTCGAGGAGCTTAAGTATTTTCTTAAGTTTCTTGGCGTCTTCGGCGAACTCGGGATGGTCGAGGAGGTTCTCTTTGCCATAGAGGCTCATCCTCTCGCCAGCGAACTGGACGAAGGCGGAGAGAAGGGCTTGATAGATGACGTCCTGACCAACCATGTAATCGGTGACGGCCGGCCTCATCGCCTCCATTTTGCTCACGAGATCGCTGACCGGGGTCCCGATGAGGCGCTTGTTGAGCACCTCGACCGTTTTCTTGACGTCCTCGGGGGCGATTGAGCCATCGATGACGAAGGTCTTGTTTTCGACGTATCCGGCATCAGTGACGAAGACCGCGGTGGCGGTGCTCGGCCCGATGGGGATCAGCTGGATCGAGACGAGCTTCTCGTTGTTCACCTTGGGTCCGAGGACCCCGACTGCTAGGTTGGTCATGTTGGAGAGGATCTCGCAGGAACGCTGGATGACCTCCTCAACCGACTGGGCTTTCTTGTCGAGGACGGATTGCAGGGCGTATTTGACGGTTGAGTCGACCCTTTCCTCCCTCAGATGCTCAACGTAGTACTCATATCCTTTGCTGGAAGGGACCCTTCCCGAGGAGGTGTGGGTCTTCTCGAGGAAGCCCTCTTTCTCCAGGGTGTTCATCTCGCTGCGGATTGTTGCGGAGCTGACGCCCAGCTTATAAGTCTCAAGAAGCGTTTTGCTCCCGACAGGCTCAGCCGTGCGGATGAAATGTTCGACGATTAGTTTAAGTATCTCTTCGCTTCGCGTCATGCCGTCTCCTTTCTAGCAGTCTCTTTCAATGAGTGCTAGGGACATTATAAAAAGGGATTTGGCACTGTCAAGGAAGAAGTGCTAATTTTCTAAAAACTCACGAAAATAGGCTCAAAAGCACGTAATCTAGGCACTCTATGCCTTTGTCTGTGGGGACGATTCTGCTTTCTTTTTCAAGCAAGAAGCCATCGTCAACCAGCTTTTCCAATGGTTTTTTGTAAGCGAGGCGGAAATCCTTATGGAAGCGTTCTTCGAAGCTTGATAAAGCAAAGCCCTCCTCGAGGCGGAGATTGCAAAGAAGGAACTCCTCCTCGCCGCTTCTTTCCTCCTTTTCGCGCAGCCCTTTCCCTTTTATATATGAGGATAAGGAACGGGTGTTTGTGTACCTGATCCCGTCAAGATAGCCCGAGGCCCCAAGGCCGAGCCCATAGTATTCTTCGTCCTTCCAATAGGTGAGGTTGTGTTTGGATTCGAAGCCCGGGAGCGCGAAATTGCTCACTTCGTAGCGGCGATACCCTTTTTCTCTCAGCAAAGAAAGGACTTCCTCGTATTGCTCCCCCTGCTCATCTTCGCTCGCCTCAAGGAACCCTTTCGCTTTGAAGAGGCTCCCGTCTTCAAGGATCAGGGTATAGGCGGAGATATGGGGGACTCCCAAGGAAAGAAAGGCCTTCGCTTCTTCTTTTAGTTCCTCAATTGTCTCGCCGGGAAGAGCGTAGATCCAGTCGACGTTGATGTTGCTTATCCCGTGGGCGCGAAGGAGGGCGATTGCCTCCCTCGCTTCTTCGAAAGTGTGTTTCCTGCCCATCAGGGAAAGGTATTTTGCCTTGGAGGATTCCACGCCTAAGCTCACCCGGTTGACCTTATTTTCCCTAAGGAGGGCGATTTTCTCCTCGTTAAGGCTCTCTGGGTTGGCCTCGAAGGTGAACTCCCCTCCTTCTTTCAGCAAAGGAGACAGTTTCCCTAAAAGCTCCTTCAGCAAAGGGCGAGGGAGAGCGCTTGGGGTGCCTCCGCCGACGTAAATCGTTTCTACCTTGCCTATTTTGTAGGCGCTTAGCTCAGCGAAAAGGGCGGAAAGGTAGCTTTCCGCCCAGCTTTGTCTATAAAGGACTTTGGGGAAGTCGCAATAGGCGCAGATGCTCCGACAAAAAGGGATGTGGACGTAAAGGGCTTCCGCCACCTCACTTGTCCTCGCTGTTTTCTTTCGCCTTTTCCTCGCCTTCGCTTTCAGAAGGAGAGGCGTCTTCTTTCTTTTCTTCCATCGGCTCGTCGATGGGCTCCAAGACGCGGTCTAGCTCCTCTTTGGCGATCTCTTTGTCGCTTTTCGGCTTCTCCTCGTTCTTGAGGCCAGGGACATGCTTCTTGAGAAGCAGGACAAGCAAGACGACAAGCCCGAAAAAGCCCACGAGGATGACGATGATGACCACCGGGGGGATGCTAGAAAGGGTAGGAAGGTTGAATTTCATTTGCTTTCTCCTTGTTTGATTGGGGTGTAGACGAACTTGTTCTTGATCTGCTTCTTCTCGTAGAAGCCTAGCTCTGCGAGCGCGTCCATCGAGGTGCGGGCCGTCTCATAGGCGCAGCGGGACGCTTTCTTGAAGTCCTGGATGGTGTAGAAGCGCCCGAGCGTGCAATGGGAGGCGTAGAAGAGAGCCTGCTTCTTCCTGAGGAGAGGATTGGTCTCGAGGAGATAGCGCGCGGTCTCCTTCACTTCCTTGTCGCTAAGGGATGATCCAGGCGAGCTAACGGCGCTTTTGCCTTTGCTTTCGCTGTAGGCTTTCATCTCCTCTTCGCTGAGGAGAGGCACGGAGCTTTGCTTCGGCGAAGGAGGGGTTTCCTTTGCTTCCGCTTCGGGCGAAGAGGAGGCGATCTCCTCATAGGCCTTGGCCTGCTCGTCTTTGGGGATGGAGACGAATTCCTCGCCCACCGTCTCTTTTTTCAGTTCCTCAAGGCGCGACAATGAGCGCTCGATGAAACCGCCAAGCCTATCGAAGCAATAGAGAGCGAAATAGGTGAGGTCGCTTTGATTCTGCGTCTCGATGAAGATGTCTTTGAGCTTTGAGTTCTCCTCTATCAAGCCTTCTAATGGCAGGTAGGAGGCCCCTTTGATGCCTGAGGTCTCAAGCAGAGCCCTAACGAAGGCGCAGGCGAGGAGCTCGTTGTTCTCGGCGAATGGCTTGACGAAATTTAGGTAATAAAGAGAGAGGATTGCCTTCATCCCGATTGGGTAAGAGGAGGATTCGAGGAAAGAGAAGAATCTCTCCATCATCCCCTCGATTTCCCCATAGGGGGCGTAGGTGTAATTCCTGCCGACGAGCTGGGTCGTGTATATCGAGCGGAAATCGCTGGTGCGGTAGAAAGAGGAGACCTCGTCATGGCCAAGGAGAGAGAACCTAAGCTCGCCAAGGCCATCCTCGCCAGGTCTGACGGGATCGCTTTTGAGAAGGAGATAATAACGGTAGACGGTGGCTTCCTTCTCGTCTTGGCCGGCTTTGTAGAAACCATTGATCATCGCTTTCGCGGTGAGGTCGCTCAGATTCATGGAAAGGAGCCTCGCGGCGCCGTTAAGGATGGATAAGTGGCTTTCTTTCTCGAAGGATTTCTCGGCGCTGGGGTTCAAGGAAAGGTCGGACATCGCGCTCGAATAGGAGGAAAGCTTGCTCTCGAAGGAAGAGAATCTCGCTTCAGTGCCGGTGGTCCTTGTCAATTTGAAAGGCGCCCTTCCAACTCCGAAGAGATTCACCTTCTCGCGGTGCTCATCGCGATAGGCGAGGATCTGCGACCAAAAGCCGTCGATGAGGGAGGTCCCCATCGCCGTGCGCAGGCCTTGCCTGGTCAGGTAGTTTTCATCCGTGTATTTGAAGCCAAGTTTTTCTGCCATAAGATTCTTGCTGGCTGATTATAAATCAAAGATTCGCAAATAAACCAAAAAACTACTAATTTTACGTTTTCGAACTTCACTTTTTGACATCGTCGTCGATGGAAAGGACGGACATGAAGGCTTCTTGCGGCACCTCGACGGAGCCGATGGCCTTCATTCTCTTCTTCCCCTCCTTCTGCTTCTCGAGGAGCTTCTTCTTGCGCGAGATGTCCCCGCCGTAGCACTTGGCCAAGACGTCCTTGCGCATGCTCTTGATGTCGGCGCGAGCGATGACTTTGCCAGAAATCGCGGCCTGGACGGGCACCTCGAATTGCTGCCGCGGGATGATCTCTTTGAGGCGGCTGACCAAAGCGAGGCCCCTTTTGTAGGCGTCGGGCCTATAGACGATGGAAGAAAGGGCGTCGATGACATCCCCATTGAGGAGAATGTCCATCTTCGCCAGATCGCTCCGGCGGTATTCCTTGAATTCATAATCCAAAGAGGCATAGCCCTTCGTGTAGGATTTCAGCTTGTCGAAGAAAGAGTAGATGATCTCGGAGAGGGGGAGATCGTATTTGACGATGACCCTCGTCTCATCGAAGTATTCGAGGTCGACGTAGACGCCTCTTTTGGCCTGGCATAGCTCCATGATGGGGCCGACGTAATCCTTCGGGGCCATGATGGAGGCGGAGACGAAAGGCTCGTCGATCTCCTTTATTTTGCTGGGATCAGGCATCGCGCTCGGGTTGTCTATCTCAACGACCTTCCCATCGGTCATCTGAAGGCGATACACGACGGAGGGGGCGGTGAGGATGAGGTTCAACCCGTATTCCCTCTCAAGCCTTTCCTGGACCACGTCCATGTGGAGCAAACCGAGGAATCCGCAGCGGAAGCCGAAGCCGAGGGCCTGCGAGGTCTCCGGCTCGAAAAGGAGCGAGGCGTCGTTCAAAGAGAGTTTTTCCAAAGCGTCCTTGAGATTCGGGTAGTCCCTGCTGTCAACCGGGTAAAGGCCGCAATAGACCATCGGGTTGATGCGCCGATAACCCGGCAAAGGCTTGGGGGCCGGGCGGTTTTCAAGGGTGATCGTCTCGCCGGGGAAGACGTCGTGGATGTCTTTGATGGTCGCGGTCAGGTACCCAACCTCACCGCATTCAAGCGACTTGGCGGGGATTTCCTTCGGCGTGCGGATGCCCACCTCCGTCACCTGATAGACTTTGCCGGCTTGCATCAGGCGGATATTGTCCCCCACTTTGACCGAGCCGTTTTTGACGCAGATCAAAGCGACGACGCCGCGGTAAGAATCATAATAGGAATCGAAGATCAAAGCCTCCAAAGGCGCAGAGGCGCTGCCTTTTGGCGCAGGGATGTCGCTGGCTATCTTCTCCAGGACCTTGTCGACCCCTATCCCCGTCTTCGCGGAGATGAGGCAGGCGTCGGAGCAATCGATGCCGATACGGTCCTCTATCTCCCTTTCGACCATGTCGGGCATGGCGCTGGGGAGATCGACTTTGTTGATGATGGGGATGATGGCGAGGTCATTGTCGACGGCAAGGTAGACGTTGGCAAGCGTCTGCGCCTGGACGCCTTGGGTGGCGTCGACGACCAAAAGCGCCCCATCGCAGGCCGCGAGGCTGCGGCTCACTTCATAAGAGAAGTCGACGTGCCCGGGGGTGTCGATGAGGTTGTAGATATAGTCCTCGCCGTTTTTGGCGCGGTATTTGACTGTAACGGCGTTGAGTTTGATGGTGATGCCCCTCTCCCTCTCGAGGTCCATCGAATCGAGGAGCTGCTCCTTCATGTCTCTTTTGTCGACGGTGCCAGTCAATTCCAAAATGCGGTCGGCGAGGGTACTTTTACCGTGGTCGATGTGCGCGATGATTGAGAAATTGCGGATGTGGCTCTGGTCGAATGGCATGGGGGAATTCTATCTTATTTGGTTCGCTTGGAGTAGAAGGATTCTAGGCTCGCCTTCATCTCTTCCTCGCTGCGGACGATCTCTTGCTGGGGGTAGCGGCTGGAGAGGATCGCCTGATAGTAGGAATCCTCGTAGCGGTCATCCAAAAGAAGGGCCGCCCCGACGTCGTCCTCGCTTCTTATAACCCGGCCTAGGGCCTGCAGGACTTTGCTGACGCCCGGGTTCTGATAGGCATAGAGGAAGCCGAGCTTCTCCTTCTCGTCGAAATAGCTTCGGAGGAGGTTGTTCTCAAAGCCCACCTGCGGCATGCCCACCCCCACTATTCCCACTCCGATGAGACGATCCGCGACGAGGTCGATGCCCTCGCTGAAAGCCCCGCCCAAGACGAGAAGGCCCACGGTAGTTGAGTCCGGGTTTGGGGAAAAGGAACAAAGGAAATCCAGTTTGTCCTCCTCGCTCATCTTTCTGTTTTGCGAAAGCAAAGAGGCGCCCTCGAAATCGAGGAAGGGGCGGATCTTCTGAAGGTATTCATAGCTCGGGAAGTAGAGGAAATAGTTGCCCGTTTTGGCCGCCACGAATCTCTTGAGATAGGCGGCGACCTTGGGATAAGAGGCCTCCCGGTCGCGGTATCTCACGGACACCATAGGGGCGACCATCACCTTGAAATTCTCCTTTTTGAAGGGCGAAGGCAAGATCAGGAAGGGGCTGTCTTCTTTGCCGAGGATCGACTTTGTGAAGTAGTTGCCAGGCGTGAGGGTTGCAGAAAAAAGCACGGCCCCGCGTACGTTTTCTAGGCTCTTCTTTAGCCATTTGGACGGATCGAGGCAATAAAGGCCAAGCTCAAGGCCGTCCTCCCCTTTGCGCGTTATCGCGTAGCGCGCGCTGGGATCAGGGAATTCATGGATGAGACGGAGGTAGCGGTTCGCCTCGCGGGAGAACTCCGAGAGGAGTTTCATCTTCTCGATGGAGCGCGGGTTCTCTTTCCTGACTTTCTGCTCCGCTTTCTTGAGGGCATCAAGGGCCTTCTCGATGTCTGAAGGCGGATCGTCGAGGAGCTTCTCGCGACATTCGATCTCGTAATGGGCAAAGGCTTTCTCCACCTTGGTGATGGCGCTGCTTAGCCCTGAGCAGGACGGGGAGCCGCGGAGAGCTCTTTTCGCGAAGAAAAGATCGCGCGTCGAGAGGGCGGCGCTATACATCATCCTGCCTCTTTCGACCAGGTTGTGGGCCTCATCGACGAGAACGAGGAACTTGCTTTGGTCGATGCTTGAATCGAAATACCTTTCCAAATGCACGATGGGGTCGAAGAAATAATTGTAATCGCATATGATTATGTCGCTGAAGAGGGAAAGGTCGAGCTGGAACTCGAAGGGGCAGATGCCCTCTTTCCGGCACCAGGCGGAGATGTTGGCGTGGCTGAAGCGCTTCCCACTCGACAAAGCCGTCTCGAGAACGCTTTTGAGTTTGGTGTAGTAATCCTTCGCGAAAGGGCAATCGACGGGGTTGCACCTTTTCCCGGGGCAGAGGCAAATCTTCTCTTTGGAGAGGAGATTCGAATCGCGGGCGATCAGGCCTTTCGATATGAGATCCCCCACCGCAGCGCTGGCGC
The DNA here is from genome assembly GCA_963611815.1 of bacterium. GTDB lineage: Bacteria > Bacillota_I > Bacilli_A > RFN20 > CAG-826 > Alloenteromonas. The sequence continues at coordinate 89,045 of CAVDSY010000025.1, forward strand.
TATTCGCCCCGGTGTTCTTCGCAGTCAGATAGAAGATCTTCTGCACGCGCCTCTCGTCGAAGGATTTGACGAAAGGGAAGAGGGAGGACATCGTCTTTCCGATTCCCGTAGGGGCCTCTGCGAAGAGGATTCCGCCTTTTTTGGCGATCGCGAAGCAATATTTGGCCATTTCCCTCTGCCCTTGGCGGAATTCGGGATAAGGAAATTCCAGCTTCTTGGCCGACTCGTCCCTTTCCTTCCAATGGTCGAATTGCTGCTTGTAGAAAGAAAGATAGGCGTCGCAATAGCCCTCGACTTTCTCTTCTATCTCCGCGCGGCTGTATTTGAATTGCTTGGTTTTGATCTGCTTAGCGTCTTTCTGCGAAATGTAGGTCAGCTGAACGATGGCCTGTTCGCCGCCTTTTTGCTTGAGGTAAAGATAGGCGTAGACGAGCGCCTGCCCCTTATGCCACTCGCTTTGCGTCTTGAAGAACTCCTCCAAGGAGATGACCGTGGTTTTGATCTCGTCTATCACCGGGCACTTGCCCCCGGTGATGATTCCATCCGCCCTGCCAGAAAGAGCCAAGGTGCCAAGCGGCCTTTCGATGGTTCCCGAAAGAGGGTATTCGCTTTGGTAGGTCGCCCCCTGCTTCCCCTGCTGAATCCCGTGCAGTTTGGTCCCCATCTGCATCGTTTCGCTGTTGTAGATGCGATCATCGATGTCGCCCGTGCGCAGCAAAAAATCAACGAGTTGGTGGACGGAGAGGGAAAGGTAGGGCTTCGCCACTTTAGCTGAGCACCTTTCCTAGGAAAGCGGAGGCGCCGTTGGCGAAGCTTTTGCCATCCATCCTTTTCTTGCCTTCGAGCTGCACGTCGTCAAGCGAGATGATCCCGTCTTTCGCCTGCACGAATACGCCTTTCGTGCATTTCACTATCTCGCCCAAAGCCCCATGGAGAGGCAAGGAGGAGGCAGAGGCCTTATAGACCTTGAGCTTCTTGCCATCGAGAAGGAAATACCCGCCTGGAACCTCGGACAAAGCGCGTATATAGCAAAGTAATGATGAAACGGATAAAGATAGAGGAATATGCTCATCTTCAGGGAGAATTTTGTTAGCGAACGTCACTAATGACTCGTCTTGCGCAACTCCCGGAAGCTCTTTGTTTGCGTATCTTAGAAGATCTTTGACTATGAGGGAGGAGGCACATGAAGAGATCTTGTCGGCGAGGCTCGTATAGGTATCGTTTTCCGTTATCACGATCTCTTCTTTGTCATACATCTCCCCAGCGTCCATCGCCTCGACCATTCGCATGAGGGTGACGCCTGTTTTGGGCTCCCCGAGCATAATGGCGCGCTGGATCGGCGCGGCCCCGCGCAAAGAAGGCAGCAAAGAGCCATGGAGGTTGATGGCCCCCACTTTCGGGGCATCAAGCACCTCTTTCGGCACGATCTGCCCATAGGCCATAGTGACGAGGACATCGAAATCCAGAGAAGTCAGAAAAGCGTTGTCTTTTTTGATCCGATGGGGCTGGAAGACAGGGATATTGTGCGCCAAAGCGACCTTTTTGACCGGCGTAGGCTCAAGCTCATGCCTCCTGCCGACCTCTTTGTCCTCATTGCTCACTACCGCGACCACGTCGAAGCCCGCCTCGATGATGGAGGAAAGGACGCGCGCGCTAATCTCCGGCGTGCCCATGTAAACGACTTTCACATCCGCATTGCTTTCGTATCTCATATGCATCCTCCTTAGCCAAGGGGGATTCTACACCTTGAAAGCCCCTTCCCCATAGGGGGAAGCAAGGAAGCGGGTGCAAAAAGGGGCGACATGAAGTAAAATCCTGCCCATGAGCAAAGACAAATACAACTCCGTCAAAGCATTCATCGAAGAGACAAAAGCCCTCGAAAGCACAACGATGACGATGCAGGACATCTACGAGATGACCATGAACCGCCACGCCAAAAAGACGGCATACATATATTTCGACGAGATTGGCAAGCCCAAGCGCTGCACATACGACGATTGGCGCAACCGCATCTTCAAGACGGCCTCCAAACTCTCCAAGGCCCTTTCCAGCGTCCCCCATGGCGCCGTTATAGCCTTGAAGCTCAAAAACTCCCGCAGCTGGGGCGTTTTCTTCTGGGCCATACTGATGACAGGGCACCAGCCTTTGCTCCTTGATGCGCGCCTCCCCAAACCCAACACCGACAATCTCTTGAACCAAGCGAAGGCCGCCGCGATCATCACCAATGTCGAAGACGATTACGGCGTCCCCCATTACCGCTCGAACGAAATCTTCAACCTCCCAAGCGACTACTCCTTCTCGCCGGATTGGGCCAACCACGTGATCTTTTGCTCCTCCGGCACGACGGGGGAGGCCAAGATGATGGTCTATTCCGGAAAGAACCTCTGCGCCCAGATCCTCGCTTCGCTTTCGATTCCCGAAAGCACGCTCGACCTGATGTATCCCGGGCCCATCCGCATCCTTGCGATGCTCCCTTTCCACCACATCTTCGGCTTCGTCGCCGTCTTCCTTTGGTTCAGCTTCTACGGGAAAACCATCGTCTACCCCTCATCGAACTCGACTTCCGACCTCCTTTACGCCGCCAAGCGAGGGAAAGTCACCCACCTTTTCAGCGTCCCTCTCTTTTGGGACGGCCTGGCCCAAAGCGTCACTCGCCAAGCGATAATGCAAGGAGGCCAAAAGCAGGACCTCTTCTCGCGCCTCATCGCCTATAACGACAACAAGATATCAAAAAAAGAAGCCGGCCTAGCATCGAGGAAATTCGTTCTGCGTATCTTCCAGAAGAAGGTGCTTGGAACCCATATCCGCTTCGCCATCTCAGGGGGAGGTTTCCTCTCTCCGAAGACGAGCGCCATCATCAACGGCCTCGGCTACCCTCTCTGCAACGGCTTCGGAATGACCGAGGTCGGAGTCACTTCCGTCGAGATGTCGCCGCGCGTCGAGCAAAGGCTCCGTTCCTCAATCGGGCATCCGTTCCACGGGGTCGAATACAAAATAGGCGAGGAAGGCAAGACAGTGGACGCTAACGGCAATGCCTCCGGCCAGCTTTTCATCAAATCGCGCATCACCCACGGGAAAGAGATAATCGGCGGGAAAGAGCAGCCCACCAAAACTGAGGACGGCTTCTTTCCAACCGGCGACATCGCAAGCGTCGACAGCGCCGGCAACTATTTCATCAAAGGCCGCATCAAGGACACGATAATCCTCTCCAACGGGGAGAACGTCTTCCCGGACGAGATCGAATATTATTTCAAGGACGTAAAGCATCTCACCAACGTCGTCTGCCTCGGGGCGAAGTACCCCGGCGATGAAGAGGAGTCAATCACCCTCGTCTGCGAGGTGGAAAACACGATAGATCAGGCTGGGATCGACAAAATCTACAGCGATATCAAAGCCATCAATGGCACCCTTCCGAATGAGAAGAAAGTCCAGAAAATCCTCATCGACAAGCGTCCCCTGCCTCTTTCCGGCTCAATGAAGGTCAAACGTTTCGAACTGAAGAAAGCCATCGAAAGCGGCTCAGAGGATTTCCTCGACAACGACCAAAGCAAGAAAATAACCGTCAGCTTCGAAGGATATGACGATAAGCTTGTCTCCATCGCGCTAGGAAGAACCATCAAGGTTTTCGCCTCCGTCCTCTTGCTGCCGGAAATAAAAATCGGCCCCAATTCCGTTTGGACAACCGATCTCGGAGGCGACTCGATGAGCTATGTTGACATGGTCGGCAAGATCAATGACGAATTCGGCGTCGAGATCCCCCTTGAGCTCTACGGCATGATCGGCACGCCAAACAGTTTCGTCAAAGAAGTTCTCGATCTTCTCTCCAAAGACGGGCGTCTAAGCGAGCTTGAGGGCGCGGAAAAAAGGAAAAAAGCCAAGAAAAAGGCTCAAAGGTAAGGAAAAACAAAGGAAAACTAGTTGTTTTATGCCGACCTTGACGCTAAGATTACTCCGCTAAAAAACAAAGGAAGCCTAACACCTATGCCAAACATCAAATCCCAAATCAAACGCGACCAGACCAACAAGGCCGCCAACCTCGCCAACAACTCTGCCAAGTCCGAATGCAAGACCGCCATCAAGAAGGTCGAAGCTTTCGTGAAGGAAGGCAAGAAGGACGAGGCCCTCAAGGCTCTTCCTGAGGCCATCTCGCTCATCGACAAACTCGCCCACAAAGGCATCATCGCGGTCAACACCGCCTCCCACAAGAAAGCCCATCTTGAAAAGATCGTCGCTTCTCTTTGATTTGGAATTCGAAACCATCAATCAACGCCCCGCAAGGGGCTTTTTCTATATCTGGTAATTCGCGAGGAACCTCTCGAAGGCAAATTGTCCATCCTCTTTTCCGCTTAGGATGGAAAAGGAGGTCTGATAGATCTGCTCAAGCACCAAGGGGATCCTCGATTCATCGATGCCGTAAAGGTTTCTCAAGGTTATCCCGACGCGCCCTGTGTTACATTTAAGCTGGCTCGCGATCGCGGGCTTTGAGGCGCCCCTATTCGAAAGGAAAGAGACTTTCTCCATGAATTGGAAGGAATTGGAGAGGAGTGAGAGAAGCTGAATCTCTTCGGTTTTGGCGACTTTGAGATCGCGGTAAATCGCGAAAGCGGATGCCACGTCGCCTCTGAGCAAGGCGTTTGACATCTCGAAGGCATTCTCTTCGAGCTTCGGCGCGACGAGATCCTTGATTTCCTTTTCGGAAACGCTGCCACCGTTAGCGTATATCGAAATTTTCTCGAACTCGCTGCAATAGCGGGAATAATCTCCGCCAACGCGTGAAATAAGTTCCTCGGCGGCGCCAGGGAGAAAACTCCCGCCGCTTTTCTCTAGGCGCATCCTCGCATTGGCGAGCAGCTCCTCTGGAGTCGGGTCTTTTATCTCTTTGATTTCACCCTTCTCCTGAATCGCTTTGACCAATTCGCTTTTTGGGTCGAGCTCACCGCTATAAAGAAGAATCAGATCGACTTGGGGATTGGGGTTCTTGCAATAGGCGATGAGGGGGTCGAGGGAATCTTCTTGGAGCAGCTTCCATTTCCCTTTGCCGAGGAAGAAACAATCCAACGCCAAAATGGCCTTCCTCTCGACGAAAAGCGAAAGCGATTCGCATTCGGAAGCAAGTTCCTTAGCCGTCGTCACCGCCATATTGAAAGAGGCGAAATTCGTCTCATCCCGCTCGGGATAATTCTTGTTGAGGAAGCGCCTTGCCATATCAAGAGCAAGGCGCGGCTGAGAGGAGAGATAGAGTTTGATCACCTCTTAATTATAGCCGCGGCATCGCGACTCTTGCATAAGCAATCGTCCCTTCCTCATCCGTCCTCCGGATGGTGGCCCCGCTCCTTTTGAGCCTATTGAGGATTGCCTGATGCGGATGCCCGTATCGGTTCTTCGCGCCGCAGCTGATGATGGCTTCTTCAGGAGACAGCGCGTCAACCCATTCTTGGCTTGTCGACGTGTCTGAGCCATGATGACCAACTTTGAGGACATCGCAATCCAAATTTGGGTTGTCTTCCAATATTTTCCTTTCCACCTCTACCCCAGCATCCCCTGGCAGAATCCACTGTTTCCCCATGAAATTAAGACAAAGAACGAGGGAGGAATCATTCTCGTCAGCCCACTGATAGACATTGAGATTCTCGAAGCTAAGCCCGTCAACCTTCAAAGGGAAAGATGATGCATCGTCGACAAAATCAAGGACCTTATAACCCGCCATCAGAGATTCTTTGGCCCCGATGTGGTCAAAATCGTCATGGCTTGCTATCAGGCAATCGATCTTATAGATCCTTTGCTCTCTGAGAAAAGGGATGAGGACCTCCTCGGCGAGGTCGAACGATGTAACCCCTCCTGTATCGAGCATGACAGTCGTTAAACAATCCCGGAAGATGATGCAATCGCCTTGGCCGACGTTCACGAAATATACTTCTTGAGTAAAAAGATTCCTCGTGGGCAGATAGGAAACAAAAAGCCCACCGAATATCAAGATGGCCAGGCCTTTCGTGATTTTTTTCTTTCCCATCTCTAGGAAAAACAAAGCGGCGAAGAAACAGCCGTAATAAAGGAAAGGGAAATATTCAGGCGCCTCGGTAAGAGGAATAACAAGGTCAAGCTTGCCCAAAAAGCCAAGAACCCATTCGAAAGCTTTGCTCAAAGGAAGCGCCAGCGCATGAAGGCTAAGCCCAAGAAGCGAAAGCGCCCCTAAAAGATCGTATATCAAAACAAATGGCAAAAGGCCATAAGAGAAAAAGGGACTGAGGATATGGAATCCATTCCCTCCGCTAGCTTCGATTGGGAAAAGGAAGAAATGAAATAAGGCAAAGCGAGGAATAAAGCGGTATTTGATGTTCACCCTATCAATCAAAGACGATGAGAAATAAGCCAATAGGCTCGCCCCGAAGCCAAGCGCGAAGCCACTTTGGTAAGCCATGTGATAATTGAGCAGGAGGAAAGTTACACCGATGATAGAAGTCCTTTCATAGGGTTTTAAGCCCCACTTATGTTTAGTATTAAGCAAAGTAAATAGCTTTGAGAAAAATAAACGATATAAGCCTATTTTATACGGCGATAACAACAGCAGAATAAGCGAAATGAAAAGACATATGACGCTAGCGGCCCTTTCTTTCATCTTCCATGAGATCAGCTTCTCAAGTTGTCTGAGGATGAAGCTAGCGACTATGCCGGAGGAGGAAAGCAAGTAAGCAAGATTCAAGGAAGAGGCCTTCGAAAAGAAGGAGGACGAGTAGTCCTTTCTATTGAAAAGGCAGGCCAAAATGACGGCCTTGCTTTCATTGTCGAAGCTGCGCAAACAATAATCCGTATAAGCCCTAAGCCTAATCGGGCATTTGAATATGTATCCAAAGGAATCCTTCTTCGCGCTGAGCTCGTTGTAGACGCCCCAGGAATTTAGATAATGCGCGAAATCGAAGCGAGACTCATAGTTGGTCATCCTGAGCTCTTTGACCGTTCCGCTAACCACGATGATATCCCCGGCTTCGTAGGGGTGGCCTTTATAAGAGACGTAATAACGATGGAACAGATCGCGGGCAAGGAAATAGTTATCCCCCGTTTTGAAGACAAGGACAGTCTTCACGACGCTCCCATTTGGAGCTGCTTGCGGAATCAAAGACAAGACGACGCCGATTGCAAGGGAAGGCAAGAAGAATCGCCACCGCTTTTTGATTAACGACAGCCCGAAAAGAGACAAAACAAGGATGCTGAGGCAAATATAGCCCGCGGCGCTTTCCAAGAACCCGAACCACAATCCGAGATAGAGTCCCAGGAAAACGAAGAGAAGAGCCATCAGGAAGCCGCGTCGCGAAGAGTGATACGGTCCCTGACCGCGCGGAAGGTCGCGTCGCCTATGCCTGAAACGTCTTTGATCTCCTCAATGGCTTGAAAAACATGGCTTAAACGATAGTTGGCAAGACTTTGGGCGGCCGCTTTGCCAAACCCCCCGATGTCGACAAGATCACTTTCGCTGCCGGAATTGATGTTCACTTTCTGAATCGGCGTGGTCGCGCAGGTGTTGGAATTGTCGTAAAGCGGGGCGATGTAATAGCTGCCTTTGTTCTTGAGGGTGTAATCGACGTTGAAGGCGAGGGTGTCGGCGTTGCTCGTGGCCCCATCGGCCGCCGCGATGAGGTCTTGGAGGACGGCGCCCGTGTCAAGGACGTAGGTCCCCGCTTTCGTTACGGCCCCGGAAATGGTGACGGTGATGGTAGACCCTGAGCTCAGGCTTGTGACCGTCCCGTCGGTCGTCGTCTGGTTGATGAAGCTTCCCGCCAGGGAGAAGGCGACGATCGAGACGATCGTCAGGGCGATGATGATTGCTATGGTTTTCATAAAAGCACCTCCACCACTTAATAAAGGAAGAAATGGGCTTTTGCTGAAAAAGCCCTGCGCGAAGCAGGGCCATAGCATGCGGAAAGCCAATCAGGCTTTGTCGATGATCTTCTCGACGATACGGATGGAGTAAGGCTCTTCGACCTCAATCCTCACCTCATCGCCGGGGTTCTTGCCAAGGAGAGCCTTCGCAAGAGGGGATTCGTTGGAGATGGTCGGGGTTTTCGCCATCGGGTCGGCGCCAGTGGAACCGGCGATCTTAACCGACATCGTGTCGCCGGTTGAAAGAAGGGTGAATTTCACGATATTGCCAATGCTGATCGCGCCGTTGGCGTTCTTGTCTTTCTTGACGATGATGTGGTTGTTGAAGATGGACTCAAGTTCCTTGATGCGCTGGGCGAGTTGGGCCTGATGATCCCTGGCGGCGCTGTAATCGGCGTTCTCGGAAAGGTCGCCCTGCGAGCGGGCGAGTTCCAAGTCGGCGGTTACCTTGGGCTGCTGGACGTCGATGATGTCGCGGTATTCTTTCTGAAGCTTATCGTATTCTTCTTGGGTGAGAAGCTCTTTTTTGCTTGCCATGATGCACTCCTTTGATTTAGCGGGTTAAATTGTACCCTTCTGCTTGTTTAGGGGCAAGGAATCACTTCCTGGCCTCTTCGATTTTGGGGTCTTCCTGAAAAGCCTCGAACACCTGCTCGGCCTCATCGAATTCCTCGTCGTCGACCTCTTCCAGACTCGTCCCGTCGGAAGAGGCCATGACGATGATATCGTCGGGGTTCTCCTCTTTGTAGAGGAAGTAATAATCCTTGCCCCTCTGGTCATTGTGGAAATAGAAGAGGATTTTGGCGACTTCCTCGCTCCCATCGTCTTTCGTGAGCAGGATCTCGTTGTCTTTGATTTCAATCATCGTGTTTTCTCCTTATAGGCGTCCTTTCAAAAGGCTCGAGGCCTCATCGAATCTAGAGAGGTCCTTCGCCGAGCCGCTCGCCATCTCCGGTTTGCCGCCGCCGTTGCCGCTTAGCAAGGGGGCGACGAGTTTCATTCCCGCGCCGGCGCCCAGCTTTTTAGCGCCTTCCCCGCCGGCCATGATGACCACGGAGATGCCTTTCTCGCCTTTGCCGGCGAGGAAGAGATAGTAATCCTTTTTGCCCGATTTGAGGTTGTCGGCGAGGGAAAGAAGATCGCTCCTTTCCCCTTTCTCGAGGCATTTGGCAAGGAAGGCGATGCCGTTTATCTCCTCCATTCCGGAAGAGAGGCTCTTCGCTGAGTCGCTTGCCATCTTCGCTTTGAGAGAAGCGATTTCCTTGCCACTCAAAGAAAGACTGTCCTGCAACGCGGATATTTTGCCGATGACCTCATTGTCTTGGCAAGAGAAGCGCCTGCTAGCCTCATTGAGGATCGCCCTTTTCTTGGAAAGGTATTCGTAAGCCCCGAAGGAGGTGCGGCCCTGAATGCGGCGGACGCCGCTAGAGACCGCGCTTTCGCTCTCCAAGACGAAGAGGCCGATGTCGCTCGTGTTCTTGACGTGGGTGCCGCCGCAGAATTCGCGCGAATACTCGCCGAACTCGACGACGCGCACCGTCTCGCCGTATTTTTCGGCGAATTCCATCTCCGCGCCCCTCTTCTTGGCTTCTTCGATGGGCAGAATCTCAGTGACTTCCTTTATGCCCTCGAGGATTTTCTCGTTGACCTCGTTCTCAATCGATTTCAGCTGCTCATCGCTAAGCTTCTCAAGGCTAGAGAAATCAAAGCGGAGGTAATTCTCGTCGACATAACTCCCCTTCTGATCGACGTGCGCGCCAAGAACGTGCGAGATGGCGGCGTGGAGAAGGTGGGTGGCCGAGTGGTTGCGAGTTGTAAGTTCCCTTTTCCTCCCATCGATCGCCAAAGTAAGCTCATCGCCCTCTTTGAGCGTCCCGAACTCGATCTCCACGTGATGGAGATGCTGGCCGCAAGGAGCTTTGCTGACGGAGACGACGCGCGCGGAGAAATCCTTCCCCTCGATCTTGCCTTTGTCGCTGACCTGACCGCCGCATTCAGCGTAGAAGACGGTCCTGTCGAAGGCGACTTCGCCTTCCTCGTCGAGGCTAGAGACCCTCGATCCGTCTTTAAATAAGCCAATCACTTTAGCTTTTGTCACATGCCCTTCATAAAGGAATTCAGATGGGTCTTTGAAGGAAAGGAGATCCTTGCTTTGCTTATGGAAGGACTCGATCTCGCCTCTAGCTTTCCTCGCCCTTTCCTTTTGCTCCTCCATGCACTTAGAAAAGCCTTCGACGTCGACTTTGACGCCGTTTTCCTGAGCGATTTCAGTCGTGAGGTCAAGAGGGAAGCCATAGGTATCGAAGAGCTTGAAGGAATCTTCGCCGGAAAGTTCCTTCCTGCCCTCGATCATCGCCATCAGCTTTTCCTCGCCGGAAGAGAGGGTCTTGAGGAATTTCTCTTCCTCGGATTTGATCATTTTGGAGACGAAGTCGCCCTTAGAAAGCAGCTCAGGATAGAAATCGCCGTAATTCTCATCGACCGTCTTCACGAGCTTATACAGGAAGGGCTCGTTGATGCCGAGTTTCTGGCCGTATCTCATCGCGCGCCTGACGAGCCTTCTGAGGACGTATCCCCTGCCCTCGTTGGAGAAACTCGCCCCATCGCTCAAGGCGAAGGTCAAAGAGCGCGCATGGTCGACTATGACGCGGTAAGAAAGCAGATTCGCCCCCGCGTATTCCTTGTGGCAGATCCCCTTCACCGCCTCAATGAGCGGCGTGAAGAGATCGGTTTCGAAATTGGTCTCGCACTCCTGCAAAATGCAGGCGAAGCGCTCAAGCCCGGCCCCCGTATCGATGTTTTTGGAGGGGAGCTCTTTGTACTGGCTGCGCGGCAAGACCCCCGGCTCGCAGTTGTACTGGCTGAAGACGATGTTCCAGATCTCGATGTAGCGGTCGTTGTCCATGTCCTCTTGGAGCATTTTGATGCCGAGGTGCTTGGGGTCGTATTTCTCGCCCCTGTCGAAGAACATCTCAGTATCCGGTCCGCCGGGCCCTTTCCCTATCTCCCAGAAGTTCCCTTCCAGGGGGATGAGGTGATCGGCGGGGACGCCGCATTTGATCCAAAGCTCTTTAGTGGCCTGATCAAGGGGGGAATAGGTCATGTAGAGCCTCTCCACGGGGATGCCGAAGCCAGTCTTTTCGTTCGTGAGGAGCTCATACGCCCAGGGGATGACCTCGGCACGGAAATAATCACCGATCGAGAAATTGCCGAGCATCTCGAAGAAAGTGTGATGGCGCGCTGTGTGGCCGACGTTCTCGATGTCGTTGGTGCGAATGGATTTCTGGACGTTTACTATCCTTCTGCAGGGCGGGATCTCGCTGCCGTCAAAGTACTTTTTGAGGCCGGTGACTCCGGCATTGACCCAAAGGAGGGATTTGTCGCCCTGCGGGATTAAGTTGACCCCCGGGACGAACTGGTGGCCTTTGCTCTTGAAGAAATCGATCCACCTCTGTCTGATTTCTCTGCCGCTTAGATACTTCATGTCTGTCTCCTTCCGGGGAAAATAAAACACCCCGCTTGATGAAGGAACGCTTTCGCGCGGTACCATCCTTCTTCACCACAAGGTGCGCTTGTTTCTGCTTCTTAACGCGAAGCGACGGCGGCATTGCCCGCTTAAGGGGGAATGGCAGGTTCCCGATACGAGGAAAATATACTCTTCTTCCTATGGAAGATGAACAACTTATTTGCAAGGCGCGCTGGACTTGGCCGAATAAAAAGGCAAAGGCTTCGTTTGCCGCAAAAACCCTTTCATGGAGAATCAAAAAAGAGGCGAAATTGCAAATTATTAACACGCTCAAGAACAAAAACCAAAAAATCTCAAAGCCGAATCGTCCAACGTCAAATCAGCGCGTTTTTAGAGATGCGCCGAGATCCGTTTGAAGCTTCGCCAAGCAGTCTATCGATCGCTTAAAAAGACTCGTAATTCCGAATGTGCGCCAGACGGGATGATAGTCCCGCCATTTTCCCGCCTCTTGCTTGAAAGACTAGTCTCTATTGGAGCTATCTACGCTCCAAATCAGCCGCATCTCCGGCTTATTTCCACTCCGCAGGCATCACGCGGTATTTCTTCATCCACTCGCTTTCTTTGAGCTTTAATGAATTGTTGGAAAAGGTTAGGCTTTCCTGCGAAACGGCATCGTAATCGCAGACGACATTCCCGTTGAAGGGCTCGTAATGGCTGGTGTCATCGAAGCTGCCCAAGGTTGTAACGTAAACGCGGTCTGTGTGCTTGGCTATGCGGTCAATGAATTCCTGAGCGGGGAAAGTGTGATTGCTGTCCTTGGCGTATTCTTTGTTGCCCGCGCAGCAGGTGACCACGCAAAGCTCGGGGTCGACGGCGTTTAAGAGTTCGTCGCTGGAAGCGGTATAAGAGCCGTGATGACCGGCCTTGAAGAGATCGACTTTGGGGAGGTCGTTGTATTTGACGAGGCTGTGCTCGGCGTATTCCTCGGCGTCCCCCGTGAAGAGGAAATGTCGGGAGCCCTGAGTGAAAAGGAGGCAGACCGAGTAATCGTTCTGATCGGAAAAGCCCGTCCTGGTGTAGCCGCTTTCCAAAGAAGCATAGTCGGCGGAGGTGTGGTCGTAGAAGAAATTGTAGAGCAAAGTCATCGTGACCCCTTCGCCAAGGGTGACCGTGTAAGAGTAATTAGTGGAGGCGTTGCACAATTCCCCGGCGGTCTTCCAGATCGTTCCTTTGCCAACGGCGTAATCTCTGGCCTCGACGTAATCTTTGTAAAGCGAGGTCGAGTAGCTTTTCGTGGTCGATCCAGAGGTATACGTCCCCTCGTAAGAGACGAATTTAGAGTTCTTTTTGGAGTTGCCCGGGTCGGCGTTGTTTATGACGCTTTTTCCGTCCTGCCCATCGAAATAGGAGAAATCGATGAGATTGTCCACATCATAATGGTAAAGGATGCCTTTTTTCGATGTTCCCATCATCCCCGCGATATGGTCTTGATGTCCATGCGTAGCGATGACATATTCAAGCTTATTGTCGGAGACATAATCCCTTCTAGAGGAATCCTCAAGATAATTCTCAATCGCCGTCGCGCTGCCTTTTCTTGCGCCTGCATCGATTAAAATGTCATTGTCCCCTACTTTGATATATACCGCATCGCCAGAGTATTGCTCCTCTCTGTCGATGAAGTGGAAGGAGATGGGGTCGCAGCCTTCGCAGTAGTAGGATGACGATTGGACATGGGCTTCGCTTGAACTGTCGTCCGAAGTTTCGCTCTCCGACCCCTTTTCCGAACTTGAAAAATCTTTTTGCTCCTCAGAGGAATGGCTCTCAGAAGATGAATCGGAATCCGCTTGGTCCGGTGAAGAGACTATTTCAGAGGAATCGGATGAAGATGTTCTGCTGCTATGGGCAGAAGCTTCTTCGGAGGAGGAACTCGCGAAGGGATTATGCCAATTGCCGTAGATGGTGCAGCCGGTCAAAAGCAAAGGCAATGTGATGATGAATAACGATGTTTTTTTCATGTCGGGAAACCTTTTGGGAGACGTGTTAATTATAAAGATGCTGGCTCGTTTTTAAAAAGCCCAGCTTAGGATTGGATTCAGACTCAATCGATCCTCTCGCCATTGCGGTAAACAGCGGAGATTATCCCCCCGCCAAGCATCCTCTCCCCGTCATAGAAAACGCCTATCTGGCCAGGGGTCACGGATTTTACTGGGGAATCGTAGACAAGCTCCACCTCGTCTCCGACGAAGCGGAGGGTGCAGAATTGATCGGGTTGGCGGTAACGGAACTTCACCCCGACGTGAATGCTGCCATTCGGCCTTTCGCCGACCCAGTTTACGTTATCAAGGCGGCAGGAAGTGCTTAAAAGCAATTCCTCGTCCTCGGTTTTTGCGACGTAAAGAATGTTGTTGACGGGGTCTTTTCTATAGACGAAGAAAGCCCCTTCCTTCATCCCGGCTATTCCTCCGATGCCAAGGCCTTTATGCTGGCCGATCGTGTAATAAAGGACGCCGCAATGCTCCCCGACGACCTTGCCGCTTTTCCCTTCGACTATCTTCCCTTTCTTCGCCGGAAGATAATTCTGGAGAAACTTTCTGAAATCCCTCTCCCCGATGAAGCAGACCCCAGTCGAATCCTTCTTATCCATGACCGACTCAAGGTCAAGGCGATGGGCGATTTCCCTTACCTGAGGCTTCGTCAATCCGCCGAGCGGGAAAAGGCAGCTGGCTATCTGAGATGCGTCGATCTGCGAGAGGAAGTAGGATTGGTCTTTGTTCTTGTCGAAAGCCTTGTAGACGTATTCTTTGCCTTCGAAGCTTTCTTTGCGCGCGTAATGGCCCATCGCGATGCGATCGCACCCCTGCTCCTTCGCGAATTTGAGAAAGGAATCGAACTTGATGTACTTGTTGCAGAAAACGTCGGGGTTAGGCGTCCTCCCCTTTTTGTATTCATTGAGGAAATAAGTGAAGACAGAGTCCCAGTACTCCTTCACGAAATCGGCGCGGAGCAAAGGGATTCCAAGTTTCTCGGCGACTTTCTTCGCGTCTTGGTAGTCCTTCTCCTGAGGGCACTGGCCCTCGTTTATCGTGGGGTTTCCGAGATAGTCGTTGTTGGCTAAGGCATCCCAGTTCCTCATAAAGCCCGCGACGACTTCGTAGCCCTGCTCCTTCAGCAAGTATGCGGCGACTGCGCTATCGACTCCGCCGCTGAGCCCGATCATCACCTTCATGAAAACAGCTCCTCCGAATCAAGCAGCAAAGTGAAAGGCCCATCATTGATGAGGCTCACCTTCATGTCCGCTTGGAAAACGCCCGTCTTCAAAGAGGGGAATTCCTGCCTCAAAATCGCGACGAACTGATTGTATAGTCCTCTGGCCTCATCGGGCTTAGAGGCATTAACGAAAGAGGGCCTGTTCCCCTCCTTCATCGAGCCGTAGAGGGTGAATTGGCTCACGAGGAGCACCTCTCCGCCAACTTGCGAAAGAGAAAGGTTGGTCTTGCCATTCTCATCAGGAAAAATGCGCGCCTTGGCGATTTTTTTGGCCATTTTCTCCATCGTCGAATAATCGTCTCCCTGGGTGAAGGCGACGAACAAAAGCTCGCCTCGGCCGATGCTAGCGACGCTCTCTCCGCCAATCGAGACGGAACTGGAAAGGACTTCTTGAATCAAAACTCTCATAACTTCAATGGATGTATTCGAAGACGATTGGCCAGGCCTTGGGTTCCTCTTCTTGGATGAGGAAGGCGGAAAGGACATTGGAAAGTACATCCTCCACGCCTTCTTTGTTGGTGTAGCAAGTCGCAAGCAGCTCCCCTTCTTTCACCGCATCGCCTATCTTCTTGTTGAGCACGATGCCGGCGGACATGTCAATTACGTCTTCCATCGTCAACCTCCCGCCCCCAAGCTGCATCGAGGAGACGCCGATGGAAAGGCTATCGATCCTCGCGACATAACCTTTTCTTTTCGCATAGACTTGATGGGCGTATCTCGCGATGGGGAATTTGCTCGGGTCGAGGAGGTATGAGGCGTCTCCGCCCTGAGCCTTGAAAAGCTCGACGAGCTTCTTGAACCCGGAGCCGTCTTCGATGGCTTTGGCGATCTTTGCCCTGCCTTCTTCGTAACTAGAGGCGAGGCTCGCTTGCTCCAGCATGATGGCCCCGGCGCAAGTGACGAGCTCGACGAGGTCCTTCGGCCCCTTGCCTTGCAAGGTGGCGATGGCTTCCTTGACCTCAAGATTATTGCCTACAGCCATCCCTAAAGGCTCGTCCATGTCGGTGAGGATGGCTCTGGTGTCCCGGTGCAAAGCATTCCCTATCTCCACCATCGTCTTCGCCAAAAGGCGCGCCCTATCGATGGTTTTCATGAAAGCCCCGGAACCGAATTTTACATCTAGGAGAATCGTGTCGGCCCCCGAGGCCAGTTTCTTGCTCATGATGGAAGAGGCGATGAGGGGGATCGATTCGACGGTGCCGGTGACATCGCGCAAAGCGTAAAGCTTCTTGTCGGCCGGATCGATTGAGGCCGTCTGCCCGATGATGGCGATGCCTATTGAGTTCACTTGATCGACGAACTGCCTGTCTGAAAGGGCGACGCTCGTGCCCGGGACTGATTCCATCTTGTCGAGGGTGCCGCCGGTATGGCCAAGCCCCCTGCCGCTCATCTTCGCGAGTTTCGCCCCGCAGCTAGCCACGAGCGGCCCTAAGACCAATGAGGTCTTGTCGCCGACCCCGCCAGTGGAATGCTTATCGACTTTGACTCCTTTTATGGCGCTGAGGTCGATCGTCTCGCCGGAATGCATCATCGCATCGGTGAGGTTGGCCGTCTCTTCCTTGCTCATGTCCCTGAAGAGGATCGCCATCGCAAGGGCCGAGGCCTGATAATCGGGGATGCTCCCTTCCGTATAGCCTTCGACGAAGAAGGAAATCTCCTCCTTGCTCAAGGGATGGCCGTCCCTCTTCTTCTCGATGATGTCCACCATTCTCATAAGGCAATTCTACCCCCATCCAAAGCATCGGGCGCAACCCGGCTTTTTGGTTTATCATTATCCCATGGTTTTGGACGCCTATCTCCCCAAAAACATGAAAAAAGAGCAAAAGGACGCCCTTTTGTCGTCTTTAGATGCCGCGCCGACGCACACTTTGGTATTAAATGAGCGGAAGCTTGGCGATGAGGAATTCAGAAAGAGATTCCCGAGCGTCTTGCCCCACCCTTTCCTCAAGCACGTTTATTCCTATGACAAAGCGGAATGCGAGTTCGGGAAAATGGCCCTTTATGACCTTGGCTGCTACTCGATCCAAGATAGCGCGGCCATGCTGCCTCCTTATGTCCTGGCGCCTAAAAAAGGAGAAAGGATTCTCGATCTCTGCGCCGCCCCAGGAGGAAAAAGCATCTTCTTGTCTCTTCTTTCGGGGCAAGAAGCGGTCATCTACGCCAACGACATCTCCCTTTCAAGATCCAAGGAGCTCTCAAGCAACGTTGAGAGAATGGGTCTTGGTGATATCATCGTGACCAACGACGATTTCTCCAAGAAAACAGACCAATATTTTGGCTATTTCGACGCGATAATGCTGGATGTCCCTTGCTCAGGGACGGCGATGTGGCGCAAGAATCCGCAAGCCAAAAGGGAATGGTCGAGCGCGAAGATGGAGCGCTGCCTCGAAATGCAGAGGCCGCTTCTTGAGACGGCCTATTCCTTGCTAAAACCTGGCGGGAGAATGGTCTATTCGACTTGCTCCTTCTGCTATGAAGAGGATGAGGGGATGCTCGCCTCTTTCTTGCTTAGGCACCCTGATATGCATCCCCAGGCAATCGAGGAGCATGAAGGATATTTCCATGGCGAGACCGTGCCTGAAGGGGTCTACATCTTCCCTTCCCTTTATAAAGGCGAAGGACAGTTCCTTTGCTTGCTCAAAAAGGATGGCGAAGCGGGGAGCCTGACCGCATCCAACCCGAAAAGCACCGATTACGATGATTATTTCTCTTTCTTCGGATTGGAAGGAAGGGACAATTTCGAAGCGAAAGACGCCCTGTGGAGCCTTCCTTTCCCTTGCAAATTCGACGGCTTGAGCGTCTTGCGTCTCGGCCTTAAAGTTTCCTCTTCGCCATATCTTGAACCCGACAATGCCCTGGCCCATTATCTAGGAAGCGAGTATCAAGCCGAGCTAAGCGAAAAGGAGGCTCTGCGTTACCTAAAAGGCGAGACATTCCCCATTGAACTGGAAGAGGGCTTCTACGTCGCCTCTTTCGAAGGCAAAGGGCTGGGCTTCTTCAAGATGGTAAAAGGCCAAATGAAAAACCGTCTGCCGAAAGGGTTAAGGAAAAGCTACCGCTTCATTTGACTTTCTTCTCGCGCAGCTGCAAGAAAGTAAGCAAGGCGATCATAAAGACGCAGGCGGAAATCACGCCAATCGAAATCGCAATCGTCCAATTGGCCAAAAATATCCCGTTAGGGATGAAAGAAGCGAAAAGCAAAGCCCCGTAAACGCAGCCAAGCACGCTCCAAAGTTGGTATCTCGCCCGGTCTTTTTGGAATATCGCGAAGAAGCCCAAAAGCAAAGAGAAGACCACCAAAACACCGTAAGGAATCATAAAAGAAAGCCAATAAGGCAAAGCGAAGGAGCCTTTGAAGAGGACGTAGAAAGTGCCGAGAATCGAAATCAAGCTCGAAACGATGCAGGCGCTTCCCATCGTACGGAGCAAGCCTTCCCCGGGATCTTTGGCCTGTTCCTGTTTGTATTCCTCGTTGCCTCTGTCGAAATCGCTCATGGCCTGAATCCGCTCCCTTTCTTCTTGTTTAGCCCCTTCGCATAGAAGTCCTTGTCGAATTCTTGGAAAGAAGAGACCTCATCGGCGATGAGCTTATGCGCTTTCTCCGCGAGCTCTTGGGTGCTCACGCCTTTCATGTCCTCGTATTTGAAAGTCGGGAAGAAAGTCATCTCCACGGGGAAGGAGCGCGCTTTGTCCCCTTTGCTGAGCGGGCGGAAAGTCCCAAACTCGGCGAGGCAAAGCAGATTGGCCTGCCCCCATTCGACGAGTTTGAATGAACCCGCATGGAATTCCTGAGTCGGGAGGAAAGGATCCTTGAGGCGGGTGCCTTCCGGATAAACGACGACGTTCCCCCCGCTCGCGCGGAGCTGCTTGCCAATCTTCATGAAGAGCCTGACGGCTTGCTTCGGGTCCTCCCTATCGAGGAAATAGCCGCTGATGGCCTTGAAGCACTTGCCTACGAACGGCATTTGCTCCACCTCTTTCTTCGCCACGAAAATAAGCGGCTTCTCGCTGAGGGCGATGAGCATCACGATATCCATGACGGAAAGGTGGTTGGCGACGATGAGATTCCTCCCATCCATCGAGGAAAGGTACTCTTTCCCTTTGAGCGCGACCTCGAGGTGCTGCCTCTTAGTGAGATCCAAAGCGAGGGAACGGATCTTCTTGTAGCGATGCTCGATGGTATGCTTCTCGGGGTGGGCGGCGTAGCGCCTGATCCAGAAAAGATAGGCGAAGCAAAGGCGGATCCCGAAAGTGAAAATGAGCGGAATCCATTTTCCAAACGCGACGCGCGACTTTTTCTTGTTATCTTTTGACATGGGGCTATTTTACTCCGCCCCAAGGATAGATATAGAGGAAAGTTAGCGCGCAGGCCCGCAATGAATCTCCTCGATCTCGCTATGGACGTAGAGGCCGTACTGCTCGCTGGTCTCAAGCCTGCCCTTCAAGACCACGAAGGTGCCAGTCGGGGCCTTGAAGAAAAGGGTTGATTGGGCGAGGGGGCAATAGACGGCGACGCGATCGACTCGGGATCTGCCGCCAGGGCCGGCCAGAGGACGCTCGATCTCAACGTAACGCATGTTGGATCCAGGCGCCTCGGCGAGGCGGCCTGAAAGGTAAACAGACGAAAGCATAAATACTCCTTTGTGAAACGGTAATCTATAGCTCGCCGATTGCTGCCCCCAGGAGTCAACTCTCGAGATAGAGAAGCGATAATGCGGGGACGAAACATTCGCTCCGTAGATCGTCTTGCTTAATCAGCGCTGATGTAAGGATGCTCTTTGCATCCCCGATGTCTATATTGTAATCGATTTCGGAGCAGTTGAAGTACACAGTTGCCTTTTTCTTGTTTTCTTCGCTTGAGGGATCGAGGAAAGTGATTTTGATGCATGGGCCGATTTCCCCGATGTCGACGTTCCAATCGATGTAAGTCGGATCATAGGCATGAAGGATCTTAAGCCTTTTCCTAAGGGAAATGATTTCTTTGAACCTTTCGGCCATATCGTATCTTTCGTCAAGGAGCGAATATGAGAATTGGTTGAAGCGGTCGCCTTTGTTGTAGGTGTTGTCCTCGCCCCACTTGCTCATCCCTATCTCCTGTCCGGCATGGAAGAAAGGGACCCCAAAGGAAAGGGCAACGAAAGCATTGGCCCCCGCTATCGCCTGCAGTTTTTTGCCTTCGTCCCAATCTTTCCTGACCTTTGACAGATGGTCGAAATAGGTGGCGTTATCATGGCATTCGACGTAGTTAATGCTCTGATTGGCATTCAAAAAACGCGGGGTGTGGAAGAAATCGACCGAGCTTGAGGCGTAGCAGTACTTCGCGTCGTTGATGACCCATCTTTCCCCTGCGAAAAGCTTCTTTATGGTCTCGCGGAAATAGTCGTTGAAGAAGCCAAAAGAAGGCAGCTGGGCGTAATTGCCCATATGCCCAAGAGGCAAGGCAACCTCGCCTCCCATGTTCCAGCCTTCCCCATACAGAAGGAAAGAGGGGTCTTTCCCTTTTGCCATCCTGGCGATTTTGCTGAGGGTCTGGCAGTCGATTATGCCCATCAGGTCGAAGCGGAACCCGTCGATCCCATACTCGTCTATCCAATAGGCGCAGGCGTCGACGATTAGTTTCCTCACCATCGCCCTTTCCGAGGCCAGATCATCCCCGCAGCCGGAGGTTGAGGCGAATCTGCCGTCATGGATTTGGCGGAAATAATAATTGGGGACCGTGCGCTGGAAGACGCTCCCCTCGAAGGCGTAGACGTGATTGAAGACGACGTCCATCACGATGCGTATACCAGCCTGGTGATACGCCTTAACCATCGTCTTCAGATCCCTGATGCGCGAAGAGGGATCATCCAAGACGGAGGCATAGCTCCCCTCGGGGACGAAATATTGGGCGGGGTCATAACCCCAGTTGTAGCCTTTTTTGGGGTTAAGTTCATCAACGGTTTGGAAGTCATAGATCGGCATGAGCTGGAGATGGGTGATCCCTAGCGAAGTTATGTAATCGAAGCCCGCGGGATGCCCCCCTTCGGTCTTCCTTCCCTTCTCGCAAAGACCGAGGAAAGTGCCTTTTCTGACGATATTGGAATGGCTGTCGATCGTAAGGTCCCTCACATTCCCTTCGTAGATTATCGCCTCGGTCGCGGAATTGAGCACGGGGAGGGAACTTTTATCCAAATCCATTTTGAATTTGGAGGGGTTTATGACCACCGATGAGGCCCCGTTGGCCGTCGAGCCTTTGGCGTAGATGTCGGTGACCTCATTGACGACGCCGCTATTGCAGATCACGTAAAGGTATCTGGCCAAGGCATGGTCGCCTTTAAGGGAGGCGCGGTAGACGCCTTTGGGCGAGCGAACCATCGGGGTGAGCTGCCAAGGATCCTCTTCTTTGTCCTTCCATTTGAGCGCGCAGGAAGAGGAAAGAGGCGCCCAAAGGGCGAAGCGCGTCACGCTTTTGAGATAACTCGCCCCAAGATCCTCGCCATCATAAGCGAAGCGCTCGTCGAAATCAGGGAACAAGGAGGCGTCATTCACGTCTAGAGGCACCGCCCCATACCCTTCCAGGCGGATTTCGTAAGCATGCCCCAAAACCAGGTCCTGCTCGAGCGAATAATCGGCGACGAAAAGGCTCGTCAAGGAATTGAGCCTCCCCTCTTTCAAAGGGATCCTCTTGGTCTGATCTTGATAGAGCGAGGCTTTGAGCTGTATGCGCGGAAGCGAGCTGAAGACGGTGACTCGGATGAGCCTCCAGGAGATGAGTTTGGCGGAGACGAGGGTGTCTTTCATAGGAGTTTCATTCCTCTTCGTATGAGGTTTTGGCGCTGGAGAGCGAGCCAGGCGTGTCGCCGTTAGCGACCCCTCCCTCGTTGGCGTCGAAGTGGACGAGGACCTTGAAGCCCTTGCTGGAGCCCGGGGCGTCGCTCGTTTTAGCGACGATGCCTTCGTTTTGCAGCCTTGCGACTATCTTGCCGGCACGCGGGAAGCCGACGCCGAAATTGCGCTGTATCTGGCTTATTGATGTCGATTCCTGCTGCATGATGACGCCTTTTATCCTCTGGTATTTCTCTTCGTCGGCCATCCCCTTCATCTCCGAGGCGTTAGGCATCTCGACCAAAGAGGCCGCCTCGTCAACCTGCTGATCGGGCTCGAGGTTGAGGAACTCGGGGTCGTAGATCGGCCCCATCTGCGAGCGGATGAAGTCCGGGATTTTGACTAGCTCGGTGTACTCGCCCATCATCGCCCCCTGGGCGCGGACGAATTCCCTGCCCAGTTTCGGGCAGTCGATGAGCATGTCGCCGTGATCGAGGAGCGCCTCGCCCCCTTTGGCGTGGAGGACGACGTTGGAGTCAATCGCGTTTTTGACCATGAGGCAGACGGTGACGGGGAGGTTGGCTTTGATGGTGCCCGAAATCGTGTTAGCGTCAGGGCGCTGGGTGGCGATGATCATGTGGATGCCGCAGGCCCTGCCCTTCTGCCCAAGGCGCTGGATCGGCTCGGAGATGTCCTTGCACTGTATCGCAAGCTCGGCGAACTCGTCCACCACCACGACGATAAACGAGAGCTTTCTCTTGTTGTGGGCGGGCGCGTAGATGCTGTTGTACCCTCTGATATCGCGGACTTTGGCCTTGCGCAGCAACTCGAAGCGGCGGTCCATGAGATCGGCGAGCTTATGGAGGGCGACGTTGGCCTTCTCAGGCGAGGTGATGGTCGGGCAAAGAAGGTTAGGCATCTCATCGTAAGCCGTGAACTCAACCTGCTTCGGATCGACCATGAGAAGCTTCAGATCCTCGGGCCGGTTCCTCATCAAAAGGGTCAGCAGCATGCTGTGGATGAAGATGGATTTGCCTGAGCCGGTGGTTCCGGCGACGAGCATGTGCGGGAAGGAGGAAAGATCGCCGTAAACGACCTCGCCGTCGATTGATTTGCCAAAAGGCACGACCATGTTGAACTGCTCCCCTTGCGGCAAGGCGGAGAAGACCTCCTTGAAGCAGACGCTCATCCTCTTGCGGTTGCCGATTTCGAAAGCCGATGTCGTCTTGTCTTTGACGATCGGAACGAAGCGCGCCGGAAGCCCGGCGAGGCAGCGCGATATATCGGTCTCGTATTTGAAGACGGTGTTGACCTGCACCCCTACGTCCATCTGGACGTCGTAGCGCGTGACGGAAGGTCCGATTTTGTAGGAAACGACGCTTGCGCCCGCCCGCAAAGAAGCGAGGGTCTCGTTCATCCTGGCCATGTTCTCTTCGGCCTGTTGGGTGGCAATAGCAAGCGATTCGGCCTCGTTCTTGGGCTCATCGAGCATGGAGACGTCCGGGAAGACGTATTTTGGCAAAGTAATCGCCGGGGCGTCCTCGGGGTTATTCGGGGCCTCCTCGCGTTTCTCTTCTTTAGCGGGTGAAGGGAGAGATGGGGAGGGTTCAACGGAAGGGGCGGGCGAGGGCTGCGCCGCCTCTTTCATGGGCTCGTTATAGGAATCGATGACAGGGGCGGAAAGCGCCTCTTCCTCATGATTTTCAACGATGGGCTCTTCGCTTTTCTCCTCCTTTTGGAAATCCGGAAGAAAGGTGGAGGGTGAGAAAACAGGCTCCTCGGGGAGAGAGGGCGCGGGCGGGACCGCTTCAGTTTCTGGCGAGGAAGAGGGCGAGGCGGAAGCCTCTTTCTTAGAAGAGAAGAAGTCGAAGACCGGCTCTTGGACCTCGTCTCCGCGGAAGCGGGTATCGATGGGTTCCGCTGAGGAAGGGCAAGAGATGGCGGGCGAAGAGGCCTCGGCGATCTCGGGGATGCCTTCGCTTTCCTTCGCCTCGGAGCGTGAGGAATAAGACAGAGAGGTCGACGGGCGGAAATCCCATTCCTCCATCGCTTTTCTCTCTTTCTCAAGCAAGGCGTTCCTCTCGTCTTCGCTGGTGCGCGGGATGTCCTTCTCATGATAGGAAAAGGCGGGATCTTCCTCCCCCACGTCTAGGCTTGAATCGCCTTTCCTGGCCTTCTTCGTCATTTCTTTCGGTCCCCTGGCTTTGGCCAAGGCGCGCCTTGAGCGCGCATAAAGACGCAGCTTCTTGAGAAGGGGCAGGAAGAAAAGGAAAAGGGATGCGGCGAGGATGAGAGAAGGGACGGCGATCGCGAGCCACCCACCCACGAGGTTCAACAGCCCGGATAGCTCATAGCCGACTATTCCACCGGCGAGGCGCATGTCGGTAAGCAAAGAGAAGCTGGGCGAGGCGTATTTCTCGTTCAAGGTCGCGAAAAAGGCTCCGGGATCAGAAGGCGAAGCACCGTTTTGGTTCCCAAAATGGGAAAGAAGCAGACAAAGCCCAAACGCTAAAAGAGCGTAGGCGAAATAATTTCTTGCCTTCGGGTGATGGACTTTGTCCCAAAAAGGGAGAAGGGCGCCGAAAAAGAAGCCAAGAAGCAAAAAAGCGTAGAACCCTACGAGCCCGAAAAGGGCAATGAAGGGGTAGGAAAGACATTGAAGATGGGTGGAGGCGGAAAGGGAGAGAAGAAGG
This sequence comes from bacterium, assembly GCA_963611815.1. GTDB lineage: Bacteria > Bacillota_I > Bacilli_A > RFN20 > CAG-826 > Alloenteromonas. The sequence goes on from CAVDSY010000025.1 coordinate 113,150, forward strand.
CAGGAGAGAAAAAGCAAGACACCATAGGCGCCCTTAACGAGTCCTTTGCTGTATCTGCGGTTCCTTTTCTTTCCCATAAGCAAAGAGAATTATAAAGCAAGAGGCGGCCATAAGCACCACAATAACGAACTTTTTTAGGTGATTTGGGCAGGCTTGAAAAGGCGGCTCCGCCACAAAAAAGAGGCGCCTTTTCAGACGCCTCTTCATTCCTAATGCCTTAGGCTATCTCAATGATGAGGGGCAGGACCATCGGCTCCTTGCCGGTCTGCCTTCTAATGGTGCGCAGGCATTTCTCGTAAACGTTCTGCTTCACCTCTTCCATGTTCACGTCGTCTTTCCTGTCGAGATATTCCTGGACGGTGGTGAGGAAGACCTTGCCGGCGTCCCTCTCGATGAGGTCGGCGTCTTTGGCGTAGACGAAGCCCCTCATCTGGATGTCGGGCCCTGCGATGATCTTGTGGAGGCTGCGCGAGACCGTGATGGCGAGGATCACCACCCCCTCGGCGAGCTGTTGCCTATCCTCAAGGACCTTCTCGCTGACGTCGCCCACTCCCTCGCCGTCGATCATTATGTCGCCATGCGGGATCTTCTCGTCGAAGATGCGGGCGCCCTTGTCGTCAATCAGGACGCTGACGCCATTCTCGACGAGGAAGACGTTGGCGTGGTTAAGGCCCACGCCCATGTTGAGGGCGACCATGCAGTTGGCCAAAAGGTCCTTGTAGAGGCCCCTGACAGGAAGGTAATACTTCGGGCGGAGCATCGAGATCATCGTCTTGATGTCCTCGGAGGAGGCGTGCATCTTGAGGAATGCCTTCTTGCTGATGTTGATGACCTTGCACCCGGTGCGGTAGACCTCGTCGATCGCGTCGGTGTACTCAAGCTCGGTGTTGTCGGAGCTCGGGGAGCAGCAGAAGAAAGTGTCGTCTTCCTTCAGCTTGATCCTCTTATCCTCATTCTCCCCAGAGGCGAGAAGAGCGATCCTCCTGAAGAGCTTCGCCCCATAGGCGGACATGATGACGACGATGTCATTGTCCTTGAGGCGGAGGATGTCATCCACCGTGGCCCTCGAGGAAGCCGGGATTTTGAGCTGCCCGCAGGAATCCATGGTCTCGAGGATCTCCCTAGCGAGGTCGTCGTAAGGGATGATCTTCTTGTGGCACTCTATGGCGAGGTTGACTATCTCGCCGATGTTGAAGAGGTTGTTGGAGAAAAGCGAGACGAAAACGCGCCCGGTGGCCGCTTTGAAATCCTGCTGGAGCAAAGGGAGGAGGCGGTAATTGGGGGCGGTGTAGCCAGCGCGCGAGGCGTAAAGCGACTCGGTCATGAGCAAAAGCGTCGGCTCTTCTGCGATTTTCCCTATAGCGCGCGAATCGAAGAGGAAAGAGGGGGTCGCGTTGTTCTCGATGACGAAATCGTCAGTGTAGATTATGTTGCCTTTGTCAGTGTGGATGGCCACCCCGCAGCTATCCGCGATGTTGTGCGCGGTGTGGAAGAAATTGACCTTTCTCTTCGCGACGATGACAGAGCTTGTCGGGGGAATGATATTCCAGGCGAAATTCGAGATGTCTTTGCCGGTGTGGCGCGCGAAGTTGGTGACCATGGCCTTGGTGACGCTCGTGCAGTAGATCGGCGCGGGGACTTTCTCGTAAAGGTAGACTATCGCCCCCATCGCCTCGTCGTGCCCGTGCAGAAGGAAATAGGCCTTGACCCGGTCTTTGTTCTCCTCAAGGTAGTCGAAGCGCGGGATGACGTAGTCGATGCCGGGCATCGTGCGGTCAGGCTCCCTTATCCCGCAGTCTATCACGAAAATGTCATCATTTATCTCGACGACGACGCACTCTTTGCCTTCCTCATCCATTCCGCCGAGGCCGACGATACGAACCTTATCACTCATAGAAAACCTCCAAACGACACTTATGGCGCGCTTTTCGGGGACATTATAAGGGGGAGAGGAGACAAAGATAAAGAAAAAGCTCCTTTGGTAGCGGTTTCTTGACCAGCCAAGGAGCTATATCGTTTCTGATGTCAAAAAGAAATGGGGACTACAGGTCGAGGTAGGCGAAAGTGACCTGATCGTCGAGCCTTTTGAGCTCAAGCCTTTCCCTCTCGAATATCCCGAAGCTGGCCGGCGAGCCAGCCTTTGGGTAAGAGATGCTGCCGGGATTGAAATAAACGACCCCGTCTTCCTTTTTGAGGACGGGCACATGCGTGTGGGCGAACATCAGGATGTCCCCCCGCTGCACGTCGATTATATCGCTGGTGAGCAAATCGCCGTGGATCATGTCCACGCGGTGCCCGGAGAGGTCAAGGATCCGGAAATCGGAGAGCATCTCAAAATGGAGGGCGCTCTGGTCGCAGCGCGCGTCGCAGTCCCCTTTGATGGCGATGATCTTGGAAGCCCATTTGTTGAGGATTTTCGCGACCTCGTTTGGGTTATAGTCCGGAGAGATGGCGTTTCTAGGGCCGGGGTAAAGATAATCGCCCAAAAGCAAAACGCGGTCGGGGCGATAAGAAAGGATGATGGAGCTTAGCTTCTTGGCTGGCCCCACCCTTCCATGGATGTCGCTTCCGATCAATAGGCGCATGTTACCTCAGGATGGTCCTCGTGACGATGAGATCGACGCCGGTTCCGCCGATGTCGCTCTTAACGACGTCGCCGATATGGCAAGGCACTTTGACGAAGCAGGTGTTGACATCCTTCATCACGTCGAAGATCTTGCCTTTCGATATGGCTTCCCTCGTTTTGACGGGGCAGACTTTGAGCTCTTTGGAGTCGCAGCGGACGGTCGAGGTGACGGTGCGGGTGGGGTTGGTGACCTCTTGCTTGCCATAGGCCGCGCCGCGGGGGCATTTGTTGCCGGTTACGGTGAGGTCATCGGCCACCTTCAGGCGGCAGCCGTTAGGGCAGATGATGCAGGTTAGTTCGGTCATGGTCATTCACCTTTCTTGACGAGGCTCACGACAAGTTTGCCTTCATCAGCGTCGAATAAGCTCTTTGGCAGGTAATCGATCTCCATCTCGCTGGGGATAATCGTCTGCTTATATATCTTCTTAATCACTTTTCCATTGAAGGTGTAGGTGATGTAAACGTCCTTGCTTGGAACCCTGACGCGGAACTTGAAGGCGATCTTCTCATCGGCGTTGGCGAGGTCGACGATGCCCGGCACGCAGTATCCGACGCCGTCCCCCGCTTCGGTGAGGACTACCTTCTCGTGGCGAGGCAAGTTGCCAGAAAGATACAGCGCGGCGCTCTTGCCTGCGGTCTTCCCTTCGTCGACGACGTAGTCGGCGAGGTCATGGACGTGGAGGACATTCCCGCAGGAGAAGACGCCGTCTATCGAAGTCTCAAGGTGCTCGTTGACGACGCTCCCCCTGCTTCTGGACTGGGGGATGCCCATCTTGTTGAGCAAATCGTTGTTCGGGATGAGACCGATGGAAAGAAGCAAGGTGTCGACTTCGATTATCTTGCCCGTCCCAGGGATGATGCGCTTGTTCTCGTCGACCTCGGAGAGCTCGATGGCCTCGAGGTGGCCGTTCTTGCCGATGATGCGGCTCACGGTGTGGGAGAGATAAAGCGGGATGTTGTAATCGATGAGGCACTGCTGGATGTTGCGGTTGAGGCCGTTTGAATATGAGCAAAGCTCGGCGACGCCGAGGACTTTCGCGCCCTCCAAGGTCATGCGCCTTGCCATGATGAGGCCGATGTCGCCGGAGCCGAGGATGAAAACTTTTTTGCCGACAAGATAGCCGTATTCGTTGAGGTAGAGCTGGGCCTGGCCGGCAGTGATGACCCCGCTTGGCCTATCGCCCGGAGTGCCGATGGCGCCCGCGTTCCTCTCGTAGCATCCAGCGGCCATGATGATGGCTTTGGCTTTGACTTCCTTGCAGCCTTTGCGGTTCAAGTAAGTGATGACCTTGTCCTTGGTGATGGAGGTGACGTTGGTCTCGAGCTCATAAGCGATGCCCCTCTTCTCCATCTCCTCCTCGAAACGGTAGAAGAACTCCGGCCCGGTCAGCTCCTCTTTGAAGGCGTTGAGGCCGAAGCCGTTATGGATGCACTGGTTGAGGATGCCCCCGAGGAAGGATGTCCTTTCGAGGACGAGGATGTCCCTCACCCCGCCGTCATAGGCCGCGATCGCCGCGGCCATCCCGGCGCTTCCGCCGCCGATGATGACTAATTCTTTGTTTTCCATGCTCACTTGCTCCCCGCTTTCAGGATGTTGGACCCGTCCTTGTCGTAAAGGATGTCCAAAGGAGAAACGCCGAAATGCTTGGCTAGAAGCAAAAGCACCTTGGGTTGGCAGAAGCCGCCTTGGCACTTGCCGAAGCCGGCCCTCGTGCGTTTCTTTACCGCCTTGATGGTGCGGCAAGGGACGGACCTTGAGAGGATGTCTTTTATCTCGCCTAGGCTCACCTTCTCGCAGTTGCAGATTATCTCGCCGTAGTCGCCGTCTTTCTTGATGAGGGCATCCCTTTCCTCGGCGCTCATCTTACTGGGGTGGGCATAGGGGCGGACGCACTTCTTGTAGGAGGCTTTCTCCTTTAGGGGCAAGACCTTCGAAAGAAGCTCCTCAACGACGTATTTGCCGATCGCCGGGCTGCTTGCGAGGCCTGGGGACTCGATGCCGGCGACGTTGATGAAGGAAGGATGGCTCTTGCTCGGCTCGATGATGAAGTCGTGGGTCGAGGGGGTGGCGCGCAAACCAGCGAACACCCTTATCTGCTCATAGAAGGGGATGTTCTTCACCATCTCGCTGGCCTCGGCTTTGACCTTTCCTAGCGTCGGCGAGTCGGTGGACATGTCCTCTTTGTCGCCGCTATATTCCGAGCTCGGCCCGATGAGGTAATCGTTGCTCGTGGTGCGGATCACCAAAATGCCTTTGCCTTTCTCGCTTGGGAGAGGGAAAAGGACGTGCTTGACGAAATCGGGGGCGAAATGGTCGAGGACGTAATACTCGCCTTTGCGCGGGTTGATCGTCCAATCGATATCATCCATCATCCTCGCGAATTCCTCGCTCTTCAGCCCGGCGCAGTTGACGACGGCTTTGGCCTCGTACTCGGCTTTGTCCGTCTTGACCTTGAAGATCCCCCGCTCCTCTTTGACGCAGGTAACCGCTTCGCCTAGATGCAGCTTCACGCCGTTATCGATGGCGTTCTCAAAGCAATGGGCGACGAGGTTAAATGGGTTTACGATGCCCGCGGTAGGGCAAAGCAAGGCGGCGACGCAATCGGGGGAGAGGTTCTTTTCCATCGCTCTGGCTTCATCCCCGCTCAAAAGCGTGGCCGGGACGCCGTTTTCCTCGGCTCTTTCCTTAAGGTCCTCAAGCACTTTCTTCTGTCCTTCGTTGAGGGCGATGGTCAATGACCCGCATTGCTCGAAATCGACGTCGAGCTCCTTGCAGATCTCGGGGTACATTCTGTTCCCCTCGACGTTGAACTTGGCCTTCTTGCTGCCGGGGAGAGGGTCGTAGCCGGAGTGCACGATGGCGCTGTTGGCCATCGAGGTGACGTTGCCCACGTCGTTTTCTTTTTCGAGCACGAGAGTGGAGAGCTCGTAACGCGAGAGATTGCGGGCGACGAACGCGCCGATAACCCCTCCGCCAATGACAATGACATCTTCCATGGCTCAAAGTATAGGCTTCTTTTTTCCTTAGGAAAACGAGGCAAAACGAAAAAGTCCAAATATTTTTTAAGTGCCTTAATTAATCGGTTTTAATCATTATCGAAATCCGATATTTAGTATGTGAGGAAAACACATGAGAAGAACATTGATAATCATGTTTTTTAATAGCGTTTTCTTGATTTTCTTGCTTGCTTTTTTAATTAGTTTTTCTTCGCCTCATAAGCGCCGCTCCTGTATAATTCTCGCAATGATCGGCTTAGGCAAAAACGAAATACGGACCTTGATTGCTTCCCTCGGCGAAAAAGCCGCGATGGAAGAGGAGCTCTCAGCTTTGCTCAACGAATACCTCGCCCTCCAAGCGGAATACGGAGCTTCCTTGCCCGCTTTCGAAAGCAAAAAGGAGTTCGAGGACTTCTTCTTGTCCTCTTTCGACGGCCTTTCCAAGCCGCTAATTAAAGCCTGCAGGCAGAAGCTTTTCCCTTTCGTCAAAGAGGAAGACGTCTCCTTCGTCGAAAGCGATCCTTATTTCGATGTATTGAAGAACCTCTCCTTCAAAGAGAAGGGCCTTTCCCTCCATATGAAGGAAGTCCTTCCCGGCGAGCTTTTCCCCTACTCCTCATATGAAGTTGGACCCGCTCCGCTTTATGGGGAAAGGCCTTCCTTCGCCTACTCTAGGAAAAACTTCAGCTACCCCGTCTTCGAGAAAGACCGCAGGCCATGGATGTCCTTGGTCCCCCATGAGATAAAAACGATGGAGAAAGCGATCGAGGAATGCGAAGGGGAGGTCCTGACATATGGCTTGGGCATGGGCTATTTCGCTTACCGCGCTTGCTTGAAAGAGGAAGTCAGCTATCTCACCGTCATCGAAAGCGATAAGGACGTCATCTCTTTTTTCAGAAATCATCTGCTCCCATATTTCCCAAAAGGGAAGCTTGTCATCAAAGAAGGCGACGCCTTGCAAGAAGCTAAACTAGGAAAGAAAGGCTCCTACGATTATCTTTTCTGCGACATCTACCACGACGCGGAGGACGGCCTTCCTTTGTATATTGCCCTGAAGCGGGATGAAGGGATCGCGAAAAGATCCGCCTACTGGATCGAGGGCGACATCCTCGTCTATCTGAGGCGCTATCTCCTCGCCTACCTCGAAGAGCAGATCGACCCCGAAATAGCCAAGCAAGGCGATAAGCCCTACCTTGAGGGAGGTGACTTCGCCTCAAGGCTTTTCAGAAGCATCCATTTCTATCTAAAAAGGCGGGAAATCAAAACCGAGGAGGATCTTTCTAGCCTCCTAAGCGACGATTCCCTCAAAGAAATAATCGTCGGGATGGATTGGTGAATCACCTCGTTGGTTCGTGCCCAAAGCAATTCCGATATTTGGCTTTCATAATGGCGCCTTTAGCAAGGCGAAAATCAGAATGCCCCGGATTTCGGCTTTGAAATCGATCGTTTTGAATTCTTGCAAACGCATCTATCGTTTTCGTTGTCCACGATGAAAAACCATGGAGGCCTGCGCTTCTATTCGCAGAACCAAGAAAATGCTAAGCCGCGCAGCGGGCGGCTTAGCAATCGATAGACAATGAAGAGGCGCCGCTGACGGTGACTTTGTTGTTCTTGAAGTCGATCGAGACGTTGTAGGTCTTCCCGCTTCCGCTGACCTTCCATTTGAGAAGGTAGGCGTTAGAGGAGTCGTTGGAGAAAGATCCAGTCGTGAGCACGGGGTTCGCGTTCTTGAAGGCGATCGCCCGTTTCATCTTCGCGTAGACGGAAGAGGAGGAAGCCTTCTGGGTATCCGCATCCTCAACTAGATCGGAGGCGTTTATCGCGTCCCATTTGACGGAGGCCTCGCTGCCGGTGATGCTGTAGCCGGTCGTGAAGGAACCATCCCCCACCGTCCCGCCTTGCTTCCACTTCATGGGCTGGCGGTAAGCCAAATCGGCGTAGTCGGAGTCCGAGTTCTTCCCGTTCTCGAAATTGCCGCTCATCCCAAGCTCATCGCCATAATAGACCCAAGAGCAGCCGGGCAAAAGAATCGTGGCGATCTTCGCGGCGTTTGATTTCTTCGTCAGGGCGGCGAAATTCGATGTAGTCACTTGGCCTTGCTTAGAGATCTCGCAGGTCGAGGAATCGAAGCTCCCGGCGATGCGGTTGATATTGCGCGCGATGTCGTGGTTGCTCGTGAAGGAGCCGGGCATCGCCTTGTCGCCTCTGAAGTAATCGTAGACTTTGTAAAGATCCGGCAGGTTCCAGCCGTATTTTCCGCTGATGGAGCCGTATGTCTTGGAGGCATTGCTTATCGAGCTCTCCGCCGTCCAATAGTTGGACCCGCCCTGCATGAAGGTAGGAGCCTGGTTCCAATTGTTGCCCGCGTAGCTTGAGGCGGCGATGTTCGTCAGCTTGAAGTAAGCGTAGAAATCGAACATCGAGTCGAAGGCCTCGTAATAAGGGGCGACGTGGAAGGCATGGCCGTCGAAGTTCTCCCCGACGAAGAAGGCGTTAGGATAGCTTTGCTTTACTTTGTAGTTAAGCTCGCGGAAGAAATTGAGGTTCTTTGTGAGGTCGCTTGAATAGTCGCCTTTGGCGGATTTGTCGGCGATGGTCGTGTCGCCTTTGTATTGCGAGGCGCCGATCTCGTCGAGCATGTAGATGTGCTTAACCGCGTCGAGGCGGAAGCCATCGACCCCGATGGAGCACCATTTGAGAGACATCGCTTCCACCGCGTCTCTGGTCCCTTGGTAGGAATAATTGAGCTCAGGCATCGAGGAACCGAACTTCGCGTAGTAGGAATAGTCGTGATCGCCATAAGGATACCAGCAATTATTCTCCGTTATCTTCGAATCCTTGGCGTGGTTGCCCCATTGGTAGAAGCCGCGGTAGTCATCGTCAAGAGAAGCGCTCTTGACGAACCACTTGTTCGAGGTGGACGTATGGTTGAGCACGAGGTCCATGATGACCTTCATGCCCCTTTTATGCGCTTCCTCAAGGAGGTCCTTGTAATCTTCCATCGCCGTGGCGGAGGTGACTCCGCTTGAGGAGTTGGGCGAGGCTTTGGAACCGAACTTCGGATCGACCTGCGTGTAGTCGCTTATGTCGTAGCCATGGTAGGAATCGCTGAGCTGAATGGGCGTGAGCCAAAGCGCTTTGACGCCGAGATCCTCGAGATAGTCGAGTTTTTGCGTGATGCCGTATATGTCGCCGAACCCGTCGCCGTCGCTGTCGGCGAAGCTGGAGACCATGATCTGGTAGCCCGTGCCAACGCCGCTAAGCCAATCGGAGGCCGTCGCCATCTTGCTCTTGTTGGTCCAATCGGCGTTCTGATAGGAAGAATCGTCGGTGGTGTTGGTGCCGTCGTCGTTCTCGTAGGGATCGACGATCTCGGTTATCGGAAGGGGCTTAGGGTCGCCAACGTTTTCCTGGAGCAGGAAGACGTGGTATGCGCTGCCGCCATCGGAAGTCTCCAAAGTAGACACCATGTCGGAGTTATCGAGGGTCAAATAGACGTTGCCCCCATCGTTCTTCCAGAAAGAGCCGCTTTTGTTGCGGCGGGCTTCGCTATAGACGATCTGGATGCCGACTTGCGTGTCCAATTTCGTTTTGGCGGAGTCCGCATAGAAAGAGACGCTCGTCCCGCCGATCTTCTTGCCTTGGTTGCTCGTGCCGCCGTCATAGGTCTTCGTTAGATCGATATCGGCGACCACTCCGCCGAAATCATCGATCACGGCATCGCCGGTCGCGTTCAGATGATCATCGCTTTGGGTTCTGCCGTTCCAGTCGAATCTGGCCCCCTGCCCCTCATTCGGGCGATAAGGCCAGCACCAAAGATCCCAGTCGTTGTAGTCCTGGGGTGAGTTGAGGAAGCGGTAGTAATGGACGTAAAGGTGGTCTTTTTCGCTCGTCTCGGCGAGCTTGGCCATATAGGCGTCCACCTCTTTTTGGGTATGGCTGCCGGCGCTTTCTTTGGCGTAGCAGGCATAGAGGACGGCGTTGGATTCGCCGAAAACAAATTTGGAACCGGATATCAGATCTTCCTGGGTGCCCATCTTTTTGGCTGATGAGTAGCCGCTTGACCAGCCGAGGAAGGAATAGCCGTCCAAGCTCGGCGTGGCCTTGCTGAGGTCGATGGAAGTGCCAGAGGTCCCGCTATAGGTGGTCGTCGTCAAAGTGCCGCCACAAGGGTTCAGGACAAGGGTGTATCTAGCCCCGGAGCGCGTGGCTGAGTCAAGGGAAGATGCGTCTCCCCCGGAGGAGTTGCAGCTGACGGCCAAAGAAGCGACCGCCCCCAAAAGGAGAAGGAATGGCAATGGGTTCTTTTTCATATTCAAAGTTCTTAGTTTGCGGCTTGGATCCAGAAAGAACCGGAGGAATTGACGTAGACATCGTAAATGCCGCCTTCGTTGCATTGGATGTTCTTCCCGCCGTAGCCATCGTCTACGCCGCTGAAGCTAGAGGCGCCTTTGTTCTCAACGCCACCGCCGTCGGATTGGTCGACTTTCTCATAGCCGAACCACGTCGAGCCGCCGTCGGTGACTTTGAAGGCATCCCCGGAAGCGAAGGTGACCGAAAGCAGGCAGCCCTTGTCCTCGAGGTTATTGGGATTTGTGAAAAGCTGCACGCCACCAGCGACCGTCCAGCCGTCATCGCCCCAAAGCGAGCCGCTGCCGACGAGGTACCAAGAGGCAGGCGTCGAGCCTTCCGGCCCATGGCCTTTGAGCTTGGATTCGCCCCCTCCGGTCTCGTCGCCGTCATCTATCACGCTCGAGGAGTCCGATGCCTCATCATTGACGCTGGAGGAATCCTCGACCTTGTCTTCGGAAGTGTCGATCTCGCTGGCCGCGGTCTCCCAAGAGGCGTAGAGAGTCCAGTTCGAGGTGATCGCCGTGTCCCAATCAAATTTGGAAGTGCAGGCGGAATCGATGCACCAGGAAAGGAATTTGTACCCTGTCTTGGTGGGGTCCGTCGGCTTGGTGGCCTTCGCCCCGTCAAGGACGGCGATGGAATCGACCGCGCTGCCTCCTTTGCTGTCGAAGGTTATCGTCCAGCTAAGTGCTTTGGATCGTTCGTCGCCGCTCGTCGTGCCCTCATTGCAGGAAGCGCAAGGGGCTAGAAGCAAGGCGGAAGCGAAGACAAAATTGAGCTTTTTCATATTGTTTTCTCCTTAATTAGCATCAGATAATTGAATCCATATCGACATATAGCTTTCGTTGCTATCGTTCTTTTTCTCAGATATGTAGATATCGTATATACCTGCCTTTGTGCATTTGATGTTCTTATCATTGCCATCAGAGGCGAAATTGGCCAAGCCTTTGTTCGCTTCGACTTTCCAAGCGTTGACAGAATCATACCCATACCAGACTTCTTTTCCGCCGTAAGTATCGACAATCTTGAACATGTCGCCAGCCTCAATGCTTAATCCGAGGATGCAATATTCATTTGCGGTCGCTTTGGGGTTGTTGTAAAGGCGAATGCCCTTTTTAACGGACCAGGCCTTTCCCTCCCATTGAGAGCCCGATCCGGTAATATACCAATCAACGTACGTGGAATTATCAGGGCCATGCGGCACAGGCGCCCATTTCGCGTAGACGGTCGTGTCTTTGGTAATCGGGCTATCGAAGTCGAATTCGACGGTGAAATCGCTGTCGGAATACCAGCCAAGGAAGGAATAGTTCTCCCTTTTTGGGTCGGCAGGCTTAATTGCCGTGTCACCATCGATCACGCTTTGAGAGGCGATTTCCCCGCCGCCATTCACGGCAAAGGAAACCGTGAAGACGGCGTCCCATTTGGCTTTGAGGGCGATGTCGCCGGTGATCGGCATAGCGAAATCGAAGGCGCTCTCGGAATCGCCAAGGTACCACCCGGCAAAGACATAGCCGTCTTTGGTGGGGTTAGTCCCAGGCTCGCTTGCTTTTTCTCCTTCTTTGACTGTTTGGGGATCGACTGAAGTTCCGCCGTCGGAATCGAAGGAAACCGTGTATTTCTTGATCTCCTTCCACCTCGCCTTCAAGGCGATGTCGCCATTGACGGCCGAATTGAAGTCATAAGGGTTCTCATCTTCATCGCTCAAGAACCATCCGAGGAATTCGTAGCCCTCTCTGCTAGGCGTATCCGGAGCGATGAACGTCTGGCCTTTTTTGACTGTTTGGGGGTCTACTGAGGTCCCGCCGTCAGAATCGAAGGTGGCCTTGAAGGTAGGCGCGATCCCCCACTTCGCGTAGAGGGTCTTGTTATCGGTGATCGGGCTGTTGAAATCGAATTCGGCGGTGAGATCGCTATCAACATACCAGCCAAGGAAGTCGGAGCCGTCTTCTTTCGTCGGATCGCTTGGCTTCGTCGCCTTTTGCCCCGCTTCTATCTTTTGGGAAGCGATGGTTTCTTGGCCGCCATTGGTATCGAAGCTCACCGTGCAATAGACGATTTCCTCCCATTTCGCGTAGAGGGTTGTGTCGGCGGTTATGGGGTCTTCAAAATCAAAAGGCTCGGTAAGTTTATCATCGACAAACCATGCAACGAAACGATAGCCTTCCTTCTTCGGATCCTCCGGCTCAGCGACCTGCCCTCCGTAATCGACATCGGCCTGGGTAACATCGCTCCCTTCATTGGAATCGAAGCTCACCTTTAGGACCTTGATCGACCATTTCGCGAAGACGGTCGTATCACCGGTGATCGGCGCGCTGAAATCGAAGACCTCAGTGCAGCCCTCGTCCTTGTACCACCCCTCGAAGTTATAGCCTTCTTTGGTCGGCGCGCTCGGCCTAGCCGCGGATTTGCCGTACTCGATGGTCTGCTCATCAATCGAAGAGCCCCCATCAGTATCGAAACTGACCTTGTATTTCTTGGCCTCCCATTTCGCGTAGAGGGTGATGTCCTGGTCAACAATAGCGGTCGAATCATATGGGCTTGAGAGATTCTGATCCGTGTACCAGCCAATGAAGTCATAGCCGGCCATCGTCGGCTGTCCTGGATCAAGCGCCTTCCCTTTCGCGACATCCGCGCTTTCGCTGTCCTTGCCATAGCCATAGACGTAAGTGACCTTGCATTTGACGGGGGCGAGGTAGACTTTGCTCTCGGAATTGAGGTAGATGGAGTAATATCCGCCAGATTTGATGACGATGTTGCCCTCGTCTCCGCCTTTACCGGCGTAGGAGGAAAGGCCATCATGGTAGCCGGACCAGGTGTCGGCGAAATCGGTGACTTTGAGCTTGTCCCCGGCCTCGAGATAGACATCCTCCCTGACCGCGAGGTCATCCGATCCGGAGGAAGGCTTATACATCTCCAAGGCGCCTTTAGGAGTCCAATCGGCCGTCCCGAAATCGCCCACGACCCAATAATCGGCTTTGTTCACATCGTCTGGAGAAGTCTCTCTAGTAACGTAGAGCTCGCAATCCTTGTTGAGATAGAAGTTATAGACGCCGGCCCTCTTGAGGACGATGTTTTCATTATCGCCCGTCTTCACCGCGTATCCCGCAAGGCCATCGTGATACCCAAACCAAGCCTGATTGGATGAGGCGAAATCGGTGACTTTGAACGTATATCCGGCCGCGCACTGTACGCCGAGTTTGACGCCGAGGTTGGTGCTGCCCTCATCGGTGTCTTTCTCAAGCTGGATCGCGCCCTCTTTCTTCCAATCGCAGAAAGAGCCGGTTATCCAATACTCTACCTCGCCCTCCTCTTCGCTTGAGGAACTGGAGGAATCTTCCGACGAGCTTGAGGAAGGATCTTCAGAGGAAGAGTAGTCCTCGCTTGAGCTGGAAGCTTCCTCCTCTGAACTAGAGGCCTCCTCCGAAGAGGAACTGCTTTGATCTTCGGAGCTGCTTGAGGAAGAAAGGTCCCATTTAGCGAAGAGCAAGTAATCGGATTCGATGACGGTGTCGAAGGAGAATTCCGCTTGGTAGGACTTGCTGAGATACCAACCGGCGAAGGAATAGCCTTCCTTGCTGGGATCATCTGGTTTAGAGGCTTTCTCCCCTCCTTTTACCGTTTGGCTATCAACGGCGCTGCCTCCCACGGAATCGAAGGACACCGTGTAATAAGTGACCTCTTCGCTGGAAGAGGAGTCGCTGGAGGTTTCTCCAGAAACCGGCGTCTCGTCGCTAGAAGTCGCTTCCTCGTTTGAGCTAGTTCCCTCGCTTGAGCTAGTCCCCTCGCTTGAAGTGACCACTTCGGCGGGGAAGCTGCTAGTTTGGGGGGTCTCTGCTGAGGAGGTCGCGGAAACCTCTTCGCCGCTAGTGAAGTCGGTGCTGACCTTATCGGAGAGCTTTTCCCCGCCGCCACCATTGCTGCATGAGGCGACGAAAGAGGCACTGAGAACAAGAAGGAATGCAGTTTTGAGCTGTTTTTTCATGATGCTTATTTATCTCCTTGTATATTTACTTCTCTAAGACGATGGTCTCGAATCCCCTGGCGAGGCCAGACTGGGAGGACACATCGAAAGAGCTGCCTATGGCAAGGCGCGAAGTCGAGCAATAGACCACTTTGTATTGGCCTTGGAAGTTCGTCGGGATGTTGTAGAGATCGCCGGCGTTCCTGCCGCTGGTGATGACGATTCTCTTCTTGCCTGAGCTGATGAAAGCCCCGCCGACGGCGCCTCCTCCTAAGCAGAGCGAATTGCCTGCTTCGATGCTCGACTGGCTTTGGCCGAGGAAGTTGCCGAAGCTGGATTTCCTTAGCTGCACCGCCTCCTTGAATTTGTTGAAGTAAGAGAGGTTATCGACTTTCCTGGCGTAATCGAAGCCGTTCACCTCGTCCCCGTATCTGTAGGAGTTGCGAACGAGCCAGGCTTTGGAGTTGATTTTCACCCCATCGCCCTCGATCCAGGAATCCTTGCCGTTGGTCTTTCTGCCGTAAGTGGCGACGAAGTCATCGAAATCAGGGTTGTCCGAGGTGATGACTTTCGTGCGGAAGAACTCCTCTCCACCATGAAGGAAGCCGATGCCTTGCCCCATCAAGGAATTGACGGTCGCGGCAAGAGAGGCGTCTTTGGCGTTGCTCTTGTCCTTGTCGCAGCTGGAGACCCCGTTGAGGAGATAATTCATCTGATCGTAAAGGGTGTAGTTGTCATGGCAGGTGAGATAGTCGACCGTGGCCGCCGCCGGAGTGGAGAGCCCGCCGTTTTTCCTGTTCCTGTTCTCGCCGATCATTCCGGTCGCGCTGTTCCAGATCTGATCCTCGCTAGGCGAGGCGGCGTCCATGAAGCCGCCGCTAGGAGTGACGTTGCCGTAGGTTGTGTTGCCCTTCATGCCGTCCCTATAGCAATCGTTGAAGCAGCCGATAGCCCCTTTGCCGTTGTCTTTGAGCTTGGCGTAGACGTTATAGGTGTCGGAGGGGCTTTTGGCGTGGCTCCCTGAGCCCGTCCACCCTTCGCCATAGACGACGATTTCGGGATCGATCGCGTAAAGGGCGTCTTTGAGCGCTCTCATCGTATCGGTCTCTATGCACCCCATGAGGTCGAAGCGGAAGCCTTTTATCTTGTATTCTGTGGCCCACCACTTCACGGAGTTCACGATGTAGCGGCTCACCATGATTCGGGAGCTGTTGACCGTGTTGGAGCACCCGGTGTCGTCGATGGCGTTGCCTGAGGCGTCATAGCGGAAATAATAGCGAGGCATGGTCAGGGAGAAAGGATGGCTGGCGACGCTGGAGACATGATTGTAAACGACGTCCATGATGACCCTGATGCCGTTATCCGCACAGGCTTTGACTAGCGACTTGAACTCCTTGACTCTGACGGAAGAATCCTCGGGATCGCTTGAATAAGAGCCCTCGACGCAGTTGTAGTTCTGAGGGTTGTAGCCCCAGTTGTAGCTAGGCTTAGTGACGTTGCCTTCTTTGTCGGTCAAGGTCCTCTCGTCGTTGTTGTGATCGAATACGGGCAATAGCTGCACCGCGTTGACGCCAAGCTCTTTGATGTGGTCGAAACCGGTGGTGACCCCGTTATAGGTGGTGCCGGACTCGCAGAAAGCGTTGAAGGTGCCGTTGGCGTTCCCTTTCTTCGATTTCCAGGTCGAAGAGGAAGTAAGGTCCCTCACGTGGACCTCATAGACGGTGAGGTCATTAGGAGAGGAAAGGCTCGGGAATTTGACCTCATCCCAGCCTTCAGGGTTGGTCGAAGAGAAATCGAGGACCCCGGAGCGCGTCCCGTTGACCCCGCAGGAAGTCGCGTAGGGATCGGGCGTATCGACGTACCACCCGTTGTAATAGAGCCTATAGAGGTAGTACCAGCCGGAGTAGTCGCCAGAGAGGGCGGCGCTATAGACGCCCTTGCCGGCGTAGCGCATGTTCACCGTCTTGAAGATGACGTCGTTGAAGCCCTCGTATTTGGCGAAGGAATTGGGCGTGCCATAGCGGTACATGATGACGTCGGCCCTGCAGGAGATGGGGCTCCAGACGTTCCAGGTCGTGCTTTTGGAGGAATAGGTAACCCCGAGGTCATCGCCGTCATAGGTGTATTCGTCGATGAATTTCTTTGTGTCGTAAAGCTTATCGAAGGTCGCGAATTTGGTTTTTGTCTTCTCTGGCGCATCCTCGAAATGCCCGATGATGCCATAGCTGAGGTTAGGCTTAACCGTCACCGCCGTCCCATTGGGATAAGCGAGTTTGGTGAGGTCCAGGCTCCAGCTCGCTTTGTTGGGAGAGCCGCTAGCGATGAGGTAGCTATCGACGTTGGCCTCGGTTATCTTTAGCCCCTGGGCGGCAAAGCGCGCGTCGAGAGCGTAAAGATAATAGGAGACGCAGTTGCCGGTGCATGTTACCTTCAAGGTCTTCCAGTCGCTTTCAACGCTGACCGTGGAGAAACGGTATCCCAATGCGTCGGAAGGCTTGTAATAGGTGACGTAGCTCGTCCCGCCTTCGTCGCAGGCATAGACGTTGATCCTCTTCCTTCCGTCTTCAAGGGTATCGACGATGCCGTTAGAAAGGTAGTCGGACAAAGTCACCTTTATGTCGTCGCTTTGCCCGTCCCATGTCCCAGGGAACTTGATTATGAAATAGAAGTCATCGGTGACTTTGCCGGCGAATTTCTCATCGGTGAGGTCGATGTCTTTGTACATCCCATACCCCTCCGACTCGCCATCCCAGTTGTACTCCGTCCCATTCACCCCGCTTATCCAGCAATAGATGCGCTTGGTGGCCGCGGTCCCGGCGTCGTCATGAAAATGAACGCGGACGATGCCGTCAAAGGTAGAGGCATCGTCTTTTGATTCCGAAGAATCCTCGGTGCCTCCCTCGGTTTTGCTGGAGGATGCATCGCTTTTGGACGACGATGCATCCGTTCCGGTATCCTTTGAATCACCGTTATTGGCATTCCCGCATGAGCTAAGCGTGAGCAAAAAGCACGGCAGGAACAATAAGGCTAACCTTTTCCTTTTCATGGGATCTCCTTTCG
>CAVDSY010000025.1:130985-151894 GCA_963611815.1 bacterium
GTCAAAGGAACTTTCACGTAGACTTTTTTTGTATCGGCCAAAGAAGCCTCTCCGATCGCCTTCGTGCAGCTTTCGTTGGTATAAACGGCAATATCGCTATTGACGATAGAGCAATCAGTAATGGCGCTATCCACATCAGACGTCGTAACAGTCCCGAAAGCCACCTTGTTAACGACTCTTGTCTTATCCGTCGCGACTGAGGAATAGCTAAGACCAGAGATCATGATATACCCCTGGAGGTCAGCGAAATTGAAGGCGAGCTTGGTGAAACCAGAGATCGAGTCGCTGCCGACGGCTTCCTTGGCGGTGATGGTCACCTCATGCCAAGTGTCGTCATTGAGGAGGATATTATCAAGGTTGTAATCTTTCGTGGTTTCCGTACTATCGGCGCTATAGGCGAAGGTGCATTTAACGGCATAGGCTGCGTCCCCTTCCCCTTTCTTGGCTGTGCTCCAGTTTTTGTAACGGTAGGAGAAGGTAAGCGAAGTAGCCCCATCAGCGACGGTAGGAATGAAACCGAAGGAAGAATAATCGACGGCTTCGAAGCCTCCATTGCCCGATTCGACCTGTTTGCGCGACCTAGAGAAATAGATGGCGTTCTTGCTGGAATCGCTGATATAGGTGGCTGACTTAGCGGCTTGGTCGAGTCCGACGTAGCTACCGTTGTCGACGAGGGTGATGCCGTCGTTTGTGATCTTCGCGGAATCAACCGCCGAACGGGCTGAAAGCGTTATGTCGCTTTCGCTGACTTTGGTGGTCTTATCCTCGAATTTGTAACGTGATGTGGCCGGGTTTGATGAGCAGCACTCGCTGCAGCGCCAATAAGGCTTGTAGCCGTCTTTCGTCGGATCCCTCCAGTCAAAGCCGATCTCGCTCATCGATTCGGCGCTGTGCGTTGAATGTTCATCGCCGGCCTTCGTGATGCCTCTGCCGGTTGTGCCGGCGTTGGTGACGGCGATGAGGGAGAGGGTCAAGGCCCCCGCTGCGGCGATGACGAACGCTTTTTTCTTCATACGTTACCTTTCTGGAGGAGTTCCAACCAAACAAAGCCCCTCGCGCGTGGGCGCACCCACTACTAATAAAGTAAAACGAGGATTCCCGCTTGGCTTTTCCAGAAAACGAGATCAGCCTCCCAGCCAGCCAGCTAACGGGTCAGGCGGGAGAATCGTTTTATTGGGAGAGACAGGCGATGGCCTTTTTCTTTAAAACGGCCCTTTTCCTCGCGTTCAGCGCAAGTAAAGCGCTTTCACAAGACTTATGATAGGACCCCCCCGCTTGCTTTTGCAAGAGCAATTTTCACCCATTCGCAGAGTAACGAACGCATCGTTGGCAACGTATTATTAGGTTTTCTAACCATTCTAGGACAAACGCCATCAATCCATCCTTTGATAAATCCGCTCAGCATCGGCCAAAATAAAGAAGCGGGATAGTTTCCCCTAATTCGGAAATCTATTTTTTCTCTTTTCGCCATTTTTCCATCTAAAGATAAATATTTTTTCTTATTTCTTTCGAAAACGCAAAAGAGGCGGCCCGAAGGTCGCCTCTTCATAGATAAGGATAAGGGAATCAATGGCGGTTAGGGCCCTTGCTTCCGCCCTTGCCGTGGAAATTCCCGTGGCCGCCATGGCCGCCTCTGGGGCCATTAGACCTAGGACGGTCGTTCTCGGGGCGCTCGACGTAGCCTTCCGGCTTCTCCTCGAACTCCCTGTGGCTGACCTTGACTTTGCCTGTCTCATCGATGCCGATGACGACCACTTTGATGGTGTCGCCGACCTTGACGATCTCATTGGCGCTTGAGACGTAGTCCCATTTGAGGCGCGAGACGTGGCAGAGGCCATCAGTGTCTCCAAAGAGGTTCACGAAGGCGCCGTAATCCTCGACGCGGGTGACTTTTCCCTCGAAGATCTCGCCGACTTTGGCGACTCTGACGATGTCGTCGATCCTGGCTTTGGCTTTCTCTAGCATCGCCTTGGAGCTGTGGTAGAGGGTGACTTTGCCGTCTTCCTCGACGTCGATTGCGACGTTGTCGCATTCGGCGATGATGGAGTTGATGGTCTCCCCGCCCTTGCCGATGACGTCCCTGATCTTGGAGGGATCGATGTTGAAGGTCACCATCTTGGGCGCCCATTCGCTGACTTCTTTCCTGGGCTCAGGGATGCAGGAAGCGATGGCGTTCCTGATCTCTTCCCTGGCCTTGTGGGCCTGGGCGAGGGCCTCGGAGAGGACTTCCCTGGTGACGCCGTGGATCTTGATGTCCATCTGGAGGGCGGTGATGCCTTTGGCCGTGCCGGCGCACTTGAAGTCCATGTCGCCGAAGTGATCCTCAAGGCCTTGGATGTCGGTGAGGATGGTATAGGGGTTGGTCGCGTTGTCAGGCGAGCGGGAGGGATCGCGGGTGATGAGGCCCATGGCGATGCCGCTGACGATGCCCTTTATCGGGACGCCGGCCGCCATGAGGGACATGCAGTTGGCGCAAAGAGAAGCTTGCGAGGAAGAGCCGTTGCTCTCCACTACGTCCGCCACGCAGCGGATGGTATAGGGGAATTCCTCTTCGCTAGGAAGGACATAGCGCAAGGCCCTTTCGCCGAGCTTGCCGTGGCCGATCTCGCGGCGGCCGGGGCTGCCCATTCTGCCGATCTCGCCAACGGAGAATGGCGGGAAGTTATAGTGATGCATGAAGCGCCTCTCGGTTTCGCCGGAGAGGTCGTCGATCTCCTGTTTGTCGCTTAGAGGGCCGAGGGTGGTCGTGCCGATGACCTGGGTCTGGCCCCTGGTGAACATAGCTGAGCCATGGGCGCGGGGAAGCAAGTCGACCTGGCAGTCAAGCGGGCGGATCTCGTCGACCTTGCGTCCGTCGGGGCGCACCTTGTCCTCGATGATGAGGCGCCTGACTTCGGCGGCCACCATCCCCTCGAGGATGTCGTGGACCATCATCATGGTCTTCATATGGGCTTTCTCGTTCTCGTAGGAGCGGGAATCGTAGTCGTCGAGGATCTCGTTCTCGAGGGCATCGATCGCGTCTTGCCTCTCGAGCTTGTCGAATATCGAGATGGCCTTGACCATCCTCTCGCCGATGCGGTCATTGATGTCTTTGACTATCTCGGGGTTGGGGGCGTAGAGATCGATGTGGCGCTTGGGCTTGCCGATCTCGGCGATGATCTTCTTCTGGAAGCGGCAGAGCTCCTTGATGGCGTCGAAGCCGAACATGATGGCGTCGAGCATCTCTTCCTCAGGGACCTGGCTCGCGCCGGCCTCGACCATCATGATGGCCTCTTCCGTGCCAGCGACGGCGAGCTCGATGTCGGATTTCTCCTTCTCCTCCATCGTGGGGTCGATGATGAGCTTCCCGTCAACCCTGCCGACGTAGACTCCGGCGACCGGGCCGTCGAAGGGGATGTCGGAGATGCAGAGGGCCAAGGAGGCGCCGAGCATCCCGGTCATCTCGGGGGTGTTGTTGAGGTCGACGCTCATGACGGTGGAGACTAGCTGCACCTCATTGCGGAAGCCCTCGGCGAATAGCGGGCGGATAGGGCGGTCGATGAGGCGCGCGGCGAGCGTGGCGTGCTCGCCCGGACGGCCTTCCCTGCGGAGGTAGCTGCCGGGGATTTTGCCGGCGGCGTAGGCCTTTTCCTCATAGTTGACGGTCAGAGGGAAGAAATCGCCCTCCTTTGGCGTATCGGCGCAGCAGGCGGTAGCAAGGACCACGGTGTCGCCGAAGCGGACGAAAGCAGAGCCGTCGGCCTGCTTTGCGATCTCGCCGGTCTCCACCGCCAAGCGGCGTCCGGCGAATTCGGTTTCGAATACCTTTTTCATTTTTTCTCCTGTAAAAATTCTCAACGCGGATAGTTTAGACCCATTGGAGGGGATTAACACTAAAAAAGATTTATTCCTCCCTTAAGGGAGATGGCCGGGCGGAATGGGCGCGCCACGGCTTATATCAGCATCAAAAAAAGACCCCGAAGGGCCTTGATTCTCCAAGCGTTTGTCGTCTTATTTGCGGAGGCTGAGCTCTTTGAGGAGCTTGGCGTACCTGTCGACGTCGGTTTTGGCGAGGTAGTTGAGGAGGCTGCGCCTCTTGCCGACGAGGATGAGAAGGCTCCTGTGGGCGGCGGCGTCCTGGCCGTTGTTCTTGATGTGGGCGGTGAGATCCTGGATGCGCGCGGTGAGGAGGGCGATCTGGACTTCGGTGCAACCGCAGTCTTTCTCGTCCTTGCCGAACTTCTTGATGATCGCAAGGGTCTTGTCTTTGTTGAGTGCCATGTTGTTTTTTCTCCTTTGTTTTTGGTACTTGGCCTCGTCTAAGTCGAATCTGGAGAGGGGTTCTGACAAAGGCGGGCTGCGGGCAGTATTCTAGCAAGGGGAAAAGAGGAAAGGAAGCGCGAATTTGAGCCTTTCTCATCTTTCGCGCATCGCCGCCTCCCTAAAAGGTTCCAGCCATCAAAAAAGCCCGGCATTTTTGCCGGGCTGGATGATCACTCGACTATCGAGTAGACCCCGGTGCTGTATCCCCCGATGCCGCCCTCGCCGCAGGTGATGGAGACGCCATACCCCGTCAGGGCGCCGCTTTTGTCAAGCACCCCCACGATCAGCCCTTCCTCATAAGAATAGAGGTCGGGGGTCTCGTCGAAGGAGAAACTGAGCTTGTTCTCGTCGCTTTCCCAGTTGAAGGAATCCTCGGTTGCCGCATCAGACCCTTCTTGGGTGATGTGCCTGCTCCCGGTGCTGTCAGAGTTGAACTTGATGGTAATCGCGGTGTTCCAGGCGTTCTTGCTGTAGAAAGTGTGCGAAGCGAGGAGAAGGCCATCGGGGGAAGGGTGACCTACACGAATTCCTTCACCATTGAGAACAATCTCATTGTCCATCTCGACCAGACCTACCTCAACGAGACCATCGTCGACGGGGACGCCCAATCGGTCGAAGCCGTCTCCGAGATAGATTACGTCCAAGGCGAATGGGAGGAATATCAAGGCGACCTCCTGGCAATCGGCAAGGATACGAATTGAAACCATTGGCAAAAAAGCCGCGTCAAACGGCTTTTTTCTTTTCATGCATACATGCTTATCTATCAGCGTCAGTCGTCTTAGTTCCACGTCCACTGCGCGAAGAGCCCATCTTTTTGCGCTTGGTTTTGGATTGGGGGCTATTTGACTGAGCCAAGGAGAGGCTCAGATTTCAAGCATCTTGGCGAGTTTCGCGTCGAACTTGTGGAAGGATTTGATCTTCGCCTTGTTGTCGTTCACGTCATCCTTCTCGACGAAATAGTAGTAATCAAGGTCGGACTTAAGGGTGTTGATGCCCTTCAAGATCTCGTCGAGCTTCTCTTTGAACTCGCTCTCCTTCAGGCTTCTCTTGAGCCGCTCGATGTAGACGATCTGGATGGCGAGGTACATCGCCCCCTTCTCCGGGCTAAGCTTCCTGAACTGTTTCTTCACCTTCTCCTCGTTGTAGAGCTTCATGCCAAGGTAGGTGGAGCCCACCAAAGCGGCGGAGAAAAGGAGGGTCTCAGCGGTGAGGACGCCCATCCCCACCTTCACCTCGGCGAAGCCCATCCCGGCGATCGCCGCGGCCCCGGCCCCGGTCGAAAGCAAAGCAGGGACGAGAAGGGCGCCCGAAGAGGCGGCGAGGGCCACCCCGAAGAAAACGGCTTTCTGGGCATTAGAGAAGGAAGAGGGGGCCACCGCGCGGTAGCTATCCTTCAAAGAGGCGTAGATCCCCTTCATCTCCTTGGGGTTCCCATAGAGGAAGGAAGACACGGCTTCGATCCCTTCTTCCTCATAGGAATAGCGGTATTCGCCGTCGAGGAGGACGGTGATCGCGAAGGTGAGCTTGCCCGCCCCGTATTGGTCGTTCCCAAAAAGCGAGACGAGGAGCTCCTTTGCCTCGCTTTCGCTGGGGCAGGTGAGGTTTTTGGAGGCGAAGCTGACGAGATTGCCTTTGATCTTCTCTTCTTTCTCTTCGTAAAGGCTCAGCTTGACTTTCGCCTCCTTGAGGAGGTTCCTCGTCCTTTGCTTGATGGTCAGTTTCTCCCCTTCTTCCTTCTTTTCCTTCGCAAGTTTCCCTTCGATTATCTCCTTGTCTTTGCCTAGCCTCAGGCTTTGGCAGTAAAGAAAGAGGTCATGCTCGTCATAAATCGGCTTCAGTTCGTTCATTTTCTTATCTCCTTTGTGATGTATTGCTTTATCTTGATCAGATCCAAGCGGTCCTTGTTCTGACGCAGCAAGGCGATTATCTCCCCCAGAAGCGGATCGCTTTCGGCTTTGGCGAAGGCGCTCTCGCAATAAGAGACGATATCCTTCCTCGCCACCCCCGGCTTCCCCAGCAGATCGAAAAGGCCGATGAAGCTGTAAGGCAGCTCGTCATAGGCTCCAAGGTCGTAGGCGTCGAGGTATTTATAGAGTGTCGGGCGCGACTTGTTGGTCAAGCTCGAGAGCTCCGTTATCGAGAAATTCATTTTCATCGGGTTCCCTCCCGAGGAAAAGATAAACCAATCGTAAACCGTTGTAAATTATTTTTTACACTTTTTTACATTTAACATTCAGGCAGGAATAAACTCTCGGCCTTCCCAAACTCTTCAAACGCGGCGGCGAGAAAGCGGATCTCGTAGTCATCGCCCACGATTGAACTCCTCTTTTAGAATGGCATCGACTTTCTCTTGCGTTTAAAGCGTTTTTAGACCCTCAGCCGCCTCTTCGATCTTTTTCCTGAGCTCTTCCTCGTTATGGTCGCCCTCAAAAAAAGGGAGGCGCTCAGTTCTAGCCACAAAGAAAGGAACTTGCAGCGCGCTGCCTGCGATCGCAACATCAAAACGGCCCCCGAAACGCTGATGCCAAGCTCCTTCAGGACGCTTTCCGCCTTTTCCTTAACATCGCCGTCGGTGCGCGCGCAAACAACCGCGGTTTTTGCCATAGGTGAATCTACTTGCTTCGGCAAAAACCCTCTTCTTTCCTGCAAGCATTTGCTTGCATGGCCATCGCTTCACCCATCGCGTCCAATCAGCTCTTCCTCAACGCTTTCTATAAGAGTTCCCGCGCAGGAGGAGACGAGATTAAGGTTCTTTCTGAACTTGGCTATGTCCCCTTCCGCCCAGGAAGCGATGTAAGAGAAATTGAAATTCTCGGTGTCTAGGCCAAGGTAAGCGCAGACGATGCAGGTTATCGACTCCGCCTCCACCTCCTTCATCCCTCTCCTCTGCCGCGCTTCCAGCCCCTGTAAGTCCTTCCTTTCGTGTCCATGGGCCAAAGCGTGCGCGCATTCGTGGGCGACGGTCGATATCTCCTGGAGGTCGCTTAGCTTCTCCCTTATCCTTATTTCCTTTTCTTTGTGGGAACATGAGCCGAAGCAGCCCTCTCCAAGTTCCTCCGGTCTAGCGCATCTCGCCGAGTAGCCGATTGTAGAGGCCGCTTTCAAAAGGCCCCTGATGATCTTTTCTTTATTCTCGACCGTCGCCTCTTCATCGAGCCGAAAGGCTTTTATCTCTTCCCCTTCCGTCTGACTTAGGTCGAAGACATAGCCCACCCTGAAGGCGTGGAAACCTTCTTTTTCCTTGTCTTGGCCCTCTTTTTGCAGACGCACCGGCTGGAATATCCTGATGCCCCTCTCCCCTTTCTTCACCCTTCGCTTGAGTCTGTTCCACTCTCTTATCCCATGGACCGTGGTGGCCTCGGGCTTTTGGGCGATTATGCAAAGCTGGTTGTTCAAGGAGTATTTGGAGAGATTCCCCATGGCGATGAGGACGTCTTTGTATCTCCCCGCCTTAAGAAACGAGGCGAATCTCTCCTCCGCCCTCTTCCCAAGCTCGGCGAATTCCTCTCTTGCGATTCTTTGGCGGTCCTTATCTTTCATATCAAACCCCTCAACCCTAAATAAAAGGAAAAGGGATGAAATCCCAAAGAATCGTCAAAAAAGGCGCGAGTATTTTGCGAAAAAGCGCTTCTTCGAGGCGCATGAATTCCTTGAAGCGAAGCAAAGCGAACTCGATTTCACCCCTGGCGTGAGAGGATATGAGGCCTTGATCGAGAAGCCTTCGCCGAGGGGGAGGGCGTCGAGATAGAAATAGACGATTTCGTGCAGGTCAAGAGGCTCAAGACCGATTTTTGGAGCCCTTAGAAGGATGGTGAGGCTCTTTTCTCTTTCTAGTTCCGAGCCATTCTCGTACAGCCCGCTCATAAGAAGGTAGACTTTGTATCCGGCTCTGATCATTTGTTGATAGGAGAAGACGAATTTCTTGACGCAAGGATTGGGCGAGCCGCCGAGCATGTCTTTGATCTCTCCGATCTCTTTGTCGCGAGGAACGCTATTTTTGGGCAATTCGCCGAAACAGCGTTGGATGGAACACTGACATCATTCCATTGGTCATCGTTGGTCATTTGCAAAAAGGTCTTTTTTGAATGTCGACAACAAAGAGACTTCTATTTATTTAATGTTTTTGTTGCTTGTTTTTTTAAATAGTTTTTGAGCAATTTCGACCTAGGCAAACCCGAGCCGCTTTCAGACGGCCTGCCCGGTTTCCGTTCCCGTCGGATCAACGTCGAAATTCACCTTGCCCACAAAATCGCTTGGGGATTCATCGCTTTGATTCCGCACCGTTACCATCAAGGCGGCAATTAGGCAAAAGGCGTCATCGACGCCCCCCACCCTCTTGTGGATACATCTTTTCCCTTTTAAGGGAATCTTCCGGAATCAGAGAGCGAGAAAGAAACCGCTTTAACGTCGTCAAAAGGTTTAATTCGCCTTTATTGAAGAGTAGGATTCAGTCCTGAATATTCAAAAGGCAAGACACATGGGCAGCAAGATCAAGAAACCTCTGATAACTTCTCTCGCAGCAGCGCTTCTCGTAAGTTGCGGAGGAATCCCTCAAATCCAAGATAGCGGCGATTCGACCATTGAAGAAAGGGGCGAATGGAGCGAGGAACAAAAAGCGTTGATGCTCGATTATTGCGGCGCCATCTTGCCTTACCCCCTCGGCTTCGAGGGCGAAGTGAGCGTAAACGCCGTCGCCGACGATAGCGGCGTCCCTTTCCTGCAGATAATCAACGCCTCCGACGAATTCACGATCGGCGATTACTACAAAGACCTCGAGACGACCGGCTGGAGCGGCGTCAAAGACTATAACGGCAATCTTGAACAAAGCGATTCCTCAGGCAACCCCAGCTACGAATTCACGAAGATCTCCCCTGACGGAGCGACCGGCTACGACCTCGTCTATTATTTCTACAAGGAAAGCAACGCGGAGGCCGATGAGGCGACCACCCCCAAATACAACGTCATCCAGTGCTACAACGTCCTCGACACCTTCTTCGACAAGAAGACCGCCTGGAGCGAAGAGGAGGAGGCGACCTTCAAATCCATCCTCACCGAAACCCCGCCCCTTCTGCAGCTAGGCAGCCTCAACGCCGTGAAATCATCAGGCGAGGACTACGTCTATTGTTATGATATGCTCGCTTATGACCTCACACTCGATAACGTCGAGGCCCTAAAGAAATCCGGCTACGCCATCGATGAGGAGATAAGCAAGGAAAAAGGCTCCTACATCCTGAAGAAAAGCCTTTCCGACGGAGCTTCGATCTACGCCTCTCTCTATTACCAAAGCGGCAATGTCATCACCTTCACTTACAAAGCCGTCGTCTCCGATTACTCCTCTTGGCCCAGCGCCTTCATCTCCTCCTTTGAGGAAGAGACCGGATTCGACATTCCTTACTTCAAGCTGAACACCTATTACACCTACACCAAAGCGGGCGCGAAGACGATCTTCGGCTACACCGCCGACTCCTCGATGCAAGGCGCCTATGAGATCGCCTTGGACAAGACCTCGCTCGTCTATGACGCGGAGAAGGGCTGGTACACGGACTGGGAGGAGAATTTCTACGTGAAGCTCACTTTCGGCTACGCCTCCGCAAACGTCTGCCTCTTCTCCTTGACCTTCGCACCACTTTCCGAGCCCTACGAGACCATCGCTTCCGGCTGGCCGAGCAAAAACATCGCCTCCTTCCTGGAAGACAACTCCATAAGCGCCTCCTTCCCCTCCATCGACTTCTCCTCATCTAGCCTCTATTCGAGCTGCCGCCTCGCGAAGCAAGATTACGCCACGATGTATGCGAAATGCCTCGCCATCATCGAAAGCGACCCGGACAACTATTTGGAGAACCCCACCGAGGAATCCATCAAAAGCCTCGCTGACACCATGGCGAAAGAAAGGACCTGGATCAAGGTCAAGGTCTATGACAAAGGCAGCAAAAATAGCGATGGCGAGACAATCTTCAAGGCCAACGAATGCCTAATCGAAGGGCTAAGGAACGCCGGATGGAGCAGAGTTGCTAGCGATTGCGGCCTCGCTTTCGAAGACCCCGAAGGCCAAGTGAAGGCGACGGTGATCCTGGGCAAAGACGTCTCCACTCTCGAAATCAGCTACGGCAGCGGTTACAAGCACACCCCGAAGTTCGCCTTCGATGAGGAGAACGTCGACCTCGCTCCAGGCAAAAGCTACAACCTGCAATACACCCTCGACATGCTCCCCTACCCGGTGAGCTTCTCTTCCTCTGACCCAGACGTCGAGGTCGACTCCAAAGGCACCATCAAAGCGAAAGAAAGCGCCGAGCCGGGCAAAGTCATCACCATCACCGCGACGATAAACGTCCCTGGCGAAGGCGAAAGAAGCATCACCTGCACCGTCACCATCACCGGCAGCTACGACGCGAAGAGCTCGCTAGAGAAAGTGGCTGAGTTCTATAACGCCCACTTCAATCTCTCAAGCGACGACGAAAACGCCGCGAAACCTTCGCGCACCGGCACCGAATACGTCGAATACCTCTTCAGCGTCTCCACTTCCCTCACTAGCGTCGACGAGCTTGAGAAGCTGGTTGAGGAGAATCTCATCCCCTATGGCTTCAGCCCCGCCCAAGAGGAATGGGGAGAAGGCGCTTTCCCTGACGGCACCGCGACCTATTACATGGAATACGCCCTTTACGACAGAGACAGCGCTTTGACCGTCAACCTCCGCTTCGCCATCTATTCCGGCAGCGACGGCAAGCTTTGCCTCAAAGCCACCACCTCCCAGTTCTAAAATCCCACCAAAAAAGAAGGCATCAACATGAAAAAGACCAAAACCATCCTTTATCTGGCTTCCGCCGCATTGCTCCTGGCTTCCTGCGGAGGCAACGTCCCAGCGAATAGCTCAAGCTCCGACCAAGCCCCCTCCTCAAGCGAAGAGACCAAAGCCTGGTCGGAAGAAGATTCCTCCACCATTCTCTCCTTCGTCGGGGAAAGCCTGCCCTACCCCGCGGGCTTTGCCTCTTACCCAAGCGTGGAGATAGTGAACGATTCCGCCACCTCGACGAGTTTTTTGGAAATCGTTTACCCCTGCAAGGCCCTCTCGATCGCCGATTACTACCAAGACCTCAAAGCAAAGGGATGGAATGTCATCGTCGGCTATGACGGCAGCGCCGAGCAGAAAGACTCCAGCGGCGTCATCTTCTACGAGCTCACTAAGATAGGAAGCAATGGGAAAGGACTCAATCTCACCTATTTCCACCTGAAGCGGCTCGACGGCACCAATAGAGACGTCATCCAGGTCTACAACGATTTCAGCGCCAGCCAGAACAAAGCGACCGAATGGAAAGAAAGCGAGAAAGCAACCTTCGCCTCGGTGCTGGGCGAGGTGCCTCCTTTGATGAAACTGGGCGACCCTTACGCAGTCTCCATTAACCAAGGTGTCCACTGCGCCGACATGCTCGCCGAGGATCTCACTTCCGAGAATCTCGACATCTTAAAAAGCGCCGGCTATGCCCTAGATGAGGAACTGAGCAGCGCCAACGCCTGCTACGTCCTCAAAAAGGAGCTTCAAGACGGCAACGCGCTTCTCGCCTCGCTTTACTATTACAGCGGCAACCACGCCAGCTTCTTCTTCCAGGCCGATGTAAAAGAGTATTCCTCCTGGCCCAAGGAATTCCTCTCATCTTTCGAAAGCAAAAGCGGCTACACCATCCCCGAGTTCGAGATCGAGGACATCGACACCTATTATTGCTACACCAAAGCAGGCGTCCATTACGTCTATGGCTACACCGAGAAATTCGGCGTCGAATACGTTTACGAAAGCAAATTGAGCAACTCAGGGCTCATCTACGACGGGGCGCAGCAATGGTACGCAAGCTGGGACGAGAAATATTACGTGCAAATAATCACCGAGTACATCAGCACCGGCGAGAAAGTCTTCGCCATCGCCTTCTCGACAATCGACGCGCCCTACACGCTCATCGCCGATGGCTACCCAAGCGAGACAGTCGCCTCTTTCCTAGAGGAGAACGGCATCTCCGCCAACGCGCCTAGCTTCGACTATTCCTCCTATAGCCCCTATTCAACCTGCCACGTAAGAAAGCAAGATTACAAAGACGTCTACCCCGATTACCTAAGCGCGGTCAAAGCCGATCCAACGAGCTACGGATTGGACGAGAAGAGCAGCGAAAGCGAGATCGAGGCCAAAGCCAAGGAACTCGCCAAGGAAGCCACCGTCCTCCAGATCAGCATCTACGACCCCAAGCACGAGACGACTATCGAAGACGCTTACAACGGCATCACCGGCTACCAGGTGAACGATTATCTGATAGAAACGCTCCGCCAAGCCAAATGGAGCAGACTGGAAAGGACGCTGGAAAGCGCCTATGACGTCACTTATGAAGACCCCACGGGGACAATCGCCATCGGCATCGACCTCGTCGAGGAAGTCTCGATAATAAGCATCACTTACGGCTCAGGGCAAGCCCATTCGCCAGTATTCGCTTTCGAAGAGACGACAATCGCCCTGTCTAGAGGCAACCAGACGAGGCTCCTTTACACCGCCGACATGCTCCCCTACGAAGTAACCTTCTCCTCGAGCGACCCCGATATGGTGAGCGTCGACAAAAGAGGTTTCGTGAAGGTCTCCGAAAACGCCGAGATCGGCTCGACAGTCACCATAACCGCCTCGATGAACGTTCCTGACGAAGGCAAAAAAGAGATACAGTGCCTCATCAACATCGCCCCAAGCTATGACGGGGAAAGCGCGATCAGCGACGTCGCTAAGCGCTTCAACTCGCATTTCGGTCTGAAAACCGGCGATGAGGGCGCGGCTAACCCCAAGACCGTCAGCATCTCCGACCCAGATGAAGGGAGCGTCTTCACCTACTGGTCGCTGGAGCTCTCTAACCCTGCCCTAACTAGCATCGACGAGGCCAAAACCCTCATGGCCGAGGTTCTCCTCCCCATTGGCTTTGCTAACGAGAACGACAACGTTTGGGGATCGGGGCTACTCTCCGACGACACCCCTTGCCAGATGATCGAATACTATTGGTATGGCGAGAATTGCTCAGTGCAGCTAAGTGTCAATGTCTACGAGAAAGAAGGAAGCGTCATAATCGCGATCGACTCTTTCTTCAGCGAGTAACAAAACAATCAAAAAAGGCGCGCCAGGAGCGCGCTTTTTTGATTTGAGGCTCTAGTTAGACGCCCGAATAGGCATTGAACCCGCCGTCTATAGGCAAGACGACGCCCGTGATGAAGCCGGAAGCTTCATCGTCAAGCAGGAAGAGAACGGAGCCGACCAGCTCTTCGGCCTCGCCGAAGCGCTTCATCGGGGTGGCGGCGAGGATCTTCTCCGTCCTGGCGGTGGGCTTGCCGTCTTTGAAGAGAAGGTCCCTGTTTTGGTTGGTAACGAAGAAGCCTGGGGCGATCGCGTTGACCCTGATGCCCATGCCCGCGAAATAGACGGCGAGCCACTGGGTGAAGTTCGAGATGCCGGCTTTGGCGGCGCTGTAAGCGGGGATTTTCGTCAGGGGGCGGAAAGCGTTCATCGAGGAGATGTTGAGGATCTTGCCTCGTTTGGCTTTCACCATGTCCTTGGCGAATTCCTGGGTGGGCAGCAAGGTGCCGAGGAAATTGAGGTTGAAGACGAATTCGATGCCCGACTTGTCGAGATCGAAGAAAGAGCGGTAATCTCCGGCGAGATCGCCATCGCTTGAATATTCGTTCTCCTGCGTGGCTTTGGGGCTATTCCCCCCGGCTCCGTTTAGCAATATCGTGCAATCCCCGAAATCCTTCTTGATCTCGGCGTGGACGGAAGAGAGGGCGTCCTTGTCGAGGACGTTGCAGCTATAGCCTTTGGCCTTCCCCCCTTCTTCCCTGATGGCGGTAGCGACCTCCTCGGCCTTCTCCCCGTTGAGGTCGAGGAGGGCGATTTTCGCCCCAGCCCTGGCCAACGCTTTGGAAAGGCAGGAGCAAAGCACGCCGGCCGCGCCGGTGACCACCACCACCTCATTCTTCAAATCGACGTCCAATGGAAGCTTTTTCATTTGTTTTTCTCCTTTTCAGCCATCTCGAATAGGCCGTTCAAATAGGCGATCCCGAGGGCTCTGTCATAGAGTCCATACCCCGGATTGCCTTTCTCGCCCCATATCCTTCTGCCGTGGTCCGGCCTCACATAGCCGTCGAAGGAGTTGCCGACGAGTATCTTCACGATGCGCGCCATGTCGACGCTGCCGTCTTTGCTGAGGTGCCCAGACTCATGGAAGGAGCCCTTTCCATCATCGCGTTTGACGTTGCGCAGGTGGGCGAATTTGATGCGGTTTTCCTTTGAGAAGCGCTCCGCCATCGCGTAGACGTCGTTCCCCTCCCCCTCAGCCAATGAGCCAAGGCAGAAAGTCATGCCATTATGGGTGGAAGGGACGGCTTCGAACATCGTTTCGAAATCCTTCGACGTGGAGACGACCCTAGGCAACCCGAAGACGTCCCACGGCGGGTCGTCAGGATGGATGGCCATATCGACGCCCGCCTCCTCGCAGGCGGGCATGATGCCTTTGAGGAAGTAGATGAGATTCTCCCTGAGCCTCTCGTGGCTCATCCCCTCGTATTCCTTGAGAAGCAGCCGCAGGCCCTCTGGCGTATAGGATTCATCCCAGCCCGGGAGATGGAGATTCTTGGGATCGAGCCTTTTGAACTCCTCCGCGTCGTAAGAAAGGGAATAAGAGCCGTCCGCGTTTAGATAAGCGAGATCGGTCCTTATCCAGTCGAAGACGGGCATGAAGTTGTAGCAGACGCATCTGACGCCGACTTCCCCCGCCCTTCTTATGTTTTCCGCATAAACCGCGATGAGCTCGTCCCTATTGGGCTTCCCTAGCTTTATGTCTTCGCTGACAGGGATGGATTCGACGACCTCGAATGAGAGGCCTTCCTTCTGGCAGCTCTCTTTCAATTTGGCCAAGGATTCCCTCGGCCAAACCTCGCCGGGCCTTACATCGTAAACGGCGCTGACAATCGTCGAGAGGTTGGGGATCTGCCTGATGTAGTTTAGGCTTATCGGGTCCTTCTCCCCGTAATAACGGAACGACATCTTCATGGGGCGTTGCCTCCTTGGCTAAATCTTAGAGCAAGAAAACGCCTTTGAAGAGGTTGGAGAGCAGAAAACACGTTTCGATAGCAAGAGGCGATATTCCAATAGGTTTGGCCAGTAATACGAGCCATTTGGCCATCCATCGCATTATGTTTTAATAAGTTTTCTTTTGTCTTATAGTAATGGGGAATCCCTATGAGCAAAGAAAAGCAGCGCCTAGGAGAAGAGAGGCTCGACTCCGAGAAGCGCCCCTTCCTCAAAGCCACCTTCCACGAGAGCTACCGCGATTACCTCGGCTACCACTCCCACACCTTCTGGGAGTTCTTCTTGGTCACGAAAGGCTCCTACGCGCATAACCTCAACGGCAGAGAGGAGATAATAAGGCAAGGCGAGGCCTATCTCATCCGTCCCAAGGACCGCCACGCAATCTCCTACAATGAGAAGGATTCGGTGAGGCTGCTCATCACCGTGAGCGTACCCAACATGAAGGAAGCCTGCGCCTCCCTCGCCGAAGGGCTTTACGATTCTCTGATGGGAGGGGGCGAGCTCAAATGCGCCCTCAGCGAGCATCAGATCCGCAAGATAGTCGGCTTCTGCTCCTATATCCAGAAGAATCTCGGCGGCGACCCGAAGAAGCTCGAGCTGCCCGCCTCCTTGTTGCTCTACGAGATCCTCGGCATCGTCATCGAGGAGAGGACGAGCTTCGACGCGAGCAAGCCTGTATGGCTAATCGACATCGTGAGGAAAATGCAGGACCCCGCCAACAAATCCTGGAGGGTGAGCGACGTCATGAGGAACGTCAATTACTCCCATTCCCACGTCTCGCGCTCCTTCCAGGAATACATGGGCTGCTCGATAATCGAGTATCTCAGCGAGATCAAGATGCAAAGCGCCTCCGACTACCTCTCTTACAGCGATCTCACGGTCTATGAGATATCCAACGCCCTCGGCTACAGATCCCCGACCAATTTCTCCGCCACCTTCAAGCAAAGCTTCGGGCTCTCCCCCGCCCAGTACCGCAAAAGCAAAAAGAGGCAAAAGAAAAGCGGCCAAGAGGAGAAAGACCTCTACTGACGGCTCCCCCTTAGACTGCGGTTCCAGAATGGGAGCAAAAACGATCTTCGGACTGTTCGCGCCTTATATAGCTTCCTCAATATCTCAAAGCCAGCATCACCAGATCACCACGCGCTTAGATGGGTCAACATACATCCCATCTAACTCGCCCACGCCATAATAAGAGACGAAATGGGAGGAGTTGCTCATCATCGGGTTGACCCGCCCCTTGCCGAAGGAATGGGTATCCCTCCCATAAGTCAATTCCCACGAGGAGAAAGAGCAGACGCTGTAGAAATGGCGCGCGATGCTCTTGAAATAGGCGTCCCAGTCGACCTGGGAGGCCTTGCTTTCGTAGAGCTTCTCCGAAATCGCCATCCCGCCAACGTCGGCGAGGTCCTCGGAAAGCGTGACGGAAGGGTCCTGCCGCTCGCCCGGCAGTGTCTCGAAATGGTGCAAGAGCTTCACCGCGTCTTGTTTGACGGAATAGGCATAGAGGTCATCCTCGCCTAGAATCGATTCTTCCCTCTCCTCCCCCTTTGCGTCGAAATAGATGCCCTGAGAATCGATCGAGTGGGTTATCTCGTGGGCCAGGACAGTGAGGAAGGCGCCATAGAAATCAGCCTCGCCCATCTCGGAGACGTAGTCCCCATAGCTCGTCATGAGCCCCAAAGTGATGCAGACGGAGTTGTTCGTGGGGATGTAGAAGGCATTCGGCGTCAGGATGTTGGTGTAAAGCGAGCCGAGCTCATCGACGTCGCTCACCTCTGCGCTGTCTTTGCGGAAAGACGCCCAATAGGAGGAAAGGCTCGTCCTGATGGCGCTCTCAAGGCTTGAGGTATCGACGCTTATCGCGTAGGAAGGGTGCCCCTGGCAAGTCGCTCCGATCGAGAAGGTGAGCGCGGAAAGCTTATCCTTCACCGCCTCTTGCCCCTGCTTGCTCAGCCAGCCGTTCTCCGCCAGCCTATTCTCGATGAGCGAGACCGCCTCTTCCGCCAAAGCGGACGCTCTCTCGATGCTCTTCTTGCCTTTCTCGGAGGAGGAATAGGCGTTGGCTGCGTAGAATTGGAAGGCGTTTGAGGTGGCTGAGTAGAAGTCATCCTTGCCTTTGTCAGAAGAGAAGAAGCCAAGCGCCTTGCCTTCTTTCGCTCCAAGCAAGGCGCGATAAGAATAGGCCAGAGAAGCGATGCCGAATGCCTTCGCCTCCAAAAGGGTCTCCTCGGAAACGCCAATGCCGATGTAATTGGCGGTCTTGACGGCCTCTTTGTCGTAGAAAGCGAAGGATTTGTCGCCTCCGGTCAAAGAAGAGAGGTAGGAGTTGAAAGAGTCGCAATAATCGTCGTAATCGATGCCGCATCTTCTGGTGGCGTCAAGATACGAAACGAAGGCCTCGGCTAGACTTTCCGACTCGTCTTCGCCATAGCCGAAGGAAGCGTAAAGCAAGGCGAAAGACTCCTTTTGGTCTTTGACTTTGCGGAAAGAAGTCATCATCTCCGCCTCTGCTAGATAAACGAGGAAGGAGCCCCCCGCTTCGGCATTCTCATCGAGCTGCCCAATCGTATAGACTGAGCTGCCGGTCGAGGAGGCGACCTCCTTCATCGCGTCCCAGAAAGTCGAGGCGGTCGAGGACAAGATTTTGTCCGCGCTGGATTTGAGGCTCTTGAGCCCGACGTCTTTGGCGAATTCGCTGCAAATGGAAGGGGCTTCCTCCTCCATGAGGCTGCAATAAAAAGAAGCGATGTTCGTCTCGTCGACGATCTTCTGCTCGTAATACTCCTCGTCATAGGTTTTTTTGCTCGCGGGGGAGAAAAGCCGATCGGAATTCGCGTAAGTGAAATAATCCTGCTTGGCCGAGCATCCGAGATAGCCAAAAAGACGCTGCAAAAGAGTCCTTGTCGTCTCCGTGGTGATTTTGGCCGTCCCGTCATAATCGCCTTTGCCCCAAAGGCCGAGAGAGGAGAACCAATCGAAGGCCGCTTTGCCCTTCTCGCTTCCGCTTTTGACGGATTCGGGAGCGGAATAATAGCCCCCGTAAAGGCGGCTGCCGATTTTCTCTCGCTCCTCTGCCAAGGAGGAGAACGCCCCTTTGAGGAGGCGCAGCAAGGTGTCGTAGTCATCAAGGATGGAATCCCCGTTCGAGAAGCCGGCGTTTGCGAGGATCTCTTTCTCGCTTAGCGGCGATTTGTAGTCTTGCCTGGCGGAGACGATGGCCTCAATGCTCTCTTTCAGCCCCGCCGCGATCTGGCAAGTCGAAGGATCAAAGGAAGCCAGGCCACCCGAAGGGTTGCAGGCGGAGAGAAGGAGGGAAAGAAGAAAGACGAGAAATGGCTTTTTCATGGGGCTATGCTACTCAAGCCTGCTCCTGCCATCAAGAAAAAGCTCCTACATCGCCGCTATGTCGTCCCAATAAGAGGAAAAGATGGCCGAAACGAGGCTTATGGCCAAACATTTCCTTTAGGAAAAGCCATCCCAAGAGTACAATGGCGGAGTTAGGCCCTCCACATGGAAATTCTCTACCGGATTCTTGAAGTCTTGAATTACGTCGCGATCGTCTTGGCTTCGCTAGGCATGATTCCCCAGCTCATCTTCATATTTTTCGGCTGGATCAAACCCAAGAAATTCAAGCAGGCCAAGGAATGCCATAGGATAGCCGTCATCATCCCCGCCCACAACGAGGAAGCGGTCATCGGGGGCACGGTCAAAGACATCCTCGAGAACCAAACCTACCCCAAAGACAAATACGACGTCTTCGTCTGCGCCGACAGCTGCACCGACAAGACCGAGGAGGCGGCAATGAAAGCCGGGGCCAAGGTCTACGCTCGCTTCAACGACGACCCGAAGAAGAGGATGGCCTCCTACCCCACCAAACTTCTGATGGACAAGATAATCGAAGAGCACGACGGCGAATACGACTTCTTCGTCCGCTTCGACGCCGACAACCGCCCCGATCCCCATTATCTGGAGAAGATGAACGACGCTTTCGAGGAAGGGGTCGAAGTGGCGAGGGGCTACGAGTCCTCGATCAACCCCAAGCAGAACCGCTGGGCCCAGGTTTCGAGCTCCTATTACGTGCGCGATTCTCGCCTCGCCTGCAATTTCCGCGAGCGCGTGGGAGGCTCATCAATGCTCACAGGGGCAGGGCTGATGGTCACCGTCGCCCTCATCAAGCGCATAGGCGGATGGGACGCGATGGGCGGCAGCGAGGACGCCGAATTCACTCTGAACCGCCTCGTGCAGGGCACCAAAGTCCATTATGTCCCCGAGGCCGTCGTCTATGAGGACCAGCCCTCCACTTGGAAAGACAACTACCGCCGCATCACCCGCATGGGGCATTCGCTCCACGCCCTCTTCTGGAAGAAGGGATGGAAATTGCTCTGGCATTCGATCCGTCACCTCTCCCTTTCCGACCTCGACATGTTCTATCAGCTTTTCTTCATCCCCATCGGGGTGATGGCTTGCCTTTGGTTCCCCGCCTACTACATCTTCTACATCCTCATGCACACCCTCAACGCCTTCGGTTTCCCCGTGCTCAGCGGCGTCTACGACCTCGCGGGCACTCTCTTCACCCCCGAGGCCTCTTACAATGCGCTCTTCACCTCCCTCCTGCCGATGATCGCCTACGTCCTGGGGGCGATGTATGTCATCTACAGTTTCCAATCCTTCCTCTCCATCCGCCTCTCCAGAAAGGAGCTGCGCGAAGAGAATGAGAAAGGCTGGGGGGCAGGAATATTCCTCAGCGCCCCTTACATGATCCTTTATGACATCGCCATCACCATCGGCGTCTTAACCCGCCCCGGCTGGAAGTCGATATCGCGCAACGTCGTTCCCGCCCAAAAGGAAAGCGAAGAGGAAGAGGCAGCCTGAATCGCTTCAAGAGCGCGCCGCAGCCAAGGCGCGTTTTTTCTTGCCAAAAATCTGATTTCGCCGAATCAAAATCCCGCATTTGGTTGAGATAGTCAACTCTCGCTCCATCGTTTTTTCTTGTAAAAAGTTTGATTGTGCAGATAAAAATTCATCGAAAGTAAAAACGTCAAACTACCGCATTAATCGCGCAAACATAAAGAACGGGAAGAAAGGAAGCCGCCCAAATCCCCCTTCTTTTCTTTGTGTCCCGTTTACGTTTCTCAAAAAAGACCAAAAAAATTTTGAAAGCAGGCTCAATGGATAAGCGGCGCCTTTATTCTTTGGTTTAGTCCATGCGGGCTGCAGACCTCTTGTTCTGTGCGTTTTCAGCGAACCTATTAAGGCTGAAAAGCCTCCTAAAAAGCACTTCTTCAAGCTCTATCGATTTCATTCAGTCCAAGAGCCCATCCAGAAACAACCTTTTTATCTCAAATGACTTGCCCTCTTCCTCAACGAGGCAAGGCCACCATATATTGCCTTTTGAAAATTGAGCACGCCACGCGCGTTTTCATTTGCCTTTCACCCGATGCCTTAGAATAAAGCAAAGGAGCAAAACCAATGAAAACCATCAAAGACAAATACCTTCTCGTCGGCGCCG
>CAVDSY010000026.1:0-26867 GCA_963611815.1 bacterium
CTTCCTAGTGAAATGATCCATAGGAATGCTAGCTTTCATTTGTCTTTGCTTTTAGGCTATAACAAAGCCAGAAAGCAAAGATATAAGAAGCGCGAGGTAAAGGCTCTTGCTTTGCCTTTTTCTGTTGGGGCCACAAATTTCACTTTATTGTCAACAACGCGTTCGCTCCCACACCCCCGGCACGGGAACCATCGACTAGATCATTCCGATTTTGCCTTTCCGTCTTATTTAAGAAATCATCTTCAGGGGTGTCGATTCGCATGAATGTCATGGAAAAGGGCTGATTCCTCTTTATATATAGGGTGAGGGCCGCGAAATGACTCCCTGTTAAAGGCCAAGAGAAGGTTGGAAACCTCATATTTGGCGGAAAGAGAGAAGCGAATGAAAAAAGTCTTGGGGAAAGGAATGAACGCCAAATGCGATGAGGAGGATTCGCTCACCGCCAATTGGGTGAGAAAGAAAGGAGGCGAATAAACCCGGAAGAGAAATCCAGCAATGCAAGTCGAGAAAAAGCAAAGACTTTGGAAAATCTCGAATAGGAATTTATAGACCAGTCGATTTTTGATATAATATAGTCGAGAAAAATCAAAGCCTTTGTAAAAATTAGAATGGGGATCCGCTTATGGAATTCAAAAGAGACAAATACCTAAACGAACTCGTCAGCAAAAAGGACAACTCTCTGATCAAAGTTATCACGGGGGCGCGCAGATGCGGCAAATCCTATCTGATGAACAATCTCTTCTACAAAAAGCTTCTCTCTTTGGGGGTTCAGGAGAATTTCATCATAAGGTTTTCATTCGACAACGACGAGCATCTCGACCGTCTTGATGATTACTTCCCAGAAGAACCCACCAAAATCAAAGGGAAGAACGATTTTTACACGGTCAATTCCAAAAAGTTCAGAGCTTATATCAAGGACGCAACATCGGAACCAGGCGATTATTATCTCCTTCTTGATGAAATCCAAATCCTGGATTCGTTCGTCGGAACCTTGAACGGTTTCCTCTCCCATGAGAATTACGACGTTTACGTCACGGGCAGCAACTCGCAATTGCTCTCCTCTGAGATCGAGACCAAGTTCAGAGGGAGGAAATCCTCCATCCATATGCTCCCTCTTTCTTTCAGCGAGTTCATGACCGGCATCGATCTCACCCCTGGCGATGCCTGGAGGGAATATCTCGTCACGGGAGGGATCCCAATCGTCTACAAGCAGGCGAAAGAAGACCGGCAAAATTACCTATCCGAGCTCGCTTACGAGGTTTATCTGAAGGACATAGTCGGCAGGAAGGGCGTCAGGGACGTGGATACGCTGAAAGAGCTCTTCTCCGTGCTCGCCTCCTCGATTGGCTGCCCGACAAGCCCAAGCAAATTGGAAAAGCTGTTCAAAGCCGTCAGAAAAACTCGGCCAAGCGACGATTCAATCAATACCTACATCGACCATTTTCAAGACGCTTTCGCCGTCTCAAAAGCCAGGAGATACAATGTCAAAGGCAACGCCTACATCAACACGCCTTATAAAGTGTATTTTGAGGATGTCGGGGTTCGAAACGCGGTAACCTCATTCAGCCAGATTGAGGAGCCCCATCTGATGGAGAACATCATCTACAACGAGCTGCGGTACCGAAATTTCCACGTTTCCGTCGGCGAGGTCGACGTAAACGAAGCCAGCGATAGGCTGGACAAGAACGGCAAGAGGATTTACGTCAAGAAAGAGCTTGAGGTTGATTTCGTGGCGACCCGCGGCGATCAAAAATATTATGTCCAGTCCTGTTTGAACATCAGCGACCCGGAGACTCTGAAGAGGGAAAAGCGAAGCCTTTATTGCATCGACGATTCCTTCAAAAAAATCATCGTCACCAAAGACGGCTTGCCCGTCAGGAAGGATGAGCACGGATTCGCGATCATTGATCTGTATGATTTTCTGCTGAACTACGATTCGCTGAATTTCTGATGCTCCGAGGAAAGCGTCTTGCAAAGCATTTTCTAGCGGCCATGGTGCCACGCCTCGTCCTTTGAATTCGAGTCCCACCCGTCGAGGCCTTATGGAGATTGACTTTTCGGCGAGCAGAGAGAAAGCGACGCTAAGCGATTTTTAAGCCCGAGAGATCAAGCGATATTTTTGCCTTCAGCGGCTTTCTCCTCTCGTAGAACATCGCCATGTAAATCGGGAGATAGAGAACCTTCCCCTCCCTTTCGACGTTCGCGTTCGAGAAGACGACGGCTTTCTTGATCTCGTAATCCCGATTCGCGAGCAAGTTGTTCAAAGCGGAATGCCTTTTATAGTCTTTCCCGGATTTGACCTCAATGGGGAGAAGAGAGCCCTCGCATTCGATTAGGAAATCAACCTCACCCTGCTTCTTGCTGGAGTAATAATGGAGGTCATCGAAGCCATGCGCGGTGAGCTCCTGGGCAATCGCGTTCTCAAAAATCGCCCCATAGTTGATGCTTTTCTCTTTCGCCAGCAGCTTCAGTTGGACGTCCGTGTCCATCATGGAATGAGAAAGCATCCCGACGTCGCAATGGAAGAGCTTCACGAGCCTGCTGTTCGTTGATATCGCCAAAGGGATCTTGGGCTCATCCACGTTGCAGGCGGGGATGGCAACCCCGGCCTTCTTGAGCCACATGAAGTCGTCTTGGATATCCGAGATGTTTCTTCCTCTTCCCACTTCGCCGAGGGTGAAGCGCTTGCTCTTGCTGTTCAGTTCCTGCGGCAATACTTTGTAAATGGTCTCCAAATGAACCCTCTGCCCGATGGGCGCGCACTTCGTGATGTCCTTCTTGTAATAATCGTCGATCTTTGCATGGACGTCATTAACCCTGCTTAGGTCGTTGTAGGCGACGAACTCCGACACGGCTTCGGGCATCCCCCAAATGAGAAGGTACTTATAAAAGGCGTCGATCAAGCTTTCATGGATCTGCTTGTCGACCTCCCTCTCTTTCTCAAAGCAACCCCTAAGGTAGGAGAAGATATCCTCCCCTAGTCCAACGCCACGCAGGAATTCTTCGAAGTCCAGGGGATACATGCTGAATTCTTCCATGTAGCCCGTCGGCCAGGAGGCAGTGTTCTCGTTGAGGCTCACCCCAAGCATCGAGCCCGAGAAGATGTAACGGTACTTTCCTTTCTGAACCAAGAATTTAGAAAGAGTGATGAGATCGGCTTTCTTTGCACATTGGATCTCGTCGAAGAAGATGAGGGTTTCCCCTTCGATGAGCGTTCCCTCCCCCAAAGAGGTGATGCGGAAAAGAAGGTCGTCCGCACCTTTGGCCTCTTCGATCACGGGGATCCAGCCCGGCTTCTCATAGAGGTTGATTTCGATGAAGCTCTTGAAATGGGATCTTCCCCATTCCCTAACAAGGTAGGACTTTCCGACTTGCCTGGCTCCCAAAATAAGCAAGGCATCGTCTTTTTTCAACC
This sequence comes from bacterium, assembly GCA_963611815.1. Taxonomy (GTDB): domain Bacteria; phylum Bacillota_I; class Bacilli_A; order RFN20; family CAG-826; genus Alloenteromonas. Next base: position 3,416 of record CAVDSY010000026.1, read on the forward strand.
ATTCATCCAACTTTTTTCCGCTTTTCTCTTCAGCATAAAAGTCTCTTTGCAACATTTTCCAACCTTAAAACTGTGCTTTTAACAACATTTTCCAACCATTAAAAAGGCGGACTAGCCGGGTTTCCCTCAATCGAGCGCATGCCTGCTAAAACGTGAAAGTCGCGGTCAACGCCGGCGTCCTCGAAACAAAAGCCACCACCGAGAGCATGATTGTCGTAATGAAACGGCTTTCGCATAGAGAAGCTACTCCCCCAGCACTATAGCCGCACGAACCCCAACCTTGGTTTCCATTAACCTAGTTATCCCGCGGTGGCACCATCGCCAAAGAGGGGCAAGAAGTTAGGGAAGCCTCTTCGAGGAATGGACAGTCTTGGCCTTCAAGTGGGATTCTGCTTATAAAAATGCAATATAGAAAAACTCGAAATTTTTTCAGTTTTTCTAAATTCACTTCAAAAGAGGACGCTTTCTTCCGCTTCGATGGTGATCACAAACTAAAAGGCAGGCAGGAACGTCCCACGCTTGTAGCCCACCGCGGCAAGCGCGCATTCGAATTCGGGGAGAATTAGATCGCTATGACCGTCGCATTTAGCTTCATCGACGAGATGGACAATATGAGTTCGTATAGAAAATCCACTCACTCAGGTCTTAGCCCTCAAGCGAGATTCTGCCCATAAAAAAAGCCGAGGCGCCAGCCCCGGCTTAAGCATATGATTCTTATTCGCCTTTCGGCTCAGAAGGAACTTCCGTGGCTTTCTCGCTTGCGATTCCTAAACGCTGAGCGCGGCGAAGGGCCCTCTCGGAGTCCCTATCGCCCTCTCTGGCGAAAAGGGTTAGGCAAACGACGGCAAGAAGGGCGGATGCCCCAATGAGGATTAGCCCCCAATAACGGTAGCCAAGGGGCGACCAACTCGTGAGCCAGGCCTTCTCGGAGATCAGGATGCCGTTGTCGCTGGCGAGGACGGGGAGATGCTCCCCCACAATCCCCACGATGAGGAAAGTCAATCCAGCCAGCCCGAAAAAGGCGGCGATGGAATACCACACCAGCTCTTTCACGCTGAGTTTTTTGGCCGGCTTCTTCTCCATAATCAGGCAGCTTTCTTCGCCTCTTCCTCGGCGGCTTTCTTCGCGTCGTCTTCCTTGACCTGCTGGATGAGGGCGTTGATGGTCGGGACGTAGACCGCGCGGAAGGCGGCTTCGGTGTCGCGGACATAGAGGTTGATGGTCTCGATGGTCTCCCTCATGACGTCAGGGAACTTCTTGCCGACTGGGAGGTCGCGCCTGCCGGTCATGTTCTCCATGAGGCAAACGATCTTGTCTTCCATGTTCTTGTAGACGGCGCTGGTGATTTTGGCGTTGCCGCGGACGAAGTTGATGTTCTGGATAATGGCGGAGATGTCATTCCCGATGAACTTCGAGGCGGGCGTTTCCTCGCCCTTGGCCTCATTCCTGGCCTGGTTGTACTCGTTGAAAAGGCGGCAGAGGTCGTTCACCAAGGCCATGTAAGCGACGCCGCGGTACATCGCCTCGTCAGCGTCGTGGAGTTTTTCCACATCGGCGACGTCGAGGTTGTTCTGGTGTCCGTTTTGGAGAACGCCGAGGATCATGTTATTAACGTTCTCATGGATGGGGAGGACGTGCTTATAGATGGCAAGGTGCTGGTTGTGGTCGACGCGGAGGCCGTCGTCGGCGGCTTTGAGGATCGTGGAATCATCGCCATAGACCTCGGCATAGAAATCGCGGATCGATTTCTCAAGCTTCTCTCCGTTCTCGCCGGAGTGGTCGATGATATCCTTCAAAGGGGTGTGTTGATCGACCTCAACCAAGATGGAGCGCTTCTTCTCTTCGAAGAGCTTGGTGTCATAGGCATCTTTGCGGATGCAATATTCGAGGGTGTCCCTCACGGCCACGTTGTAGTGCTCAAGCGTGGTGACGACTTCGCTGATTTGATTCATTTCTTCTTTTTTCCTTTCGAGGCATCGCTATCCTCAGATGGGTATAGCTCTTTTTCCAGATCGCTCACCCTTTTTATCACGTGGGCAGCGCGGGTCCTGACAGAATTCGGGCTATGGGCCATGCAGTAGCTTTGCTCATGGAAAGCATCGAACATGGGCACGTCATTGCCTGAATCGCCAACAACCATGGTATTATCGTTAGATAACCCCAACTTTGCAAGATAGAAGGCGACCCCTTCGGCCTTTGTGCAGCCCTTCGGGGCGACTTCGATGAACTGATTGACCCAGGAGAAGGAGAAATCCGGGTATTTTTCGCTCAATTCCTCAGTCATCTTCTCGGCCAAAGCCCTCTTCTTCTTGCTGAAGCCGACGAGGAACATCATCTTGTACCCGTTCTCTTTCTCGATCTCGTCGTAGAAAACGTGGTCGCTGCGGATTGTCTTCTCGCGGTAAACGCCCTGAAAGGCTTCGTAGGAGAGATAGAGGAACTGCGTCCAAAAGGAGGTGAAGGTCCTGGTCATGACGGTGCCTTTGGTGGCGCTGTTGAGCAGGAAGAGCTTCGGGTGGTAGTTCTCCCTCAGCTCATCGATCAGCCTTTTGAACTCCCTCGCCGGGAAAGCCTGCTTCTTCACGATCTGCCCATCCGCGGATATTATCGCCCCGTTGCAGCAGATGAAGTCGCAACTCGCTCCCAGCTTTTTGGGTATCTTGTGCATGTAAGGCAAGCCGCGCGAAGTGACGACGACGAGCCTTCCCCCGTCGCCGATGAACCGCTGAAGGAAGCGCTTGTTTGATTTGGAGAGCATCGAAAAGATCCTCTTCGGATAGAAGAGGGTGCCATCCAGATCGCTCGCGATAACCTTGCCTTTCATATGCGAGGAAAATCTTAACCTGTTTGAAGAACGAGGTCACTTCTTTTCTTAAAGAAAAGGGCCCCGAAGGGCCCCTTGAAGTCTTCTTAATGGCTTATCAGGCAATCTTGTTCTCGGCCTCGATGACGCCATAGCCGCCGTCTTCGCGCTTGTAGGCGACGGAGATGCGGTCTTCCTCATCGTCGAGATAGATGAAGAAGTTGTGGCCGATGGCCTCCATCCTGGTGATGGCCGCGTCGATCGACATCGGCTCGAGGTAGATGGATTTGGTCCTGACGACTTCCTCAGCGTCCTCGGCCTCTTCTTCCTCGACGATGTTCTCAAGAGCGATCGCCTTGCCCAAAGAAGCGGAATCCTTGGAACGGTCCATGCGGGTCTTGAGTTTCCTCATCTGGCCTTCGAGTTTGTCCATGGCGAGGTCGACCGCGGCATAGAGATCGTCGTTCTTGACTTCGGCGCGGAAGGTCATCTCCTTGGTGAAGATGGTGATCTCGACTTTGGCCCCGACGGAATAAGAGCGGACGACGACACGGCACAAAACGGAATCGTCTATGACGAAATACTTATCCATTCTCCCGAGTTTTTTCTCGAGCTCGCCACGAATTGAATCGGTGACTTCGATGTTCTTTCCGATAATTTGGTACTTCATATTTTTCCTCCAGCCCTTTTGGGGCCTACCAACACCATTATTCTAAACAAAAAGGGGCTTCAGTTCACCCCTTTTCATCCATAAATTCTCTATTTTTGATATCTTGCCTATTCGCGCTCAGGGAAAAGGAAAGCCCTAAGCTCCCTCACCTTGTCGAGCTTCTCCCAAGGCAAATCGAGGTCGGGGCGGCCATAGCAGCCATAGTTGCAGGTATCCGCGTAAGAGAAGCTCGGCTTCGTCAGCCCGAACTGGGCGATTATCGCCCCAGGGCGCGCGTCGAAGAAGCGCCTCACCGCCTCGAGGATCCTGTCCTCATCGACGTGGGCGGTGCCGAAGGTCGCTAACCCAAACGAGATCGGCTCGGCGACGCCGATAGCGTAGCTCAGCTGTATCTCCAGGCGGTCGGCGGCTCCCGCGGCCACGAGGTTTTTCGCGATATAGCGCGCGTAATAAGAGGCCGAGCGATCGACTTTGGAAGGATCTTTGCCGGAGAAAGCCCCTCCCCCATGGCGCGCGCTGCCGCCATAGGTGTCGACGATGAGCTTGCGCCCAGTAAGCCCAGTGTCCCCGGCAGGCCCCCCAACGACGAATCGCCCGGTGGGGTTGATGAGGACTTTGAAGTCGGTGTTGAGGCCGAAGCTCTTCGCAACCGGGGCCATGATGGAGCCATAAACATAGGATTTGAAGGCCGCCATGTCGACGTCCGGATCGTGTTGGATAGACATGAGCATGGTATCGATGCGGATGTTCCTAGGGTCGGTGTAATCGATGGTGACTTGGCTCTTCATATCGGGCCTTGCTCCTAAAAAGGAGCCGTTTTTGCGGAGATTCGTGGCTTTGCGGACCAGCTTGTGGGCGATGGAGATGGGCAAAGGCATATAGCCTTCGCTCTCGTTGGTCGCGTAGCCGAACATGATTCCTTGGTCCCCTGCCCCTTGGGCCAATGGGTCTTGCCTATCGACGCCTTGCTCGATGTCGGGCGACTGCTCTTTGACGAGGACCTCGATCTTGCAGGTATCGCATCCGATGCCGAGGCTTTTGTCGGTGTATCCAACCTTGCGCAAAACGCCTCTTGCGATTCCCTCGTAATCGACTTTGGCCTTGGTGGTTATCTCCCCGCCGATGAGGATGAACTCGGTGGTCGCGAAAACCTCGCAGGCCACGTGCGACCTCTCATCTTGCCTAAGGCACTCGTCGAGGATGGCGTCGGCGATCTGGTCGCAAAGCTTGTCGGGATGGCCTTCGGAAACCGACTCGCTGCTGAATAAAATCTTCTCTTTCATGAGACCTTCTTTCCCCTCTTGCAATAAAAAGCCTCCCACATGCGGAAGGCAACCGAGGCAGGTGCGTTTTCCTCCAAGCATCGTTCCCTTGTGGGCAAGGGCTCACAACGAGCACTTACCTCTATGGAGGAGTTGCTAGCGCCCTGGTTACGTTGTGGTGTCGGCGCTTCTTGATGTCTGGCTTTTTTGCCGGTGAAACTATATGTTCATTCGCCCTCCTTTACAAGAGCGATAAGCGAAATAAATCTTCGAGGATGGTGCCCGGAGCCCCCCCAAAAAAAACGAGCTGGTTAGCAAGAAAATCAAAAAAGCGGCGGGTCGCCCCGCCGCCAGATTAAGCCTTCAAAGCTTTTATTTCCTTAAGAGCCTGGGCCAATTGGTCCGGGCAGGAGGTGTTTTTCCCTCCGCACTTCAAACCGTCAAGGCAAGAGATGACCTCGTCAATCTTCCTCCCTTTGACCAAAGAAGAAACGCCTTGCAGGTTGCCCGGGCATCCGCCGACGACGCCCAAGGAGACGATCGTGTCGCCGTCGTAGGTGATCACCATCTGGCGGGAGCAGACGCCTTTGGGGGTGAAGGTGTAGCTTTTTTCCATTGGCTTACTTGACGATGGTCCCGTAAACGAGGCCCGAGCCGCAGCAGGCGTTGGACTCGTCGGTGTCGATGTGCATGGCGAGAGCGTACTTGCTGGAGACGCGGACAACGGTGTCGGCGAAGATGGTCGCTCTTCCCTTGCCGCTATCGACTTTGACGGAGACGATGTCGCCGTTGCTGACGTGGAAGCGCTCGGCATCCTCCGGGGTCATGTGGATGTGGCGTTTGGCGGCGATCACGCCTTCAGCGATATCGACTTCGCCGCAAGGCCCCTTGAGGGTGCATTTGCCTGATCCTTTGATGTCGCCGGATTCGCGGACGGGGGCGGAGACGCCTAGCTTCCTGGCTTCGGTGAGGGAGACCTCGACCTGATTGTGGTCGCGGACGGGGCCGAGGATCGAGAACGCCATGCTCGGGCGGGGAAGCTTGCCCTCGGGATCTTTCCTGGGGTCGTTATAGCCGATCACTTCGATTTTGTCGGTCGAGGCGAATTGGCCAGGCTGGGAAAGCATTTTCTTCGCGGTGAGATGATGCCCCGCGCCGAAGAGGACCTCCAAGGTCTCTTGGGTCAAATGGACGTGGCGGGCGCTGGTTTCAACGAGGATTTTTTCGGATTCAGACATTTTGATTGCTCCTTTGTTTGCAACGCGTCACATTATAGCCTCCGCGAAGCAAAGGAAAAGGAAAAGGAAGGCGCCTTCCTCAGTTGTTGAGGAAGTAGGCCGGGCGCCAGGAGGAAGGCAAAAAATAGCTCACGACGAATAGAGCGACATAAAGGATTGTGTCGGCGAGGATGCGCGAGGGGAGGGAATCCATCCCGGCGCATGAAAAACCATAGGCCATCCCAAAGCAGCCTAGGGAAAGGAAGGCGAGGAGGAAGAAATCAAAGGCAACTTTCTTCATACGAGGGGAAATGAAGAAGATGCAGCAATGCATCAGCAGCTCATAGGCGAAGTAGCAAATCCCAGAAGAGGAAAAACCGGCCAAAAGGCGCCCAATTCCCGTATTTGGGAAGCAATTCGCCGCAAAAAGCCAATAAAAAAGGCAATCCAAAAATCCCAGCAAAACCCCGCTCAAAATGAAAAGGGTCGGGAAGCGGGCGATGCGGATGGAATCCGCGACCCTGCGGAAATGCGAGGACGAGTTGCCGTTAAGGTAGATGGTTTCGATGGGGACCTCGACGATCCTTTCCTCCCTGCTCACCCCGGCGAGAAACCCCATCTCGAACTCATAGCGGGAGCCAGGGCAAGATAGGAACGAGGCGAAGCGGCATTTCGGAATGGCGCGCAGGCCAGTCTGCGTGTCTTCGAGGGAGACGCCGGTCATGAGACGGAAATAGAAAGAGCTCCACCAGGATCCGTTTTGGCTAGCGGGGGGCATCTCTTTCCTTCTGCGCGTTCCAAGCACAACCGAATGAGGGTGAGAGAAAGCCTCGTCGCGCACCTTGAGGATGTCTTCATAAGCGTGCTGCCCATCGCCGTCGCAAGTCACCACGAAGCTCAAATCTGGGCAGCGTTTTAGAAGGTAGCGCAGAGCGGTTTTCATCGCCTTGCCCTTGCCGCCGTTTTTCTTCAGTCGGAGCAAAGAGAAAAGTCCCAACTCCTTCACCTCATCGAAGCGCGCCTCGTAGTCTTCTCCCGATCCATCGTCCACCACAACAAGATAGTCGAAATCGCCTTTTTTGAAGCGGGAAAGGAAAGGCAGCACGAGCTCGCTTGGCTGATAAATGGGGATGATTAGCGCGCTTTTCATGCGCATATGATTGTCCAAAGGACAAGAAAAGGCAAAAGAAAGACGAATTTGCTAGCCCACGCCAGACAAAAGCGTCTATCCTAGTCGCGAACGAAAGGAGGCCACCCATGGAAGAAGAGAAGAAACCGTTCAAGCAACAAGAAAGCATGAGCGAGGAAGATGAAGAAAAGCAGATCGCCGAGGATGCCCCTTTCAGTAGCCCCCAAGAGAGGGAGGAAGAGAACGATAGCGGCATCGACGTCGAGAAAACCTCGGAGGAAGAACTCGCCTGTCTCATCGAAAAAAAGAACAGAAAGGGCCTCATCGAGGTCTTTGACAAAGTCCCGACGATCGACATCGCGGAAGCCGCGAACAACTTGAGCCCCGAGCAGCTCATCTACCTTTTCCGCAACCTGAGCAGCGCCCTCACCGCCGATCTTTTCGATGGTTTCACCCAGGAGACGAAAGAGAACCTCATCAAGGCGATGACCGACCGCGACCTCGTCAAAATGGTCAATTCCCAAGCCGCCGACGACGTCGCGGACACCGTCGGAGGCCTCCCCGCCAACCTCGCCTCGAAGGTCCTGCGCGCCGCCGACAAGGACATGCGAGAGGACATCAACCAGCTCCTTAAATACAAAGAGGATACCGCCGGCTCCTTGATGACCACCGAGTACATCGAGCTTCTGGACACCACAAGAGTCGACGAGGCCATCAAAGAGATCCGCGAGAAGGGAAGAGACGCCGAGACCGTCTACACCATCTTCGTCCGCGACAAGCTCCGCCACTTCGAAGGCACCGTCGACCTCGACGACCTCATCTTCGCCAAGCCGAGCGAAACCCTCCGCGACATCATGAACGAGGACGTCGTCTCCGTCTCGACGAACACCGATCAGGAGGAGGTCGGCCAGATGTTCTCCCGCTACGACCTCAACGCCCTCGCCGTCCTCAATGACGATGACCGCCTCGTCGGAGTCATCACCATCGATGACGCGGTCGACGTCATCAAAGAGGAGTCCAGCGAGGACCTCGCCCGCATCACCAACATGGAGCCAAGCGACCGCCCATATACCGAAACCTCGATATGGAGCAACGCTAAAAAGTGCTTCCCTTGGATCATTGCTTTGCTGATCCTCGGCACTTTCACCACAATGGTCCTAAACCGCCTCGAGAGTCAGACCATCTTCACCTCCTTGCCCATCCTCATCTCCTTCGTCCCGACCCTCATGGATACTGGGGGCAACGCCGGCGGTCAGACCACCGGTTTGATGATCAGGGGGCTAGCCATCCACGAGTTTGGTCCCAAGCAAACCCTCAAAATCGTCTGGAAGGAGATCCGCTCCGCTCTCATCGTCGCCTGCTTTGTCGCCGTCTTCGCCTTCCTTTGGGTGACGATGGAGGAATACACAGGCATCGTGAGCATGGGCGTGGTCACCGACACGTCAGGGAACACCTTCGATTTCTCGGGCATGACCATCTGGGACGGCTCGGCCTTCGCCGGCAAATACATGTCAGACGGAAAATTCGTCAGCGGGGCCCAGTTCGCATCTCATTCCCTCGTCTTCGCCGGTCTTGTCGCGATCACCATGTTCGTCGCGATCACCGTCTCGAAAGCCATCGGCACCTTGCTCTGCATGGCTAGTTCCGCCATCAAGAAGGACCCCGCGATGCTCGCCCAGCCTCTTCTCACCACGGTGATGGACGTCGCCACCTTGCTCATCTATTTCGCGATGGCCTGCGCCTTCTTCCCAAAATTCGCTTAAAAGTGTTTGCAACGCCTGGGGAACTTCCTTATAATTCCTCTCGCTGCGGGAGTGGCGGAATTGGTAGACGCATACGTTTGAGGGGCGTATGGGGCAACCCGTGTGAGTTCAAATCTCATCCCCCGCACCAGCAAAAACTCGGCCAGGCGAATGCTTGGCTTTTTTTGTCCTCGGGAAAGCCCGAAAGATAAGGAGATGGCACTATTGACGAAAAACGAACCTATGATAAATTTCCGCTAATCTAAGGAGGAAAACATGAAAACAACACAAAAATCGATGATTTTTGCTTTAGGCGCAAGCGTCCTCGCGCTCACCTCTTGCGCCACCGCAGGACAAACTGGTGGAGACAACTCGACCGTCGAGGAATCAACGTCCCTAGACATTTCGGTCCTTCCAGAGTCCTCTTCTAGCGAGGAGAGCCTGCCCGACATCACCATCCCCGACGGGACGTTGTCTTATTTGAAGGGGAAGTTCTTCGGCGGAGGCGGGGCGTTAAGCATCGACGAGGGCGCCCTAAAATGGGAGGGCGACGTCTCTTTGTCCCTCAAGCCGACCAAAGTCGGCAAGATGATGGTTGGCTCGTTCGCCGACAACACCTTAAAGGACGTCATCGCGGTCTATTTCGATGCCGACTATAACAATGGGGATACTTACTGCGCCTACGTCGACACGGTCGATGACGGCTTCCTGCATCTCGCCAAGAAAGAAGGCCGCAAGTACGAAACCATCGCCACCTTCCAGCCGGACATCAGCAAATACGCCGGCACTTATTCTTATTATGGCGACGGCAGCGCCTCCAATTATTACGAGATAATCGACCCGGAGTTCGACGTCGAAAGAGGCGTCTACCCGATGGCCCGTTACTATCCCAATTGGTCTTCTTGGAGCGATGAACAAAGCTGGCACATTTTGGCCAGAGTGAGAATCGGCTCTGACAACCTCCCCTACTACACGGTCGAATTCTATGATTCCGACGACTATGGATATGGCGAGGAGAGCCTCGTGCTCGGAGAAAGCGGGATCGAGCTCTACAACGTCGAATACGACATGACCGAATGTTACATAGACGCCGGCGCGTTCAACTGTTTGAGCCTCTTCGACGAAAAAGCCGGAGAAAGCGTCTCCACCACTGTCGATGTCGCCGAGAAGACGATTTCCTTTGGGGAGAAGAGCGGAACCTATGAGGTCGCTTACGACGACAAAGGCATGTACCTCAAAGCGACTTTCGGCGAAGAAGAGGCGAATCTCCGCCTTCGCGACCGCCACTTGCTTTACGAGACCGCCAGCGGAACGACAGTCTATCCAATCGACGATCTCTCCCCCCTCGAAGGGACCTTCACCGATGCGACCAACACCATCTCCTATGAAATGGACTGGGACACCTGGGATTACGTCCTCAAATGGAACGGTGACGCCGTGACTTACACTTCCGTCGTCGAAAACAACCGCAAATCCCTCGCCTTCGAAGCGGATGGGGCCTCTTACATCGTCTCGCCTGACAAAGCTTCCTCATCAGTCCGCGTCAAAAAAGGCGACAACGTCTCTTATTACATCAACGCTAAACGCTACGACGCTCTCTTCAAGCACAGCTTCATCGCCCACGACAAGAGCAACGACTTTACCTTGGCCATCGCCGATGACTTCAGCTGCACAATGGCTGGGAAAAGCGGCAAAGCCTCTTATTCCTATTGGCATGGCGACAAGTTCCCTTCGCTTGTCTTAAGCGGGGATATCGGAAGCAAAACGCTGAACCTCGTTCAAGAGGACATCGGCCTATTCTCCTTAACGGATGGCGACGAAGCGGTGACGCTCTACAGCAAAACCATCCTCGATCAGGTTTATGGAACCTACAGCTCCAACGGCAAGGACAGCTTCGTCCTGAGCGAAGCATCCATCACTTACGAAGGCAAGACCTACGAATACGAATTCGCTCCGTCCTATCAAAGCGGGCTTGGCTACTATTACTTCGGAATCGCCTCCTCATTGGGCAATTTCGAATCAAATCTCGCCGGTTGCTTCTATAGCGATGAGCTGAGCTTCGTCAAGAAGGACATCTTCGCGAAGATCGCCGGTACCTACTCTCTTTATGGCAGCTACGGGATCGAGAACATCAAGATCAGCGAAGGCGGCGACCTTGCTCTCGACACCGTCAACGAAGCAGGCGACGGTTTGGACAAGGATGTGCCTTACACCTACCAGATCATCACCACCGGCGGGGACGACATCGCTGTCATAGGCTTCCTTTACAAAGGGTACACCATCTTCATCTATGTCTACGAAGATCACGTCACGCTGACCGGACTCGACTACTACCGGAGCAGCATCGTCGAAAGTTGGGGCGTCTACCTTGACGAAAGCGGAAGCAACATCCTCTACGTCAACGATGGCAGCCTCTATCTTAACGGCTCTGAGCTCACAATCAGCTCCAGAAGCGAAGGGGATTCCGGCCTCACCTACGTGACCAATGAGGGCACGATAACCTTCAAAGACGGCTCGGCCACCATCACCTCCGGGGATAGCGTCATCTCGCTTTCCCGCGAGTTCTCCTATGCAGATTACGCGAAGTTCGTGGGCGATTACACCGCCAACGACACCAGTGTTTCCTTCGCCAAGACGACGACTTCCTACGAAGTCACCATCGGCGATGGCGACCCGATCGATCTGAGCGACACGAAGTTCGTCTTGCGCGATGGCAAAGTCGCCATTGAGATCTCCTATTTGGGCAGCAAGTATTACTTGGTCATCGACGCGACGACAGGCGAAGTCATTTGCGAATATGAGGCATCAAGCATTCCTCCGGCTCCGCCTCTACCGCCCTCTCTTTGATTGAAACCCAATCGAAAGCCACGCAAAAACGTGGCTTTTTTCATATTTGCGGGGTTTTTGAAAGCCAAAATAGGCATCAACAAAAGGGCGCGGAAAAGCTATAATTCCCCGGTTATGGCGATTCTTGAGCTGAACGGCATCGAATTCAATTACTCCGACAAGCAGCTTTACCGTGGGGTCAGCTTACGACTCAATCTCGGCGAGCACGCTTGCTTGGTTGGAGTCAACGGCAGCGGCAAATCGACTTTGCTCTCTCTCATCGTCGGCGAGGAGAGGCCAGACAAAGGGAGCGTCCATTGGGACAAAGGCATCACCTACGCCTATCTCGATCAGCAGCTCAAGGTCAGGCAGGACATGCCCGTCTCCCGTTATCTTTACGGGGTCTATCAAGAGCTTTTCGACAAAGAGAAGGAAATGGAGGATCTCTATGTCAAAGCCGCCTACGGGGAAGAGGGCTACGAAAAGCTCCTCAACCGCGCGGAAAGGCTCGGCGACGAGCTCAACCAAAAAGGCTTTTACTCCCTGCAGGAAAAGGTCGGGCGTCTCACCGATGGGCTCGGCTTTGACAAAAACGATCTCGCCAAGCCCCTCCACATCCTCTCCTCGGGCCAAAGGGAGAAGGCCTACCTTGCCAAAATGCTCCTCGAGGAGAAGGACGTTCTCATCATGGACGAGCCTACGAACTTCCTCGACCAGACCCAAGTTGCCTGGCTCGCCAACTACCTCAAGAACTATCCAAAAGCCTTTCTGGTGGTTTCCCACGACCAGGCTTTTCTCCGCCAGATAGCCGAGGTCGTCTTCGTTTTGGAGAATCAGCAGATAACGCGCTACAAAATGGATTTCGATTCCTATCTCCTCCAACACGAGCTCGACAAGGAACAGTACCAAAAGAATTACGAGGCGCAGCAAAGATACATCAAGAAAGAAGAGGCTTTCATCGCCAAGCATATCGTGCGCGCAACATCGGCGAAAGCCGCGAAAAGCCACCGGGCGAGACTCGCCCATCTCGACGTCATGGAAGCTCCGGGCAAAGAAGCGGGCAAAGTCCATTTCTCTTTCCCTTTCACGCATGACGTCGGGGAGAAGCCGCTGATCGTCGATGAACTCATAATAGGCTATGGCAAGCCCTTGCTGGACCCCATCTCCTTTTTGCTCAAGAAAGGCGAAAAAATCGCAATACTTGGCCAAAACGGCGTCGGAAAAACGACTTTCCTCAAAACTATTCTCAACCTGATCCCCGCTCTCGGCGGCTCTTACACCTGGCTGGACGGCATCAGCGTCAACTACTATTCCCAAGACGAGAAGATTGATCTCTCCCTCTCGCCCTTCGATTTCCTAAGGCAAGCCCATCCCGAGCTAGACAACACTAAAATCAGAACTTGCCTAGGGGCGGTCGGAGTTAGAAAAGAGCTCGCCATGCGCAAAATGAGCGAGCTTTCCGGGGGCGAGGTCACCAAAGCAAGATTCGCCCTCATGACATTGAAGAAGAGCAATTTCCTCGTCCTCGACGAACCGACGAACCATTTGGACCAAAAAGCGAAGGATTCCCTTTTCGAAGCCATCGAGCGTTTCCCAGGCGCCGTCATCATCGTCAGCCATGAAAAAGACTTCTATGACGGGCTGGTCGATTACGAGCTGACCTTCTAAATCGAAGAGCGTCTCTTCCGCAGGCCGAAAAGATAAAGGAGCCAAGAGACGCCTGGAATCGAAACCCAGTAGTTGTAGGCGCCGACGTCGGCGTTATAAATCGCGAGGGACTGACGATAGTTCGCATCGAGGTCGCGCAAGGTGGAGACATATGAATCCTTGTCCGCCTTGCTTCCTCCCCAATCGATTTCCTCCGAAAGGAAGCTGAGCCTGCGGTTGGCTTGCTTGAGCACCCCGATCGCCTTTTCCCAATCGTCTTGATTGGGCTTTTTGAGTTCGATCGCGCTCAAGGAGGCGAACAGTTTCTGGTCTTCCTCCCCAAAGCGATGCTTCTCTTTCTCGAAAAGCCCCGCCCAAGCCAGAAGAACGTCCTGTTTCTCAAGGCAAAGGACCATCAAGGCCTCTCTTCTTTTCTTTAGCCTTTTCCGGAAGGAGAGGGCATTGGAAAGCACGAGCAAAAAAACGCTGATGTAAAAGAAGAGCAATAGGATGATGATTAGGAGAATGATTTGGTAGGGCTCCATGGCGCATATTTTACCCCGCCTGCGGGCTTTCTAAACACGAAAAAGTCCGACGGTTGTTTTTTTGCCAAAACCCTGCTTTTTTAAACGCCTAACAAACCTTTGTCTTCGTTTAGGCTTATCCGCAATCGAAGAGATTGGAAGCGTGCGGATTAGGCCAAAAAGAACAGCGGCGGATCAGAACATCGAGATGATCGCCGCCGAGGTGATCATCACGGCCTGGAAGGCGAAAGACGATATCAATGAACCGTAAAGCCGGTTATGGAAGCGTCTCGTCACATAAGTCCCAAGGGGGATGGTCACCATGTACATGATAATCATGTTCTGCATCTGCCCGATGAACCCGGAGTAGGAGCCGATGCAAAGATAGAAGAGAACGAAGAGGAACAAAGCGACGTACTGAATGAGGTTGTAAAGAAGGACGGTCCACCACTTCGCCTTGGCTTTCTTGAGCATGTCCCCCTCGACTCCGGAGACATAGTATCCGACGGCCATTAAGGGGGTTGCGAAAAGCAGCCAGAAGAGCCTGATGTTATAAGGCAAGAGGTTGTACATCGTCATCTTGAGGACAAACCAGACGAGAGCCAGCACCCCGACAAGGACGATTGAGCATTCGACTATGTCCCTTTTCGATGAGGCTATTCTGAATGATGGGCGGGGCAATTTTCCGCTGGTGCCTTTGAATTTACCTTTCCTATAGAAGAAAAGCATGGCCAAGCCATATCCGGCGATGCAGCACATGTAGGGGATGTTCATAACCGGCGAGCCGAAGGGCAAGATGATGCAGAGGCAGCAGATCAAAAAGCCAAGCAGGAGGCCCGGCAGCCAAAGGAGGAGCTTCCTAAGGAGGAACGATTTCTCGTTTTCGATCGTCGGGACATCCTCCTCCAACGGCGGAACGCCTTCTTTGATGGACGCTGGCCTCGCGGCGAGAGAAGAGAGCAAAAGGAAGAGGCCGAGCAAAGCGAAACCCCAGCCCGCGTAAACGAAAGACATCACGAAGCCCTGATACGCAGAGGCTTTGCCAGTTATGCCCTTTATCGCATCGGATACGTAGTTAGCAAAGGTTGGCGAATACATTTGGTAGGAATGGAGGACGCCCGGAGCGATGCCGACGGTGACCTTCGACCCATAAGGGCTTTCAGCCTCAAAATAAGTCGTTCCCCTTTCCTGCGCCTTCTGCCCGCTTAGCCTTTCGGAGATCCTGAGGATGTCGTAATCGGAGACCACATCATCCGCGCTCGAACCGAACAAATAAACGTCCGTCCCCTCTATCGCCTTGGGGGAATAATCCTTCCAAGGGTAATCGTTCTGATCGTCGGTTGAGGCGAACAAAGAGGCTTGCGCATTGTGCGCATAATTCACCTCCGGAGAGAAAAGGATCGTGTTTTTGATGTTCTTTTTGCTGACTGTCGTGGCGGCCCCTTCGATGTTGTAATCGTAAAGAAGGCGGAGGATCGCCCTCCCGCCCATCGAATGGCCCATCAGGATGATGTGCTCATAGTCGATGGAGGAGATGTCGTGAAGATAGCTGGCCGCATCATCTATTTCCTTGGGAATCTCATCGGTCTTCGCGTTGTCGAACCCTATCCTGCCGAAGGAATTTCCTTGGCCCGAATAATCGAAGGTCATCACCGAGATGCCGTTTTTGAGGAAAATGTTCGCCACCGGCCTCCACTTGGCTTGGTCGCAGGAATAGCCCGGGCAGATAAGCACGGCGTACTCGGCGTCCTTCTTCTCAAAATAAGTGCCCCGCAACGTGACCTCGTCGCTTTTGTAGGAGGAAGCGAAATAGACGCTTCTTCCGCCAACGGCGTTGAAAGTCGAGGTCAAGACAAAAACGAGGGAAAAGGCAATCGAACAAAGCCCGGCGATCATAAGGATCAGATTGGTCAGCTTTTTCTTCATTTGGCTAATTCTAACCAAGAAACAACGGCGGGTGTTTCTTTTTTCTGTTGGAGGAAGCCGCGCCCATCGGCGCAGGCGAGCTCCGCGAATCTTAGGCTTAAAGAGTCTACGCTCATAACGGCCAGGGAAAAATCCATCGCATCGGCTTTGACGACAATTCGATTAAGTTCTATAACGCGCAGTCAATCAAACGGAGAGGAATCTCAAAAAACGCCAAGGAAGAAATCTTTGTCGTCAAAAATCAATCAAATGAATTAAAAGCGCAGACCGAGCGCCATGTTTTGCTTGCGGCAAAGCTCAGCGAATCGGAGGGAGATAGAACTTCCCGAAGACCTGTTTGAGCTCTTGCACTTTGATGAATGCGTTGGGTTCGACTTCCTGGATGAGCTTGACCGCGTTTTTAACCTCATACGAGGAAAGGACGACATCGATGACGAATTTGTCTTTCCCCGTGAAGGCCCCCACCCCCTTGGTGACCGTCGCCCCATGGGGGAGACTAGCGATGACGAAGTCGGATAGGTTAGGATTGTCGGTGACGATCTCCATCTCCATCTTCTTGTTGCGAACATTGATGTGATCGACCACGAGCATCACCACGAAGAGATAGATGGTGCAGAAAAGCACCTTGCCCCAAGCCGCGGCTATATCAACCCCGTGGAACGTGGAGAGGAAGGCGTAGCAAACGATGTTCAGAAAATTGAGGATCATCGAGTATTTGCCTACGAGGACGGATTTCTTGATCGCGATGTAATAGGCGATGACGTCGATTCCGCCGCCGCTGCAGTCAACTTTGAAGGCCAGCGCGCTGCTCAAACCGGTGCAGATGCCGGCGAAGATCGCCCTGCCGACCATCCCGCCATGCTCATTGACGAACTCGGCAATCCCATCGACGAATCCTGAGAGACCAGGCAAATCGAAGAAGTTCGTGGTGAGGGAAACCATCAGAACATTGATGATAGTGTAAATCGCGAAGCGCTTGCCGATGCCGAAGAACGCCAGGAAGAACAAAGGGATGTTGAGGACGAAATAGATGATGCCGTAGATGAGGTCGTAGTTCGCATCGCCCCAGTTGTTCGTGCAGAAATCGATGATGAGAATGATATTCTGGGCGACGCCGGTCATGCCGCCGGAAGCAAGGCGTCCGGCCGTGTCCGCGAAAGTGGGGGCGACGAAGCACTTGAAGCCGAAAGCCAAAATCAAAGCGGAAGCAAGATTGACCAGCAAAATCCAGAAGTTTTCGACGGTCCACTTCAAAGGAACGTGATCGTACATGAAGTCGTCGTATCGCTGTCTAAGGGTTCTTTTGTTGCTCATAGCGCGGCTATTATAGACTTGCGAAAAGGCGGGCGGTAGGGCACTGAAAGCAAATAAAAGCGCTTTGATGAACCCTCAAATTTATTAATTCAGTCACTTTTAGGAGGCCAAGGTCGTGAAAATCGGAGCCCGTGCAAGTCGGCGCGCAGAAAATTCGTTTAGATTTCCGACGCCGAAAAGCGCGGCGTGGTCGTCTCTTTTGCAAAAAACGGCCTCTTAAAACACTGGGAAGCCAAAGAAGAGGAGACTTAGGCCCGGCAAAGCCCAGGCCGCCTTAAGCTAAGCCTTTTCCCGTTTGGTAAACAGGCCGTCATTAAAAGGGTTCTCGCATCGTGAAAGGCCATATTCAAAAAGAAGCAATTATCCGCACCCCATCTTCTTTTCTTACCTATGGTAAGTAGTTGCAAAACTTCCTTGCCCACCACTAGGGGCGATGATATGATTACACCGCTGTCTAACCGGACGCATTTTTTCGGAGGCAATTCGACCGTATGAATATCTTAAAGGGAATGAACGCTTCGCTAACGAAGCTCTGGCGCTGGATCAAGGAAACCGCCTGGGTGCAGCCCCTTCTCATCGTTGGCGCCATCTTCGCCGTCATCTTCTCCATCCCGAAGGCCACTTCCTGGGTGCAGAGCTTCGGCGTCGGCACCTCCACTGCCTACTATATGGCTCAAAAGAAGACCCTCGAAGGCGAGACCAAGGACAGCGAGATCGTCTCCGAGGCCGACAAGCTCACTTACGCCCTTCTCAAGTGGTCCAACTTCAACGACGAATACGAAACCTACGAGGATTGGAAAAAAGCCTTTGACGGAAGCGCCGACAAAGCCATCGTCGACAAAGCCGGCGGGGAGAAGTTCTACCTCGTCTACGTCGCCAAGGACAGCAGTTCCTCCGACGAAGTCCAGGAAGGCTTCGAGACCCTCGAGGACAACTGGGGCTCCCGCTACAAAGCCGACGATCTGAGGAGTTTCGCCTTCTCCACCATCTACACCGACGAAGATTCCACCAACGATGAGGACTTCGACATCGATAGCGAGAAGAGCGCCTTCAACCGCTACCTCCTGAAGTTCGATGACCTTGACTTCTTCGCTCTCGCCGGCACCCGTTTCGACTCCTGCCCATACAAGAAGAACGCGAACCTCACCTCCTCCAGCAACTACGAGAATTTCATCGACGCGGGCACCAAGCTCGACTACAGCTCCTTCGTGAAGCCGACCGTCATCCTCGTCGATTTCTCAGAGGAGGCCTTCAACCTCAAACGCGTCGGCGTCTCGGAGATCCTCTTCGGCGTCAGCGGCGACAAGTCTTACGACAAAGCCACCCTGCTCATGAAGATGTGGAACCACACTTCGAGCAACACCTCCAACGAGTTCAGCGACGCCTACATCAACGCCTAATATATAAGGATATATAAGAAAACCCGCCTCGCGCGGGTTTTTGTTTTGACGTCTTATACGCCTTATTTCTTATAGGCTTCTGCGACGCAGTCAGGAACCAGAGAAGAGATGTCGGCCCCGTTCCGCGCAAGCTCATCGACCGAGCTGGATGAGATGAAGGTGTTGGAAGAGGATGCCATAAAGAAGACCATATCGACATCTTGGCTGAGGAAATGGTTGGCGGCCGAGAGCTGGAACTCATACTCGAAGTCGCTGACCGCGCGCAAGCCCCTGATGATCGCGCTTGCCCCGTGCTGCTTGCAGTAATCGACGGTCAAGCCATCGAAGGAGTCGACCTCGACATTCTCTATCCCTTTGACGGACTCTTTCATGAAGGAGAGGCGCTCCGCTGCGCTGAACCTCCCTTTCTTGGCCCCGTTGCTGGCCAAAAGCAAAATCACTTTGTCAAAGACCTTGAGGGATCTTCTCAGGATGTCCAGATGCCCATTCGTTATGGGGTCGAATGACCCGGGGTAGACCGCTATCTTCATGATTCCCTCCTCAAAGCAAGCACCTTTGTCTTGCCATATTTGTATTCTCTTTGGAAAGGAAAGGCCTTATTGGCAAAAGGGATCTCACCTTCGTACTCAAGGATGAGACACGCTTTTTCGCTAAGCATCCCTCCATCAAGCAAATAATCGACGGCCAGCTGGTAGGATTCCTTCAAAGCATAAGGGGGGTCGAGGAAAACGATGTCGAAAACCTTCCCCTCCTTTTTTGCCCTCTCCAAAGCAACCATATAGTCGCAATTCCAGACGATGCCTTTGCTCTCTTTTAAACTCGCAAGATTCCTCTCAACGACCTTCGCAGCAAGAGGGTTCCTCTCCACGAAAAGGCAGCTAATGGCGTCGCGTGAAAGGGTCTCTATTCCCAACGCGCCGCTGCCGGCGAATAAATCCAACACGCGGCTCCCCTCTATTCTGTCGCCAAGGCTGGAGAGCATTGCCCCGCGAACCATGTTCTTCGTGGGGAGAGTGTCCGTGGCAGGCGTCTCCAAGATGCGGGAACGATAAGCTCCCCCAATGACTTTTATCATAGCTTCTCCTTGCACTTCCTTTTCTCTCTGAATTCTCCGAAAACAAGGGAATCCAATTCGCGGTAAAGCTTAGCGAGAGGAAGGTACTTCTCCCAATAAGCTTTGCTGGCGGGGAGCTCATCGAGCTCTTTCTTTTTAAGATAAAGCCTATGCCAGGCTTCTTTGGTGATGTCAGAGTCCTCGCCGAAATGGAGCAGGGCCTCGTCATAGGCTTCGCTCAGCTTTTCTTTCTCTTTGGACAAAGCCACGGCTCGCTCATCTTGATTCAATCTCGCCTCCGCTTCCTTGAGGGCGATTAGGCGCGGATCCTCTTCCAACGCTTGTCTCAAGGACAATGCGGCGGCGTAGGTTTTCTCATTCATGTCCACCATTCTAGAAGAATCTTCCGAAATGGGCTAGAGCAAGAGGGCCAAAGAAAATTGGGATTTCACTAAAAAACCCGCAAAAGTCATGTCTTTGAATGCTTTTGCCGCAAAAGCCCATCCTGTTTTCTCTTTGCGGCGCCGAAAACCGCCAAAAAAGCCATAAATTGACGATAACGGGCGCGGATACTATCATTATTTCAAAAGAAGGGACACCATGAACAAAAAACCGATTGCAGCCATTCTTTACGATTTCGATTCCACCTTAGCCGTCACCGATATGCAGAATTTCGGCTTTATCCCCTCGATGGGCATGACCCCTCAGGAATTCTGGGGGAAAGTTGGCGAGTTCACCGACAAGACCGGCGGCGATAAGATCCTTTCTTATCTTTACATGATGCCCCTCATCGCCAAAGAGAAGGGCATCAAAATGACAAGGGAATTCCTCAACGAGATGGGCAGACCCATCAAATTCTTCCCCGGCGTCTCAACCTGGTTCAAGCGCATCAACGATTACGGGGCAGAGCATGGAATCCAAATCGAGCACTACATCATCTCCTCAGGCAACAAAGAGATAATCGACGGCTGCTCCATCGCCCACGAATTCAAGATGATCTACGGCTGCGAATACATCTACGATCCTGTCACAAAAGAGGCCATTTGGCCCAAAATGGCGGTCAACTACACTCAAAAGACTCAATACTTCTATCGCATTTCGAAAGGGGCGATCGACGTCACCGACGACAAGACGATCAATGAGAAGACGAGCACCAAGCGCATCCCGACTTCAAACATGATCTATATCGGCGACGGGATGACCGACGTCCCCGCGATGATCATCGTCAAGAACTCCGGCGGCAAATCCATCGCCGTCTATCCCAAAGGGAACGAGGAGAAATCCGCCGAGCTTGTCGAAGACGGCAGGGTCAACTACTCGTGCGTCGCCGATTACACAGCTGGAAGGGATTTGGAAAAGATCCTCCATCTCATAATCGAAGGAATCTCCATCAACGAGTCGCTCCGCCACCGCGAAGAGAAGAACATCACCCAAGAGAAGGTTGTTAATATTTAGCTTTTGTCCCGTGGTAGAATAGCCGGCGTGAAAAGCAGCCCGCGTATCGCCATATTGTTGCTAGGAGGAAGCGCCTCCCGCTTCGGCGGAAACACCCCGAAGCAGCTTTTGCCAGTTGAAGGCAAGGCGCTTTTTCTCTACTCCTTTGAAAAGTTGAATTCCTCTGAAGAGATAGACGAAATCGTCTTGGTTGTTCGTGACGACATCGAAAACCGAGTCAGGGAAGAGACCTCGATTGAGCCTCTTTCAAAACCAATCCATTATGTTCATGGGGGCGCCTCGCGGAGCGAATCGGTCGCTAAGGCCATTGCTTTCCTAAAAGAAAAAGGGACGCCCGATGAGGCAATAATCCTCATTCAAGACGCCGACCGCCCGCATCTCAGCGAATCCCTCATAAGAGAAGGGATTGAGAAGGCTGAAAAGTATGGGGCCAGCGTGACCGCCATCCCCTGCTCCGATTCCGTTTTCGTGAGCACCGACGGCGAAATGGTCGCCTCCTATCAGGCAAGAGCAGCCACGTTTTTGGCGCAAACCCCGCAAACTTTCCGTTTATTTTTGCTCAAAAAACTCACTTTTGCGGAGATTTCGACTGACGAGGCCAGCCAAGTCAGGGCCTTGGGAGAAAAGGTCGCCATCGTCAAAGGAAGCCCTAACAACTACAAAATCAATTACCCAGAAGATCTAGAACGTTTCAAAAAGGAGGCTGAAAAATGAATCTGCCGAAAGTAGGCGACGTCGTCGAAGGGGTCGTCGTCAAAGTCTATCCTAGCTATGCCATAATGCTCTTCGACGAAGGCTGGACGGGATTGCTCCACATAAGCGAACTCTCTAATTCCTTCATCCACAACTTCGCCGGCTATGTTCTCGTGGGGAACATTTACAACGTAAAAGTCATCGCGGTCGACGAGGAAAGTGATAATATCCGTGTGTCGCTGAAGCAGATGGGCCCAAGCGACAGGAGAAAGGCCTTCCGGAAAAAGAGGGTCAACCCCCTCGAGGTCAATTTCTCCGCTTTGGAAGAAAGGCTCCCCGAATGGGTGAGGAGCGAAAATGGAAAGGAAGAAAACCATGATTAAAGTCAACACCGATAACACCATCATCGACATCGATTACGCCTCTTACGCGGAACAAATCAAAAAGATCAACAAGGCCATTGACGGCAAGACAGGCGAGGGAAGCGATTTCCTTGGCTGGGCCAACTATCCCGAGGCTTACGACAAAGAGGAATTCAAGCGCATCGAAAAAGCCGGCGAATTCATCCAAAAGAACTGTGACGTCCTCGTCGTTTGCGGCATCGGCGGATCCTATCTAGGCGCCCGCGCGGCCATTGAAGCGATCAACGGGCTCCTGCCGAGCAACAAAGTCAAAATCATTTTCTTTGGGAACACCTTCGATTCCGATTACGGCTACCAGGTCCTCGAATTCCTCAAAGGGAAGAAATTCGCGATAAACGTCATCTCCAAATCCGGCACTACCACCGAGACTTCAGTGGGCTTCCGCCTCGTGAAGGATCTCCTCGAGGAGCAGGTCGGCAAAGAAGAGGCGAGCAAGTACATCTTCGCCACCACCGACAAAGCGAAGGGCGCCCTCATCGAACTTGCCAAGAAATACGGCTACGAGCGTTTCGTTTTGCCTGATGACGTCGGTGGCAGATATAGCGTTTTCACCGCCGTCGGGCTCCTCCCGATGGCCGCCGCGGGCATTGACATCCGCTCTTTCATGGAAGGCGCCCTTCAAGGCAAGAAGGAATACGACACCGACGATCTTAACGAAGCCTATAAATACGCTGTCGCTCGCCGCGCCCTCTATGTCTCCGGCAAATCCGCCGAGATGTTCGTCACCTATAAGCTTCAGCTAGTCCAGTTGACCGAATGGTGGAAACAGCTTTACGGCGAATCGGAAGGTAAAGACGGCAAGGGTCTCCTGCCAGACTCCGCCACTTTCACCACCGACCTCCATTCATTGGGCCAATTTGTCCAAGACGGAACCAAATTGCTCTTTGAGACGATTCTGAACGTTGAGGAACCAGCAAATGATGTCAAAGTCCCTCATGACGACGACAATCTCGATGGCCTCAACTATCTTGAGGGCAAAGGAATGGACTACGTGAACAAAAAAGCCTTCGAAGGCACTTTGGACGCGCACGTCAATTCAGGCAAGGTCCCCAACATCGTCATCACCATCTCCAAAATGGACGCCTATAACCTCGGTGAGCTGATGTACTTCTTCATGAGGGCCTGCGCGATGAGCGCTTACTTGAACGGGGTGAATCCGTTCAACCAGCCAGGCGTTGAAATCTATAAGAAAAACATGTTCCATCTTCTTGGAAAACCTGGCTTTTGACCTAAAGAATTCAGCTATCCAGACCCCTTGAAAAAGGGGTTTTATTTTTCGTTGCACTCTTGTTTTTCCGGTGATATCATACTGAAGCGCGTTTTGAAGCGCCCCGCGGATGCTTAGCTCAGCGGGAGAGCATCGCCCTT
>CAVDSY010000027.1:0-9250 GCA_963611815.1 bacterium
CCGGCGATTACGAGATCAATTACGCCTTCAGCGATTACCTCTATGGAGGCACTTACAAAGAAACAATCCACGTTCTTCCGGGCAGCAAACCTTCCTTGAAGGGCAGCTCCTCTTTGCCAAAATACCTGATCCTTGGCTGCGAGTACGAGCTCGATGAGCTCACGGGTGTCGATTATTCTTCCGGAGAACCCGTCGAAACGAAGGCGGAGATCTACGTGAAAGAAGGCTCCTCCCCCAAAAAGAAAGTGGAAGGGAACACCTATGTACCGACTAGCGCGGGGGAATTGACCCTCAGCTATGAAATCAAGGGAAGCAAAGAAACGACGCTTGTCGAATACGGGTCGACGATTGTCGACTGCGGCTATTCGAAGCCAGGCGAGCTTGATATCGGCGCCTATTTCCAAGGAAACGCTTCTTCCTATAAGACCAAAAACTCCGAGATAGAGTATTTCTCGAACGGGAAAGAGGACATGACCCTCGATTTCGTGAACGCCTTGCAGGTCTTCGACCTTTCCTTGCGCTTCCGCGGGGGCAGCCTGCCGAATTTCCGCTCCTTCACGATCACCCTAACCGATTCTCTTGATTCCTCTGTCGCGGTCAATTTCACCTACCGCAAAGGAAACGATGGGAATCTTTCCTTCCAGATAAACGACGGATCCTTGACCCCGATTTCCGGGTCCTTCGAAGATGCTAAGAGCACGCTCACCTTCTCTTATAAGGACGCCACTTGCGCGGCAAGCGGAGCGAGCGGAAGCGAGAAAACGGTAAGCAAAGATGCGAAGGGGAACGCTTTCTCTGGCTTCCCTTCGGGCAAAGTTTACCTCTCCGTCAAGGTTTCTTCCTTGACCTCCGCCTCCTCAATCTCTTTCACAAATCTTTCAGGACAGCCTCTCACCGCTGTTAAGGCCGACCTCATCAAGCCGATGATCAGCGCCTCGGCGGAAAGAGGGGAAAGAAGATTCGGCGAGACCTTGGTTCTTCGCCCTGTTCTCTTCGGCGACGTTTTAGACCCCAACATCAAGACCTCCATGAAAGTAGTGGACCCCGAGGGGAACATCGTGACGGATGAGGCTGGGAACGTTTTGAATGAGGCCGATCCCGGCCTTGCCCATAGCATCGTTCTCAACAAGTACGGCTCTTATCTTGTGACCTATTCCGCAATCGACCATAACGATAACAAGATCACCTATAGCTATGCCGTCACGGTGGTGGACGACATCGCTCCGGAAGTCCGCCTGCTGGATCACTCCTCGACGGGCAAAGTCGGAGAGAAAGTCTCCATCGCGGGCATTAAGGTATGGGACAACGATTCGAGCGAGTTCACGATCTTCGTCTCCGTGAAGACCCCCGACGGGCGCATCGTGACCTTGGGCACCGTCTCCAATGACGGCTCCTTGAAGCCCTCCTCGACCTTCACCCCCAATCAGAAAGGCACCTACGAAGTCACTTATATGATTTACGACGATTCTGGCAACAGCGCCTTCGTCTCTTATGATGTGGAGGTCAACGAATAATGAAAACCCAATTGAAAGGACTCTTTATGTCTGCTTTGATGCTTCTCTCTTCCTGCGGAGCGGGCTCTTCGCCCTCTTCTTCCGCGGGCTCTTCCTCCGAATTCGAGGGGAGTGAGGTCCATTGGGACGGTGACAACACGAACGTTCCCGGGACGCATGAGGTAAAGGGGCAGATTCACCAATTGAACTCGACGGAAAGAAGCGATTATCTTTTCAAAGATGGAGCGAGCGATTATTCCGTTTACCTCGACGCGGATTGCTCCATCAATCTCCGCACGGCGGTGAGCGATTTCGTCTCGCTCATCTACGAGGCGACTGGCTTCTATCTCCCCGTCAAGGACTCCGAAGACAAAGCCCTCAACAAGGCTTCGAAGCTCATTTCCGTCGGCACGAACGCCCTTTCGGAAGAAGCGGGGGTAAACGTCAACTACGAGTTTCTCCGCTCGCAGGGCTACATTATCAAAACCGTCGGGGACATCATCTTCGTGAATGGCTTCAGCGATCAGGCAATCGCCAATGGCCTTTATGAGATTCTGCGTGTGATGTTCGGCTATGACTTCTTTGGTCCTGAGACCTACTCCTTGAACAAAGAAGTCAAGGACGTGAAGATGAGGGATTTCGATACCCTGGATGCCCCGGACATTGAGCACCGCATGGGCTGCAACGGCTTCTCTACGGGAAGTGCGGCTACGTCCAGGAGATACCGCATCTCCCCTTCCTCGATGATGGCGGTCAACGGGGCGACCTGGCACAACACCTTCAACTATCTCCCTAAGGAGACCTACCAAGAAAGCCACCCGAAGTGGTATAGCGATGACGGTACCCAGCTTTGCTACCTCGCCCATGGCGATGATGATGAGCTCAAGGCGATGAGGGCGCAGGTGGTCGAGGTCATGAAGGACACCATAAAGCAAAACCCCGACAAGACGCTCATCACCTTCACTATCCAGGACTCCAACACCTTCTGTGAATGCGCCTCCTGCAAGAAGAGCAAGGAGAAATACGGCGGAGCCAATAGCGCCGCGGTCATCCACTTCCTGAACCCGGTAAGCGACGCCATCAATGAATGGTTCGAAGGGGATGGCGCGCAATATAAGCGCGACCTCAAGATCCTTTTCTTCGCCTATCTTTCCACGAACCAGGCTCCGGTCAATTACGATTCAGCGACCAACACCTATTTGCCTATCGACGAGAGCGTGAAATGCAGGGACAACGTCAACGTCTTCTTCGCGGATATCCGCGGGGACTACACCTCCTCTTATTACGATGAAGATGGCGCTAACGCCCCTTACATCAAAGCCATGAAAGGCTGGACCGCCCTCAGCAAGAACTTCTTCTTCTGGACCTATCAGACGAACTTCGCCTATTACCTCGTTCCGTATAACTGCTTCAACGCGATGCAGGAAAGCTACCGCTTCGCGGTGAGCTGCAATGCCCTCTATATCTTCGACGAAGGGCAATGGAACCAAGGCAGTTCCTGCACCGGGTGGACTTTCCTCAAGCAGTATCTCACCGACAAAGAGACTTGGGACGTCAGCGTCAATCAGAACGACCTCATCAAAAAATTCTTCGGCGGGTTCTATGATAAGGCGGGGACCATCATGAAACAGATTTTCGATGAATGGTTCGTTTTGGCCACCTATCAGAATGAACTTGGCTACAAAGGAGCCAATTCCATCTATTACAACGCCTTGCAGGAGAAGATGTGGCCCAAAGGCACCCTCACGAGATGGCTCGACCTCTTTGATGAGGCGCTTGATAAGATCGCTTACCTTGAGGAGGAGAGCTCCACAACTTATAAGCGCATCAAAAACCACATCACCTCCGAAAGGGTGGCTTACGAATACATCATGCTCTCCCTTTATAGCGCCTCGATGAGCGAAGGGGATTACAAAGCCCTCGCGGCTCAGTTCCATCAAGACGCGAAAGATAATGGGATGAATTACACGAATGAGCCTGGGACGCTTATAAGCGACGTCTTCGTTTCCTGAGGAGAAAAGCCATGAACAAAGCAATCAGAATTTTCACTCTTCCTCTTCTTCTCTCCTCTTTCCTTGTTTCTTGCGCTAACCAAGGCGAGAAGGAAACGGATTCCCTTACTTCCTCCGAGCAAACCGGAGAGGCCATCGCCCTCAATGTCTACGAGGCCGTGGACATCCCCACGAAATATCTCTCCAGCGAAGGAAAGGCGCAAGACGAAACCATCGCAAAAGTCGTGGGGGACAAGATCATCGGGCTTTCTGGCGGGGAGACGGTTGTAACCTTCGCGGGCAAAAGCGAAACCTTGAGCGTGAAAGTAAGCGATACGGGGGACGTTCCCTTCTTGTCTTTGAAGGAATCCTCCCTGTCTCTTTTCTCTGGCGACACCTATAAAATCTCTCCTTCTTTGATCTACAAAGGGAAAGAGGTGGAGGCGAGCTTCTCTTACAAAGTGTTCGATACCTCTATCGCCTCCATCACAAGCGAAGGGAAACTCACCGCTTTGAAAGAAGGCAAGAGCGAGGTGTCCGTATTCGCCTCTTATTATGGTTTAGAAGCGGAGAACTATCCTTTCCTCGCTTCTTCTTTCACCCTTGAAATCTTCAAGGCGAGCAGCGCTCTATTGAGCGTCACTTCCACCAACCTTTACACCCTTGACTGCGTCTTGGGAAGCAAGAACTTTGCTTCCGAAGCTACCCTTAGCGGTGTCTATGGCGACGAAAGCGGGACGAGCGACCTTCTTAAAAAAGACCTTACTTGGGTTATTAGCGACCCTAGCGTGCTTTCGGTAACGGACAACAAAGTCAAAGCGCTTAAAAAAGGAAAGGCGGAGGTCTACGCGACTTTCGACGGCGGAGAGACCAACCATCTGAACTTCGTTGTGGATAAGCCTTACTATGAAACATCCGTGGAAGGCTTCTACGATTCTCATTCTAAAACCCTCGATCTTGATTATTCCTCTTTGTGGCAAGGGGGCGACGAGGAAGCCCTGGCGATCTATGACGAGGAAGACCCTGAGAAAAACATTCTGAAAGAGGATGGCTCTTTGGCATTTGGAAAGCTCGGCGAAAGGAAATGGACGGTGGAGGGGAAGACCTACAATTACAAGGTGGGCATGACCTCGGTCTCCAAAGTCATCAACACGAGCACCGAGCTCACCTCCATGCTTCTCTACGGATCCAACAAGAAGATGACCGACTACGGCTATATGTCGATGGAAGGCTATTTCATCTTGGGGAACGACATCGACATGAAAGGCGGCGCCTTGCGCTCGATTCTTGGCTTAGGGAACGGGGCTTCCTTGCTTGAAAGCTCCGGCTTCCTCGGCACGTTCGATGGGCGTGGGCACACCATCAAAAACGCGAGTGTCTCAGCCAATAACGGCGGGCTCTTCGGAACGCTTGCCAATCAAAGCGTCATCAAGAACCTCGCTCTTCAGGACATCGAAATCAAAGGCGCTTCCGGCGCTCTCACCTCTTATCTTGGCGGCACGATCGAAAACGTCTATGTGAAGGGCAAAATCTCCTACACGAAAGGCACCTCGAGCCTTTATTCCTCCTTGCTCGCGAACAAAATCGATGCGAGCGGCAAAGTGAGAAACGTGGTGGTTGAGTACACGAATTCCGAAGCCTCGACCCCCTTCGCCTCCGCTTTGGGCTATCTTGACGGGGAAGCAAGCGAGAATTGCTTCGAAAATACCTACGTCATCGGCACGGAAACGCGTGTCTTCGCGACCGCCAAGAAAAACGCCTATGTAGGTTTCTCCACCGACAAAAACGGCGCCTACGCGACCTATTCTTCCTTCAAAGAAAGTGCAAAGCTCTCCACTTTTGGAGACAATTGGACTTTCGATAGCGATGGAATCAACTTCCACGCATGAAACAGTATGTTGTTTTGACTATATAAAACAGAAAGGAGTAAACAACATGAACAAAAAAACACCCATCCTTGTTCTTGCTTCCGCCTTATTGCTTGGCGGCTTAGCAGGATGCGGAGGCAGCTCGCCAGAAGGCGGTTCCTCTGCCGCGACCTCCGAGACCACTTCGCAAAAAAGCGAAGAGGCCAGCACGGAATCAAAGGAGACCCCAACCCCGGAAAGCGAAGAAACTTCCTCTACCGGCAAGGGAGAAGAAACGAGCGAGAGCGAGAAAGAGCCTGAGCACGTCCATTCTTATAACGCTGACCACATCTGCGCGACGGACGGTTATAGCGAGCCCGGCGCTTTGAGCGTTGATCTCGACGGAGCTTTAAGCGACGCCAAATGGGCAGCGCTCGACAAGGCCCATTCCCTCTTCGATTTAGGGGAGGATGGCAGAGGTCTCAAGATCAAAGGCTTCACCGATGACACTTACGCTTACTTCGCCTTTGAGATCATCTCCAACACGAACGCCTTCCAAAACATCGAGATTATCTTTAACGGCGACATATCCACCCAAACCACGGTCACGATCGGCGAAGATGGCTACACCAAATGGGGAGCGAACTTCATCGGCGCGGTCGCGAAGGTCAACTCGCTTGAGGGCGGCCATTACCAGACAATCGTCGAGCTTGCCGCGAAGAAGAGCGTCGTCGCTCCTAACGGCAATCTTGGCGCGGCTTTCGGCGCGGTTATCGCGGGAGAAAAGAGCAGCTCGAGTTTCAGCGACACTCAGATCGAATATTGGGTCTTGAAGGGCATCAACCCTTGGGGAGGAAGCAATTTCGCCGTCGATGCGGAAGGCATCCATCACACCCATTCCTACAAAGACGGCAAATGCGTCTGGTGCGACGAGCCTGTCCCAGCCGCCCCGATGGCCATCGACCCAGATGGCGATCCCTCGGACTGGAACGAAGCCATCGCTAAAAAATACATCGGAACCTCCGACGCGGAAGGGCGCCACTTCGGGTGGAACGCCTTCACCGACGACACTTATCTCTATGTTACTTCGACCCTCATCCATTCTAGCGCCCATGTCACCCAGCTGCACATGCTTCGCCTTGATGAAGGAGCGAAGGACGCGACGGAAGAAAATATCGCCGTCTATGGCGCTTCGGGTTATTCCTATGGTGGCACCGGCCTCATCAAAGGCGGATACAAGGAGACTCTTGACGAGGCGAGCGGCCTAACCAAAACCGTCTTCGAATTCGTCTTCCTCAAGGCTTCCTGGACCGTGGGGGACAAGGTGAACATCGGACTATTGGCCCACGTCCCCGCCGAATCGGACTCTTCCGAGCATTTCGACATCAACCATTCTGGCATCCCCGGCTATTGGGGCATCAATTCCTCCTCGAATGCCTGGGGCGTCGGAGGAAGATTCGACGTGACGAGCGAAGGCGTGGTTCACACTCACTCTTATTCCGGGGGTTTCTGCACCTTCTGCGGCGAGCCCGACCCGAACGCCGGCAAGACCTACGATATTGCGCTCGATGGCGATTTGAGCGATTGGGATGCGGATGTCCTCGCCACCAAAGTGAGCGACAGCGATCCCGCGGGTCCCGCTCTCTCTATGGTCGGCTTCAAGAAGAACGGCTACATATATATCGCGATGTCTTGCACCCATAAGAAAGTGATTTGGTTCAACCTCGTCACGAAAGACGGCAAGGAACTCTTCGTCTCAGCCAATGACGGGGAATTCGCGTTGCAGCAAAGCACCTCGAATTACGTTGAATCCTTTGGCGGGAAAGACGTTACAGACGAAGAGACGGGATACACCACCTCGACGGTTGAAATCGTGATTCCCGAGGAGAAACTCGTCTCTCCTGAGCTCGGCTTCTGCGTGCAGGCGATGGCAGAGGACGAGACTAGCTCCGCCCTTCATTTGGCTTCCAATGGGTGGACCGGTCACTTCTGGGTCATCAAGCAGCTCAATTCTTGGGGCTATCGCTTTGGTTTCTCCGAAAACGGCCTCACTCACGAACATACCTACAAAGACGGGAAGTGCGTGATCTGCGGATTCGACGAGCCAGAGCCAGTCTATACTCCGGCCATCACTCTTGACGGCGATATTTCCGACTTCAGCGACGCGGCGAAAAACACCCGTATCGCAAAAGTTGCGTCCAATGGCGAATCTATCGCCCTCAGCGGCTTCGCTGATGACCACTTCGCCTACTTGGGGATCGAGGTTAAGACGACCTCTGCAAACGTCTCAAACGTCGATTTGTGCGCGACTGATAATTCCATTTACCGTGGCTTGAGCGTCGTTAATGGCGTTATCTCTAGCACCAATACCGACGTCAAATGCGCCTCCACCCGCAGCTATGACGAGGACAACGCTATTTATAGTTACGTTTTCGAAATCGCGGTTGAAAAGGCCCCCTTCCTCGTGAATGGCACTACCAAGATCGGCGTCTCGGTGAACGGCTGCTCCAGCAATGCCGACCTCACTTGCAATCCCAACGATCCTTCTTATTGGGGCATCAACAACCTCAATGCCTGGTGGGGCGAAGCTCATTGCTTCACCTTCAGCGCGGATGGACTTGCTGCGCCTGCCAAAGCTTAACTCTTCGCCTTCTCTCCAATGCGTCCTTGCAATGCGAACCCCGTGCTAAGGACGTTCGAAAAGAGGCCCAATTAATTAAAAAAGGGTAGTCCGAAACCCGGGCTGCCCTTTTTCTCTTGGCTTTGTTGATTATGTGTGGGTTTAGGTGAGCTTTCCGAAGATTTACATGTAAGCTTTAAAGATTTCCCTCCTAGTGGTTCGGGGGCGGATGCCCTAGAATCGCAAGCATGAAAAACTACTCGAAAGAATTCAAAATCAAAACAGTCGCCGGCGACCCGGCGGCGATAGCCGAGGTCTTGGGGGGGCTTGCCCGATGGGCCCGCCTGGGCGTCGGAGGCTCCAGTTCCCCTCGGGGGAGGGGACGCTGAAGTCGCCGTCAAGGCGCTCTTGTCGATCGTGGAGGCCGCTATGGCGAACGCCTCGATCCGCATGCGCAAGCCCCTCTGCGAGCAACTTTCATATTGATTGAAAAAGAGCGATGACATCGTACTCTTTTGCTGTTTTTTGAATCGTCTTGCGGTAAGATTCCCGCATGATAGACAAGACTTCCGCAAACGATCTCGCGCCGAGTCTCTACCTCAAATGGGTCTTCGAGAACATCGGGACGATGAGGCCCGAGGACCCGCTCCCGTGGTCGAAACTCGTCCTGGAGGAGCATAAGCTCCTCAAGAAGGAGTGAAAACGGCCGGCGGGCCTATGGCTCGGCGGCCAGCAATCACCGATATCGCGCGATTTTTTCGGGTCGCGGAAGCAAGCCGCTACTTTAACGCGCCCTCAGAAGGCTTCGTAGTAGGGGAATCTTTTATGCTTACCACGTTATCGAGGAGGATGAGGAATACTTCGGAGAGAAGAAGATCGCTTGGACGGAGCTTATTCTTAGGGATTCGATGCCAGAAGGCTTGAAGAAAGCGACCTGTCAGGCATTTAGGGAGGTTTTTGAAGTGGAGTATCGCCTGATCCTCGCGCGGACTTTAGAAGGGATATGGGAATCGATAGAAGGGCTAAAGGGTATTGAGGAATAAAACGCTTCCGGCCTACTTATGTAGGCGCCGACGCCTCTATTTGGATAAGGACTTTTCTTATTTTCAGAGGCGCTGAATCTTACTTAAAGTTCGGCCGAAAATCAGGCATAAACATCTTCTTAAAAAGCGATAAAAAGGCAGATGGGGTCTTGTGCATATGTGAAGGGGAAGAGGGTCCTGATTCTGACCGATGGCTTCGCTGGGCAGATAAAAGAAAGACACAGAAAACTGCTCGAGAAGGAAAAAGTCTCGCTTT
>CAVDSY010000028.1:0-23416 GCA_963611815.1 bacterium
CATCCCCTTTGAGCTCGACCTCAAAGGGGAGAGGAGGCTGAATTCCTTATGGACGACCCTCGTCCATAAGGCAATTCGCAGGAAGATCGATTTCAATTACGAGAATCATCCTATGGAGATCAAGGGCTACGTTTGTGGAGCATCCCTTATGATGCGCAGGGAAGACTTCGTTGCTTTGGGAGGATTCGACAAGGACATCTTCATGTACGCGGAGGAAACGCTTCTCTGCTATCGGGCCATCCATGAGCTAGGCAAGCGGATCTACAACGTTCCCTCGTCTAAGATCGTCCATTTCGAGGGCGAGTCTTTCTCAAAGAAGGTCTCTTATCAAAGGATCAAAGCCTGTGTCGACGGGAACGTTGTATATCAAACCAAGGCGTTCGGAAAGGACAACGCGATCGCTTACCTTAAGCTCGTCTATAAAAGCAGCCGCTCCAAACGCGTTTTGGCTAGGATCGTCCATAATCTAGAGAAGGTCGATTATTTCGCTTATATGATGCAGGCGTGCGAGGAGAAGCTAAAAGAGTTGGAAGGATGATTACCATGCATCATATAAGCATAGGTTGGCAGGATGATCCTAGCCAACGATCCAGCAGAAGCGGCGGGGAATGTTGAACTGGTATCTCCGCCCGCTTCTTTGCTTGATCAAAGAATGTCGATGCGCCCACATGCCCTAAGCAGTAAACTCGTCTTGGCTTCGAATGCCCAATGAGCCCTTACAGATTGTTCGGGATCAAATAAGCGTATCGTCGCCGCATCGAACTGTTCTAATATCTAACCAGACAAACAAGGAGGAACTTCAACCATGAAAGGCATCATTCTCGCAGGAGGCTCAGGGACACGTTTATACCCCCTGACACTTGTTACATCCAAACAATTGCTCCCGGTCTACGACAAACCGATGATCTATTACCCCTTAAGCGTCCTCATGCTCTCGGGGATAAAAGACATACTGATCATAAGCACCCCAAGCGATTTGCCTAGATTCGAAGAACTTTTAGGCGATGGTTCCCGCTTTGGGATCAATCTCTCTTATAAAGTTCAGCCATCCCCGGATGGCCTTGCCCAGGCTTTTATCCTAGGCAAAGAATTCATCGGGGACGATCCCTGCGCGATGATCCTCGGGGACAACATCTTCTATGGGGATGGCCTAACGAAGCATTTGGGGAATTCCGTTAAGCGCGCCGAAGACGGGGTGGCTACAATCTATGGCTACTATGTAAAGGACCCCGAGAGGTTCGGGGTGGTGGAGTTCGATAAGGACAATAAGGTCATCTCGATCGAAGAGAAGCCTTCTGACCCCAAGAGCAACTATGCGGTTACGGGACTATATTTCTATCCTAAAGGTGTCGCCTATAAAGCCGAGCAGGTGAAGCCCTCTCCTAGGGGAGAGCTTGAGATAACCACTTTGAACAATATGTATCTCTCCTCCGGCAACGTCCATGTGACTTTGCTTGGCAGGGGATACTCATGGCTAGATACGGGTACCATGGAATCCCTTAACGAGGCTAGCAACTTCGTGAAGATGGTCGAGGAGCATCAGTCCCTAAAGATCTGCTGCCCCGAGGAGATCGCCTACAAGAATGAGTGGATCTCCAAGGAGGAGCTCCTCTCTATCGGCGAGAGCATGAAGAAGAACGAATACGGGCAGCACCTCATCAATGTGGCGTTAGGGAAGATCAAATATTGAGTTTCTGCGAGGAATATTGGATTCAGGCACAGAAAGCGTGGCATAAAGGAAAAGCATTAAGCGGTATCGCGGCTTTTCTTTGCGTGTGGCCTCCCTTGTTTGGCGGTTACCCAATGAAGGCGACATGAAGGCGACATTTTATTTGCCGCGTTCGTGCCGCTTTTGATGCGTTCCCCAAACATTGGACAAACGTTTTTTGTTCTTCTTTGCGTGCTAGGCCGGCTAGAGAAGGATACGCGTTTGGCTAACGAGTTCCTCTAAGCGCCTCAGGGTCTAAGGCTTCCTGGCTCTAATCTTTTTTGGAGGTGGCGGAAGCGACCCAAAGGGTTTCTTTTCAAACTGTCTCATCGATATACGGAATGGTTGGGTTCTTGGATCCTTAACGTATGGCGTCTTCAAAAATAGCGAGATGACGTACGAGAAAACGCAGTTCCCTTAGCTACCGAATGCTCCAAGCCGCTCCAATCACATAATCTTCTTCAGGCTGCTTTCCCTCCTTCTTGGCCTCGCCCTAAAAATAGTCCTATCGACTTTGTTGCAATGGCCCCTTTTGGTCTATCATTACCCAAGCTGCCTTCGAGGGGCTTTTTGGCTTTAAGAAAGACAAGCAAAGGAATAGCCGCAATGGGAACGTTCAACTTCATCAAAACCGACATCGAAGGGGTCTGCATAATCGAGCCGAAGGTCTTCGGCGATGACCGCGGATACTTCTTAGAGACCTACCAAAAGGACATCTTCGCTGCCGCGGGGTTGGATTATACCTTCGTGCAGTCCAACCTCTCGAAGAGCCATAAAGGCGTGCTCAGGGGCCTGCACTTCCAGACGAGGAAGCCCCAGGCTAAGCTCGTCAGAGTGGTGGAGGGCGAGGTCTATGACGTCGCGGTCGATCTCCGCAAGGATTCGCCCACCTATGGCAAATACGTTGGGGTTACCTTGTCCGCGGAGAAGCACAATATGTTCATGATCCCCAGGGGCTTCGCCCATGGCTTCCTGGTCCTAAGCGACACCGCTTTGTTCGAATACCAGGTCGATGACGTCTATGACCCTGGCTATGAAGGGGGCATCCCTTGGGACGACGATACCGTCAATATCGCTTGGCCTGAGGTCATTTGCCCTTTGGACCTCTCGCCCAAGGACGGTTTGCATAAAAGCCTGAAAGAGTCCAAAATCTCTTTCGTTATGAAGGACGGAGCTCTGCAGGCTTTATGATAAGCAAAGACAGCAAGATCCTCGTCACCGGGGTCAAGGGGCAACTAGGATACGATTGCCTCAGAGAACTCTCTAAACGCGGCTACAGGAACGTTCTTGGCATCGATAGGGATGAGCTAGACATCACTGACGAAAAGGCCGTGATGGCCTTTATAAGGGCCTATAAGCCAGAGGTGGTGATGCATAACGCGGCCTATACCGCGGTAGATAAGGCAGAGAGCAACAAAGACTCCGTATACGCGGTCAATGCCTTGGGGCCGAAATACATCGCGAATGCCTGCAAGGAAGTAGGGGCCTCCATGGTCTATATTTCCACCGACTACGTCTTCGACGGCAAAGGGGTTACCCCCTTTGAGGTCGATTCCCCCAAAGGGGGCCTTTCGACCTATGGGAAGACGAAAGGCGACGGGGAGGATTTCGTTAGGTCCATCCTCGATAAATACTTCATCGTCCGCATCTCCTGGGTCTTCGGGAAGAACGGGAACAATTTCGTTAAGACGATGCTGAGGCTCGCCGAGAGCGGTAAGAAGGAGCTTAGTGTCGTCGATGATCAGATAGGCTCAGTCACCTACACCCGTGACTTGGCGAGACTCCTCGTCGACATGATTGAGACGGACAAGTACGGGGTCTACCACGCGACCAACGAAGGCTATCTCTCCTGGAAGGAATTCGCCGAGGAGATCTTCAAGCTCGCCCATAAAGATGTGGTGGTGCATGGGGTCAGCACGGAAGAATACAAGAGGCTCGTGCCCAATCAGACGGACAGGCCCCTCAATAGCAGGATGTCCAAGTCCAGCTTAGACAAAGCGGGCTTTGCTAGACTGCCTGAATGGAAAGACGCTTTGGAGAGGTACCTCAAGGAGCTGGGCGAATGAACTCTCCGGCTCTTTCTTTCATCTGCGCTTCCAATGACAAGAATGTTTTGGAACGGATGCTCCTTGCTTCTTTGAAAAAACAGAATAACCAAAATTATGAGCTTATCATCGTGGATGCGAAGGAACGCGGCTTCAGCTCTGCGAGCGAGGCCCTTAACTACGGGGCAAGCATCGCGAAGGGAAGATGCCTTTGCTTCTGCCATCAGGATATCGAGTTTTTAGAAGAAGACGCCGTCGATATGATCATCCATTGCTTCGACAGCTGCGAATTCGCCTTTGGCGGAGTGGCTGGAATCGCCTCGGACCCAAGCGGATACAAAGGCTATCGCATCCATTCGTCTGTCACGCAGGGGGACGACCATCATCAGGCCGGGATTGCCATTAATGGAATTGAAGAATGCGTCGTGGTTGATGAATGCTGCATGTTCTGCAAGAAGGATGCATTCAAAGGATTTGACGATTATGGGGCGACTTGGCATTTCTATGGGGTGGAATATTCCCAAAGGTGCCAAAATGAAGGCGGGAAGGTTTTGCTTTTCCCGGTGAGTGTTTACCATCTTTCGACGGGGAGTGTGAACGCCAGCTTCTGGGATACGTTAAGGAAATACGCCAAAAGGAACAAGAAAAACAAAGT
The DNA here is from genome assembly GCA_963611815.1 of bacterium. Lineage (GTDB taxonomy): Bacteria > Bacillota_I > Bacilli_A > RFN20 > CAG-826 > Alloenteromonas. The sequence continues at coordinate 4,409 of CAVDSY010000028.1, forward strand.
CTTGGTGTCCTGCTGCGGAGTATGGAAGAATAATTGGACCCTGCCCATCTTGTGTTTTCTTCATAAGTACAAGAAAGTTGAGAAACTCGTTAGAAGAATAAAACATTTGTTCAAAAGGGAGAAGGAGGCGTCGAATGTCTAAATTCTTAGTTACCGGCGGGGCCGGTTTCATCGGGGGCAATTTCCTCCACATCATGGTGAACCGTTATCCTGATGACGAATACGTCTGCATCGACGCGCTTACCTACGCGGGCAACATGGAGACCTTGGAGCCCATCATGGGCAAAAAGAACTTCAAATTTGTTCATGAGAACATCTGCAACAGGGAAGCGGTCTTCAAACTTTTTGAGCAAGAACGCTTCGATTATGTGATCAACTTCGCCGCGGAAAGCCATGTGGACCGTTCGATCGAGAACCCCGAGATATTCCTAAAGACGAATATCCTGGGCACCCAGGTATTGATGGACGCCTGCCGGAAATACGGGATCAAACGTTATCATCAGGTGTCCACGGACGAGGTCTATGGTGATCTGCCTTTGGATAGGCCTGATTTGTTCTTTACAGAAGATACCCCAATCCATACCTCCAGCCCTTATTCGGCTTCTAAGGCAAGCGCGGACCTTCTGGTCCTCGCTTACCATAGGACGTTTGGGCTGCCGGTGACGATCTCAAGGTGCTCTAATAACTATGGGCCGTATCACTTCCCGGAGAAACTGATACCCTTGATGATCCAAAAGGCTTTAAGAAACGAGCCTTTGCCTGTATATGGGAATGGTTCTAACGTCAGAGACTGGCTTTACGTCGGAGACCACTGCAACGCGATCGACCTTATCGTCAGGAAAGGCAGGGACGGCGAGGTCTATAACATCGGGGGCCATAATGAGAGAACGAACCTAGAGGTGGTTAAGACCATCCTTAAGGCCTTAGATAAGCCGGAGTCCCTTATTTCCTACGTCAAGGACAGACCGGGGCATGACCTAAGGTACGCGATGGATCCCACGAAGATCGAGAATGAACTAGGGTGGAAGCCGGAATATAACTTCGATACTGGTATCGTGGCTACCATCAAATGGAACCTGGAGAATCAGGGATGGCTTGGCCACGTCGAGAGTGGCGAGTACATGAAGTGGATGGAGAAGAATTACCAGAAGAGGTAATGCTTTCTTATTCGCTTTGATAACTCAAGCGGAGTTATGGTGGGGCGCGACAAAATGAAAAAGAAAACGATTTTATTTGACTTTTTGGTGTTCGAAGACCAATACGTGAATGGCGGTGCCTTATACGCGAAGACGATTTTTTATAAACTTCTCGAAAGAGGCGCGAATATCGTTGGCATCTGTGCCCATAAAGATAGGCTCAACCCTGAGATTGTTAACGCAATTGAAAAAAATACTATTCCTGTTTACGAAGGGATAGAGAACATCAACCAGGTAATTGATAAAGAAGGGATTTCCCTCTTTTTCATAGGCATTGCCCAAAGATATAACGGCTATGACTTAACGGATGTTCATTGCGAAATCTACGCTTCATGCCTTGATATTGGCGACATTGTGATGGATAAAGCCAATGTCGGTGGACTTGAATACCAAACCATATACAAAAAGAAATACGAGAAGAAGCGCTCCTTCCTTAGGCGCATTAAAGCAAAAATGCTTTATACGCTTAGGGTTTTGAGGGCCCTTAATGCGAAGAGGCTGATGAAAACCGACGCTCAAATCATCGACGAATTCGGCTATGGCAATTTTGCAAAGCTTATTTCTCAGAAAAACGCCCATGTCGTTACTTGCTCTAATTATTCGAAAAACACGATTGAGTTCTTCTTTGACAACATCGCAAACGACATTTTGGTGTTTTACACTCCTGAAGTTGTAAGAAATCTAAGTGATGGTGACGGCTGCGTGGAGGAAATGAAGGAAAAGAAGTTCTTCCTTGTTCTTTCCTGCGATCGTATGAATAAAAACGCCTACACCTTCTTCGAATGCTATAAGAAGATTGAAAAAATGCATCCCGGGGAATTCAGCGCGTATGCTCTTGGCATAGATAAACCAAGCGAAGGGTCGATTGTCTATCAAAAATCGGTTTCCGATTTGCAACTTCGGTGGCTAATAAAAAATTGCTATGCCTTGATTTATCCTTCTTTGAATGAGGGCTTTGGGCTTCCGCCTTTAGAGGCGATGGCACAATCTAAGCCCGTCATTGCGGCGTATGATACTTCCATTCCAGAAGTTTGCGGGGATGGCGCCCTGTATTTCTGTCCTCTTTACGCTGACGATCTTTATATGAAGATCAATGAGCTTGCAGAAAAATACGATTATTACTGCCAGAAAGGGCATGAAAGATATCTTGAAATCGCGGAGAAAAGAAGAGCCGATACGGAGAAAATGCTTGATATCCTTCTTGCTTGACGGGTTTAGAAAGCCTTTTATTAAATGGTCCGATTTACCTGTGGTAAAAGATTGTTAATGAAATAAACTTGTCGCAATCGAAAATTGATTATGAGTCGCTTAAAAATCCGAAAAAATGGCTGGCATAGTGCTAAAGATCTAGGAGTAATCTTATGAACGTCATTTTGTTGTCCGGTGGTTCGGGGAAAAGGCTTTGGCCTCTTTCCAATGACGTGCGTTCAAAGCAGTTCATCAAAATTTTTAGAGATGACCACGGCAACTATGAATCGATGGTTCAAAGGATCTATCGTTCCATCAAAAGAATTGATGGGGGCGCCAAGATAACGGTAGCAACCTCTAAAACGCAGGTCTCCGAGTTGGTTAGCCAATTAGGTAAGGACATTGATATCTCTATTGAGCCAGAAAGAAGAGACACATTTCCTGCGATTGCTTTAGCGGTTTCTTATCTTCACGATGTCGTGAAAGTTCCTGAAGACGAGGCCGTTGTCATTTGCCCCGTCGACCCTTATGTCGAGGATGATTATTTCGAAGCTTTAGAAAGGCTGTTTGAACTTGCTAAAAAAGGCGCGGCAAATCTAGCTCTCATGGGAATTGAGCCGACTTGCCCCAGCGATAAATACGGCTACATCATGCCCGAATCCAAAGACCCAGTAAGCAAAGTGACTCAATTTAAAGAAAAGCCAAGTGTTGAATTGGCAAAGGGATATATCGCTCAAGGGGCTTTATGGAACGCTGGCGTGTTCGCTTGCAAGATAAGTTATGTCCTCAACAAAGCCCATCAATTGATTGGCTTCAAGGATTATCAAGATTTGTTTGATAAGTATCAGGGGATTTCCAAGATAAGTTTTGACTACGCCGTTGCTGAAAAAGAGCAAGACATTCAAGTTATGCGCTTTTCTGGCGAATGGAAGGACATCGGGACTTGGGATGCTCTTACCGAGTCGATGCCCGACGAACATGTTGGCGCCGTAACGCTTGCTAACGGATGTGAAAATGTCAAAACGATCAACACTCTTGACGTTCCCTTGCTTTGTGTTGGTATAAAAGACGCAGTGGTGGTCGCTTCTCCAGAAGGCATACTTGTCAGTGAAACCAAAAAGTCTTCCTCTATCAAACCTATCGTGGAAAAATTTGGCTCCATCATACGATTTGCGGAAAAGTCCTGGGGCAAGTATGAGGTTATCGATGTTGCCGACGGCGCGATGACAATAAAGATGACAATAAACGGCGGCTCTTCCTTGTCCTACCACTCCCATGAGAAGAGGAAAGAGGTTTGGACGGTTATTTCTGGCGAAGGTGACGTCATTGTTGATGGGGCAAGACGCCCGGTTGCCCAAGGGGATGTAATTGCCATTGATGCAAATAGCCCTCATGCAATAAAAGCTAGGACTGAAATGAAAATCCTTGAAGTTCAAATAGGGCATGATCTGGACGCAAAGGACAAGAGAAAATATAAACTTGAATGCTGAAACCAGCAGAAACGAATTTAGAAAGGATAAATTAATGATGAAAAAAGTCGCATTGATCACAGGAATTACAGGGCAAGATGGTTCCTTCTTAGCAGAACTACTCCTTGATAAGGGATATGATGTCCATGGTATTATCCGCAGATCCTCCGTCTCCACGACTGGCAGGATCGATCATCTTTTAGATAAGAAACTTATCAGCCTTCATGAAGGCGATCTTTCTGATTCCTCCTCGATCCTCCGCATCATGAAGGAGGTTCAGCCCGACGAGGTGTATAACCTCGCGGCCCAATCCCACGTCGGGGTTTCCTTCGACGCGCCGGAATACACAGGCGACGTCGACGCGCTCGGCGTCCTCCGCATTCTTGAGTCTATCCATATCCTGGGCTTAGAAAAGAAAACAAAAGTTTATCAGGCGTCGACCTCGGAGCTGTATGGAAAAGTCGAGGAATGCCCGCAAGACGAGAACACCCCCTTCCACCCCTATTCCCCTTATGCGATCGCGAAACAATATGGCTTCTGGATGATCAAGGAATACAGGGAAGCCTACGGCATCTTTGGGGCGAATGGTATCCTCTTTAACCATGAGTCTGAGAGAAGGGGTGAGAACTTTGTTACCCGTAAGATTACCCTCGCGGCCTCCAGAATTGCCTGCGGACTGCAAGACCATTTGGAACTCGGCAACCTGTCCTCTCTTAGAGACTGGGGCTACGCGAAGGACTACGTCGAATGCATGTGGCTAATCCTTCAACAGAATGAGCCCGATGATTACGTCATCGCGACCGGCGTGCAGCACACCGTCCGCGAGTTCACCACCCTGGCTTTCCATTATGCGGGCATCGACCTCGATTGGAAGGGCGAGGGGATGGACGAGAAAGGCTACGACAAGAAGACCGGCAAGATGCTCGTCTGCGTTAACCCCAAATGGTTCAGGCCTACTGATGTCGTGAATCTTTGGGGCAATCCGGCCAAAGCCAAGACCAAGCTTGGCTGGAACCCCCAAAAGACTTCCTATGAGGAACTTTGCCGTCTCATGACGGAAAGCGACATGATGCTCGCGCGGCAAGAGCTTGCGATGAAGGGCATGAAATGACCTCCATGAAGAAGGCTCTTATTTTCGGCATAGCAGGCTTCGTTGGGCCGCACTTAGCCAAGGAACTTATCAGCCATGGCTACCAGGTTTATGGGGCGGACAGCAGAGAGGAGAGCAACGGCAACGCCTACTCCGGCTATTTTCCCTGCGATATTCTGAACAAGGAAGCGGTGAAAGCCGTTATTGATAGTGTCAGGCCGGATTGCATCGTCAACCTCGCCGCTGTTAGCAGCGTAGGCCTTTCCTGGAGGGCCCCCGTGGACACGATGAAGGTGAACGTCAACGGGACGCTAAACATATTCGACGCGTGTCTAGCCGTTGGCATCAAACCTTCTATCCTTTTGATCGGATCCTCGGAGGAATATGTTCCCTCTTCGCGTCCGATGGATGAAGACACCCCCATTAATGCGAACAACCCCTATGGAATTTCAAAGATCGCTCAGGAGCAGTTTGCCAAGATATACCGGGACAAATACGATTGGAAGATCTTTTGCGTGAGATCTTTTAATCATATAGGCGTGGGGCAACGCCCATGCTTCGTTATCCCTTCCTGGTGCAAGCAGGTAGCGGACATCGAAAAAGGACTGTCCGAGCCCGTGGTGAAGGTTGGAGATCTGAGCGTTTCTAGAGATTTCACGGATGTTAGAGACGTGGTTAGGGCTTATCGCCTTGTCATCGAGAGCAATGACGCCTCGCAGGTCTATAACATCGGCAGCGGCAAGGCCCTACCTTTATCGGAAGTCCTTAATGAGATTATTAGTTTCTCTAGTAAGCCAATTAAAGTGGAGGTGGATCCTGCCTTATTAAGGCCGAATGACAATCCGGTTATCTGCTGCGACCATAAGAAGATCACCACGATGCTTGGGTGGAAACCTGAAAATAGTATTGAGAATACTGTTAAAGAGCTTTATTTGTCCTTTTTGGATTGAATATTTAATTATGAAGAATTTACTGATTGATGGTCTTGCACTTGGGGGTTTCACTAAAATTACTGGCGTTCAGCGTGCTTCTAGAGAACTGATTCTGAAAATGGATGATCTAGCGGATGAATACCCCTTCAAGATTTATTACCTTTATTCGCCTGATCTGCCTAACGCGCTTATTAATCCAAATGGATTTAAAAATATCGTTCCCCAAAAGGCGGAACGAAAGAGCTCGCTGCCTGGTTTTGCTTTGCGAACATTTTTCAGATACACGAGGAAACTAAACGGAATAATCTTCAACATGGTGACGACTGGAAGGTTCCCCCTCCAAAAAAACCAAATGTCCTTTATTTACGATTTAAGGCCTGTCATTTTTAATTATGATGCTCCATTTTTTAAAGGTTTTTATGCCCGCTCACTAAAATTCATTAAAAATCACAGCAAAGTTATTTTCACCGATTCTAATTTTCAGAAAAGCGATATAGAAAAGTACTATCGACTGAAAGATAAAAATAAGGTAAAGACAATCTACATGGGGTATGAGCACATGATAGGCATTGAACCTGACGCGTCCATATTTGAACAATATCCTGTCTTGAAAGAAAAGGGATATTATTACGCGCTTGGAAGTTTGGCTCCCCATAAGAATTTCGAATGGATTGTGCAGCAAGCAAAAAGGTTCCCCTCCATTATTTTTGCTATTTGCGGGGAAAAGGATTCTCAACTTTGGAACGCAAATTACGATTGCGCCGATGTGAAAAATCTCTTGTTTTTGGGCAGACTTAGCGACGAACAAAACAAAGCACTAATGATTAATTGTAGGGGCTTCTTGATGCCATCGAAATATGAAGGCTTTGGGATTCCCCCTTTGGAAGCTCTCTATTGTGGCGCGCCCGTTTTTTGTTCCAACGCGAGTTGCTTGCCCGAAATCTATGAAGATTCCGTCCATTATTTTGACCCCGACGATTACGATTACGACCTCGAAGCTCATCTCAATGAGCCTCTTGCGGGGGGGCGCTCTAAAATTTTGGAAAAATGCAACTGGAGAAAATCCGCAAAGTGCATATTGGACATTTTTGCCGAGGCATATAAAAAATAAGATGTTTTGGAAAAGAACGGACGTCATCTCCTAAAGAAGCGAGTGTATTTCCTTCATTGATCCTTTAAGAAAATCGTTACAAAAACCAACATGGAAGCAGGAAGAACTAAAAATTCAGTTCGTAACATAACCACGGGTATTTTACTGAAAGTGGTCTCTTTACTTTTGCCTTTTGTGGTGAGGACCATCATCATTAAAAAACTCGGCATGGATTATCTTGGGCTGAATTCATTGTTCACCTCAATTCTATCCGTCTTGTCGCTTTCTGAGCTTGGCTTCTCAACATCGGTAGCCTTTGCACTTTATAAGCCTTTGCAAAATGAGGAAATAGATAAAGTTTGCTGTTTGTTAAACCTTTTGCGTAAAATTTATTACATTGTTGGTAGCGTGGTTTTGCTGGCCGGGCTGGCGGTAATGCCGTTTTTGCCAAAGCTCATTAGCGGTACTTACCCTTCCGATGTAAATATATACATTCTTTACCTCGTTTACCTTTTTAATACGGTCGTCAGTTATTTTTTGTTTTCCTACAAAAGCGTGCTTTTAAGCGCGTCTCAGCGTAGCGATATTGAAAACAATATTTCGTTGGTATCTGCTCTTTTCTTGCATATAGCACAGGCTGTCGTACTGCTTCTCTTTTCTAATTATTATATTTACATCGCGTTTTTGCCTGTTAGCACATTGGCAATAAACATTATTCGTGAAATCACCACTCGGAAAAAGTTCCCCCAATATGTCGCTAAAGGCTCCTTAGAAAAATGTGAAAAAAAGGCTGTTTATTCCAAAATCAAGGCGCTAATTGGCCATAGGCTTAGCGGGACCATCGTTGGATCTACGGATAGCTTGTTTATTTCAGCCTTTTTAGGCTTAACGCCTTTGGCTCAATATAATAATTATTACTATATAGTCTCGTCCTGTTTGGCTTTTAATGCTATCTTCCTTAGTTCTATCACCGCAAGCATCGGGAATATGGTCGCTTTTGACAGCAAAGAAAAGAACTACAGGGTGTTCCTGAATTTGACCTACTTGAATGTTTGGCTAGTCGGCTGGATGTCCATAACTTTAATGACGCTTTATCAGCCCTTTATGCGGCTTTGGGTTGGCGAGGAGGATATGCTGCCAACTTTGACGGCTTTACTTTTGACAATCTATTTTTATTCTTGGCGCTTCAAAGACATATTGGTCACGTTCAAAGACGCGTCTGGCATGTGGAATATTGACTTTTGGAAGCCCTATGTTGTTTCGATTTTGAACATTCTTCTTGATTGGCTGCTCGTCTATTATTTCGGCGTTGATGGGGTTATTATCGCCACAATTCTTAGCGTTCCTTTGGTCTCTTTACCGTGGGAAACCCAAGCTTTCTTTAAGGCATACTTTAAATTAAGCCCGAAGAATTACTATTTGCGGCTTCTCGTTTATACCATCATTCTTATAGCCGTTGGCTGCCTTACATATTGGGTTTGCTCGTTCATTCCTAGCGGTGAGGACACCTATGGCTGGTTTGTTTTGAAGGCCGTTGTTTGCTTTGTTTTACCTAACGCTATCATAATTCCTCTTTCCTTGAAAACAACCGAATTCAAGTGGGTTTTGTCGATGATGAAAAAGGTTTTAAACAGAGGCAATGGTAAAAAAACGATGTCTGAAACCGTTTCTCAAGGCGCTCAAATAGGCCAACCCGAAAAGCCTGACCAGAGCGATGAAAATTCTCGGGGGGGGCACTAACTAACCCTATCTGCGTAGAAACCTCTACTGCTAGAACGCCATTCAAACCAGGGAGAAACGCCGGCATTGATTTCTTAAAACTCATTGCGATGTTTCTGATTGTCGTTAGCCATTGTGTGCAAACGCTTGGAACTCTTCATCCGAAGCTCAACGTTGATCAATCAGCTTTCATTGACATCAGCCTTGCCTCCCCGAATTCTATAAATATTGTTCTTGTTCTTTCCTATGGTCTAGGGGCTCTTGGGAACATCGCGTTCCTTCTTTGCACGATTTGGTTTTTGACGCGCTCAAGGACGACGAAGTATCAGAAGATTTTCCAATTACTATTCGATACTTTCCTTATCTCCATTTTTTATCTAACTGGTTACTTGATAAGTGGGTTTAGTTTGTCTTTCAAAGAGATCATCAAGTGCTTACTGCCGACCCTTTTTGCCAACAATTGGTATGTCACGTGCTACCTTATCCTTTATTTGGTTCACCCTCTATTAAATATGGCCATCAAAGCCATGAACAAACGCTTTGCTTTTCATATCGCGATTATTCTTTCGTTCCTTTACCTTGCTGTTTGCACGGTCCTTCCTGGATATTATTTCTCGAACAACCTCATCAACTTCTTGGTAATTTACTTAGTTATGGGCTCTCTCCAAAAGTGGAAACGAGAAGCCTTTGATCAAACCAAACTCAATATTTGGATGATTGTTATCGGCTTGGCTGGATATGTGACGTTGGTGCTAGCCACAGAGTTTGCAGGAGTCCAGTTTGACTTGTTCTCTTCTTCGCAGCTTCGTTATGCGACCAATAACAACATATTCCTGATTCTAATCGCCTTTGGGACTTTCAACCTGTTTCGAAGAATGTCCTTCAAATCAAAGGGATTGGCCTTCCTTGCCAATCACACCATCTTTATCTATTTGATCCACGAGAACATTTTGCTCAGAACCTACACTAGGCCTTTGTACTACGTTTGGGTTTACAACACATTTGGCTACTCTCATGTTTTAGGGTGGATGCTTTTGCTAGCGGTTTGCTTATATGCCGCTTCTGTGTTTGTATCAATTCTCTATGGTCAGACCATAGGCCGAGTTACAAAGGCGATAAGCAATAAACTTTGCCGAATAAAACTGTTTAGGCCGCTTGAATAGACAACCGACATCGCTTTTACCTGGATTTGGTGCATTCGATAACCTGTTATGTTGTGACTCTCCTCTTTGCAATGTGTTAAGTGTTGGTCGTTTGTTTAGCAACATGACTCTACGCAAACTCACGGGATTTGTGAATCCGTGAGTGCCATAACATATTGTCTAAAGACTTACCCCAGACGGGCACATGCGATTTGCTGCTGCGCCGCCACATCTTAGGAGGGCACAATAGACCATCCCGTTAAGTAAGCCCCAAGCTTACACTATCATCTATCGATATAATGTATTTTTAATGTATTGTTTTGTAACCGCCAAATGATAAGATATGTATACCAATGGAAAAGAGCAGTCTCCCTAAATACCTGATCCTCAAAGACGAATTGATCCATCAGATAAAGGAAGGCGAGTTCTCTAAATTGGATATGCTTCCGACGGAGAACGAGCTCTGCATCCGTTATAACGTATCAAGGGTCACCATTCGGAAGACCCTCAATGAGCTCAAGAAGGAAAGCTACATATACTCCCGGGCTGGGTTTGGGACGCGCATCAATCATCGACGCGACGATTTGAGCGCCTTCACCCAAGTCGAATCCTTCTCCAGCGAGATGAAGGAATACGGGACCAACGTCGTCACCTTCCGTTCGACGCTGACGATATCTTATGCCGACGAATCGTTGTCGAAAGTAATGAAATGCCCCGTGGGCACCAAGCTATTCAACCTCAAAAGGGTCAGAGGCAACGAGAAAGGCCCCATCGTCTATAGCGACACCTGGCTCAACCTTCCCTTCGATCTCCCTTCCACCCATGAGTTCCTCTATGGCTCGCTCTACCAATACCTCATCTCCAAAGGGCTTTACTTCGCCCGCTTCGAGGAGACCCTCTCCGCCGGCAGAAGCGATGCCCAGATACAGGTATTGCTCAATCAAGACGAGCAGGGCATCGCCCTCAAGCGCACCCGCAAGGGATACGACAGCAAAGAGAACCTCGTCGAAGTCACCTACGATTTCTACAATCCAGAGCTTTACTCCTATGAGGTGGAGGTCAGTTCCATCCATAAGATATAAATGTATTATAAAAGTCATATTTATTATTGACGCATTAATGAACCCACTATAGAATTCAGCCATGCGAGGTAACCGCTTTCATGGCATATTTAGAGTTTAAGCACATCGGCAAGGTCTATCCCAATGGCTTCGAGGCCGTAAAGGACCTTAATCTTTCCTGCGAGAAGAACGAGTTCGTCGTTTTGGTCGGCCCATCTGGCTGCGGCAAGACGACTTCGCTTAGGATGCTCGCGGGCTAGAGGAGATAACCTCCGGCGAGATAGTGATCGACGGCACCGTCGTCAACGACCTTGAGCCCAAAGACAGGAACATCGCCATGGTGTTCCAGAACTACGCTTTGTACCCCCATATGACCGTCTATGACAACATGGTTTATGGGCTCAAGTTCCAGCACGTCAAGAAAGAGGAGCAGAAGGCCCGCGTGCAGGAGGTCATGAAGATCCTCGATTTCGACGAGATCCTCCTGAAGAGGAAGCCCGCTTAGCTTTCCGGCGGCCAGAAGCAGCGCGTCGCCCTTGGCAGAGCCATCGTCAGGCGGCCCAACGTCTTCCTCATGGACGAGCCGCTTTCCAACCTCGACGCCAAACTCCGCATCTCGATGCGCGAGGAGATAATCCGCATCCACCGCGAGGTGGGCGCGACCACGATCTACGTCACCCACGATCAGACCGAGGCCATGACGATGGCCGACAAGATCGTCGTCATGAACCTGGGCGTGGTGCAGCAGATCGCCTCGCCCAAAAAGACCCTGATCGCCAGAACGAGGTCGCTTGAGTCCCCGTCTTTCTCTTTCCTTCAGGAGGACGGCGCCTGGAAAGAAGGCAAGGAAGGGGCCAAGGCGGTCTCCGAGCTTTTGGGGCTGAGAACAAAATCTACCGTCATGACGGGCGTTTCTACATGGCTTACTCACCAAGGGGCATCTCCAAGGAGATCCGCTTGACCTCCTTCGAAAGGATCGGCGATCCTATCCCAAAAGGGAGGCTCATCTACGAATGCCCCGAATTCGCGGGCGAAGACATCGCCTACAATGCGAAGATCCAGCCCGCCTTGTCGAAGCGAGGCAAGCTCATCATCACCTACAACGTGAATTCCCTCAACCCCGAAAGGGTGAAGACAACCCCGATCTACCATCCGCATTTCCTGGAGCTGACATTATGAAAAAACCTCTTCTTGTCCTTTCTTTGCTTTCTTTGCTTGCCGCTTCTTGCTCTGGGGAGGCCTCTTCTAGCTCCGCATCAAGCCAAGAATCATCCTCACTTGAGTCAAGCCAAATCGATGGCTCGGATATCAATGAAGGCCTCTCCATCGAATACGCGCAGAGCCCCTCTGCGAAAAGGGGGAAGATGATCGAGGTGGAGGAGGTTTCCTCTTCCAGCGAGCTTTTTTCCGCCTCCCATCTCATCGACCGCTCCGGCATGAGCGGCAACTCGGCTTTCTATCACACCCATGCCTCCGCCAACCAAAGAGAGACGATGTTCGCCTCTAACCGCGGCGATAAAACCGGCAGCATCGTCTTCAAATTCGCTGACTTCGTGAGGCTGGGCCATCTTGGCCTATGGAATTACAACCAGGCGAGCAAACTCGATGTGGGGGTCAAAGAATTCTCCATCTCTTACAGCGAGGACAATCTCCATTACCATTCGCTGGGGAGCCATGTTTTGGGCAAAGGCAGCGGGGAGGAGAGCTATGCCAGCCATATCGACGGGAAAGAGTATTTCGATTTCGCCGGCGTGGCCGCGCGCTACGTCAAGCTTGAGGTCATTAGCAACTATGGGGGCAACCAGTTCGGGCTCTCCGAGGCGAGATTCTTCGAATATGAGGGCGAGGAGGGCTATCTCTCTTCTTACAGCTTCCTCGACGCGAACTCGGAGAAGAACTCCATCCCCTCCATCGCCCCTGGGCTAGTTGGCGACAAACTCACCGCGAACCCTTATTACCAAAGGGCGACCGCCAAAGGAATCTTGACTTACTCCCTTCGCGGCCAATACCCCTTAAGCGAGCTCGCCATTTGGAATTACAACGACCCAGAGCATCTCGATTACGGGGTCAAAGAGCTGAGGATATCGGTGTCTTTGGACAATGAGAGCTATGAAGAAGTAGGGGAGTATCGCCTGGAGAAAGGAAGCGGCCAAGAAGGGATGGAAGCCTCTTTGAAGGTGGATCTAAATAACGTCAGGGCCCAATACGTCCGTTTCAGCTTCCTTTCCAATTACGGGGGAGAGAGAAACGGGCTAGGCGCTTTCGCTTTGAAGCAAGGGGAGGGCGATTTCACTTCCTTCGATTACGAGAACACGGGCCTGGTCTCTAGCTATTCTTCCCTTTGGTCTGGGGCGGATGGCATCTTCTCCACCAGGCTTAATGGCGATCAGTCGATAGGAGGCGAGGGGGAGGTCATCTTCAATTTCTCCGATACCTATCACGGCGAGATCAACCCCATCACCAAAGCCAGGGTCAACAACGCGATAACCAACCAATCATTCGGATATCTTAATGGCGGCAAGATCGATTTCGTCAGCGATCCCTCCTTGCCCATAAAAGCGAGCAAAGATGCTTCTAGATCGGAGGCGGAGGCCTTCTATTGGCTGGGCGATTCCTTCGTCGTGGGCTCGACTTATTACGTCTTCGGGCTTTATATAGCCAAAGAGGGCGCGCTTGGCTTCAATCAGGTCGGCGAGGATCTTTTCGCCTTCCCGATCAAAGATGGCAAGATCGATTTCGGGGGCTTCCGCAGCATCTACGATTCCAGCACGAGCCATCTCTCGTATTTCTCTAGCGATGGGAGCGTGTCGATAATCTTCGGCTCGGCAATCTTCGAGAACACGGAGTCATCTCGCGCCTTGAGCCCGGACGGATACCTTTATATCTATGGCTACATGGATCGAAGCGGAAAAGAGAATGGCCGCTGTTTGGTCGCCGCCAGGGTGAAGGAAGAGGAGGTTGAGGATTTCTCCAAGTACTCCTATTGGGATGGCTCCTCCTTCGTCAGCGACATCTCCAGCTGCGCGCCTTTGACGGAAGGAGGCAACGTCTCCTGCGAGATGTCCGTCTGCGAGATAAACGACGAGTCCTCATCTTTATACGGCAAATACGTCTTGACCTATCAAGACAACACGATAGGCAAAGACGTCTGCCTGAGGGTCTCCTCCTCGCCTTTCTCTGCCTTCGGGGAAAAGAAGGTCGTCTACCACGCGGAGGAGACCTCCCTGGAGAAAGGCCTTTCCCAATACAATGCGAAAGCCCATCCCGTCTTGAGCGATGACGGCGAATTGGTCATCACCTATAACCTCAATGAGTCGGGCAGCAACAAGAACGTCATGGACGCGGACATATACCATCCAAGGTTCTTGAGATACCGCTTCTACTGAGATGACCTTTCGCTGTGATAGAATTCGCCACGTTATGAAAATCGTTAAGACAATCCCCGCCACCAAAAGCCTCATTTGGGGCGGCAAGACACTCAAATCCTGGGGCAAGCCGAGCAAAGAGGATACCATCGCCGAGGCATGGGAGCTCTCTTTCAGGGACGACGGGCCGACTCTTTTGGAAGACGGCAGAGCCCTCAAAGACGTCGCGACTCCGGATGATTTGGGCGCAAAGCCGATGCGCTTTCCTTATTTCCCCGTTCTGATCAAGCTCATCGATTCCGAATCGAATCTCTCCATCCAAGTCCACCCTAGCGATGATTACGCTCTCAAGCACGAGGACTCATACGGCAAAACGGAGATGTGGCACATCATCGCCGCCAAGCCTGGAGCGGGCCTATATCTTGGCTTCAAGAAGGAGACGAACGAAGAGGAGGTCAGAAAAGCCATCCTAGACAACACCTTGACCGATCTCCTCCAGTTCATCCCGGTGAAGCCAGGGGAGAATTACTTCATCCCCTCAGGCACCGTCCATGCGATCGGGGCCGGGGTCACCCTTGCCGAGATTCAGCAAAACAGCAACCTCACCTATCGCCTCTACGATTATGGAAGGCTTGGCAAAGACGGCAGGCCGAGGGAGCTGCATGTCGACAAGGCGATGAAAGTCGTCTCCTTCAAGCCTTATGAGCCGAGCGTTTTCCCTTCCCCCATCATGGGCGAATGCGCATACTTCCGTTCAACGTTGGGGAAAGCGGAAGAGACAGAAACCATCGAAGCCCCCTCCGATAGCTTCGCTTCAATCACCTTTCTCTCGGGGGCAGGCAATTTTGGTGGCGTCACTTACAGGCAAGGAGACACTTTCTTCATCCCCGCAGGGCGGGAAGGAAAGCTGAAGGGCAAAGGCGATTACGTTTTGACTATCGTCCCTTGACTAAGTGTCTATAGGCAGCCAAGCCGCGCGGGAGATGCGCGGCTTTTATTTATTTCATCCCAATTGGCTGTTTCTACCTTATTCGTTACACGGATCCATCCAGCGTCAGAAGGAACGAGGGGCATCCGCCTTTCGTTGCGCGGCATAATGCAACGATTTGCTAAACGTTTCAAGCCAATATGCAACGAAACCATTATCGTTGCACTCCCTTATGAAACGATTTATAATTTAGAGGCGGAGGAGACTAGAATGCTGGAACGAGAAGCTAAGAATCTTGAATATAAAGAGAATTTGAACAAAACCTATTTGAAGACAGTCAGCGCCTTTGCCAATTACGGTGACGGCGTCATCGTTTTCGGAATCGACGACGATCGCAAGGTCATCGGAATTGATAGGCCGGAAGAGAAATGCCTGGACATCGAAAACCAAATCAACGATTCCATTCGGCCAAAGCCCAGTTTCTCGCTAAAAATCAATGAGGATACCACGATTTGCCTTACCGTGGCCAAAGGCAGCGACACCCCTTATCGCTACAACGGGAAATGCTATAAACGAAACGATTCTTCTACCGTTGAGGCGGACGCGCTTGAAGAGAATCGTCTCGTTTTGGAAGGGATGCATCTTTCCTTCGAGGAAGTTGCCTCAAAGGAACAAAATCTCACCTTCTCTTTGCTTGGGCTTGAAATAACCAAGGCGCTCAAATTAAGCGAATTCAACATGGATTCCTTGAAAAGTCTGAATCTTTATGGCGAAGGCGGGTACAACAACGCCGCCGCGCTCCTTGCCGACGAGAATGGCTTCGGGGGATTGGACATCGTCGTTTTCGGCTATACCATCAACGAATTCAAAAAAAGGATTACCCTGAACGGGATTTCCCTTCTGAAGCAATACGAGGAAGCCCTCAAGGTTTTCGAGGATGAGTATATCATCGAGAGAATCGATGGCGGGTTCCGGAAAAAATATGAGCGGATTCCTTACGAAGCCTATCGTGAGGCCATCGCGAATTCCTTAATCCATCGCGCCTACGACGTCAAGGCGAATACCAAGGTCGAGATGTACCCGGACAAGATCGTCGTCACCTCGCCAGGGGGGCTGGTGAGATCGATAACCAAAGAGGCGTTCGAGAAAGGAAGCTACTCAGCTCTACGGAATCCAATCGTCGCAAACGTTTTCCATCGCCTTAAGATTGTCGAGGCGTTCGCGACAGGCATAAAGAGAATCAATGGCTCCTATGCCTCCTCTCAGAAGAAGCCCTCCTTCGACGTGGGGGATTCCTTCATCTCCGTGACTTTGCCCGTAAAAGAAGAAATCGAGCTAAGCGCGAACGAAAAGAACGTTCTTAGCCTGATGAATGGCAACCTTGACTATACGCGCGGGGATTTGGAAAAAGCCTCTCGTATAGGAAAAGCCAGTTTGATCCGCGTTCTGAATTCTTTGATTGAGAAAGGCTTGGTCGTCAAAAAAGGCGCCGCGAGATCGAGCTTTTATCAAAGAAAGAGCAACTAGCCTCAAGAAGACTGCTGTGGCTGGCCTAAATCAGTGGATTTGTCGCTTCTTGATGGGATGATGGAACAACCTGCCACGGTCATCGTTTGGAAGGACAACGGCCACATCGTCCGGAGGATTGTCACTCTCCATCCAGGGGGGAAGTACTGAGAACTATGAACGAATACGATTCGGCCGTTCTGAACAAGGATTTCGAAGATCTTAAAGCAGGCGTCAGAGGCGCGATTGTATTGAAATGCGACGAGAGCAACTTCGAGGTTGAGTTCTTCGATGATAAACACGACACCATCGGGGTCTATGCGATAAGCGCGGAGTATTTGACGAGGATCAAGCGCAACAGCCCCGATTGCTCATCTTGAACCCCCTGGAAGCTCTCTGCCGATTGATGATGCCGCATGATTGACTGGGATAAGGGCTTTTTCCCATCTCCAAGGTGGCGGTGCCGTGTTTCATTCTGCCTTCGTAAGGCTTGCCTAGTGAACTTGATTCTTGCATTGAAATCCTCATGGTAGTTTCGTCGTCTTTGGAGCTGCCTTTTTTTGGCTGCGCACGCTTACATCGCGGAACGCTGCCTCAAAGGGTCGTGTTCCTTAAGGTCAGCGCATGAGTTGCCTGGGGCTTTACGTCAAGAAGTAGGGCTCTTGCCCCGGTGTCCATGCCCGTCACCCTTGGGCGGAGAAAACTGGGACGTTCCTTTTTCCTCTACTTTGGTAAGCGGGCGATAGCGTTCCGTTTTTGCAGGCGAGCTCTACAATTGAGTCTCGGCCATCATAGCCCACGTGCTCCATCTGAGAGAGGAGCCTTCTCGTTTTGCAGCTCATTTTCGATGTGCCGATGTAGCCACCCTGTCCACGTACGGCTTGCCCAAGGATTCAAGCGAGTTGGATCCCTGGGCTTAAGAACTGACAAGGTTGCTTATCTTTCCAACTACAAGAGGTTTCCCCGCGTTATAATTCCCTCAACCGCTTTATGGCCGAGTCCTTCTCCTTCAAAAAGTCGCAGAGAGTCTATCTTGTATTCAAGAGGGCTTTGGATTTGCTCGGGTCGACACTGGGAATCATCATCCTATCCCTCCCGATGCTTCTGCTTGCCCTCATCACTAAATGCACCTCCAAAGGCCCTGCTTTATACAAACAGAAGCGCATCGGGAGGGATGAGAAGCTGTTCACGATGCTGAAGTTCAGATCGATGAGGATGGACGCCCCGGCAGTCCCGCCAAGCGGGCTGAGCCCTGAGCAGCAAAACGCGATGACCACCAAGTGGGGTCGCTTCATCAGAAAGACATCCTTGGATGAATTGCCTCAGCTTTTCAACGTCTTCGTCGGCAGCATGTCCTTCATCGGCCCCCGCCCGCAGCAGGAGAAAGAAAAAGAAGAGGATTGCTATAACGCAAGGAAAGCCACCGTCCCTAGCGCCTTTGTGGTGAAGCCCGGTATCTGCTCTTTGGCGATAGTGAAGAGCCATAGGAGCCATGATGCGACAACGAAAGCCGAATACGACTGCGAGTATATAAAGAAGCTCTCCTTCAAGATGGACGCTTATGTGTTTTTCTACGCTTTCGCGATTCTCTTTGGGCTGAAGCCGAAGGACAAGGGGAAATAGGAAACGGCTGTTTCTAAGCCGCCAAGTTCGAAGAGATGGCGCTAAGGAAAAAACGCTTGAAACGACAATCATGAATATCTGGTATCTGCATCAACACGCGACGCCTTATGAGATCACCGGCGTCCATCGTCCATTTGAATTCGGCGAGTATTTTCAGAAAGCCGGGCATAAGCTGATTGCCTTTTGCGGGTCGTATCTGCATTTTGGCGGATACGACATGATCAAAGATGGCTCGAAGTACTCGGTGATGAGCTTCGATGGCATCGACACCGTTTACGTCAAGACGTCTGCTTATAGGGGCTCCGGTTTCAAAAGGGTTATCAACATGATCCAGTTCTGGCGGAGGCTGCCCCGCGTCGGGAAAAAGATGGCCAAAGTCAAAGGAGAACCTGACCTCATCATCGCCTCGAGTCCTCAGCCTCTGACGATGCTGGCGGGGCTTAAGATGGCCAAAAGATACCGCGTCCCGTGCATTTGTGAGGTGAGGGATTTCTGGCCTGAGGTCTTCTTCTATGGCGGCGTGGTCAAGGAGAAGAGTCTGGTGGGCAGAATATTGCTGCGCGGCGAACGATACATATATGAGAAAGCCGATGGTCTGGTCTTTCTCAAGGAAGGCGACCATACCTACATAACCGATAAAGGGTGGGACAAAGGCCATGGCGGAAAGATAGACATGGCCAAATGCGCTTACGTCAATAA
>CAVDSY010000029.1:0-4933 GCA_963611815.1 bacterium
ACCCTCACCAAGGTCTGCGGGGACTGCAACCGCGACGCCAGGCCCGCGCGTTTCGTCCTGGAGATGAGCGAGGACGAGAGGACGGCGATGGGATTCGAAATATGGTTTAAAAAAGGGCTTCTGAGATGGCTTTTACACAAAATTATTGCAACTCTCCTGAGGGGGAGTTGCAATAATTTTGTGTAATTCATAAGCCGCACGTTGATCTCCGTTTTATTCGGTGAACCCCATCGATCGCTTATCGTCCTCGCTCATTTCCAGCATGAATTTCGCTGGCCTGGCGTTGCGGTTGCAGTCCTCATACACCTTCGCGAGGACGATAAGCGCTGAATCCTCCGAATTGTATTGGATCCTCCCCCCCGTCTTCCTTTTGGCCGCGGAGTTCAGGGATTCCGCGGCATTGGACGTGCAGATCGCCTTCCGCATGGCCTTCGGGAACTCGTAAAAGGCGAGCATCGCGTCTTGCTTTTCCACCAGGCTTAGCATCGGCTTTGGGTATGGCTTCGACCATTTGGAGGCGAAATCGGCGAAGGCCTCGTTGAAGGCCCTCTCAAGCTCGGACCTTACGAAAGAATTCAGGTCCTCCTTGATTATTGATGCGGCCTGTTCGGCCGTCATCGACGAAAATAGTTATTCAATAGACATGTCGTCTAGCTCCTTTCTTTAGTTTTAGCAAACAAATTGTAAGGGCTATGCGGCTTTTTTTACTTGCCGGGCCCGGCAAGCAAAGGTCCCTCATGCCTAATTGCACAAACTTATTGTCACTCCCGGGCCTTCTTGAAAAGTGATATAAAGATGTTATAAGGATTGCTATGCAGATCAGCTCATTCCCTTTTTCCAAAGACGGCCGAGAGATGCTTTTGGCCAGTGAGACCAAAGCCAAGGACTGGCCCGTCGTCTATCTCATAAACAACGACAGGGAGCTTTACATCGGGGAGACCCAGAACGCCTACAACCGTTTCGAACAGCATTTGCAGAATCCCGAGAGGAGGGATCTGAAGAGGATCAGCGTCATCTTCGATGAGAGCTACAACAAGTCCGCGATTCTCGATCTTGAGCAGAATCTCATCCAACTCTGCGGGGCTGAAGGGAAATTCAGGCTCCAAAACCATAATGGCGGCCAATCCTTCAAACACGATTACTATCAGAGGGAGAAGTACCTCAATAAGCTGGGCGAGATCTGGAAAGAGCTTAAGAAGAAAGGGCTCGTCGATTCCGACATCGAGGAGATCAGGAACAGCGATCTATTCAAGTATTCACCTTATTCCTCTTTGACGGCTGAGCAAGGCGAGGTCATCTCGAAGATAGTCCTCGATGCGAGCGAGAAGCTTTCCAAGGGAGAGGAGGGGACCTCGATCATCGAAGGCGGGGCTGGGACGGGCAAGACCATCGTCCTCATCAACCTCCTTTTCCGCTTCATCTCCGCTTCAACTCTCAAGGTCAGCGAATCCGAGGATGATGAGGATCCTAGCGATTACACCAGGCTCCTCATGGCCATCCAAGGCCTATTGAAGGCAAACGAAGGCAAGGGACTCAAAATCGCCTACGTCTGCCCAATGACCTCGCTCAGGGAGACGATGAAGAAAGTCTTCCGCCTCACGGGGAACGGGCTCAAGGAGAATATGGTGAAAGGGCCGCAGGATCTTTTCGACGGCGGGGAAAAATTCGACCTCGTGCTCGTCGATGAGGCCCATCGCCTCTGCCAGAGGAAAAACATCACTTCCTATGGGTCTTTCGATGCGAGGGCGAGGGAACTTGGGCTGGATCCGAAAAAGGCCACGCAGCTCGATTTCATCTTGGCGCGCTCCAAATACCGCGTCCTTGTCTACGACTCAAACCAAAGCGTCAAGGGCAGCGACATCAGCGAAGAGCAATTCAAAAGATCTTTGTCCAATAGCCCCCTTCTGCATTGCCGTCTCCTGACCCAGATGAGGTGCAAGGGAGGGGAGAGGTTCGTCGATTATCTTTCCAGCATCTTCGCCTGCAAGCAGGAAGAGAGGCTCGAATTCGAGCAAGGCGCGTATGAATTCAAGCTCTTCGGCGACGTCGAGGAAATGGTGCAGGAGATAAAAAGGGAAGACAGGCGGTGGGGGCTATGCCGCGTGGCCGCGGGGTATTCTTGGGAATGGGTGTCCAAGCCTTATTTGGATAAGGGCTACTCCTACATCGTCAGCCATGGCCTGCAAGACATCCATATCGAAGGCCATGACTACGTCTGGAACATGACGAACAAGGAGTTCATCCTCTCGGAGAACGCAATCAATGAGGTCGGCTGCATCCACACATTGCAGGGTTACGATCTCAATTACGTCGGGGTTATCCTCGGAGAAGAGATAGATTACGATCCTGATAAGAACGAGATCGTCATCGACAAAGGCCGCTTCTATGACAAGAAGGTGAAAGAAGGGGTGGACGAAGGCACCTTGAAACGCTACATCGTCAATTCCTACAAAGTGATGATGAGTAGGGGGATAAAGGGCTGCTACGTCTACGCCTGCAAGGCTAATATGAGGAAGTATCTGGAAAGGTTCTTGGGAGAATGAATATGGATAGGCTTGAAGAGACTTTGGAGCATATAAGGAAGTTCAACGAGGAGAGGGATTGGGATCGGTTCCATAGCCCCGCCAACCTCGCCAAATCGATTTCGATAGAAGCGGGGGAGCTGCTTGAATGCTTTCAGTGGGAAGAAGCCAATTACGATGAGGCCTCGGTTGAGGAAGAGCTCGCCGACGTCTTGAACTACTGCCTCCAGATGTGCCTGAAGCTTGGCGTCGATCCTTTGGAGATAGTCGAAACGAAAATGCTCAAGAGCGCGAAGAAATACCCCGTGGAGAAGGCGCGGGGCGTTTCGACCAAGTACGACAAACTGAAGTGAGCTTTTGAAGCGGGGCTAGGGGCCATTAGACGGATTGGGCTTTCGCTTTGCCCAGCAAATAGCAATAGGCGACGGCGGGGATGCGGTAGAACTTCGTCTTCCCTCTTTCCTGCAGGCCGAAATCCACCGCCTCTTTGGTGATGACGTAGCCCGGCGTGTTCTCCAAGCCTATTATCACGATGCCGTCGCTGTCTTTGATGCGGGAATTGCTGCGGTATTTGGCTTCGATGTATTGAATGTCCCTCCCAAGCTTTTGGACGACGATGTCGATTTCCCTGTCTAGCGCCCCGCGGCTGTAGCCGATTTTGTAGAGCCAGCTGTCTTTGCTTTCGAAGTAATCCCTTGTGTGCTTGTAGGCGACGCTTTCTATCGCGTAGCCCAACTCAACGCTATCCGTCTCTATATCGCTATTCCCGGTTATCGCGCATCGTATGGCGTAATCCGAGACATAGATCTTCCTTCTCCCTTTGAGCGCCCCTTTGCCGCCTAGATTGAGCTGCTCAGACACATAGATGAGGTTGGCTTTCTCCAAAGCGCCGATGAAAAGGCTGACGGTCGAACGATCGATCTCGATGGCTTTGGATATCGCCTCGACGTTGAGTATGTCGGAGGTGTGGTAGCAAAGATAGACATAGAGGCGGCTGAGCGCGTCGACGTCGCGGATCGCATACGATTTCACGATGTCCTGGCGGATGGCTTTGCTTATTATTTGATCGGCGATGGCGCGGGAAAGACGGCTATTCGGCGCGGTTCTGGCGAATTCGGGGAACCCGCCGACTTTCAAGTAGCGATAGAACTCGGCGAACAATGAGGATAGTTTTGCATAGATTTCGCCTTGTTTCGGAATGGGCAATGAATGAATGAGAAAAGGGTCTTCGACATCCAAATCGACGCCTTTCCCATTGATAGCGCAGAACTCGTAAAAAGAAAGGGTTGGAATCTTGATGGTCAGGAAGCGCCCTGCTCCGCTTTCTCCGCTTTGCCTCCCAAGCTCGACGGAAGAGGATCCGCATACTATCGCTCTTGCTTTTTTGTTGAAGTCGAAGAGCTGCTTCAGGCAGGCTTTCCAACTCCTGTCGTTTTGGATCTCGTCGACGAGAAGATAGAAATCCTTCCCTTCGTAAACGTAGGTTTGATAGGCGGCGATGACTTCTTGAATGGAGGCTTCGTCGTTTGGGGGGTAGTCGAAAGAATAGTAAAGAATCTGGTTGGGGGAGGCCTTCCCGCTTTCGAGCAGCTCTTTGATAAGCTGAAACAGCATCGTTGATTTGCCAACTCGCCTCGCTCCGGCGAGGACGGGGAATCTCCTCGGCTCGCCAAGGAAAGCCTCTTTGACCGAGGAATATTCGCTTCTTCTGAATTCGGGAGCCAGATCGTCGTCTACCTTCCCCTCAGCCCACCATGGGTTCTGATTCTTGATGTGCGTCAGCAATTGGCTTCTATCCATTGTGGTCATGTGCGTCCCCTTTTCAGCGTAATTATAACAAAATATAGAAAATGCGGACTATAACCAGCAAAAAAATGTAAGAAACGCTGGGTATAGTCCGCAAAACCGCTTTTGTCACTTGTTTCCTTCCGTAAGACGTTTTGCTTTGCCTGCTCATCAGAGAAAGATATGGATTTAAAGGAAGTAACCGCTTTCACAGATTAGTTATGCCCATCAGCTCTAACGAATGGCAGTAAGCGCCTTTCTATGTTATTGCGCCTCCCCTTTGGGCGAAGGTAAAATAAAAGGCGTGGAAAAAGCCTCGCTTCGCATCAAACGGCGCAACGATTGAGGGGTTAGAGCCCTCTTTTATGCTGCCCCTGAGGTGGCCCACAGGCAAATGGGGGATTGGCTCATCATGAAGAGGAAAGCATTCATAATCGGTCTGGCCGCGCTGGCTCTGTCACTTGGCAGCATCGGGATAATCGGGGGGGTCTCCCTAGGGTTTGACGATAGCCTTATTGCGACGAAAGCGGTGGCTTCGACGACGGGAGATACCCTGGAATTCTCCGGTAAGTGTGGCGGGAGCGGGACGTCCACTAACGGCGTGACTTGGAAGGTTACTTCCGATG
>CAVDSY010000030.1:0-58633 GCA_963611815.1 bacterium
TCGTGGCGTGCGGACAAAATGATACGCCCCGGGAAGAAGAGGCGCAAGGGGGTTTCATCAATTTTGTTTTAAAATCGCAAAAACCGCGACACAGAGCACTCTTTTTCTTTTGAAGATTTGCCAACAATGTTCTTAAGCAACCTTGCGAAGGCAATTTGCGCATCGTATCTTTCAAACTATCGGCAATTACGCGAAGTTCCGGTAAGAAGGGTTCCTTTCTTTGATGAATGAATTCACCAAAGCCACGTAATCATTGGTGCTTTTCATAAGAGCGAGGTGTCCTCCTTTGAGGTCCCATTCGACCACAGGATTCACGAAGAGATCAACAAGCCCTTGTTTCAAGGAGTTGCTAAAAAAATCATCTTCCTTAGAAAAAACAAGCAAAGCCTCCCCCGCAAAGGGCAGCAAGTCTTCTTTGCGAATCTTCCAGAAATGGTTTCTCAAATCGCCAAGCAGGGTATCCATCAAAACGAAATAATCTTTGGTCATCGAATTTTTGCAGATGTCGACAATATTCGAGAAATCCCTTCTCATATTCCTATCCTTGATAAGCCGGAAACTGGCCAGCTTCATCATCGGGCAAAGCAATGCTATAGGAAGGCGTTTATCCGTTTTGATGTTTTTCTCCACCCTCTTAGGATCAAGAAGCTTCTCAATGAAATCCCTGTCCGCGGGGTCGTTCGTGGCGCCCAGCCCGCATGTCCCAGAAAGAATAAGGCCCTTCACGTTCTTAGGGTAGGAAGAGGCGATGACCTGAGCGAGGAGCCCGCCAAATGATTGGCCAACGAGATAAACGTTATGCGCCCCTGCTTCTTCGATCAGCAATGAGATAGCCTCAGCTTGGGAAGAGACGCTTTTGAAAGCCATCGGGTAATTGAAAGAAATAAGACTGTAATTCGGGGCGAATTGATCATAAAGATAGAAAAAGCCGTCACCTAAGCCCGTCCCGCCCGCCAAAAAGAGAAGAGTGACATCTTTTTTCGCGTCGGGGTTCTTGTAATAGCGATAAAGGAACCTTTCGCCAAGAATAGTTGCTTCCTTTACATGGGCCACTTGGTCGTATTCTTTGAATTTTTCTTTGAGAGTCATGCCATCATTTCCTTGGAAGAATTATATTTAAGCATTATTAACGTTCTATACGTTTTCTTTGCCAAAAAACAAAAAAGCCCCATCTCATATAGGGATGGGGCAAGACTGCGGTCCTTATCAATACATGTCCGCTGGAGCGGCTGCGGGAGCGGGCTTTTCTTCTTTAAGCTCGGTCACCGCGGCTTCCGTGGTCACGAAGAGGGCGGAGATGGATGAGGCGTTCAAGACAGCGCTGCGAGTGACTTTCGTCGGATCCACGATGCCTTTCTCGAACATGTCGACCCAAATGCCGTTCTTGGCGTCGAAGCCGTGGTTGATCGCTTGCTTCTTCTGCTCCTCGACGATCTCGTCGGCGTCGCAGCCGGCGTTCTCGGCGATCTGGCGCAGAGGAGCATAAAGCGATTCGATGACCGCGTCGATGCCACGCTGGACATCGAGGTTGGAATCTTTAAGGGTCCCTTTGAGCTCTTTGTAAACTTCGCAGAGGGCCGCTCCGCCGCCGGCGACGATGCCTTCGGCAACCGCGGCTTTGGTGGCGTTGAGGGCGTCTTCGATGCGGAGCTTCTTCTCTTTGAGCTCGCTTTCGGTGAGGGCGCCGACTTTGAGCACGGCGACGCCGTCGCTGAGCTTAGCGATGCGCTTGGCGAGGGCCTTCTTGTCGTATTCGGAGGTGCTTTCGGCGTATTGGCCCTGGAGATCGGCGACGCGCGAAGCGATGTCGTTCTTGTCGCCTTCCCCGCCGATGAGGGTGGTCTTATCTTTCTTGATGATGGCTTTCTTGACGCGGCCAAGGTCTTCGATGGTCATGTCCTTGAGCTCCATCGAGAGGTCTTTGGAGTAGAAGCGCGCGCCGGTGAGGGTGGCGATGTCCTGCAGAGCGTTCTTCTGAGCGTCGCCGAATTCAGGGGCTTTAACCGCGACCACGTTGAAGGTGCCGCGGAGTTTGTTGACGATGAGGGTGCTTGTCACATCGGCGTCGAGGTCGTCGGCGACGATGAGAAGAGGCTTGTGCGCGTCAACGACAGCTTGGAGCAAAGGCACGACGTCATTGATGTTGCTGATCTTCTGATCGGTCACCATGACGAGGGCGTCATCGAGTTCGGCAATCATCTTCTCCCTGTCGCTTACCATATAAGGAGAGATGTAGCCTTTGTCGAATTCCATGCCTTCGGTGACGGCAAGCTCGTCGGCGATGCCTTTGGAATCATCGACGGAGATGACTCCGTTCTTGCCCACTTTCTTCATGGCCTTGGCGATGAGCGCACCGATTTCGGGGTCGCCGCTAGAGATGGTGGCGACGGATTCGATATCCTCATTGGTCTCGACGGGACGTGTTTTCTTGAGAAGCTCGTCGGCCACGGCCTTGCCAGCCGTCTCGATTCCCTTGCGGACCAAGACCGGATTGGAGCCTTTCTCCACCGCCGCGATGCCGCGGTGGACGATCGCCTGAGTGAGGAGGGTCGCAGTGGTCGTGCCATCCCCGGCGAGATCATTGGTCTTGTTGGCGACTTCGTAGACGAGCTTGGCGCCCATGTTGGCGTAGCTGTCCTTGAGCTCGATCTCCTTGGCGATGGTGACGCCGTCGTTGGTGATGAGCGGAGAACCATAGCCTTTGTCGAGGACGACGTTGCGTCCTTTCGGGCCAAGGGTCAATTTGACGGTGTCGGCGAGAGTGTCAACTCCGCTGAGCATCCGGTCGCGGGCTTCTTTGCCCAATTTGATTTCTTTTGCCATTTTTTTGCCTCTTTATATATAAGGATATATAGACGTTTTCTCAGTCGATGATGGCGAGGATGTCCTCGTTCTTGATGAGGAGGTATTTCTTGCCATCCTCCTCGTAGTCGGTGCCGCTGTATTCGCGGTAGATAACTTTCTCGCCGGCTTTGACGGAAGCGGCGATCAAATTGCCCTTCTCATCCTTTTTGCCCGGCCCGACCGCGACGACGGTCGCGACGTTGCCTTGCTTCTTCTCGCTGGTCAGCACGATGGAGCCGACTTTCTTTTCGCTGGGGACCTTCTCCAGCACGACGTATTCGCCTAATGGTTTGATCATTTCAATCTGTTCCTCCAGATATGCGAATATGGTAATCGACTTTTTAGCACTGTCAAGACTTGAGTGCCAAAAAACTTTAAAAAGGCCTCAGCATCGAAAGAAATTTGTTAGCACTTTCCCTAATAGAGTGACAAAAGGTATTAAAAAAAGCACCTTTTTGGAACAAAGGTGCTTAGGGTTTGGTTCAACGCTTGATGGTGCTTTGGCCCTCGATGTAGCGAGCTTCGATCTTCGAGGTCTTGTCAACGAGGTTCTGGGCCATCAGGTCGGTGAGCATGTACATCGCGCGTTTTCCGACTTCAGCCATGTCGATGTGCATGGCGGAGAGGGTCGGGCGGACGATATGGGAGTATTTGGTGCCGACGATGGAGACCACTTCGACATCCTCCGGAACTTTGAGATTGCTGTCGGTGGCCGCATTCTCGACAGCGGCGGCGATGGAATCGCGATAAGCTATGAGATAGGCCTTTTTATGGGTCTTGAAGTACTCGATGAAGTCGCTGTAGGTCCTCGAATAGGAATCGTCGCAGTTGACGACCTGGTATGGCTTCCCTAGATCCTCATGGGTCTTGATGAATGATTTTTCGCAGCGGTTCAGCAAGCGCCCGGCGTTATGGACGTGGAGGAAGGTCATGACCTTATCCCCGCCTTTTTTGTAGTAATCCTCTATCACTCTCTTGAGTTCGATGTCGTAAGAGAAAGATATGTTGCCGACTTTCTCGGAGGCGAGTTTATTGTCGATAACGATCGAAGGGACATTATAGGAAGCGATTTTTTTGACGTCTTCGGGCCCGAGCTGGTCGTCGAAGATGATGGCTCCATCGACGTGGGCGGTGATGACTTTGTCGATCATCGAAAGGGCTTCTTCCCTTGAATGGGACGTGGAGAACAAAGTCAAAAGGAACCCTTTCTCTTTCGCGACGTCGGTGATGCCGTTGAGGAGGTTGGCGATATAGACATAGTTCGCGCTGGGGATGACGACCCCGATGTTGGTCGAGCGATTCGTGGCGAGGGCCTGCGCGAGGCCGGAAGGTTTATAGCCCAAAGAGGCGATGGTCTCCTCGACTCTCTTTCTGGTGTCCGGGGTAACCGAATCTTTCTTGTTGATGACGCGAGAAACCGTGGCAAGAGAAACCCCTGCGGCCTGGGCCACCTGGTATATCGTCACGCGGTCTTTTAGGTTCTGCATTACTGTGCCTCCTTGATTAAGAAGAAACCTTGAGATATGGCTATTATTCTCTATGATTCAAGAAAGCACAACGTCATTTTTCAAACATTTTTTCATGCTTTTTCAAGCAAATTCTAAAAAGCACGATTTCTTTCGGGAAAATCCGCGTTTTTTGTTAATAGGAAAAGGCGTTATCGTCTTTTCGTGCTCGTCTTTTGGAAAAGTTTACAAACGCTTTCATCCAAAAAGAAAAGCGCCTGCCGGCGCTGCTCATTTGGCGAAGAAGTCATCTCCGGGATCCCCTTGGGCGAGGAAGGCGAGCTTGGATTCATCGCCTATCCCGAGATCCTTCTCCGAGCAGATCTCGCAATCGATGGGGATGTTCCTCTCACTGTGGGCGAGGAATTCCGTGCCGTCGATCTTCAGGCAATGGTCGATGGCCACGACCAGACGCGAAGATGGCGCGAGGTTTTGGTAGCGGGTGACCGTGTCTAGTTTCTTCTCTCCGGCGCTCAGGTGGACGATTCTTTTCTTTTCGTCAAGCGGGTGCTCCTCAACGGAAGAGACTTCCGCGATGAGATAGTTGGAACATTCGCAAGAAGGAAGAGGATCCTCGCCGGCATTGATGAGCATATGGTTCACCACTTCAAGCAGGTGCTCGTCCACGACAGGTATCATGCCATTCGCCCTGATTTTGACAGTCTTCGAGATGTTGAGGAAATTGATGCCGATGCGCTCGTCACCATGATAAAGAGCCACCACATCACCCACCTTGTTGGTCCGGTCAGGATAGGAGGAAGGTTTGATCAGACAATAGAGGACATCACCTCCGGTTGGGCGGTTGTAATAGAAACGGTACATGTCTTTGCTCCTTATTTGCTGAGGATTATCCGGTGGATCTTCTTGCCCTCCGCGCGGAAATTCCTCTCATATTCGCTCATCGCGTCGCTTTCTTCGTCGAAGGCGTAATCTTCGGTCTGACTCATTATCTTGAGCCCAGCCAAAGGGGCCTGCTCAAGGGTGAATTCGTAAAGCGAATCGTTGTCGGTTTTGATGAAGAAGCGCCCGTCGTCCTTGAGGAGGCTTGCCATCTGAGACAGCCTCTCTTTCGTCGTGAGTCTTCTTTTCCAATGCTTTTTCTTCGGCCAAGGGTCGGAGAAATTGAGGTAAATCGCATCGAAGCAGATGCCTTTGAGCTCTTCATAAACCTTGTCGAAATCGCCGCCCCGGACCTTGACGTTGCCTAGGCCCGACTCAGCGAGTTTCTTGCCCAGCGTCCCGAGAACAGAAATCTCCCTTTCGAGGGCAAGGTAATTGCCGGGTTGCTTAGCGGCCATCTGGATGATGAAGTCGCCTTTGCCTGATCCGATTTCCAAGAATAACGGCGAGAGTTTGAAAAAGGAATCGTCTTTTGAGACGAGGCTCAGATAAAACTCCGGATGGTCGTTTAAGAAGGGGGCGGCCCACTTCTTGTGCCTGGCTCTCATTTTTTAAGCTGCCCCAGGGAATAGATGGCGTCGGCGTAGATTGCGATCTGCTTATAGAGGTCCTCAAGATAGATGTATTCGTTGGGGGCGTGGATGTCACCGGGGTGCTCTTTGAAGGCGGAGCCGTAGGCGACGCAGTTCTTGGCCTCCTTGGCGTAGGTGCCTCCGCCGATGGCGAAAGGCTTGTCGAAGAGCTTCAGGGTCATCCTCTTATAGGATTTCATGAGAGTGGCCACCAAAGGACTCTTCTTGTCGAAGAGGAGATAAGGGCTGACGGAGAGGATATTGACGTTGGTGTCGGTGGCCTGCTGGAAATTCTCGACGGCTTTCCGCGGGTCGGAGGTCTCGCCGTAGCGGTAATCGATGGTCGAGGTGAGAAGGCTCTTGTTGGAATCGTAATTGACGACGCCGTAGTTCCAGGTGGAGTCGCCGAAGATGTCACTATGGGAATCGCCTTTGAAGGATTTGCCAGAATAGTCGCTCAAAAGATCGGAGAGCTTCTTGAGGAAGGGGATTTTGTAGAATGCGCCGAGGAAAGAGAAGGCCTTAAGGGCGGCGTTGACGCCTTTCTCAGGGGTGGAGCCATGGGCGGCCTTGCCCTTGAAAGTGAGGATATCGATGGTGCCGGCCTCGGAGAGGTCGATTTCCTTATTGCCCTTGATGGCCTCTTCGAGTTTCTTGTCTTTGGGAAGGGTGACCACGAAGGAGTCGCAGACGGCGTTGGAGACGGAGCCGCCATTCATCGCGATGATCGGATCAAGGGCGATGGTCTTGGAAAAAAGCCCATGGAGGATTCCCTTCTCACCATAGATGAGGGGGAAATCCGCGTCGGGGGTAAAGCCATAATCCGTCGGGGTTTTGCCGAGTTTTTCGAAATAGGTCTTGAGGCAAGAGGAGCCCCTTTCCTCATCCCCTCCCGAAACCAGGCGGACTTTGTAGTTTTTGATGAGGTTGTTGTCCTTCAGCAATTTGACGGCCATGAGGGCGGCGACGAGCGGGCCTTTGTCGTCGCTGGTGCCGCGCGAGACCATCTTGGCAGCCTTGCCTTCGCCTACGATTTTCGCGGAGAAAGGAGGGAAATCCCATTTCCCGGACGCGGGGACGACGTCGCTATGGGCGTAGATCCCAATCTCGGGCCCATCTCCCTCGCCGAAAGAGATTTCGGTGCAATAGCCTTGGCAGGTATCGACTTTGAAGCCGTACTCCTCGCCTTTCTTCGCTAGATAATCGAGGGCGCTTTTGACCCCCGCTCCGAACGGGGCGCCTTCTTTGATGCTCTCCCCATCATAAACCGACTTTTTCTTGACGAGCTCGCTCAAAACTTTGAGGGCCTCTTTCTCGTACCCCGCGCTTAGCTTCTTGAAATTTGGCATTCCTTGTCTCCTGACTTCCTGCTTTCCTTAAGGAAAGCGAACGAGGAAAGTATAGAACAAGACTTTGCAGTAAAAAAGGAATATCAAAAGGCGATTATCACTTTCGCGTTCCTAATGGGAAAAGGCTAATCTTGCTTCAAAAGTTCGTCGGCGCTTTCGTGGATATCGCTTTGCGAGGCGTCGACTGGATAGAGGGCGAAGACGTAATCGCTGACGCACTGATGGTCCTTCCGCCAGGCGGAGAAGACGCAGCTGAATACAAGGGTCGCCCCGAAGGTGAAGAAAGCCCCGCCCAAAATGAGAACCAGCTGGAAAAAGAAGCGCAAAACCCATCTCTTCCAAGTCGGCGAAAGACCCGTTGGGTCCAAATAGGCGAGTTTGGTCAGCAGCATGCCAAACGTCTTTTTGCCCTTCTTGAGGCAAAGAGGGACAAGCAGGAGCAAGAGGCAGCATGAAAGCGAGAAAGCGATAAGGAAGGAGACGAAGTAGCCCCAAAGGATCTTGTTGCGGGCGGAGGAGAAGCCCTCCTTCAAATTCAAATCCGCGGCCCCATGCTTTTCGATGACCTCGCAATAAGCTTTGAAATAAGCCTCGTCGTATGCTCCATCGCTTAGGAGCCTTGTCCCGTCTTCCCCGAATAGCTCGCTTCCTTCATAGGTGCATGAAGCCAAATAGGAATTGAGCTTCTCTTCTCCTTTTTGGCCGAACTCATCATTCAAAAAGACGCGATAGCAATATGACAAGGCATCGCTTGCTTCCGCGCTCTTCTCGAGAAAAGTCAAAGACGAATCGCCAGTCAAAGAAGAGGAAATCAAAGCGACCCCTCCATCCTTTTTCTCATAAAGACGGCTCGCAAGCATGATTTCCTCGCGAAACGAAGTAGGCTCCGTATAGGCTGTGGTAGAGAAATAAGCCGGAAAAACAGCTAATGAAAGGAGAAAGGCCAGCAGCACGACGGTCAAAGCGTCGAAAAGCGCGCTCGAGGCGAGACGGAAGAAAGACGGACTTACCGCCCGGATCTCAATCCCTTCATCTTTCCCTTCCATCGACTTCCTTGCTCCTGAAAACGAATTCGCTCCAGCTGGCCCTCCCCTTCAAATAGAAAGACCCAGTGTAGGAGAAAATAATAAGCGCGCCTGAGATAAGAGAAAGGATAAGCAAAGAGAAAGGGCCTAGCAACGGCCTAGCGAAAAGGTCGCTTGCCCCAGAGCCATAGAAAACTAGCGGCATCAAAGAAGGAACGAGAAGAGTCTCGGCGTAGACGAGCAACGCCCTGAATAGCCTTTCCCACCACTCCAATAGCGTCCCGTCGCGATGAATGAGGGAGACCTTGAGCAAGCGTTTGCCGAGCGTTGATCTTTCTTTCAGGAAGAAAGTCAGCAAAAAGGAGTAGACGAGGCAAGAGAGAAGGTGGCATAGGAAGGCCTCGGCGATTTTGAAGCGATAAATGGCATCCCTTTCCGCGGAGAAAGAAGCGTATTTCTCCAAATACGGCAGATAATGATTTTGGAAGTCATCCACCACCGTTTTGCATAGTTTTTTGTAGCTATCCTTGAGTTTTGCGGAGATTTCGCTGCCTTTGGAATAGGCGCTGTTTTTGAAATACTCGTCGAGGGCTTTGGCTTCTTCAAGTTTCAAGCAGGGATGGCTCGAAGCCGATTCGAAATACGCTTCCACGCCCTCGAAGGCAGTCCAATAAGAGGATGCGCCGGCAGGAAGGCCGCCGTCGAAAGAGGAGGATTCGCCGGCTTTGAAGGAAACGAAATAATAGAAAGGAAGGTCGTTGCTTTCATCCAGTTTCTTTGCCTCGCCGTAAATCAGAGACGAAGGGGTCTCCTTGTTCTCTATTAGCGAGGTGTAGGCAGCGTCTTTCACGTAATTCTCCGCGCGCTCTTTGTAAGAGAGCAAGGCCCCTTGGCCATCGCTTTCCCCAGCCCCGCTTAAGCAGATCAATGAAACCATGTCCTTTTGGTAGGAGGAGGCGGAGGAGGAACGGTCTTTGTAAAAGGGGATCAGGCTATCGAAATAGCCAACGAGCACGAAACAAAAAAGGCTGAGAAGGCAAAGAAGGGCGCCTTCAGTCAAATTGACGGCCAGCCTCCTCCCCCATTTCAAAGATGGGGAAAGGGAATGCTCGCTTATAGTTTTGCGAGCCATGAGCCGATCTCCTCGTATTCGTCAACCCAGACCACGATCAGGTCGAAGGAGAAGAAATAAGCCGAGACGTCGCGGAAAACCTTTGGCGAGAAGCCTCTCTCCTTCTTCATGAAGATGAAGTTGAATTTAAGGTAATTGGAGGCGAGCTGCAGAATCCTCTTCATGTCCGGGTCGGTCAAGGAGATGCCGATGAAGAAGCAGGCGTTGAACTTGAAATCATGCAATTGCTTGGCGATGTTCCAAGAATAGGGGTTGTTGTACAAAGAAAAGTAGTCGCTCTCGCCGAAGACGATTGAAGAGGCGAATCTCTCCTCCTCGTATTTGCCATAAGGCAGCAAACCATGGACATGGTAAATCGAGGCCACCGCCTCTTTTGTCACAAAGCTCGTGTCATCGTAGATCGCGCAATAAAGGAGGCCCCTTTTCTTCAGAAGATATTCGAGGTTGGTGTCGTAATTGTAGGTGATGACGCTCGTCCCTGGGTGAGAGGCGAGGAAATCCACGCATTTGTACAAAGTGGAATCGGGGTCGGAGAAGGTTTTAGCCTCCTTGAACTCATAAAGCTCGTGGTTCAATTCCTCGTAAAGCTTATATCCGGAGTTCTTCATGAGGACGGGCGAGGTGAATAGCTCTTCGCCGACGTAGCGTTTCATCTCCTCGGCTTTTCTTGAGCTGGAGCCGTAATAAGAGGAAGAAAGGGTCGCAATGAGCTCCTTCCAATCCTTTGCTCCATAATCTTTGTTGATGCCAGCGCCCATCACGAGGTCTAAGGGCAATTTGCAGGCATAGAGCCTCATCAGCCAAAGCAAGAAGCTAGGCGAATCATCCCCTTCTGCCCGGAAGGCATTCAGCTTATCCATCAAAGAGGAATATCTCCCCTCCTCGTCATCGGGCGAGCGGAGCTCTATCTTCTTGCCTTCGATATAGCCCAAAGCGAGAAAAGAGCCGCCATCAAAATAGACGTTTAGCCCGGCGCTTGGAGAGAAAGGGTCGTATTCTTTAGCGATATCGTTCACCCTGACGAAATTGACGC
Source organism: bacterium (assembly GCA_963611815.1). Taxonomy (GTDB): domain Bacteria; phylum Bacillota_I; class Bacilli_A; order RFN20; family CAG-826; genus Alloenteromonas. The sequence continues at coordinate 10,361 of CAVDSY010000030.1, forward strand.
TGCCCATCACGTCGAGGGATTCCAGATTGACGCCGTGCTTTTTCTGGTGGATGCGGACCGTGTATTTATGGATATGCCCCTTCTTTGAGGTGACGATGACCTTGTAATTGCACTTTGGGTCGAAATGGAAGCCGAAGCTCCTGAGAACGATTCCATCATGCCCAACCCCATTGAGGTAATAAAGGCAAAGCAAAACAAGAAGGCACTTCTTCTCAAAGAGATAGTCTTCTCGTTTTTCTTCTTGGATCATAAACGTTACTTCCCGCCGAGGGCTTTTATTTGCTTGACTGAACGGATCAGCTTGCAAAGCCCAAAGACGAAGAGAATGGCAAAAGAGACGAATGCGATGAGGCAGACGACGAACTCAAGCGAGCCGGGGATGAAGCACCTTTCGCGCAGATAATTCAGACGGAAGCTCAGCGCGAAGAAAACGCCAGAAAGGCAGAGGCAGAGGCCGCTGCAAATCAAAAGGCACAGCGCATCGTCGCGCTTCTTCCTTTGTTTGAGCAGCCTCACTTCCCTTCTCTCTCCCTTCGGGGGCGTGGCCTCCGAAGGGGAGAGGGCAAGACGGCTTGAGGATCCGTCTTCTGCCATATTCCTTATTTGACCGTGGCGGTATAGGCCTTGGTGAACTCGCTGTTGACCAAAGTGACAATGTCTTCGTCGGCGGTCGCCGTCTTGTCGTTGAAGACGTTGATGATCAAATTTTTGACCGCGGTGCGAAGGTTGGACGAGTACTTGTTCACTGGAGACATGAAGCTTTCGCCGGACTTGGCGTAGCTTTCATTCAAATCAAGGACGTTGCCAGCATAGGCTTTGGTCTTATCGGCCTTGGAAGAAGAGGCGGTGACACCGGTTTTGTAAGCCTGGACGTTAGCCTTGATATCTTCGGTCTCATAAGCTGAGGAGCGGATTGGGCAATAGTCGGTCGCGACGGAGAGTTTGGCGAGATTGTCCTTCTCATTGAGGAAATCATAGAAAGCGATGGCCGCTTCCTGCTCGGCTTTGTTGCTCTTCTGGAAGAAGCAGATCGAGCCGCCTTGCGAGGTGGTTTTGACAGCGCTATTGGTATCCCATTTGGGGAGCTTGGTGTAGTCAACGGAATAGCCATCGCCAACCATCCAGGCGGAGCCGCGGGTGGTCGCGATTATCATGAAGCATTTCCCATCCGCGAAGACGGATGAGGGATAGGCGTGATAGCCTTTGTCGACGTTGGTGAAATAAAGGTTGTCCGCGCAGCAGATGAGGCCTTCGTTATTCCACTTCTTGAGCTGGACGATCGCAGCTTTGGCGGCATCGTTGTTGAAGAGGACGCCTTCGCTGGCCTTGTCGCTGGCCGCGGCGTATTGGATGCCGGCGCTTTCCATGACGGTGAAGAAGAGGTTCTCGGCGGTCTCATAGATGAGCGGGCAGGCGGTGAAGTAGCCGGACTCGTTCTTCTGATTGGCGAAGATTTCAGGATAGTCGGCTTTCATCGTGCGGGCGAGATCCATCATCTCGGAGAAGGTCTCAGGATGCGAATAGGCTTTCTTGGTGCTCGCGGCGGTCGGGGCGGGATAGCCTTTCTCTTGAGCGACGCCGGCGGCAGTCGCACCAGTCGCGGCGAAGACCTCTTTGTTGATCATAAGGGCCTCGGTGGACTTGCCGAAAGGAAGAGTGTAGTACTTGCTTCCGCCGTACTGCTGCTTTTCGGCCTTCATGTAGTCGCTGAGGATATCGCTGTCTTTCTCCATCGCCTCTCCTTTGGCGGTGACATCGACTAGATACTTCTCCCAGTTGTAGGCATAAGTTCCGTAAGTGACGGCCATCGAGGGGGTGTTGCCGTCTTTGATGGCAGCGTCGACATCGGTAGCGATAGCGCTGTAGTTTTTGTAGGCTTTTGTCTCGATTTTGATATTCGGGTTCTTCGCTTCGAACGCAGCGATCATGTCGACCATGTGCCAATAGGCTTTGTAGGAATCGTCGTCATCGGTCCCTCTGCCGGTCGGATCCTCGCTGTAGTTGTTCCAGAAGGTGACGGTAACTTTCTCCCCCGCATCGGTAGAGGATCCGTCGTTTGAGGAATTGGACCCCTGGCCGGCGCCACAGCTAGCCAAAGCGGCAACTGCGGTGAGGCAAAGCGCCCAAGGTGTAACGTGTTTGGTGAATTTCATGAATCCTAAGTTCTCCTTTCAATCATTCAGCAACGTACTTCATTTTATCACAATCCGCTACCCTTTAATGCCAGCTCTTCCAGTGCCGGACATGATGTATTTGCGGAAGATGATAAACAGGATGAGAAGGGGCAGGACCGTGAGGACGGAGGCGGTCATCTGCCAAGCGGTGTTGGTGATCTCGGCGCCGGAAGGGCCTTGGAACACAAGGGCATTCCCCCTGATGATAACCGAGATGACGTTGTAGGAGTCGTTGTAGACGGAGAGGGATGGCCAAACATAGGAATTCCAGCTGGAGATGAAGGAAAGGATGATGATCGTGATGAGGGTCGGCGCGGCCACGGGGACCATCACCTTCCAGAGGTACTGCCAGTCGCTCTTGCCGTCGACTTTCGCCGCGAGGTAGAGCTCATTGGGGATCTGCTTGAAGTTCTGGCGGAGCAGGAAGATGAAGAAAATCGAGGAGATGAGGGGCAAGACCATCGTGAGGACAGCCTGGAAATAAGTCTGCTTGCTTGAAATAAAGCCAAAGTTTGAGAAGGTGGAGTAATTGGTTATCGCAAGCATCTCCCCAGGTACCATCATCGCCGAGAGAAGGATGATGAAAAGCACCTCCCGGCCTTTGAAATGGAGCTTGGCGAAAGCGAAAGAGGCAAGAATCGTCGTGAGCAATTGCAAGGCGGTTGTCGTTATGGCGACGAGCAGCGTCGTGCCGACGTGCGAGAAGAATTTGAGGCGCGTTATAGTTTGGGTGTAGTTATTGACGAAATTCTCCCCCAAGGTAGCGAAGTCCAGCCACAGCCTGCCAGAGCTCACCTCGTCATGGGTCATCGTGGAGGCGGCCATCATGTAATAGAACGGGAAGATGCAGAGAATGGCGGCAAGAGAAAGGAAAAGATAGACGAGCGAGGTCCTGACGATGCGGATGATGCGGTCCCTTCTTGCCTCTTTTTTGACGTCCTTGCTCTTCGAGGAGGCGGGAACCAAGACGAGTTTCGTGGTGATGGTCGCTGGTTTCATATCAATACACCACCCTCTTCTTCGAGATGCCGAGCTCGATTATCGTGAAAATCAAGATAACGAGGAAAAGGATCACCGCGGCCGCGGAGGCGAATTGGGTCATCGTCGCCGCATTCCCCGCCTCTCCGTTGATGATGTCCATGATGTAATAGACGATCGTATAGAGGTCGTGGGTGTTGCCATCGCTTGAGTAACTTCTCCCCAAAAGCCCGACGATCGAGGCGTATTCCTTGAAGCCGGAAATGAAAGAGGTGACGGTTATGTAGAGGATCTGAGGCGAGAGCAATGGAATCGTAATCTTGAGGCTGGCCTTCATCTTGCTCGCCCCATCGACTCTCGCCGCGTCGTAATACTGCTGGTCGATCCCCTGCAAGCCGGAGAGGAAGATGAGGATTTTATAGGGCAAGGCAGTCCAAATGATGTAGAGGCAAAGGACGAACATGCAGCTGCCCCAAGTGGAGGATCCCGAATCCAACCAAGGCTTGGTTATCCCGAAGATGCTGTTGAAAACCCCGTTGTTGGAGAAAAGCACGCCGAATACCATGCCGATCGCGATGACGTTGGTGACGTAAGGCATGAAGAACAGAGTCTGGAAAAAACCCCGCAAAGCCTTGATGGAATGGATTGCCACCGCGATGATGAGCGCCAAAATGACGGAGATAGGAACGGTGACGAAGGTGATGAACATCGTGTTGGAGAAAGCGGAAGGCGAGTTCCACGAGAAGAAATCGTTGTTCATGATCCCGACGTCGTTATTTGCCGCAATCCCCAAAACATAGCCGTAATTGAAGAAAGAGAAGCCGCTTGATGAGCCGTCCATCGAATCGTAATCCTTCATAAAGGAGACGACGAAGGTGTTGAGGATCGGGTAGAAGGTGAAAACAGCCATCAGCAAAAGAACGGGGGCGAGATAAAGCCAGGCTTTCCAATTGTTCCGTTCTTCGTCCATAAGCTTATAGAGGCAGTCTCTCCTCACTTTCCATATCGAAGATGAAGACTTTGTTATTCCTCAAGGCGAATTTGATTTGGCCCTCTTCGATTTCAAGGTCGCTGTCGACGACGAGCTTGAGTTTGCTGCCTTCCATCTTGGGGTGGGAACAAACAAGGCAAAGGTCACGCCCCTGCGTCAGGACTTTGGTGCACTCAAGGGTGAGGACTTTGCTTTCGTCATCAATGCCAGGCCCAGTCAAGAAAGCCTCCGGACGAATCGCGACGTAGACCGGCCCATCATCATGCGGGGCGGACAAATCCAGGATTTTCTCCTCATCGAGATACAAAGAGTTTCCGCGGATATCGCCCACGAACACGTTTATCGGCGGATTGCCGAGGAACTTCGCGGCGAAGAGGCAATCGGGGTTCCTATAGATTTCCTGAGGGGCGCCCATCTGAATGAGTTCTCCCTGTTTCATGAGGAGAATGCGGTCGCAGATGGACATCGCCTCCTCTTGGTCGTGGGTAACGAAAAGGGTGGTGATGCCTGTTTCCTGCTGAATGCGTCTGATCTCTTCCCTTGTCTGGATGCGGAGCCTGGCGTCGAGGTTCGAGAGGGGCTCGTCGAGAAGAAGGACCTTGGGCTTTTTCACAAGGGCGCGCGCGATCGCGACCCTCTGCTGCTGCCCTCCGCTGAGCTCGCTTGGCTTCCTGTCGAGGTAATCGCCGATCTGCACGAGTGCGGCGGCTTCTTTCACCATCATGTCCCTCTCGTCTTTGCTTAGGGAACGCTTGATCGAATTCGTCTTGCCCTCGCGAAGGATTTCTCCGTTTTCGTTTAGCGACAATCCCTTTTTGCGGAGTTTTTCGACGATGGCTTTCTGCCTTTGCTTGCTTTTTGCGGCCTCGCCAGAGATGGCCTCCTTCGGGCTAGGCGCCTCAAGAAGGCGCAAGGAAAGGATGTAAGAGGCGAGAGAAGCGGATGTTTTATAGGCAGAGTTCAAAGCATCGACGGCCTCTTCTTTGCTATGCGAAGTAAGGATGGAAAGAAGGCCATCGCCATCGGCGAGGACGCGCTGCAAGGCGTTTTCGAAAAGATAAGAATAATCCTTCTCGTTCTCCTCGACCTTCAGATTCGTCAAAGGGAACTCAATGTTCTTGTAGACGCTCATATGCGGATAGAGCGCGTAATTCTGGAAGACGAGGCCAATTCCTCTTTTCTCGGGCGAAAGGAAGGTGACTTCCTGATCGCCGAAGAAAATCTGCCCATCCGTTGGGTCTTTGAGCCCGGCGATCATATAGAGGGTCGTGCTCTTCCCACATCCCGAAGGGCCGAGCAGCCCGAGCAGCTCCCCGTCCTTGACCGAGCAAGTCAAATGATCGACCGCGACGTTGGCGGCGATCTTCTTCTTGGGATTCCCCGCGAAGCTTTTGGTAAGGCCTACGAGCTTGATTTCCATGGTGGGTCCTCGTTTTACGCCTCACTATATGCGCGCGTGTGAAATAAGTCCACTTGAAAGCGTTTTTCGCGACGTCTCCATCGTAAAAATTAGGCAAAAAAGAGGCGCGCAGGACGCGCGCCTCTTGGCGTTGTTATCAGGCGACGACGAGATTGAGGATCCTGCCTTTGACGAAGATGACTTTTTTCAGTGCCTTCCCCGCCAGCCAAGGCTTGACCTTCTCGCTGGAATTGGCCGCGGCGAGAGCCTCCTCTTGGGTGGCTTCCGGAGAGATTTCGATGACGTCCCTCATCTTCCCGTTGATGGAAACGGCGATCTTGACGGTCTGCTTGACGAGTTTGCTCTCATCGCAGACTGGCCAGGATTCGTAGGCGAGGCTTCCATCGTGGCCGAGTTTCTCCCACATCTCCTCGCCGATGAAGGGGCAGACGCAGGAAAGCATCTTCGTGAAACCTTCGAGATAAGGTTTGTAAAGGGAATTCGCCTTGTAGCAATCGTTGACGAAGACCATCATCGAGGAGATTGCCGTGTTGAAGGAAAGGGAGGCAAAGTCCTCGCTGACCTTCTTCACCATCGCGTTATAGGAATAGTCGAGAGCACCGTCGCTTTCCTCGCTCCATTTGGCGGAGAACTCGGGATCATCGATGAGGCGATATGCCCTTTCGAGGAACTTCCTCGCCCCGTTCAAGCCGGTCGTAGACCAGGGCTTCATCTCGGCAAGAGGCCCGGCGAACATCTCGAACAAGCGCAAAGAGTCGGCGCCGGAATTCTCCACGATCTCGTCGGGATTGACGACGTTGCCTTTGGATTTGGACATCTTCTCCCCGTTCGTTCCGAGGATGATCCCCTGATGGTAAAGCTTTTGGAAAGGCTCCGGGCAAGAGACCTCGCCGATGTCGTAAAGGAACTTGTGCCAAAAGCGCGCGTAAAGCAAATGCAAAACGGCGTGCTCGGCCCCGCCGATGTAAAGGTCGACCGGAAGCCAGTGATCGAGGAGCTTCTTGTCGGCGATGCAATCCGGGTTCTGCGGATCGATGTAGCGAATATAGTACCAGCAAGATCCTGCCCATTGGGGCATCGTGTTGGTCTCCCTTTGGCCGTGCCTTCCATCCGGCGCCACATAATCAAGCCAAGAAGAGGGGGCTTTCGATAGAGGGGGCTTGCCGTCTTTGGATGGCTGATAGTTGTCCATGTCCGGAAGAGTGAGGGGAAGCTGGTCCTCGGGGATTGGGAACTCGGTCCCGTCATCGAGCTTGACGATGGGGATGGGCTCGCCCCAGTAGCGCTGGCGGGAGAAGATCCAGTCGCGGAGCTTGTAATTGACGACGACCTTGCCCTTGCCGAGCTCAACGAGCTTTTTGGTGATCGCCTCTTTCGCTCCTTCGATGTCGAGCCCGTCGGCGTAAGAGGAATTGATGTGTTTGCCATCGCCTGTGTAAGCTTCTTCCGAGATGTCCCCTTCGATTACCTGGATGATCGGGAGATCATGCTTCTTGGCGAAAGCGTAGTCCCTGGTATCGTGAGCGGGGACGGCCATGACGGCGCCGCTGCCATAGGAGCCGAGGACGTAATCGGCGATGTAGACGGGGATTTGCTTCCCGTTGATCGGGTTGGTCGCGTAAACTCCGAGGAAAACGCCCGTCTTCTCCTGCTGGGTGCCAGTCCGCGAGAGGTCGCTCTTGTGGCTTGCCTCCTCAACATAAGCATCCACCGCCTCTTTTTGTTCTGGGGTCACGAGCTTCTTGACCAAAGGATGCTCAGGGGCAAGGCAGCAATATGTGCACCCGAAAAGGGTGTCGACGCGCGTGGTGAAGACGTCGAAAGTCTCCGCACTGCCAACGATTTGGAAGGAAATGGACACGCCGGTGGATTTGCCGATCCAGTTCTTTTGCATCTCCATCGTCGACTTCGGCCAGTCGACGAGCTTCAAATCGTCGGCGAGGCGATCGGCGTAGGCGGTGATTTTGAGGATCCACTGCCTCATCGGCATGCGGATGACGGGGTAGCCTCCCCTTTCCGATTTGCCATCGATGACTTCTTCGTTTGCGAGCACCGTGCCTAATTCAGGGCAATAATTCACGGGGACGTCGGCAACATAGGCGAGGTCGTGCTTGAAAAGCTGGAGGAAGATCCACTGCGTCCACTTGTAATAGGCAGGATCGGTGGTTTTTATTTCCTTGCTCCAATCGTAGGAGAAGCCGAGGGCCTGAATCTGGTCTTTGAAGTGAGCGATGTTCTTGTCGGTGAAGATCGAGGGGTGCTGGTTGTTCTTGATGGCGAATTGCTCGGCGGGCAGCCCGAAAGCGTCCCAACCCATCGGATGGAGGACGTTATAGCCCTGCATCCTCTTCATGCGGCAAACGATGTCGGTGGCCGTATAGCCTTCCGGATGCCCGACGTGGAGCCCCTGGCCAGAGGGATATGGGAACATGTCTAGCGCATAGTACTTGGGTTTGGAGAAATCGTAGGTGTCGCAATGGAAGGTGTCGTGGTCGGCCCAGTACTTCCGCCACTTCGCCTCAATCTTTTTGTGTTCGTAACTCATACGGACGGAATTATATATTTTCTTCTTTGAAAAAGAAGGGGGATGAGGCCTGAGGGAAGGGCGCAGAAAAAGCCCAGGGTTCCGCCCTGGGCTAGTTTCGTTTTCTTCAAGCTTTGCTATAAAGCTCGAGGTACTTGTCGGCAGATGCCTTCCAGCCATGGTCTTCTTTCATGGCGTTCAGGCGCATTTTGCGGAGTTTTTGCTTGTTTGAGAAGACTTCCAAAGCCTTTTCGCAAGCGTAGCGCAGGCCTCCTTCATCGAAATCGCGGAAGAGGAAGCCGGTCGCTTTGGAACCGTTCTCCGGGTAGGAGAGGATGGTGTCATGAAGACCACCGGTGTCCCTGGCTATGGGGAGAGTGGCGTATCTTTCGGCGATCATCTGCCCGATGCCGCATGGCTCGAAAAGGGAAGGCATCAGGAAAAAGTCGCATCCGGCATAGACTTTATGCGCGAGGTTGTTGTTGTATCCGAAATAGACGGCGCAGGTCTCAGGGAACTCGCATTGGAGAGCTTGCAAAGAGCGTTCAAGCGCCTCTTCGCCGCTCCCGACGACGAATAGCATCGCCCCGCTTTGGAGAAGCTCGCGCCCTATTTTGGCGACGAGGTGGATGCCTTTTTGCGAGGTCAGGCGCGAGACCAAGCCGAAGCAAGGCCCGCCGTTATCGATGAGGCCAACGCTTTCGATGAGGCTTTTGCGGCATTTTTTCTTGCCTTCGGTGAGGCTGCTTGCATCGAAATTCTTCGCGATGTCGATGTCCCTTGCAGGATCCCATTCCTCTTCATCGACGCCGTTGACGATGCCAACGAAATCCTTCTCCCGGAGTTTGAGCGGCCCATCCATCCCGCGGCTATAGAGCGAGGTGAGGAGCTCCGCTCTATGGGTTGGGGAGACGGTCGTGATCTTGTCGCAAGTCATCACCGCGGTCTTGAGGGTGGAGACCATCTCGCTATAGCGGGTCGTCCCATCCTCAAAATATGAATATGGGAGATTGTAGAAGTCCCCGAGGAAATAAGGGTCGACGATGCCTTTGAACTCCGGATTGTGGATGGTGAGGACGGTCTTGGTGCCGGCGTAAACAGGGTCGTTTTGGTGGCGCGCCTTGATTATCAGGGGGAGCATGCCCGGCTGCCAATCGTGGATATGGACCACGTCGGGATGGAAATCTATCCTCCCGAACAGGCTTTCCACGGCCATCGTGAAGAAGGCGAACCTCTCCCCGTCATCCATGAAGCCGTAAAGCGATCCACGTAGGAAATAATAGTCATTGCCGACGAAATAGAAGGTCACGCCCTCATAGCATGCTTTGTAGATAGTGGCCTCTTGCTTGCGCCAAGACATGTCGACCTCATAGGTGAAGAGGCGCTCGATCTTCACGGAAGGGACGCGCGTCAAAGTGGAGTAATAAGGCAAAACGACGCAAACCTCGTTGCCCAAAGATGAAAGTTCCCTCGACAGGGCGAGGACGACATCGGCGAGCCCCCCGCTTTTGCAAAAGGGGTTGGACTCACTGGCGACCATCGCTATTTTCATATGATGGCACCTTGCTCGACGTAGAGCGTCTTGCCTTTCCCGATGGCCTTCTTGTCGCGGGTCACGATCGCGAATTTGTCGACGAGGGCGTTCTCAACCACCGCGCCTTCTCCTATTTTGGCGTCAGAGAAGACGATGGAATCGCGCACCACCGCGCCTTTTCCTATCTTGACGTTGCGGGCGATTATCGAATGGGTGACCTCACCCTCGACGATGGCTCCGTTGGCGATGTAAGAATCCCTCACCAAAGAAGATTCGCCATAGAGCGCCGGAGGGGTATCGTGGGTGAGCGTGTAGATCGGCCAGTCATCATTGAAGAGATGATCGGCGGCCTTCGGGTTGAGGAGCTCGAAGGAATAATCCATGTAATGCTCGAAGGAATCGATAGAACGCGCGTAGCCATGGAACACGGAGACGTAGCGGGCGAAGCTTGAGGCAGGGCCCTTGCCGATCTCGGAAAGGAGGTCGGTGAGATTGCCTTTTGGGAAAAGGGGCAGATAGTTTTGCATCATCTCCGCCAAAGCGGGACGATTGATGATCTGGATGCCGAGCGAGACGATGCCCTTGCCTTTCCTAGTGCCGTCATTGACGGAGACCGAGCGGACGGAAAGGTCATCGTTGACCTCGACTATTGTCGAGCCAAGGAACTCTTTCGAGAGGTCCTCCACTTCCTTGCAGACCACGGTGATTTTGCGCTTCTTGGCGATGTGCTCGGCAAGGATCGGGCGGATATCGATCGAAATGACGAGGTTAGAAGGCATGAAGACGACCTGGCTCGCGGTGGTGTCATAGAGGATCCAGTCGTTCTCTTTGAGGTTCTGCACATCGGTGTTGAATTCCGGTTTCAGATGGGCCGGTTCATTGTAAAGGATAGTCTGCTTGCCGATTTTGGTGTTGGTCGTCCAGGCATCCATCGTTCCGAGGTGTTTAAGGACGGACCGCGGATGGTCTTTGATGAGCAAGCCGACGTTGCTGATGCCGGCGTTGCAGAAATTGGAGAGGGCGAAGTCGCAGAGGGCGTACCTTCCAAGGAAGGAGGTGGAGCCTAGCGGCCTCGAACCGGTCAATGGATTTACTTCCGGGGCGTTATGGAAGTTGACGATGCCCACGATGCTGCCGTTCATTTCATGTCACTCTTTCTGCCGTTGGCGATGAGGGTGATCCCCTCGTGTTCTTCGTTGACGATCTCCTCGTCGTCGATGGTGCTGTAAGGCCCGACGACGGCGTCGTAGACCTTGCTGCCTATGCCGACGTGGACCCCGTTCATAAGGACGGAATTCTTGATGATGGCCCCTTCCTCAACGACGACGTCGCTCGAGACGACGCAATGGTCGACTTCGCCGTAGATCTGCGCGCCTTGGTTGATGAGAGAATCCTTCACCACCGCGCCCCTGGCGATGTACTGAGGCCTCGCGTGGTTGTCCTCGGAGTAGATGCGGTTATTCTGAATGACGGTATAGAGATTGACGCTCGGGTCGCCGCTTAGAAGAAGGTCCATGTTGGCGGCGTGGAGCGAATCGATCGTGCCGACGTCCCGCCAATAGCCTTTGTAGCGATAGACGATGACTTTCTTCCCCTGCGAGAGGAGGTTAGGAATGATATCCTTGCCGAAATCATGCGAGGAGCCGGCGATTTTGCTGTCGGTGATTAAGGCGCCCCTAAGGGTTTTGTAGTTGAAGATGTAAATGCCCATGGAGGCGAGGTTGGATTTCGGGTCCTTTGGCTTTTCCTTGAACTCCACCACCTCATTCTTCTCATTGGCGGTGAGGATGCCAAAGCGTGAAGCCTCTTCCCAGGGAACCTCCTGGACCATGATGGCGCAGTCGGCGCCGCTTTCCTCGACCTCGGCGAGCATCTCATTGTAAGTGCAGGAATAGATATGGTCGCCGGAGAGGATCAAGACGTACTCCGGGCTCACCGCCTCGAGCCAGTCTAGGTTCTGATAGACGGCGTCCGCGGTCCCGCGGTACCAATTCGACCCTTCCTCGGTTTGTTTGGGCGAAAGAACGGAGCAAAGCGAGTCGACTCCGTTGATGCCCCAGTTCTGGCCATTGCCGATGTAGGAATTGAGCGCGCTGGACTGATATTGCGTCGCGACCCCCACGTAGCGAATGCCGGAATTGGCGCAGTTCGATAGAGGGAAATCGATGATGCGATACTTTCCTCCATACGAAACGGCAGGCTTGGCGATTTTGCGCGTCAAAGCCTTGAGGCGGGTGCCTTTACCTCCCGCTAGAATTAAGGCGGCAATCTTAGTTCCCATGGTTACAAGGATAGCCGAAAATGCTTTGCATTTAAAGCGTTTGTATTGGTTTGGCGGGGGCATCTCCTCATTTGGTAAAGGGGTCTCAAAAAGCCCGAAATTCGTTGTTGCTAGAGGAAGGGCAAGGTGGATATAATATTGACCGCGCTTAAGCGAAAGAGGTGTGAATTATGTCCAGATACTGCCCTGTTACCGGAAAAGGCCCGATGAGCGGCAACGCCCGCAGCCATTCTCTCCGCGCCACCCGTCGTCGTTGGAACGTCAATCTCCAGAAGTACAAGATCAACATCGACGGCAAAGTGGTCGAGGTCCGTATGTCGGCTCGCGCTTTCCGTACCTTGAACAAAACCATCAAGGCCAAGGAAGCGAAAGCCAACGAAGCGAAGTAATCGTTTCGCAACGCATTTAAAAGCAGCCTCATGGCTGTTTTTTTGTTGTCGTTTTGCCTCAGTTGAGCTCAAACAGGGCGATGCCGATGACGAACACGATGGTCCCGAGCGCATCCGAAAGAATCGCAAGCCATTCCGAGAAAGCGAGGACGAAAGGCTTCGGCCTCACCACTTCTATCGACCCATCCTCATTCGCGACCGACTTCATCTTCGTCCAAGAGGAGAGTTTAGGATTGAGGGAAAGAAGACAAAGCACAATGGCAAGGGCCCATTCAAGCCCCATAAGCACAAGGGATGTTATCTCGTCTACCGCGCGAAGGTTCAGGAAGAAAATCCCCTCAAAGGCGCAGAGGATCGCGCTGAGGGCGAAATATAGAACGCTCGCGAGGATGTGCGGCTTGCAGTTGTAAGCCGGAATCTTGAAAAGGAAGACGAAGCAGGCGGCCTTCGCCACGCCGATGATGGCGATGACGATGGCGAAGGTGAGATAGGGATGGAAATCGCTGTCCCAAAGAAGGCTAGTGCAGCAAAGGGCCAGGGACAAGGCGCAGGCGAAAACCGAAATCCTGGAAGCATGGGAGAAAATCTCCTGCCCCTCATTGAGCTCAAATGGGAATTCGCTTAAGAAGGAATAGCCGCGATTTGCGCTCTTTTTGTGGCCGATCAGTCCGAAAATGAGCAGCGATGCGAAAGAGAGAGCAAGCAAAGACGAGAACGAAATAACAAACGGCAAGGCCTTCATTCCTCTATCCTCCTAAGTCTATCCGCGAAATCCTCATGCCCGAAAAGGTAGCTTCCCGCGACGAGGACGCCCGCCCCGCTTTCGATGGCGCCATGGGCTGTCTTGTCGTTGATGCCCCCGTCGACCTCGATATCATAAGCGTATCCGTGGCTCTCTTTCTCCTTTTTGAAGAAAGCGATCTTGGGCAGGGAGGAAGGCATGAAGCTTTGCCCTCCTTTGCCAGGCTCCACCGACATAACGAGGACGAGGTCGACCTCGCTTAGGTAAGGCAGAAGGGAGTTAGCTTCCGTCAATGGCTTTATCGAAATCCCGACTTTCTTGCCATTGGATTTCAGCAAAGCGATGCACGATCTGATCTCCTTCTCGTCCGCGCAGGCCTCGAGGTGGAAGGTGTAAAGGTCGCCTCCTGAAGGGAGGTAGCTCACGATGGCCCCATAAGGGTGGAGGCACATCAGGTGAATGTCTTTGACGACGCCCTTCGGGCAGGCGAGGCATGCTTTCTTCACGAAAGAGGGGCTGAAGGTCTTCGCGGGAACGAAAGCCCCATCCATCACATCTATATGGATATAAGAGGCCCCACTATGGCAGGCTAGGGCGATCTCCTCCTCGATTTTGTCTTTGTCCGCGGCGAGGATGCTAGGGGCTATTTTCGCGCTCATTTGAAACCGAAGATCCTCGAAAGGAACCCTTTCTTCTCCTTGAAATGCTCTTTGTCTTCCATCGCCTTCACAATGGCCTCGTGCATCGCCTCGGCGCTAGCATAGCGCTCCTCCGGCCTCTTTCTGCAGGCGTCGACGATTATCTTGTCGATGGATTTGGGAACGGAAGGGGCCTTCTTCGAAGGCTCTGGAAAGCGCTTGGTGATCTGCTTCATGGCAATCTCTTCCGCCGTCGCCCCGTCGAAAGGCACCGTGCCGACGAGCATCTCATAAAAGACGACGCCCATCGAGTAGATGTCGTTGGCGATCGAGGCCGGCTTGCCGGTCAAGACCTCTGGGGCGCAATAATAGACCGTTCCCTCCACCGCGTCTCCTCTTTCTTTCTTGCCAATCGGCGAGGAGATTCCGAAATCGCTGATCTTCACCGTCCCGTCGTTTAGATAGAAAAGGTTGTCAGGCTTTATATCGCGATGGATCAGGCCGTGACGGTGGATGTAGGCGATGCCGTCGGTCAGCTGCAGCATGATCTCGCAGGCATCCGCCAAAGGCAAAGAAAGCTGGAAGTTCAGCTTATCGCGCAAGGTCTGTCCGCTGATGTACTCATTGACCATGTAGGGGCGCCCTTCGATGACGCCCTGCCCGAAGACCTTGACGATGTTCGGGTGGTTGAAGCTCGCGGCGGCGATCGCCTCTTGTTCAAAGCGCTTGGCGTTGAGGGGATCGTCGAGGAGCTCCTCTTTCATCACTTTCACCGAGACGATGCGCTTGCCGATGAGGTCATGGGCCTCATAGACGTCGGCCATGCCTCCGGTTGCGATGCGCGAAGTGATGCGGAAGCGCTCGGAGATCTTGTCGCCGATTTTAATCATGGCGCAACACCTCCCAAAGAGCGACTGCGATGTTGTCGCTCCCCCCGTTCGCGTTCGCTTCGCTTATCAAGAAGCTCGCCTTCTCATCGCTGGTGTCATCGGTGGAAAGCACCGCTTTTATCTCAGACTCGGAAAGATTGTTGTAGAGCCCATCGGAGCAAAGCAAGATGCTCTCACCGTTGTATGGGTAGCACTTGATGTCGAAATACGCGCCCCTAGCGATGCCCATCGCATTCATGAGGACGTGGCGGTCGGGGCGGGAGGACATCTCGCTTTCCTCTATCCTCCCCGTACGGTAAAGATAGTCGACGTAAGTTTGATCCTCGGTGAGGCGGGTGAGACGCAAAGAATCGCGCGAATAGCGATAGGCCCTGCTGTCGCCGGCATTGCCCACGATCAGCTTGTTGCCCCGGATGAGGGCGGTGACGCAGGTCGTGCCCATATCGTGGTAAAGCGGGTTCTTGCCGGCTTCCTCATAGATGAGGGAATTCGCTTTTTTGTAAGATTTCGCAAGCCAATTCTTCAGGAAAAGAGTGGGTATGCGAGGCATCGCGCGGAAATCCTCAAGCATCGAGTCGAGGGCCATTTTCGAGGCGTAGTCGCCCTTGTTCTGCCCGCCCATGCCATCGCAGACGCAAAGGAAAACATCGCCCGAGCTGCTGAGCGAGACGGCGCACTGGTCCTCATTGCTGAGTCTGACCCTTCCGACGTCTTTGCGGAAAGCGAAGGTTCCTTTGAAGTTCTGCATAAATCACTTGGATGGCTGGTATTTGGCGCGGAGCTGGCCGCAGGCCGCGTCGATGTCGTTGCCGAATTCCTTGCGCACGGTCGCGTTGATGCCGTGTTTGATAAGGCGGTCGGCGAAAGCCTTTATCTGCTCTTTGCTCGAGCGCTTGTAAGGCTTCTCCTTGACCGGGTTATAGGGGATGAGGTTAACGTAGGCGAAGATCTTGTTCATGCGGATCAGCGCGGCGAGCTCATCGGCGCAGTCGAGGGAATCGTTGACCCCGGCAAGGAGAATGTACTCGAAGGTGATGCGCCTGCCGGCTTTCTCCTCGTAGTACTTGATGGCCTCGATGAGCTGAGGGAGCGGATACCCTTTGGAGATGGGCATTATCTGATTGCGGATCTCGTCGTTTGGGGCGTGGAGAGAGATGGCGAGATTGATTTGGATACCCTCCTCCGCGTAGCGCCTGATGCCGTCGCATAGCCCGCAGGTGGAGACCGTTATGTGCCTGGCCCCGATCGCGAGGCCGTTCTGATCGTTGGCGATGTGGACGAAATCAAGCACGTTGTCGTAATTGTCGAAAGGCTCCCCAGTCCCCATCACGACGATGTGGCTGACCGATTCCGCCTCTTCGGCGAGGATCGAATTCATCACGAGCAGCTCGCCGACCATCTCCCCGGCGGAAAGATTCCTCTCCTTGCGGAGCAAGCCGGAGGCGCAGAAGGCGCAGCCCATGTTGCAGCCCACTTGGCTGGAGACGCAGATGACGTTGCCATAGCTATAGCGCATGAGCACCGTCTCGACCTTCGCCCCATCGCTCATCTCAAGGAGTAGCTTGATGGTGCCGTCGCTGGCGTCTTGGCGGGCGAAAATCTTCGGCAGCTCAAGCGAATAATCCGCGGAGAGCTTCGCGCGGAAGGATTTGCTGACGTCGCTCATCGCCGAAAAATCGTAGACGTGTTTCTGATAGATCCAGGAGAAGACCTGCTTCGCGCGGTAAGAGCTCTCGCCAAGCGCGAGAAACTCCTCTTTCATCTTCCCCTGGGTGTAGGACAGGAGGTTTTTCATGGTCACTTTTGCTCAAGGGAGGCGCTGGGCGCGTAAGAAGGGGCGGAGAAGACGCCGGGGTGAGGCAAGGAGGCGTCGAGGGGGAGCTCATTCTCCTTGCGGCGGAGCACGGCGACGTACATCGCTGTGTCGCTTTCCTCGAAGGGGAAGTGCTGCTTCTCGCTTTCGAGCTTGAATTCAGCGTGCTCTTGGAGGAAGGAGGCGACCATGAGATGCCCCTCTTTCTTGGAAATAGTGTAGATCATGTAGATGAGCAGCCCGTTGTTCTCGACGAATTTGGCGCAGCCATAGAGGGCATTTTTCTCACCTTCGATGATGGAATCCATCGCGTCTTTGTCGTAGGAGAGGAGGAAATCCGGGGTCGAGCGCACGCGGTCGAATCCGGTGGAATTTGGCGAGCAGAAGACGACGCTCTGCTTCTGCGATATCGCCGCCTCCATCGAAAGCGGGTCGGGGCAGGAGAAGAGGTTGACGTTATGGAGCCCGAGATCCTTCACCATCTTCTTGACATCGACTTTTTTGTCGGCGTCGGGGACGGCGAGGTTGAGCCCGATAGTGCTGTCGTATCTTTCGATGAGCTCCTTTTCCAAAGAGGAGTCGGGGTTGCCGTTATAAAGCAGGACCTCGCCAGGCTCGCTCGCCGGGAACTCGTCGAAGATGCTTTTCGTGAGGGGGCGCTCAAGGAAGATTTTCCCTTCTTTCAGCCAGTCGTTTTTGCGCAGAGGCGTCTTTCCTTTGTAGAAAAGGATGCCAGGGACGCTCGTTTTCACGAAATCGGGGTTCGACAAAGCTTCTTCCTCGCTGAGGAGATTGCTCCTCACACGGACGTAAAGGGGCTCGGGGCGCGCGAATTTGCGCAAAGTCTTGTAAAGATTGCCATAGCCGTAATGCTTCCAGATCTTCAAAGCCCAAGCGGGAACGTTGTAGCGAAGGGAGAGGTATTCGTCGCTCGAGCGCGAGACGCTCTCCGGGATGATGTCGGCCGTCGTCGATGATTTCGCCAAAAACTCCGCAAAGCGGTCGTATTTGCTTTGGTCATCAAGGGTTTCTTTCCAGGCGGCGTCGGCGATCTTCGCGTCGATGTGGCGGAAGAAGAAATCATTCCCCATAACCAAAGCGAGGTAGCGCCTCTCGCTCTCGGTGAGCGGGGTCTGTCCCTCAGGGAGATTTTTCTCAATCCCGTCGATTATGTAAGTGAAGAGCAGATGATGGCGAAGCTCGCACCCGACCAACCCTGAAACCGAGGGGCGCAGAGGCCGCAAGGCGGCGTCTTTCTGGAATTTCTCCTTCAGCGCGTCGCCGAAGGATACCTTCTCGTCGAGGATGGAGTTCAGGATCTCCAAAGCCAAATCAAATTCTTTCATGTTCATTTCCCTTTCTTTGCGAGTTCGTCTTCAAGCCCTTCAAAGGCATTGCCGAGGAAGATGTCCTCGTTTTCTTCGTCATGATGATGGTGGCAGCTGCATTCGTCGCCCTCATGATCGTGGCAGCAGCCCTCTTCTTCCGTTTCGCCCAAATCCGGCATCTCGTTGCTGAGGGTGATGTCGGCTTCCTTGACGTTGTCGTCGAGGATGTAGCGCGGATAGCTCTCGTTGATATGCTCGTAGCGCGAGGACGAGGAGAAGTATTCGAATTCGATCTCGAGGTTGATCGAGAACTCCGAGAGCGTCTGGATGAGATAGGAAGCGATGTGGCTCTCCACGGGCTTGTATTTCTCAGGCGCGCGGACGATGACGATCGTGTTCCAGCTCGTCTGCTCGACGCCGTTATGGAAGACCATGCTGTTCGGCGCATAGAAATTGATCAGCGACTCGTCCGATTCGTAGAGCTGGGCAAGGTTGGCGGTGTGGTCTTTTGAATAATGCCCGACCACGAACTGGTCTAGCCCCAGGATCTGAAATGTTATCATGTCGAAAAAGGACTCCTTTTTTTCGCCGGGCATTATAACATGCGCGAGCGCACGTGAATACACGCGATGAAGGAAACTAATAGTCAAGCGGGTCGACGTCGCAGACGATGTCCACCCCACCCTTGCCGGAGAGTTTGGAAAGCAAAGACGAAAGGTATCTTCTCACCTCGTCGCTGTTTTTCGTTTTGATGAGGACGTTCCTTTGATAGACCCCATTCACCAAAGCGAAATAGGGGCTGAGGGGCCCGAGGCAGACGGTGTCTTGAAAGCCCATCGAATCGAGATGCCTTTTGATATCGAAGGCGGCCTCGATGCAGCGTTCCTCGTTCTTGCAGGAGAATTTGAGCAGGAAAAGATAGCGATAAGGCGGATAGAGCGAGGTTCGCCGCGCCTGCATCTCTTTCAGGTAGAAGGCCTCGTAATCCTGCTTCGCCCCAAGGGTCACTGCATAATGCTGGGGGTTATAGGTCTGAATGAGGGCCTTTCCGGGTTTTTCTCCCCTGCCGCTTCTTCCGACGGCCTGGGTGATGAGCTGGAAGGTTCTTTCGCTTGCGCGGTAGGTCGGCAATGACAGCCCTACGTCAGCAAGGACCAGCCCAACGAGGGTGACGTTAGGGAAATCGTGTCCTTTCGCAATCATCTGCGTCCCCACCAAAATATCGTACTTTTGCTCCGAAAAATCCCGCAAAACCCGGCTAACGTTGTTTCTTACTTTGCTCACGTCCCCGTCTAGCCTAGCGATTCTGGCCTCCGGAAAATATTTCTCGTTGAGGATCTTCGCGACCCTCTCCGTCCCAAAGCCAACGCGCATGATGGCCGTGCTCCCGCACTCAGGGCAGAATTCAGGGTATTCCATCACGAAATCGCAATGGTGGCATTTGAGCATGTTGTCCTGCTTGTGATAGGTGAGATTGCCATGGCAATTCGGACAGGTGAAGATGTTCCCGCAGCTAGAACAGGTGACGTAGCTCGAATAACCCCTTCTGTTGAGGAGGAGGACAATCTGCTCTTTCTTTTCCAGGCGATCAGCGATCTCGTTAATCATCTCTTTGGAGAAAAGGCGGTCGTCGTTCATCATGAGGCAACGTTTCGTGAGATCGATTATCTTGGTTTCTGGAAGCGGTTTGGCGTTTGCTCTGCTCTTCATCTCGGCATAGCCATAAACGCCTTTCATCGCCCTGGCTTTGGTCTCAAGATTTGGGGTCGCCGACCCCAAGACGACTTTTGCTCCGAAATGAGCGGCGCGCATGATGGCGACATCTTTGGCGTTGTAGAAAGGGAGATTGTCCTGCTTATAGGCTTCGGTATGCTCCTCATCGAGGATGATGAGGCCGATGTTCTCAAGCGGGGCGAAGATCGCGCTTCTGGCCCCCACCACGACTTTCGCCTTCTTCGAAGCGATGCGCCGGTACTCATCGTATTTCTCCGCGGGGGTCAGTTCGCTATGAAGAATCGCGATTTCCCCTCCAAAGCGCCGGGAGAAGTATTCGACCATCGCCGGGGTCAGGGAAATCTCGGGGACGAGCATGAGAATCGTCTTGCCTTGCTCAAGGTAGGCTTCGGCGAGATGAAGATAAACCTCGGTCTTTCCGCTTCCCGTCACCCCTTGGAGCAAAATCACCTCATGTGGGTCAGAGAGAATGTAGTCATAGGCCCTTTTCTGCTCGAGGTTTAGCTCATGGGGTTCCTCTCTCTCATATTCCGGGATATGGAAGCGTTCCCTTTCCTTCGCGAACATCTCGATTTTCCCCTTCTCCAAAAGGGCTTTGGCGACGGCTGGGCTGCCCGCTTCCTTCTTAAGTACTTCGCCGGAGGATACGATGAGGCGAAGGGTTTCCTTTTGCTTCGGCGTCAGCCCCTCCTCGTCGGAATCGATGGCCTTGAAATAGTAATCGTAAGCGATTTTCGGCCCCTTCAAAGCGGACAAGGATGGCTTCAAAGACGAAGGCAGCATCGCCTGCAGCACGGAAATCTTCGGGGCCAGGTAATAGGAGGAGACCTCATCGCACAGGCGCATTAGCTCACCGTTCAGGAGAGGCTCTTTGTCGACGACCCAACAAATCATTTCCATGCGGAAGCCGTTCTTCCTCTCCACCTCTTCCTTGCTCAGGTTTGTGTCGTGCTGAGCGACGACATAGCCCATAACCTTCTGGCCGTTAAAAGGAACGACCACGCGGACGCCGACGCCGACGGGATCGCCTTTATGGAGATAGGAAAAAGGCCTGTTCAACGAGGTTTTGGCGTGTTGTATGAGAACATCGAGGATCTGCATCAAAGAAATTATAACGGAAATAAAAAGGGGCGCGGATAAGCGTTGAAGCCAAAAAAGCACCGCATGTGCGGTGCCTTGAATCAGTTCTCTTTGAGGGCTTTTTTAATGATGGAGGCAATTTCTGCGGACGCTCTCTCGATCGTGTCATTCAGCACGACGTGGCCATAGCGCGAGGCAAGGGGCAGCTCAGCGCGCGCTTTGGCAAGGCGCTCTTGGATGACTTCCTCAGGCTCGGTCCTCCTGCCCCTGATCCTGGCCTCAAGGACTTCCATGGACGGGGGCATCAGGAATATCGAAATGGCATCGGGACATTTTCCGAGAACAGTCGCCGTGCCTTTCGTCTCGATTTCCAGGAAGACGTTCTTGCCCTGCTCCCTCATTTCCTCGGCTTTGTCCTTTGGGGTGCCGTAGCGGTTCCCGACGAACTCGGCCCATTCAAGGAGGTTGCCGTTATCGATGTTGCGCTGGAACTCTTCTTTGGAGACGAAATAATAATCCTTCCCGTCGATCTCGCCAGGGCGTTTCTCCCTGGTGGTCATCGAGATGGAGAAATAAAGATCCAAAGACGGATCCTTCATCAGTTCCTTGCGAACCGTGCCCTTCCCCACGCCGCTAGGCCCGGAGAGGATGATGAGCAACCCTTTTTTGTTCATGATTTGTCAATAATACACATTGAGAGGGGCCAAAAACAACCAGCAGATACCGCTTTCGCAAACTTCCGACCCCCTGCGAAAGAAGGGCTTAACGCACATTGGTATATAGCGGCGGCCACTTCTTTCTCGCATTTTGGCAATAGCGGTCCATAATTCCCACGATGAGTTTGCGAATCAGCCAGATAAAAGCCTATGCGAGCTACCTAAATGGGGAACTCTCCTCGCGCCACATCGGGAAGCTTTGCCAATACAATGAGAGCGTCTATTCATTCGCTCTTTCCAGAGGCGGCAAGCTCGTTTTCGTCTTGTCTGGCGGCGACCCCTTCGTCTATGTGAGCTCCACCTTCCCAGAAGGCAATAGCTTTTCCTCGCCATTTTCCTCCGTTTTGCGGAAAAGCCTGTCCAACGCGGTGATCGAAGAAGTCTCGTCTTTGAACGGGGACAGAGTGCTCCGTTTCACTCTCCTCGCCGTCAATGACGTCTTCAAGACAGTCAAGCTATTTCTCTATGCCGAGCTTCTGCCAAACCGCCCGAACCTGATATTGGTGAACGAGGATGGGAAAATCGAGTCCGCCCACAGGACGAATTCGCTTTCCGACGCCCGACCCATATTCCGCGGAATGAGCTATCTACCCCCGGACAAGAAGGGAATCGCCCCCGAGGAAGATGACAATCTCTTCGATGCGAAAGCCTATTCAGATGCCTGCGCGAAAAAAGAAGAAGCCTTGCTTTTGCAAAGAAAAAAGCAGCGTTTTGCAGGGTTAATGAAATTCCTGAAGACAAAAGAGAAGGCTCTTGCAAGGAAAATCGCACAAATAGAAAAAGACCAAAAGGAAGCCCAATCCCATCTCGATGACGGTCGGTATGGCGACTATATCTACATGAACTATACCTCTTTGCCGCAAAAAGCGAGCTCGTTCCTATGCGAAGGGGCAACCATCCCGCTCGACCCCCGGAAGAATCTCTCCCAAAATGCGGAGGCTTTCTACAAAAGGGCGAAGAAAGCCAAGGCGACCATCGCGATCGAAGAGGAAAACAAGGTCAAAGCCACCAAGGAATTGGACCAAACCAAACAATTGCTTTCACTCGTCGAGAACGCAGACGAATCCTTCTTGCTTTCAGCGGAGAAGGAATACGGGCTGGGCAGGATCGCGAGCAAAGGGGTCTCCTCCACCGCTCTTTCAGACCTTTCCCTCCGCCCTTACGAGATAAATCGCAACGGGGTCTCCTACCTGTTCGGGAAAAACGCCAAGCAAAACGATTTCCTGAGTTTCGCTTACGCCACCAACAAATCTTATCTCTGGCTCCACATCAAAGACGACCATGGGGCCCACGTCATCATTAGGAAAGAGAACCCGATAAACGAAGAAATTTCCTTCGCCTGTGAGATTGCGCTCCTCGCCTCCAAAAAAGAAGAAGGCGAAGTCATGTATTGCCCGAGGAAAAACGTGAAACGAGGCAACGTGCCAGGCCAGGCGATAGTCAAAGAATATAAATCAGCGACCTTCAGACGCGTAAGCGAAGAAGCGAAAAAAGCCTTCGCCGAAGCGAAAAAAGCAGCCAAATAGGCTTACCTGTTCGGGAATTTCTCGTTGTACCTTGCAATGGCTTCCCCAATGGATTTTTTGGCCATTTGGACGCCATGGATGCCGCCGATTTTGGTCGTTTTGCCGTGCTCAAGCTGCTTATAGACAGTGAAGAAATGTTTGATCTCCTCAAGGAGGTGCTCAGGGATCTCCTTGATGTCTTTGAACTCGTTGTAGAGGGGATCGTTCTCGCAGATGGCGATTATTTTCTCATCGACCATCCCTGAATCGGTCATCGTCAGAATGCCTATCGGATAGCAGCGGACCAGCGCCAAAGGCACGATCGGCTCGCTGGTTATCACAAGGACGTCAAGAGGGTCATTGTCGAGGCCCCAAGTCCGGGGGATGAAGCCATAGTTCTGAGGATAGTGCGTTGCGGTATAGAGGATGCGGTCCAAAATAAGGGCTCCCGATTCATGATCGACTTCGTATTTGTTCTTGCTGCCGGCTGGAATCTCTATGCAAGCGAGAAAATGGTCTGGGGTGATGCGTGATTTGGCGATTGAGTGAAGAATATCCATGGAAGTGCCTCCTGTCCCAAAGCATTATACCCTTTCGCCGGGCCTCAAAATCCTCCTAAAGGAAAGCAATCAGCTCTTCGTGCTCCTCCAACGCCTATATAATCATCTCATGAGGAAAAAGCTTTTCTTATCATTGCTCGTCTTGCTTTGCCTCCCTTCCTGCGGGGGCACGATGCTTTCCGACGATTACCTGCCAAGCGCAGATCTACCTTTTATCGCGCGGAGCGGAGAGGCATATATCAGCAAAGAAGGCGGCTACGCCGTCATGTCGCATGACCAGTCAGTCGCGGAGGCGGTCGAAGAAGCCTCGGCTACAGGAGAAAGTCTCCTTTTCTATTTCTACAGCCAAACATGTCACTTCTGCGAGGAAATCAAAGCCAGTTTTGCGGACTTTTTGGAGCAAACATGCGTAAAAGTGCTTGCTTACACAAATGCCACAAACCCCAATTTCAAAACAGCCGTCGAACAATTCAAAGGCCTCTCGGAAGAGAATGCGGAGCATTTCTTCTCCGATTACGGCACCCCTTTGCTTTTCTCTTACAAAGGCGGCGAATTCGACCAAATCCCGATTTATGGGAATCACGGCAGCGCTAAGTCAATCGCCAAGATGATGGGAGAGCGCTACTCCATGTCGTATCTTTACGAATTCAGTTCCTTAAGCGCGGCGAGCGCATTCCTCTCGCAAGGCTACCCCGTTTATCTCCTTGGAAAAGGGGAAAGCCTACCGGACGATCTTGTAAGCCACATCAAGACCAGCAACAAACGTTTCGGCTGCCTCTTCAAATCGAGGCTAAGTGAGGATGAAATATCCGAGCTTGATAACTCCTACGGCCCCTCAGCCAGCCTGCTTTTCAAAGACGAGGGCATAAAAAAGGAGGATTGCTCCTCCTTCATCGAAGAATATTACGCTTCCTAATCAAACTCTTTTCTCATGGACGAAGGAAACAAATTCCATCCCCTCGGCCTTGGTTTTGAATTTGGCGTAGTAATAGCCGTCGCCCATCGCGTCGGACAAGTGCTTTGGGTAGCGCCCATGCATGCATAGCTGATAACGGTATTTCGAAAGGATCTCCTCATCGGTGTGGACGTAGTTGTAGCAATCCCTGCGAGCCGAGGTGAAGGCGTAGTATTTCTCCTTGTTCATGTCCTCTCTGTTCTCATCAAAGCAGATGACGTCGGCATAGATGTCGTAAATCGAGGCGCTTTCGGCGAAATCGATGAGATCCGGCGTATAGCCTCCAGCCGGACGCATGTTGCATTCAAGCGCGACGAACTCGCCTTTTTTCGCTAGGCCTGGCTTGTCTTTGTTCAAGACGAAGAACTCGATGTGGAAGCACCTTTTCGAAATGCCGAATTCCTTGACGACCTTTTTGCCGACCTCCAGGAAAGATGGAGCGTCGATATCGTCCATCGGCAAGGAGAAGGGGTTGGTCCAATAATAGTCGTCGATCATGTCGTTGACCACGTCCGCGACGGGCACAGGGAAATGATCGGAGGTCGCGAAGACGACATTGCCTTGGCTGTCGCAAACGCCGTCGAAACTCACTATCGTCCCGTCGACGAATTCCTCCATGATGTATGGCTCAGGCAGCTCTTGGCTGAAGAAATTTTCCAAATCAGCCTCGCTCTTGAGCGAATATGAATCGGATGCCCCGACGCCGATATTCGGCTTAACGAAAAGCGGATAGCCGACTTTTGCGGCAAATTCCTTGGCTTTTGCTTCGTCTCCCTTGCCCTTGACGATAAGGTAGCGCATCGTCCTCGCGCCGCCCCGCTGGAAATATTCCTTCATCGCCGACTTGGCTTTGATGTGCTCCATCTGCTTGGGGAAGAAGCCACTCGTGATATTGAATTTCTCTCTGAGATAGGCATCCATCTCAAGCCACCACTCATTGTTTGACTCAAGGTAATCGATCTTCCCGTATTTGGACGAATAATAGGCTACCGCTTTCTCCATCTCCTCTTTGTCGGAGAGGTCTTTGACGAAATAGTATTCAGTCAAAGAGGCGACCAAGCGCGGGTCGAGATCGCAATTGACGCTATCCCCTATCCCAAGCACATTAACCCCTTTACGGTGAAGTGCCTCGGCGAAAAGATAATAACGCGAAGGGAAATTGGGCGAGACGAAGATGAAATTCATAGTGATCCTCCAGCGCTGAGATGTTTGACTTCAAGTCTCACCAAAGCTCTGGAAAGCGAAGCGGAGGCTCTAGCCAAATCGACGCCCTCCTGCTTTTTCTCAAGCCTTTCTTCAGCCCTTCTTTTGCTTTCGTTCGCCCTTGCCGCGTCGATGCTCGAGCCTTTCTCAAGCAATGGGCAGGAGACGATGGAGACGCCACTTTTGACGCTGGCAAAGCCGGAGAAAGAAGCGAAATAGAGCTTCCCTTTCCCTGTGTCTAGCCTGATGATGCCGGCCTCGTCAAGCTTCAGCTGCAAGGACGTGGACTCGGCGCAGAGATAAGTCGGTCCCTTGAGGGAAGGAACAGTCAAAGAGACGGCCTCGCCTTCATAGACGACGCCATTAGGAGAAAGGAGACGGACGCGGAGGAGGCTCATTTCATCTCCTCGGCCTTCTTCACGGCCTCTTCGATGCTGCCACAATAAAGGAAGGCAGCCTCAGGAAGCGAATCGTATTTGCCGGAAAGGATCTCCTTGAAGCTTCGCACAGTCTCCTTCAAAGGCACGTAAATGCCGGGGAAACCATTGAAACTAGAGGCAACGTGGAGCGGCTGAGAGAGGAAATTCCTGACCCTTCTCGCCCTTGCGACGAGCTCTTTGTCTTCCTCACTCAGCTCATCGATGCCGAGGATCGCGATGATATCCTGCAGCTCTTTGTAGCGTTGAAGCAATTTCTGGACGCCTCTAGCGACCTCGTAATGTTCCTCGCCGATGAAATTTGGGTCGAGCAGATTCGAGGTCGATTCAAGCGGATCGACGGCCGGGAAGATCCCTAGAGCCGCAGTGTTTCGATCAAGCAGGGTGCGCGCATCGAGGTGAGAGAAAGTCGTCGCCGGGGCGGGGTCGGTGAAATCGTCCGCGGGGACGTAAACAGCCTGAACCGAAGTGATTGATCCGTCTTTGGTGGAGGTGATCCTTTCCTGAAGCTGGCCCATTTCGGTGGCGAGGGTTGGCTGATAGCCGACCGCGCTAGGCATGCGGCCCAGCAAGGCGCTGACCTCGCTGCCGGCTTGGGTGAAACGGAAAATGTTGTCGATGAAAAGGAGAACGTCCTGATGCTCTTCGTCGCGGAAATGCTCCGCCATGGTGAGGCCGCTCAGGGCGACCCTCATACGCGCTCCGGGGGGTTCATTCATCTGCCCGAAGCAAAGCGCGGTGTTCTTGAGGACGCCCGACTCCTTCATCTCATAATAAAGGTCATTCCCTTCGCGTGAACGCTCTCCCACCCCGGCGAAGACCGAGGTACCGTTATGCTCTTTGGCGATGTTGAAGATAAGTTCCTGGATGAGGACCGTCTTGCCGACGCCCGCCCCGCCGAAAAGGCCTATTTTGCCCCCTTTGACGTAAGGGCAAAGCAAATCAATGACCTTGATGCCGGTCTCGAGGATCTCATGGGAGACGCTTTGCTCGGCGAAGCTCGGAGCCTGCCGATGTATCGGCATTCTCTTGCATGAAGAGAAATCATCGCCAAGGCCGTCAATCGGCTCGCCGAGGACGTTGAACATCCTGCCAAGAGTCTTCTCCCCGACGGGAACGGAGATCGGGGCGCCGGTGTCAATGACATTCATCCCCCTTTTCACTCCGTCTGTCGCGCCCATGGCGACGGTCCTGACGACGTCGTCGCCGATATGTTGCATGACCTCGACGAATAGCTCTTTGCCTTCGCCCATCTCAACTTTCAAAGCAGTGAGGATCTTCGGCAGGGAAATCCCCGCAAAACTCACGTCGATGACCGGTCCTTGGGCTTGAACCACTTTGCCGATCCTGTTCTCTTTCTTTGCTTTTTCCATCTGCTTTTCCTCCTATCTGGCGTTATTCGCCCCAGCCACCACTTCCGTGATTTCCTGGGTGATTGAAGATTGTCTGGCTTTGTTGTATTCGACGGAGAGCTTCTCAAGCAGCTCGTCCGCGTTGTCGTTGGCGGAATCCATCGCGTTCCTCCTGCTTGCCTGCTCCGAGAGCTGGCTCTCATTGAGAAGGCAGGAGAGGACGCCGGATAGATATTGCCCCATCAGCAGTTCGCTTTGGATTTCGGCGCTCGGCTCGAACAACGGCGGGCACCACTCCTCATCTTCTTTTTTCTTATATGACAAGGAGATGGGCAGCAAGTCGTATTCCATCGGTACGAAGGAGAGGGAGTTAACGTAATGGGTGTAGATGACCCTGATCCTCTTGTATTTTCCTTCGAGGAAGGCTTGCTGCAGTTTCTTGCTTGCCTTTTCTATCTCGCGCGGGGTGAAGCAAAGGGAGAGGCCGTATGTTTCCGGGTCGACAAGGTCATATCCCCCTTCATGAAGAAGGTGGGAAAGCCCTTTGGCCCCTAGCGCGATGATGGAGTCGCGTTCCTTATCGACGATTTTTTCGAGGAAGCGGAAAAGATTCGAGTTGTAGGCCGCGCAAAGGCCTAAATCGCTGGTAAGGAAAATGAGCAAGTCGCCTTTGGCGTTCTCGTTTTCCTGAAGGTAGCGGCTGGCTTTTTTCTCATCAAGGAAAGCGAAGCACTTCCCCATCGCCTCTTCAAGCGAAGAAAAGTAGTCCTCCGCAGCAAAATGGGCGTCTTTGAAGCGTTTCAGCTTGACGGTTGCCACCATGCCCATCGCCTTGGTGATCTTCTGCGTGGAACGGACCGAGGCGATTCTGCGTTTTGTCTTGTTGAGACCCAAAGCCATCTTACTTCCTCAAAGAGATGAACTCCTCGATGGCTTTCTTCAGCGCATCGCTTGTCTCATCATCGAGCTTTTTGCTCGTCTGTATCTTCTCGATTATGTCGTTATGCCTTGTCGAGACGAATTCATCCATGTCGCCGAGGAAGGAAGAGACCTCAGTGGAAGGAAGCGCATCGAGATAATTGTTCTTGACCGCGAAAAGCTCACAGACCTGCTTCCAAAGCGGGTATGGACTGTATTGCTTTTGCTTGAGGGTTTCCATCAAAACCGCCCCGTGGGAAAGAATTTTCTTCGTCGAGGCGTCGAGGTCGCTGCCGAACTGGGCGAAACTTTGCATCTCGCGGTAGGAGGCAAGCTCGATTTTCAGGGACTTCGCGACCTGCTTCATCGCCTTGAACTGCGCGGAGCTGCCAACGCGGGAGACGCTCAAGCCGGAATCGATGGCAGGACGCTGACCGGCGTTGAAGAGGTCGACCATAAGGAAGATCTGCCCGTCAGTGATGGAGATTATGTTCGTCGGGATGTAAGCGCTGATGTCCCCGGCCTGGGTCTCGACGATCGGCAAAGCGGTTATCGAGCCTCCGCCATAATTCTCATTGAGGCGGCAGGCGCGCTCAAGAAGGCGGGAATGCAAATAGAAGATATCGCCGGGATAGGCCTCACGGCCCGGGCTGCGCTTAAGAAGAAGGGAAAGCGTGCGGTAAGCCACCGCGTGCTTGGAAAGATCGTCGAAAACAATCAGGACGTCCTCGCCTTTCTCCATCCATTCCTCGGCGATGGCCATGCCGGCGAAGGGGGCGATGTACTGCAAAGGCGCGGATTCTGAGGCACTGGCGTTGACGACGGTCACGTAATCCATGCAGTGGAGCTCATTAAGGCGCTCCACCAAGGAGGCGACGGAGGAGTTCTTCTGCCCGATGGCGACGTAGACGCATTTAACGCCTTTGCCTTTTTGGTTGATGATGGTATCCAAAGCGATCGCGGTCTTGCCCGTCTGTCGGTCGCCGATGATCAGCTCGCGCTGGCCCCTGCCGATCGGGATCATGGCGTCGATGGCTTTGATGCCGGTCTCCAGAGGGGTATCGACGGATTTCCTCGTCATGACGCCTGGGGCTATTCTTTCGATGGGACGAGAAGAAGAGCAATTGATGGCGCCTTTCTCGTCAAGAGGCTGGCCAAGCGCGTTCACCACTCGCCCGAGCAAAGCATCGCCGACGGGGACCTCAACGACTTTGTGGGTCCTTTTCACGGTGTCGCCTTCCTCTATCTCGCGGTCGCTGCCGAGCAAAACGGCGCCGACGTCTTCGCTGTCCAAATTCATCACCATGCCGTAGACGTCGTTAGGGAAAAGCAGAAGCTCCCCGAGCATCGCATCGTCCAAGCCATAGCACATCGCGATGCCATCTCCCACCGAGATGACCGTGCCGACGTCGCTGGTCTCCAATTTCCCTTCGTATCCCTTGATTTGTTCTTTGATGAGGGACGCGATTTCGCTGGTATCGATTTTCATGAGGCTTCTCCTCCTTTTAGTTCTTTCTTAAGCTCGGCGAGCTTCCCCCGCAGCGAGCCGTCGTAGACCTTGCCTTCCAAAGCTACCTTCACCCCGCCTAAAAGCGAGGGATCGACGATGTTCTTCAAGATGACTTTGCCTCCGACTCTCTTGGCGAGGGCGTCAGCAACGTCGCTTAACTGCTTCTTGCCAAGCGGCAAGGCGCTGTAAGCGATTCCCTCTTTGACGTTGTCCTCTTGGTTGCAAAGGGAAGCGAAGGCTTCGAAAACGTCGCAAAAATGCACTATCCTATGCTTTTTGCAAAGCAAATAAAGGAAAGGCAAAAGATGCTTCAGGGGGTAGCCCCCATAGATTTTCTGAAGAATCTTTTCCTTTTCCTCTTCTTTGACGGAGTAAGAGCAAAGCAAGGCGAAAAACTCTTTCTCTTTCTCGAGGTCCCCCTTTATTTCCGCCAACGCGGAAAGATAAAGCGGCCTCTCCTTCTCATTGAGCAAAGAGTAGAGGGCGGAAGCGTAGTTCAAGGCACAGCTTTCCATCACTTCCCCCCTCCGCTTACTTCGTCAATGAAATCGGCGACTAGGCGTGCGTTGTCCTCTTCGTTCACCTCGCGGGCGAGGATGCGACTGGTGGCGGCCATCGAAACGTCGATGATCTCCTCCTTGGCGTCCTGCCTGGATTTTTCCTTGGCTTGGGCAATCTCCTCATCAGCTCTTTTCCTGGCGAGGGCAGCCTGTTCCTTGGCCTCGTTCACGATGGATTTGCCTTTGGCTTCGGCCTCAAGCTTGGCCTCGGCGACGATGCGCGAGGCCTCTTTTTTGCCCTCTTCGATCGTCGCTTCCTTATTGGAGGCGGCCGCTTCGGCTTCAAGGCGCTTGGCCTTAGCCGTGGCGAGGTCGTTCTCGATTGCATCGCCTCTTGCTTTGATGGCTTTTTTCATCGGCTTATACCCGACGAAGAAAACGATGAGGATGAGCAAGACGAAGGCGCAGAGCTGGATCACGAAATCCCAAAGGCCGTTGGGGAATATCTTGTCGACGAACTCCGAGGTCTTGAAAGGCGATTCGGGGATAGCGCCGGAATTCTCCAAGGTCGTGCCGAGGAAGATGCCGATGAACAAAGCGAGCAGGAAAACACAGGCGATGACTATCGCCAATATATAAGGCTTGCCTAAGCGCCTCCTTTTCGCTTTTTTCTCGTCCTTCATCTTAGGCACCCAAAACGAAGATGATGATCATCGCGGTGATGAGGGCGTAGATACCAGTGGATTCGTCAAGAGCGACGGCGAGGATCATGATCTTCTGGAAGCGATCGGATTCCGCCGGATTGCGGCTGATGGCGTCGATGGCGTGGCAGGCGATCATGCCTTCGCCGATGGCCGAGAAAGTTCCAGTGCAGACGGCAAGCCCCGCGCCGATGGCGATAAGCCCAGCCTGCCCTTCCTGAATCAAGGTCGGAAGCAATTGCAAAAGTCCCATAACATACCTCCTATAGGATTTTTATGCGGCCTTATCCTGCAGGGAGCGCGTGACCTGGCCCTCGTTGCCCATCGGGGCGCTGTCGGGGATCTCCGCCCCGATCCAGACGCCGTTAAGAGAAGCGAAAACCAGGGTCTGAACATACCCTGAGAATAAGCCAAAATAAAGGTTGAGCACCGCGATGACGAGGGGGCTCAAGACGATTTGCCCGGCATTGCCGAGGAAAGAGAAGATGGTCATCGAAAGGCGGCGCAAGGTCCAATTGAGAAGGCCGAGCAAAACCGAGCCGGAAAGGCAGTTCCCGAACATACGCAGGGAAGTCGAGATAATCGGGGTCCACATCGTCACGAGGTTTATTGGGAGCCAAAAGGGGACGGGCTCGATGTAGCGATGGAAATAGTGCCACCTCTGGTAGCGGATGGCGGTCGCCTGGATGAGGATGAACATGACGATAGAGAGGCAAAGCGGGCAGACAAGGTAATCGATAACCGAGGGGAAGCCCGTGACCGACCAAATGAAGGAAAGGAAAAGATAGACGAAGAGGCAAAGGAAATAGCCCGGCCAATCGCCTGGCTCGGTGCCCATCATCGAGCGGGTCCAATCCTGAAGCCAGCAAACGAAAGACTCGGCGATGAGCAAGAGGCCCTTCGGCTTCTTCAAAGGATCCTGGACGCGGACCTCGATCCCGACGATTATCGTGAGGATCAGCACCACTCCCATGACGCACAGCGAGGAGATGACTGGCGCTGAAAGGCGGAACTCCAGATTTTGGAAGTTCTCAATCATCTGCTGCAATGGCGAACTGTTTGAGGAAGAAAGGGACAGATTCATTTTTTCTCTTCCGCCTTCTTTTTGCTGGTCTGGCGCAAGGTGTTGTAGATCAAAACTGGATAGACAGGCAGCAAGGCGGCGAAGAGGGTCCAAACATAAAGATAAGGGACCTTCCATCTGAAGGTGCAGAAGCTAGCGAGGACAAGCGCCCCAGCGATAAGTATGAGACGCAGAAAATAGCAGGCGATGACGAAGAAGGTGGCGCTGGGCTTCGAGGTTGCGTGCCCTAGAAGTATCGCGCTGGCCTTGCAGATGGTCCAATAGGAGAAAAGCTCAAGCAAGGAGCCGGCGAAGAAGCCGATGGCCCCTCCTATCCCCACTTGGGGAAGCAGGCAAAGAGGAAGGCAAACGAGGGTGCCGAAGACCCCGATCGCCGAAAGGATGATCAGGTTCTGCTTCTCTCCAGACAATGCATTGAATCGTTCAACGGCCTTCATCTCACACCCCGAAAAAAACTAAAGTATACATATCCTAGAAGCGCTTACATTGTTCGTCAATTGAGCAAATCGGTAAATCGTAATCAATACGCTTCTTTCCTTCAACAGTCTTAGGCCAGGATTCCTTTTTCACTTCAGTTCAGCATTTCACTTTCCGCCTCATATTTTGCAGCAAAATCGCCTAAAAGCGCATGTTACATCTTGCTATGAAAGCCCTTTCAAGCTAGGATAAAAAACCATGCAGGGAGGAAAAGGTCTATGTCATTCACGGTAAAAATCGGCGATCAGGAACAAGTCTTCGAAAAAGAGGTCCTGCTCTCCGCCATCGCACGCAAAATAGACCCAGACAGAAATTACAAAGCCGCAGAGGTCAATGGGGCGATAAGGGAGCTGACCTACATTGTCTCCTCCGACGCCGAGGTCCGTTTCCTCGATCTCACCGACGCCGCCGCCTGCAAAATCTACGAATCCACCTTGCGCTACGTCGTCGCCATGGCTTTTGCGCGCTGCTACCCCGATCTCAAGATCCGCTTCGCCTATAACGTCTCGCGCTGCATCTCCATCCATCTCTTGACCCCGGGCTACACCGCTTCCACCGCGATGCTCCTCAAAGTACGCCACGAAATAGACGACATCATCGACGCCGACTTGCCCCTCGTCCGGACCATCGTGAGCAACGAAGAGGCTGCGAGAATCTACAAAGAAAGGGGCTTCCTGGATAAGCTAGACATCCTCCAGTATCGCCCCGAGACCACCGTCCATCTCTACGCCTGCGCCGAATATCTCAACTACATGTACGGCAAGATGCTCCCCTCCACAGGGTATCTCTACGATTTCAAGCTCCGCCTCTACACCCCGGGTTTCCTCCTCCAATACCCGCGCGCCGAATGCCAAGGGCGCATCCCGCCCTTCAAAGACGCCCCGACCTTCAACCGCGCCTTGAACGAATCTTACGCCTGGTCGAAAACGGCAGTCGGCAGCAACAAGGTCGCCTCCATCAACGAGCAGATAAGGCACGACGGACCAATCGATTTCATCAACATGTGCGAAGCCAGGCACAACCGGATGCTCTGCGAGCTTGGCCAGACGATTGAAGACGGGATAGACGACATCTCGCTCATCTGCATCGCGGGGCCCTCTTCCTCTGGCAAGACCACTTTCGCCAACCGCCTCAGAATCGAGCTCCTCTCCAGAGGCATCCGCCCCATCCGCATCTCCATCGATGACTATTATCTTCGCGACGTCGAGATGCCCCTTAACGACGAAGGCAAGCCGGATTATGAAGCCATCGGGGCGCTCGACCTCGAGCTTTTCAACCAAAACATGGTCGATCTCATCAACGGGGAGAAAGTCACCCTTCCCAAATTCGATTTCCAAATCGGCAAGAGGGTAGTCGGGCGCACCATCCAGATCGAGAAGAATCAGCCGATCATCATCGAGGGCATCCACGCTTTGAATGAGAAGCTTGCCCCGGACATCGCAAACGCCAACAAGTTCAAGATCTTCATCGCCCCGCAGGCCCAGCTCAATCTCGACGACCATACCCCCCTCTCCCTCACCGACCTCCGCCTCATCCGCCGCATCGTAAGGGACCACCGCTTCCGCTCCTCCTCCGCCGAAGAGACTCTTTCGATGTGGCCCAACGTCCGCAAAGGGGAGTTCCGCTGGATCTACGACACCCAAGAAGGAAGCGACTATGTTTACAATTCGATGCTCGCCTATGAGCTCCCAGTCATGAAGAAATACGCTATGCCTCTCCTTAGGAAAATCCCCGCAAATTCCCCATATTACCTAGACGCCAACCGCTTGATGAGGATGCTCAAGTTCTTCGTCGACATGGATGACGAATGGGTTCCCAGCAATTCCCTCATGAGGGAATTCATCGGCGGCAGCTGCTACGCCGACGTCTGAAGTAAAAACAAAAAAAAGCGCCTCAGTGATGCATTCACCAAACATTGGACAAAACAAGTTCAATGCAAGGAGGACGCATCATCAGCTGGCGCTTTTTTCTTTGTCTCCGCTTAAGCTCACGAAGGCTTTTTTGGCCAGTTCGTAGCAAGCAAGCAACTGCCCTGAGTAGAGCTTTCTCATCCTGACGTATGCTTGCCTTTGCTCCTCGCCGACGCTTGACATGTAGATGCTGGAGAAAATCTTCTCCAGGCGGAAGAAAGACTCATAGAGATTGAGGACGGTGACGAGGAAGAAGTAGTTCTTCTTGGAATAGATGAGCAAGGGGGAGCTGTGGGCGATTTCGCTGGACATCTCGTAGATCTTCGAGTAGTTGGAAAGCCCGGCCACCCTCTCGACCCCGTCGCGGAAATTGAATTTGAAATCGGGGATCTTCATTACCTCAGGAACCCCAAGCAGCCAGCCGTACTCGATGTAGCGCTTCATGTCTTTGCTCTTTAGCCCGACGCCATGCATCCCTTCCTTAATCTCGACGAAGATCGCGTCGGTCTCTTCCTTTGAAGCGATCCCGCCGCGGAAAGCGAGGGCATAGGTCAGGTGGCGGTTGTATCTTTTCATGACGCTCTCGCCGTATTTGGCGATGACCTGGAGGATGCATTCGTTCTCATGCAGCGTGCGCCAGGTGGAAAAAGCTTCGGTCTCAAAGCCCGACTCAAGGAGAAGCGAGACGCATTTGGCCATCTGGAAGCCCTTGTTCATGATATCGACGACGAGGGTCTCCGAGGGGTTGCCGTGCTTATAATGCGAAAGCATGCCCAATATGAAATTGAGATATAGATCAAGAGTCGACGAGGAGGGGTTGAAGCGGCTGGTGAAAGCGCCCATTTTGTAATTCAGGTGCTCATTGGTGAAATATTTGTCCATCGCGATCGAGGCGATGAGGGAGATGTAATCCTCGTCTTTCAATATCTCCTCCTGGCTTTGGGAGGAGTGCGTTTTGAGGAAGAAGGCGTGCTCGTTGGCGATGTACAAGGCAAGCTGGGCGGGGTTGATGGAGAGATTGGCGATCTCCGGCGAGACGCTGACAAGCGATTCCACCCCTTCCTTGCAGTAATCTTGGCACGCGTAAAGGAATTCCCTGTCTAGCGATGCCGGGACGCCCAAAGCATCAAGCATCGCAAAGTAGCGCTTTTTCTTCTCTTCCTGTTCCATCGGCTTATCTTATCACCCAAGAGAATAAAAATAAGGGGTATCGCGCCCCTTATTCATCAATCTTGAATTCCCTCGTCGCTTTCACGGCTTTGAGCCAGCCCTTATAGAGTTTTTCAGCCTCGCCCTTGGCCATGGATGGGACGTAGCGCTTGCTGAGCGCGCGGTTCCTCTCGATGTCTTTCTTGTCTTTCCAGAAGCCGATGCCCAACCCTGCAAGGTAGCCCGCCCCAAGGGCGGTCGTCTCGACGCAGCTAGGAACGTGGACCTCGGCTTGGAGGATGTCGCTTTGGAACTGCATCAGCATGGCGTTGGCGCTCGCGCCCCCGTCGACGCGGAGGACCTTGAGCTCAAGGCCAGCCTCTTTCTTCATCACGTCGATGACGTCCTTCGACTGATAGGCGATCGAATAAAGCCCAGCCCTGGTGATGTTGTGGCGGTCGGCTCCGCGGGTGAGCCCGAAGATGGCCCCTCTTGCGTCGTCATCCCACCATGGCGTACCAAGTCCCACAAAAGCGGGGACGAAATAAACTCCAGCGGTGTCAGGGCGCTTAGCGGCGTACATCTCGGAGTCGCTCGAGTCCTCGAACCAGCGGGTCTGATCGCGAAGCCACTGCACGATGGCTCCGCCGATGTAAATCGAACCTTCGAGGGCGTAGGTGGTTTTGCCCCCTTCCCTCCAGGCGACGGTGGTCAATAAGCCGGATTTGGAGAGGATCGGCCTCTCGCCGATGTTCATCAGCATGAAGCAGCCGGTCCCATAGGTGTTCTTGCTTTCCCCTTC
The DNA here is from genome assembly GCA_963611815.1 of bacterium. Taxonomy (GTDB): domain Bacteria; phylum Bacillota_I; class Bacilli_A; order RFN20; family CAG-826; genus Alloenteromonas. The sequence continues at coordinate 46,656 of CAVDSY010000030.1, forward strand.
CCTGTAGCAGCATTGCCCAAAGAGGGCGGCCTGCTGGTCGCCAGCCACGCCCGTGATGTGCACTCCGCCTTGGAAGAAACTGGCCTCGCCGTAATCGTCGCTGTTGTCTCTGACTTCCGGCAAAATGCAGGCAGGGATGTTCCACAAAGCGAGCAATTCCGGGTCCCACTTCATCGTGAAGATGTTGAAAAGCATCGTCCTGGAGGCATTGGAGACGTCGGTGGCGTGCGTTTTCCCCTGCGTCAGCTTGTAGATGAGCCAGGAATCGATGGTGCCGAAGAGGAGGTCGCCTTTCTCGGCGCGGGCTTGCCCGTCGGGGATCTCATCGAGGATATAGCGGATCTTCGAAGCGCTGAAATAAGGGTTCATCCTGAGGCCGGTCCTCTCGTGGATGAAATCCATCTTGGACATCCTCTCCTCGCAGAGAGGCTGAGTCTGTTTGGACTGCCAGACGATGGCGTTGGCCACCGCGTTGCCGGTATGCTTGTCCCAGATGACCGTGGTCTCGCGCTGATTGGTGATGCCGATGCTGGCCACCTCGTCCATCGAGGAGGAAGAGACAACCATCAGCTCATTGATGACGTCGATAACGGAGATCCAGATTTTGTTGGGGTCTTGCTCAACCCAGCCCGGCTTTGGATAGAGGCATTCGAGGGGGCGCTGGGCCTGATAGACTTTCTCCCCTTTGTCGTTGATGAGAATGGCGCGCGTGGAAGTCGTGCCTTGGTCGATGGCTAAGATGTACTTTTTCATATGGAATATGAAAGCGCTTTCGCCTCGCCTAAGCAAGAGAAATCGACTTTATTTTTGGGGATTTACCGAATCTTGTAGAACTGCTCAATGTCGCCGATTTCCTTGATGATCTCTTTGGTGAGGACCTCGGCGCCGTCCTTGGTGATGAGCAAATCGTCCTCGATGCGAATGCCGATCCCCTTTTCCTTTATATATAGGCCGGGCTCGTCGGAAATGACGTTCCCCGCTTCCAAGGGATCGGTCTTGTTTCCGCCTGGGTCATGGGTGTCGAGCCCGATCTGGTGAGAGACGCTGTGATAATAGTATTTGTCGATGTCATCCTTCTTCGCGATGAGCCCTTTGCTGAGGCATTCCGCGGCGAGGTAATTCCGCGCGAAGGAATTGAGCTCCCCGAGGCTGATGCCAGGGCGGGCATAGGAAGCAACGGCCTTGTTGCAGCCGAGCACGATTTCATAAATCATCCTTTGCTCTGGGGTAAAGCAGCCTGAAACGGGGACGGTGCGGCTCACGTCTGCGCAGTAATAATGGTTCCGCGAGCCAAGGTCCATGAGGACGAGGCTGCCTTTTTCCGCCCTCCCTTTGGGGAAGGGGTAATGAAGGGTGGTCGCATTGACCCCGCTCGCCATTATCGTGTTGAAGGCGAGGCCCTGGTAGCCGTCGTCGTCGTCGCATATTTTGCGGAAAGTCGAGGCGAGCTCATATTCGTTGACCCCAGGATGGGCGCTGGCCATGACGGCTTGGATGCCAAGCCTCGTAGTGGCGATGGCCTCCTTCAGCTCGGCTATCTCGTTGGCGGATTTGACGAGCCTTTGCTTAACGAGGACAGGATAGGCATCGATGAAGGAAGAGACTTCGTAGCGGTCGTCGAGGACCTCCATCTCTTCCTCTATCCCCATTCCCTCGGCGAGTTTCTGTTCCTTCTCCATGTCGACATAAACGTGCTTGATATGCCCGAAAGCGCCTTCCTTGCGTCCCAAGATCATGTCAAGGCGCGCTTCTAGGGCGCTATTGATGAGGACGTTCCTCACCCCTGAGGCGAGATAGGCCTCCTGGGTGGTTAGCCTTTTGCCATACCACTTCTCCTTAGCCTCAGAGAAAGGCGAGACGAAGAGGTATTCCCTCCTCTCTCCCTCGCTTTTGAGCAGGAGCAAAATGCTGTCTTCCTGGTCGATGCCGGTTAGATAATAGAAATTGCGGTTGACCTCAAAAGGGTATTCCTCGTCGTAGCTGCTCTTTTTGGCGACGCCGGAGAAGAGGATGGTGAGGGAATCGTCCTCCACCTTATCGAGGTAGCATTGCCTCCTCTCGGCGTATTCGTTTGCTTGGATCATCTTTCATTCTCCTTCACTAGAATCAGATGCTCGCTGGAGGCTATTTCCTCCTTCTTGAGGAGGAGCCTGCTCGCGTCGAAAGGGATTGTACCATCGACGAGGAGCTTCGCCTCAACTTCCATCCCAAATCGCTCATCTTTCAGCTCATAGGCATATTTTTTGGAAAGGCGCTTCACTTCCTCGTAGCGCGAATAGCTGAGTCTCAAGCCCAAACAAAGGAAAGGAGCCAGTTCCCCGTAAGAGGCGCTGTCCAAAGCCTCTTTCGCGGCTTGGGTGAAGCATCTTTTGAGGCGCCCTACGCCTAGTTTCGTCCCGCCGAAATAGCGCGCTACGACCAATAGGCAGCCCTCTATTCCCCTCTCCTCCATCATCACGAGCATCGCTTTCCCGGCGCTTCCTCCAGGCTCCCCGTCGTCGCTGCTTTTCTCTGCGCCATTGACGCGCATGGCATAAGGGTAATGGTCGGCCTTGGGGTGGCGTGCTTTGAAAGAGGAATAGGCGTCTTCGAAAGAAGAGGCATCGCCCAAAGGGATGGCCTCGGCTTCGAAATTCGATGAAAGGAGAGAGGAGAAACCTCTCCCCTCCTTGAGGACGATGTAGCTCATATCACTCGCTCATGCTCACTTTGGCGAGGTTCTCATAAGAGAAGGGAACCGTCTCTAGCCCGTTGAGGACACAATTGCCGTAGGTAGAGGGGAAATCAGTCGTCGAAACCATTGTGCCAGGCGTTGGGACAATTGGGCTGAATTCCGCGTGGAAGAAATAATCGAGGAAAAGATTTTTGGCCAGGGTCCCTTTGTAGACGAAGAAATCATAAACGTCGGAGACATAGGCGAGATTGATGTAGGACTTTACCTTGCCGGAAAGGGCGTCAAGCTTCGCGCAGAGAGATGAGAAAGAGGCCTTCTCCTCGGCAGTCAAGAGATAAGCGTTGCGGAAATCGCCTTGGCTTGTGGGGATGGAAGGCGAGGAGACGGAGACGCCTTTGGAGGCGAGCTTTTGGAAGGCGAGCGCTTTCCTCTCGCCGTCGATGAGCGAAGCCAAGCCATCGCGCGAATACGTTTTGGAGGAAGGATCATAGCCATAGGCGTCGAAAGAGGACAAGGCAAGGCAATCGTCGTCTGAAAGGAAAGCGATGCGAAGCCTCGATGGCTCCGTTGGGGAATCAAGGGAGACAGCGCCCAGGGCGTGCGTGCTTAGCTTGGCGTAGGAAAGGCGCTCGGAAACGCGCTTGTTGAGGGAGGAGGCGATGAGCTCATCGGCGAAGACCGACTTCCCTTCGCCCTCTTCCGGATAGGCGTAAGCGACCTCGCTTGAGGAAAGGAAATCATCGTAATGCGTCCCCTCCAAAAGAGTTTGGATGGAACTGCGGTAAGCGTAGGTCTTGCTAGCATCGTCCAGCGTGCTGGAGAAAGAGGCCGCAAGGGTCGCGTGGACGCCTTCGCTGAGCGAGATGCCAGCGAGGGATTTCTCCAAGAAGGCCCCTTCGGCGTAGGCGCTGGCCCCATCCAAACGGCCCTCGATCGAGGAGAGGCGCGCAGAAAGGGGAATCGCGGAACCCCCATAAGTCTCTTCGAGTTTCGGCGCATCGATCGCGTCGAGGATCTTAATGGATAGAGAACTGTTCGGCGAGACGCTGAAGAGCTGATAAAGGGAGAGCGAACGCGCCGAGAAGCCGCCTTCACCCAAGGCCTCGCATGGGAGGAAAGAGGAATCGAAGCAAGAGGAGGAATAGAAAGTGGAGTCGATGATCATCGAAGCGATGCCATAGAGGTGGATGTTCTCCGAGGCCTCCAATAGCGATGAGCTGTCGGCTTTGAAGGAATAGTAAGTCCCATCGCTTTCTTTGTAGACAGAGGTGAGGAAGTCGCTTAACGGCTTGGCGTTCGCCCCGCCTTCTTCAAGGCTTCCGTAAGGCAAATAATAATCGGCGGAATCGAAGGAATAGGTGATTGAGCCATCGCTAGGAAGGGTGATTTTGAAGGCGCAGCCGATCTTCGAGGTCGAGAAAATCCAGGAAGAGGAGGCGGAATCGTAGGAGGCGTATTTGCTCAGATCGTATTCGTAGACGCCATCCCCGTCGAGGTCGCACTTGAGGGTGGCTTCATCGGTGGAAGAGTAGGAAGCGGAGGTGAAAATCACTTTCTCGTAAGCGAACCCTCGCTTCAAGAAAGCCTCTTCGGAAGAGAAGGAGGAAGAAATTCCAACGCTTGAGGAATAGGTGGAGAAATTACCGACGCCAAGGCCGCTTGAGGAGCTGCCTTCCTCGCCAGTTGTGAGAAGGGAGGAGATCGTGGTCGAGAGGGCGTCTGCGCAGACCTCGCTTCTGCCCAAGGTCCGCATGAGTTTCATGGCTTCGTTCGGGTCAAGGGTCTTGAGGACGTCGCTGCTCATGTCGACTGATTTGCCTCCGCTGGTGAGCAAGCCGGAGTCCTGAGCCACTTTGATGAGGCCCTCGCTCCCCGCGTCGTCGGTGGTGAGCGCTTCGATTTCCTTCGCCCAAGAGGAAAGCCCCTTTATCTTCTCATGGACCTTCAGCTCGGCGCCGAGCTTCTTATCGAACCCGGCCTTCTTCCAATAAGCGAAATCATGGAATTCGTCAAAGGCCCGCTCAGCGAGACCCGAAGTGTCGTAGACGTAATACATCATCTGCTCGAAGACGGTGAGGTCGCTTTTCACGCTCGCCCCCGCTGCCCCGGGCAAATAATCACCAGAAGACCAGCCAAGGCCATAGTTTGGGCTGCTTGAATTGGCGCCCGTGCGATGGAAGAGCAAGGAATCGCTGAGCTCGAGGAGAGTCTGACGAAGCAAGTAGGGATCAAGATCCTCCACGTTGCCTGAAGAGAAACCGTCTTTGGTGAGGTCCATAAGGTCGAGGAGATCGACAAGCAGGTCGATTTCGTTGCTATCGTAAGTCGAGGAGAAATCGGGGATCGCTAGTTTTGAGCCCGAGGGAGAATAGTAGTAAGGGTAATAGAAATTGGTGAGGCTCAGATCGATGCCGTTTATCGAGAGCTCGCTGCCGGAAAGGTATTTGGCGAGCGCGTTGACGGGAACGTCGCTTAAGAGTTTGCATTTGCAGAGGTCTTTGAGCAAAGAGGACAAGGTGGCGCCGGAGAGCGAGGCGAAATCGATGTCCCCTCCTTCTAGCATGGGGGCCAATGAGTCCGCGCGGAGGTTGTTCAAGAAACTGGCTAGGCCCCCTTCGCCTTGGCCGATGGTCTCATAGAAAGCGTTGCCTTTTTCGCTTTGGGAGGAAAGGGCGTATTTGGAATAGTCCCCGGCTTGCCCTTTGCCCAAAGTCGAGGAAACGAGGTAATCGTATTTCTCTTCCGCGCTCGACAAAGAAAGAGAAACGTCCTTGGGGGAGGAAGAGGAATAGATGAGGTCGCCCAGCTTCATCTGCGCTAAGAGATGAGAGAGGAAAGACTGCGCGGAGGTGAGCTCATCGGGGCTGGTTTCGGAGGCCGAATTGAAGACGCGCGAAGCGTAAAGGGGCGAGAGGATCTTGCTCGGATCAAGCTTGGCGAGCTGGCTGAGCGAGGCTGAATCGAGGGAGGAGAACTCATTCGCCACAGAGAGGAGAGAAGCAAGGCAATCGATCTCCTCTTCCGGATAAGCCGCGCCTTTCATGACGAAGGGGTCGCAGCTGGCGAGGTCGCCTTGGAAGGGATCTGGGAGGCTCAGCGAAGAGATGGATTTCTCTAGCTGCAGGGGCAAGGCGCGGTAAAGCATCTCGCTCGAATTGATCTTCTTGAGGAGCGAAGTGACCTTTTCTAGCGACGAAGAATCGACCGAGGAAAGCGCGAGCGAGCCGTCGGAGCCAAGCAATCCGCTATCCTGCACAAGCTTCAAAGCGTCGCAGAAAACCGTTATCTCGCCATCCATGTCCGAGACCCCGTCGACGATGCTTGAAATGCTGACGCCAGGGTAATGTGACGAAGAGATTTCGCTATCCTTGCTCAATCCCTCCCCATAGAGGCCTGATTTGACGAGGATGGATTTGAAGAGGCTCTTTAAAAGAGTCTCGCCGGAGCTCTCTTTCGGGGTGTTCAGGATCGCCGAATCGGAGACGATCTCAAGCAAAGGCTTCAGGCAGTAATCGACGGAGAGGGAGGACAGGCTCATCTTGCTCTCGTCGAAATTGCCTTCGGAATCGAGGAAGCCATAGTAAGGATCGAAGATGATGTCCATCGCATCGCAGAGCTTGCTCGCCTCCGCTTTCCTTTTCGCGGCATCCTTGTATTCGTCCTCGAAGAAGACGTCGGGGCTAGCCAAAGACAAGTCAAGGGAAGAGGAGGACAGGGAGGAAAGCGACTTGCCGAGGGCGTTCGCGATGAGGACTTGGCCTAGGCAAGAGGAAGAGGAGAGATCATCAAGAAGGGCGCGAAGCGTCGGGAGGCTGTCGTGCGAGAAGGAGGAAATGGAGGAGAATCCGCCGAGAGACTGCGCCTCGCCGAGAATCTTGGCGAAGATGGCTATCTCGCCCTCTTCTCCGTCCCAATCCGCGGGATCGGAGAGCTCGGCGCAATTGGCGACGAAGGTGGAGCAGCCCGCCTTCTTTTCCTCGAGGGTCGGGCTCGCGGGCAGGCTCGCCCCTTTGTCTTTGAAATAAGCAAGCGTCTCGTCGTCCAGCATCCCAAGGATCTTCGAGGAGAAGAATTCCGGGAATTTATATGCCTTGTTCCCCTCTTCGTCGGTTTTCATGAAGATCTCGCTTTGCGACAAAGACGAGAAAAGGGTCTTCACCGTCTCCGGGGAGATGCTATCGATGTCGAAATTGCTGATATCGATGCCTTTGGTGGCGAGATCGACTATCTTGCCGATTATCTCGCCTTCTCTTTTCCAATCAGTGACGTTTTTGAAGGAGATATCGCTTCCTTCCCCGAGGTCGAGGACGGAGCCGATGTATTTGTCCATCGCGCTGCCGGCGGCTTTCTTCATGACCTCGGAGTTGGCGATGTTCTCGAACATCCCTCTGACGTCGACTTTGGAAAGGGTCTTCATCATCTCGGCGCTAGAGGCGGAGCCGAGGGAGAGGATCTCGGAGAGGGGGAGCGATTTGGCCAGGTCGACGATCACTTTCAGGATCGCCGCGTTCTCATGCCCTTTGATCAGTTTGCCATTCTCGTCGTATTCGCTGGCGAGGACGAGGCCAGAGAAGGTGTCGCTATCGATTTCGAAGTCCTCGAGCCCCGCCGAGGAGAAGACACGGTTGAGCAAAGAGGCGAAGTTCACGTTGCTCTCCCCGTCGATCACCGGATTGAGGATCGCCGAGGAAGCGAAGATGTCGAGGATGCGCAGAAGGCTGTCGGATTCTTCGATGATTAGGCTGGTCGCGAGGTAGCTTGAGGCATCGCCGATGCGCGAGAGTGCCAAAACGAGATCGCCGGAATAGACGACCAGATCCAGAAGGTTCGAAAGCTCGTGCCCGAGGTTGGCGCAGCGGAAGTCGACTTTCTCGATGCCGTATTCGGCGAGGGAGCCTTTGAGGCTCGTCTCGAAATAATGCTCCGCGACCTGGGGCAAAGCCTCTTTCATGAGCAGGGAGTCATCGGCTTTGTCCATGGAACCCTGAACGGCTTTGATGAGCGAAGGCTCGATGGAGATGAGGTTTCCGTCAGGATCGTAAACCAAGCCCTTGCCCTCTTTCAGGAAAGCATAGCCTTCATCGCTTGAGGCGAAATCGGCGGCCACGTCGAGAGCGGCCCCGAATTCTCTCTTGTAGTCTTTGAGTTCGACGAGCTTCTTCTTGGTCCCTGCGAAGCTCAGTTCCATATCGAGTACCTTGCCGCCGGATTTCTCCATGAAAGTCACCAAAGAAGGCAAGCCGTTGCCGATGAAGGCGGAGTCGAGAAGGCAGAGCTTGGAATCGTCTTTGGGCTCCCCGGAGGAGTCTCTCTCCCCCACGATGAGCTCGACGAACTCCTTCGCGTGCCTCGAAGCCTCGGCGAGCATGTCGCGATACTTTTCCCCCTGTTCCTCTTCGGCGGGAGGGTTCTGCACGAAATCGAGAACGTCGTCAACGAGGATCGGGGCGGCCTCGTTTATCGAATAAACGGTGTCGTAGATGAGGTTGAATTCCCTCGCGTAATCCATGTCGACGAGGGCCTTATAATCGATGTCCCCATTCTCTAGCAGGGGCAAGAAATCGACGAGAGAGATGTCCCCCCTGTCTTCTTTCTTCATCTCTTTTTCGCCCAGCGTGCTGAGCAATCCGGCCATCAGGTGGGAGAAAAGCTTGGAGTCTTTGATTTCCCCAGCCAGGTCATGCATCGCCTTTCTGGCGTCCCGCTCATTGCCAGAGGAATCCTTCCCGGAGAAAACGTATTTGAGCTGAGTCCAGTCAAAGGAGGGAGTGGAAGACCCTTCCTCCACGTCAACCACGCAATCGATGACGCCCGCGTCGAGGATGTTTTGATAGATCCGGCTCATCGATTCGAGGACCTCTTTCCAATCCAGATCGGTTGAGGAAAGATAGGAACAGGTCTCTTCGCCGAGGACGTCTTTCACCGCGTCGAGATTGGTGGCCAAGGAGACGGCGAAAGGCAGAGCGACCTGGATGAGGGTGGTGTTTGAAAGCTCGTAAATCAGTTCTGGGATCGACGAAGAAGAAAGAAGAAAGTACCAGCGGATGCCCTCGCTGCCCTTCGCATTTAGCAGCCCCGCGTTGATGACTTTGGAGGAAACGGAAGCCAAAGTCCCGACCTCGGAGACGAGATCGCTTTTGAGCTTGCCCGCTTCCGATTGGGTCAAAAAGGAGATGAGCTGCTGATCGAAGGTGGTCGAGCCGTCCATCGAATTCCAGGAGAAGAAAGTCTTAGCAAAAGCGCTCTGATTGTAGACGCCGAGGACGTCGGTGATCATCGAGACGGTCTCGTTTTGCTTAGCCTCGGCTTCGCTGACCTTGAAATTACCGTTCATGGCGTTAACGATGCTCGTGAAGGGGGTGAGCAGCATGCCGACGCAAGCCGCCCCGATTAGGAGGTCTTCAAAAGCGGAGACTATGCGGAGTTTCTTGATCTTTCGCCTTTCCTTGGGCGTGAAGCGTTTGAAAATGAGGTGCCAAAGCAACAGGATGAGAAGCAGGCCGAGCGTTGAAAGGACAATGCCCCAAGCGAAGATGAGCAGAAGCTTGATGAGCGAAGTCGCCATGACTGTGGCGTAGGAAAGGAGGCCGCTGTAGCTGGCTTTCGCGCCAAAGGCCTCGGCCATTTGGACAATCAGATCCTCCAACGAGCTCTGCAGGGTGGTCCAAGTGACGGAGATCGCGTGCTCCGTCCCGTCGACGGTCAAGGTCATGTTCAAAGCGGGGAGATTGAAGCGAGTGAGATCCATGCCCCCGAGTGCTTTTGCTTGCGCCCCAAGCGTCATCAGGACGACGGTGACCATTATGGCGAAGAAAACAAGGCGGTAAGTGCCGTATTTCCAGCCCCTGAGCAAGCCTCGCAAAAAAGCCAAGACGAGCACCGCCAGAACGAAGATCAGTAAGACGATCAGAGCGATTTCCGTTATTTTGAGGACATTGGTCACATCGACAAGGCTAATGGGCTTCAGGAGTGTGGTCATAACAAGGAAATTATGAGGTAGAAAGGGCTTCCGCGCAAGCGCGCGCATGACTATAAAAAACGCGGGCGCATTTTATTTTGGCCGTGTGCTATAGTTTGCCCGTTATGAGCGATCAGCAGCAATTCAGCCGGAAAATCTACTTCGGCAGCGCCACCTGCCAGCAGTGCGGCCATAAATACGACCCCACCCTCCAATCTTGCCCCGACTGCGGGGCCAAGAACCCCGACAAGAAAGCCAAATCATTCAGGAATTTCCTTCACATCCACCCTCTCAAGGAAGTGGGTTTGATTGGCCTTGGCCTCGTAGGCTTCTCTCTTCTGACCAGCATCGTTCAGCTTATCATCTGCCTCATCGTCAAACCGGAGGACATAACCGCTTATTTCTATAGCGGCGAGGGCCTTTTCTGGGTCTATACCTTCGCCTACCCCCTGCTTTTAATCACGATGGGCCTGCTCCTTTGGAAAGACTGGAAGAAGGTACCGGTTTCATTCAAAAACTGGAAGGCTTACGTGGGAGGCTTCATCGGCTATGCGATCATGATGGTCTTCTCCATCGCCTACAACCTGCTCATCGAGGCGATAGTCAAAGCCTGCGGCATGACCCTCCCCGAAACGAACGCCAACCAGGAAAACGTCATCAACATGGTTCTTTACGGGCCCGTCGCCTGCTTCTTCATCATCGGGCTCATCGGCCCCTTCGCCGAGGAGCTCGCCTATCGCGTCGGCCTCTTCGGCCTCGCCTCGAGGCTCGGCAAATGGGCGGGCTACCTAGCAAGCATCATCGTCTTCGCCTTCATCCATTTCGATTTCAACGCCATTGGGACGGAGAATATCATCATCGAACTGATCTCGCTTCCGAATTACATGGTCTCAGGCGCCGTGCTCTGCTTCCTTTACGACAAGTTCGGTCTTTGCGGTTCCTACCTCGCCCATGCCCTCAACAACCTGCAATCGATCGCCCTGATACTTATCCAAAAGGCCTAAAAAATGAACGAGACTTGGCGAGAAAAAGCGCAAATCCTCAATGAATTCGTCCTGAAAACCCTTGCTTTGGTTTTCATGACCATGGATCACATCGGCCTGTTCCTGCTTTCCTATTTGGGGAGCGCGAACGTGGTTGGGCTGGTTTTCAGGTCCGCCGGGAGAATCGCCTTCCCCCTTTTCGCTTTCATGCTCGCCGAGGGGATGAGGAAGAGCCATCACAAAGAAAAATACCTTCTGCGCCTCGCCTTGATGTGGGCTTTGGTGAGCATCGTCCAAATCATCCTCTACTACGCCTTCAACATCGCCGCCATCCAAGGCTCCAGCAACGCCTTCACCGACCTCCTTTTGGGCGGGCTGCTGCTTTATTGCTTAAGCTGCCTGGAGGGGAAGAAAAAGCTCTTCGCGATCATCCCCTTCCTCCTCGTCGCGGGCTCCTACGCCTTCCAGGTCTGCGCGCTGAACATCGCCGGGCTTTCTTCCTTCCCAGCCTTCCTCCTTCCGGGCTATTCGATCTTCGGACTTTCGCTAATCGTCCTTTTCTATTACGGCAAGAACATCGTCGACGCCATCTCGAGAAAATACCTCGAAGGCTCAGGACAATCCCTTGAGTCATTTCAGGAAAGCAGATCCTACCAGGGGCTTCTAAACATGCTTTCCGCCTGCTCGCTTTTCCTCATCACCCTCATCGGTTGGGGGATCTCCTATATCCCAAGTATTCAGATAGACGCGATCTCCATGCACGCGACCGCGCCTGGGACGGTCGGCCAGACTTGGTGCTTGCTCGCGATAATCCCCCTCCTTCTCTACAATGGCAAAAGAGGTCCAGACTCAAAGGCTTTCCGCATCTTCACCTACGCCTATTACCCGATGCATATCGCTATCATTTTCGGCATCTTTTACTTAATATTTGACCTATAAGGAGAACAATCATGATAAAAGCCATCCACAACGCCGAAGAATTCGCTAAGGAGACAGCCTCAGGCAAAGCGATCGTCGATTTCAGCGCGACCTGGTGCGGCCCCTGCCAAATGCTCAAGCCCCTCATCGAGAAAGTCGCAGATGAGCATCCCGAGCTCAAAATTCTTTCCCTTGACGTCGACGAGGTTCCTTCGCCCTGCGAGAAGTACGGCGTCTTCTCCATCCCCACCGTCATCGTCTTCGAGGACGGCAAGGAAACCAAGCGCAACGTCGGCTATATGGCCGAGGCCAATCTCAAGAAGTTCCTTGGTATCTAAGCGATTGTGCCGCGGTTCAAAAAAGCGTTGGACAAGGCGCTTTTTTGTGTTATAGTGTGCCGCGCTACGGACCATTGGTGTAGCGGCCTAACATGTCTCCCTGTCAC